>NZ_JBQFTH010000015.1:0-98814 GCF_056538565.1 Ruegeria sp. BG11 | reverse complement strand
CGACGGACGCGATGGCCGACAATTCCCAGCCGATGCCCTCAAGGGGTTGTCCGGCTCCGAAGCCCGAGGCCAGAAAGACGCCGGCCAGCCCCGCACAGCCACCTGACAGCAGGTAGACGAAAGCCTTGGCGCGATTGACCTTCAGCCCCATTAGGTTCGAGGCATCCTCGCTGCCACCGATCGCCAAGACAGTCCGCCCGATAGTTGTTCTTTCCAACACTAGCCAAAGTGTCAGCGTCAGTCCGGCGACGATAACGATAGCCCATGGAAACAGGCCGAACGCCTGCCCCATGCCAAGTTTGGTGAAGTTCGACCCCCAATCGACCGAAATTGTCTGGGCGTCCGAAATCACCAATGCCCCGCCTTTGGCGGCCAACATGGTCGCCAGTGTGGCGATGAAGGGCGGGATTCGAAGGATGATTATGCAAAAGGCGTTGATCGCCCCGAAACCAACCCCGGCAAGAACGGCCCCCGGCAACGCAACCTGAATCCCGTATGGGCTGAGATAGGCCGCAACAACCGACGTAAAGGCCGCAACGGATCCTACCGACAGATCAATCCCGCCGGTCATGATCACGAAACACATGCCCAGTGCAATCGCGATGAACATCGCGTTGTAATTCAGGAAAGACGAGAAATTGTAGGCGCTGCCAAAGTTTTCATAGCGCATCAACCCGAACAGGATCAAAGCCAGCAGTGCGAGCCACACCGTCACCGAAGCCGAATTGCGCCGAAGGTACTTTCGCAGGTCAAAAGCCGTTTCATCCAACATCAATCAAGCCCTCCGGAACTGTTGGACCCAAACGGCCAGGATAATGATGGCGGCTTTGGCGATTAGTGCGACTTCGTCTTCTACCCCGTTAGCCAATAGTGTATATTTGACCAATTGGATGATGACAGCACCCAGTATGGCACCAAAGATCGGCGCCCGCCCGCCTTGCAAAAGAGCTCCGCCAACAACCGCGGCTGCGATGGCATCAAGCTCCATCAGATTGCCGTTGCGCGCGGCGTCCGAGGCCGAGTTGATCGCAACCACAATCAGACCGGCCAGCCCTGCAAGCACCGCGCAGACGACATAGGCCCCGATCTTGACCCTTCGTACGGGACCACCCGCCAGATAGGCCGCACGTTCATTGCCGCCGATCGCCAGCAGGTAGCGGCCCCAAGTGGTTCTGGTGATCACCCAAAACAGCACACAGGCAATCGCCAGCGCCAGCCACCCCTGGAACGGCAAGCCAAGCACCTTGCCGGTTCCAAGATAACTGAATGAAGGGTTGGAAAATGTCTGCAGGTTCCCGTTCGTCAAGACTTGGGCAATACCGCGACCAGAGATGAAGAGAATGAGCGTCGCAACGATGGGCTGCACGTTCAACACAGCAACCATCACGCCGTTGAATACCCCGCATAAACCCGCGACGAGCAGCGGCAGGACAATGGCCAAAGTGACGCCGAGCATCGGATTGGCGGCGCCCAGATCCGACAGAAAGATCAGCGGAGCCAGCGCCCCGGCCAAAGCCATGACCGCGCCAACCGACAGATCGATCCCACCCGTGGCGATGACCAGCGTCATGCCCATGGCCACGATGGCGATCGTGGCAACCTGACTGATATTCACGAACAGGGTCTGCAGCTGCAGAAAATTGGGGGTGAAAAACGCGTTGAACACCAGCAGGGCGATCAACGCGGCGATGCCGCCATGAAAGCGGAAGGGCATCGATGCGACCCGTTGCGGCAACTTCATTGCGCGGTCCATGAACCAGTTCCTTCTTCATGATGCGCAAGCGCGCGCACCAGTGTATTCTCGGTAATCCCGGGGTTGGTCAGTTCCTTGACCGAGCGCCCCTCGTGCATGACCACGATGCGGTCGGCGCCTTCCACCAATTCTTCGAATTCCGAACTGATGAGGACAACGCCGAACCCCTTTTCGACATAAGACCGAATGAACGATTGGATCTCTCGCTTGGCGCCGACATCCACGCCTCGGGTCGGCTCGTCGAGTATCAGGATGTCGGGCTGTGTCGCCAGCCAACGGGCAAGCAGAACCTTCTGCTGGTTGCCGCCGGACAACTCGCGAATGGGTTGGTCCATATGCGCCGCCTTGATACCCAGATCGTCGATGAAGGCCTGCACGATCTCGCGCTCGCGGGCAAAGTCGATCTGACCACGGCTGGCCAGTTTCGGTAGCAGCGCCAGCGTCATGTTCTCGCGCACGGACATGTCAGGAATGATCCCTTCGGCCTTGCGATCTTCGGTCAGAAAGCCGACCCCGTTTGCGATCGCGTCGCTTGGTCCGGACGGTTGCCCGACCGCACCGTGCAGCTCGATTGCGCCGCTGCGGGCCCCGTCCACACCGAACAACGCGCGCGCAGCCTCTGTCCGGCCAGAGCCCAGAAGCCCGCCCAGCCCAACGATCTCCCCGCGGTGGAGCGTGAGGTCGAAATGCGTCAGTCGCGGGCCTGTCGAGACAGAGACAGCCCGCAAAACGATATCGCCTTTCTTGGCCTTGGCACCTGCAAAGTCGGTGAGCCCGTCTGCCGCGATCTCGTCCTTGTTGCGGCCAAGCATGTCCGCGATCATTTCCAGTTTGGTCGTGTCCTGGACGTTGCGCGTGCTGACGGTGCGGCCGTCTCGCATCGTTGTGACCCGATCGCAGATCTGGAACAGCTCATCGAGGAAATGCGAGACATAGAGAACGGACACGCCCTGTTTTTTCAACTCGCGCACCACACCGAACAAAACCTCTACCTCACTGGCATCCAGCGACGATGTGGGTTCGTCCATGATGACCAGCTTTGCGTCCAGCGAAACGGCCCGCGCGATCGCAACCAGCTGCTGGATCGCTGTCGAGAAGTTTCCCAGTGGCTCGGTCACGTCGATATCTATGCCAAAACGCCCAAGAACCTCGCGTGCGCGCCTGTTGCCCTCGCGCCAGTCAACCAGAAAGCCGAGGCGCTTGGGCTCGTAACCCATGATGATGTTCTCGGTCACTGACCGCAGCGGCACCAGGTTGAGCTCTTGATAGATCGTGGCAATTCCAGATTCCTGCGCTTCCCGCGGGGTGGAAATGCGGCTAGGCCCACGCGCCAAATGGACGTCCCCGGCATCCCGATCGTAAACTCCGGTCAGAACTTTGATCATCGTCGATTTGCCGGCACCGTTCTGGCCAATCAGCGCATGAACCTCGCCAGGTGCGATCTCCAGACTGGCCTGGCTCAGTGCCGGTACACCGGCAAAGGACTTTTCAATTCCCGACATCGAGACGAGCGCATTCATGAGATGTCTTCCTCCGATTGCTTGCAGGCGGCGCCGACCGCAGGCCAGCACCACCCACCAGGGAGAATCAATAGGCTTCGTCGATGTGATCGGCCGCATTATCCTTGGTAAAGATCCGATCTTCGACTTTCACCCATTCCGGGATCGTCTCGCCTGCTGCGTATTTCTTCATGACTTCACAAGCCAGAGGACCGAAGAAGGGCGAGCTTTCTACTGTGACGCCCATCTTGCCATCGATGATAGCCTGAAGCGCATCGCGTGTCCCGTCGATCGAAACTATAGTCACGTCCTCACCAGGCTTGCGGCCGGCCAGTTCCAGAGCCTGGATCGCGCCGATCGCCATTTCGTCATTGTGGGCGTAGACAACGTTCACGTCGGGATGCGCCTGCAACAGGGTCTCCATCACCTGACGACCCAAGTCGCGCGCAAAGTCACCAGTCTGAGAAGCCACGATCTCAAAGCGGTCATCCGCTGCAATCGCGTCGTCGAAACCCTTTTTGCGGTCATTTGCAGGTGATGAACCAGTCGTGCCTTCCAATTGGACGATGACACCCTTGTCGCCGTCAAAATTCTCCATCAGCCATTGTGCGGCCCGATTGCCCTGATCAATAAAATCCGACCCAAGGAACGCTACGAAATGCTCGCCTGGCTTGGCGACGGCCGGATCAACCGAGCGGTCCACCAGAAAAGTCGGAATTCCGGCGGCACGTGCTTTCATAACAGCCGGAATCAGTGGCTTTTCTTCCCTCGGGGGGAGGAACAGAACGTCGATGCCTTGGGCGATCATGCTGTCCACATCCGCAACCTGCTTGGCCGCAGATCCGGCTGCATCCGTCGCGATAAGGTCCCAGCCGCAAGCCTCGGCCGTGTCATGGAAGGATTTAGTCTCGGCAATGCGCCACGGGTTGTTTGACTCCATCTGCGCAAAGCCGACCTTGTAGCGATCCTTCTGTTCAAGCGGTGGTAGATCCTGTGCGATCACCGCAGTGCCCAGGAGTGCACCCGCGACAACCGTCGAGATCAAAAGAGTTCTGCGTTTCATGATTATTCCTCCTCCATTGGTGCGGTCGCCTCCGTTTTGACCGCGAGTTTTAGGTCATGCCCAATTCATGTAAGTCGTCTGTTTCCTCAGATAGCCGTCGAAACCATAAGCGCCGTCTTCGCCCCCAACCCCGGACAATCCCCAACCGGTGTGAAATCCCTGCACCGCCTCGCCGTTGGAACGGTTCAGGTACAGTTCGCCGAACTTCAAACGGTTCGGGGCCTCCATCAATCGCCGGTGTGACGCCGTAAAGAGATATGCAGACAGTCCGAATGATGTGTCATTCGCAAAGTCTATCGCTTGATCAAAATCCTCGACTCGCATTGCTGTCGCCACAGGGCCAAAAACCTCCTCTTGCATCGCGGCATTGCCGTTGTCTGAGACCTCAAGAACCGTCGGTGACATCCAGTGCCCCTTGTGGTGAGCGCCGTCGGTCAGGGTCCCGCCTGCAAGATGAACCGCTGCACCTTCGGCGATGCTGCGCTGGATAACCTCGGCGACCTTGGTCACTTCGGCTTTGCTGACTTTGGGACCCAGATCGCAGTCTTCCATCGGATTCCCGATCGACAAAGCACGGGCGGCAGACACGAATTTTTCAAGAAACTGATCCGCAATCCCGCGATGCAGATACATACGCTCGTTACAGGTGCAAATCTGGCCGCAATTGGCAAACCGGGCTGCAATGGCAGCCGAAACGGCGGCGTCAATATCCGCATCCTCCATCACGATGAATGGCGCCTTACCGCCAAGCTCGAGCCGGACAACCTTGATCCGGTCGGCCGCGGCGCGAAAAATCTCTTTCCCGGCGCGTGTGCTGCCGGTCATCGTTATTAGTGACGTATCGGGGTGTTCGACCAACCGCTTCCCTACCACCGGCCCCTTGCCTGTCAGAACATTCAGCACACCGGGCGGAAACCCAACTCTGTCAGCGAGCTCGGCGATAGCAAGACCGGAAAGCGGCGTGATTTCGTGCCCCAACAGAACAATGGTGTTGCCTGCGACCAGCGCAGGCCCGATTTTCCTGGCGGCCAATGCCAATGGATAGTTCCAGGCCGTCAACGCTACAACAACGCCATAAGGATGACGCCGGATCTGGATTTCCTCAGACTTGTTGTCCGATGCCACTATGTCACCTGAAATCCGCCGGGCCTCTTCAGCCGCATGGCAAAGAAAGGTAACGGCGGCATCCACTTCACCGCGGGCTTGCGAGATCGGCTTGCCTTGCTCGGCTGTGATCAGGGCAGCCAAACGACCGGCGTCCACCCTGATGGCCTCGGCGAGCTTCAGGACCAGCCGCGCTCGCTCGATTGCCGGGCGCGAGGACCAAGGGCCAAAAGCCCGATGGGCCGCCTCGACGGCCGCATCCGCATGAGCGGCGGCGCCATCTAGAACTCGCGCTACGATCTCTTCATTAGCAGGGTTTTCGACGCAAACCTCGGCCGCATCGAAGTCGGTAAAGCGGCCATCGATGAACATCGAGTGACGTACGATTTGACCCAACTCCCCCACTACAGACCGCAATTTCGCCTCCCGCACGTTCCCGGCCAGACCACAATGGCGACCGCACCGCTGATCAAAGCACTAATAGTATTAGTTCGTCAACACTAATATTAACTTGTTGTTGCTAATATTAGTTGCGCGCTGCCCGCTTAATCGATAAAAAGAACGCGCACAAAAAGGTTGAAAGATGAACGATCAAGCGAAAAATGCCGGGCAGCACAGGGGAGTGGGACGAGTCGCGGGCCGGCAGCGCGTAACGATGCACGACATTGCCCGCGTCGCCGGATGCTCGCAAACGACGGTGTCGCTGGTTCTAAACAACAATGATTCCGTCAAAATCTCCGAGGACACAAAACAACGAGTCCTAGATGCCGCCAACACGCTTGGATACGCCATGCCCTCTCAACTTAGGAAACCCCAGGACAGCGCGCGTCGACCCTCGGCACTAGACGGCACCATCGCTTTTGTTGTGGACGATCTAGCGTCGAGCCCCGAAATGGTAAACGCGTTCAACGGCGTGAAACAGGCCGTTCGGGACACCGGAAATCTTGTATTGCTGGCAGAAACCCAAAACGACCCCGAAGTCGAACCAAGAACGCTTAAGTTTTTCCTCGACCAACAGGTTGCAGGCATTATTTACGCGACCGTTTTCACCCGGCGGGTGGTCGTTCCGGAACTCCTAAGGCAGACGGCAACCCCGGTTCTACTGCTGAACTGCTTTTGCGACGACCTCTCCTTGCCTGCGGTGATTCCCGGCGAAGTCGCTGCTGGACATACGGCGACCAACGCCCTGATCAAGGCCGGGCACAAACGAATCGCCACCATCACCGGCGAGCCGTTCATGGAATGCGCCGCAGGACGAACGACAGGGTATAGAAACGCTTTGGCTTCCGCCGACATTCCATTTGACGAGGACTTGGTCATAGAAGGCAATTGGCTGCCTAGCGCCGGATATGCTGCCACGCGTGAATTGATGGATCTGCCCTCTCCGCCAACCGCAATTTTTTGTCAGAATGACCGCATGGCAATCGGCTGCTATGAGGCGCTCAAGGAACTTGGCCTGTCCATTCCCGAGGACATCTCGGTCATCGGATTTGACGACGATGAAACCGCGCGACACCTGTCGCCGCCCCTGACCTCAATGATCCTTCCCACCCGCGCAATGGGACGCTGGGTCGTGGAACAGCTATTCCACGGACCGACGGATGGTCAGAGGCACCCACTCGTCAAGCTTGAATGCGAACTGGTCGAGCGAGACTCGATCAGCGAACCCAAAAGCCGGATCTGAAGGTGAAATCATGACGGAAACCTTCGATCACATCGTCATCGGCGGCGGCTCTGCCGGTGCCGCTGCTGCAGCGCGACTGGTCAACCAAGGCAAGTGCAGGGTTCTGGTGCTGGAGGCCGGGCATTCGCATCGCCATCCGTTGCTGGACATGCCACCGGGTATTTTCAAGATGATCAACGGGTCCAAGTTCATGACCTACCACCGGACCGAACCGCAAGACCACCTGGACGGCCGCGTGCATGACATTCCGCAGGCCAACGTACTGGGCGGCGGGTCGTCAGTGAATGCGCAGGTCTATATGCGCGGCCGCCCTTCTGACTATGACGCGTGGAACGACCTGCTACGACAGACCAACGACGGAGTCGGCTGGGGATGGGACGATGTGCTGCCCTATTTCCGCAGGATGGAAGACAACAACAGGCTTCACAATGACCTGCATGGCAGCGACGGTCCGGTGCAAGTCTCGGACCCGGGGCATATCGACGACATGTCACGTTGGTTCGTTCAGTCGGTGCAGGCCCTTGGCGAACCATTCAACACGGACTTCAACGGCGCAACGCAGCGCGGTGTCGGGTTCTATCAATTCACCAATCGTGCCGGAAAACGTAGCTCGTCAGCCTATGCTTTCCTCGCCCCACTTGAGACAAACCCAAACTTGACCATCCGGCTTGGCGCAAAGGTCAGAAAAGTCATCATCGAAAACGACAGGGCAGTCGGGGTGCAGTATCGCGACAAACGCGGATCCCACATCGTTCGGTGTGATGGTGAGGTTGTCCTTGCGGCGGGCGCTCTGGTCACGCCGAAAATCCTAATGCTGTCGGGTATCGGACCGGATGCACATCTTGCCGAACACAATATTCCCGTGGTCTGCTCAATGCCTGGGGTCGGCCAGAACTTGATCGACCACCCCGAAGTTCCAATCACCGCCTTTGCCAACGGTCCATACGGATATTTCAAACAAGGTGAAGGCTGGCGGATGCTGCGAAACGGCATCCAGTTCAAACTGTTCGGGAACGGCCCGGTGACTTCGGCCGGGGTCGAAGCCGGCGCCTTTGTCAATCCGTCGAACCCTGACGGAGAGCCGACAATTCAGGCTTTTTGCGTCCCCATCGTCTATCTGGATCGCGACGCGCTGGACGAAGTTCAAGATGACTTTGGCCTGACCATTACGACCGTCGTAGTCAAACCAAAATCACGCGGAGAGGTTCGGCTTCGCTCGGGCGATCCTCACGCGATGCCGGTGGTTTCGCCCAACCTTCTGAAGCATGAAGACGACATGCAGGAGATGATCCGGGGGCAGCGGTTCTTTCGCCAGGCATTCACGTCGGGCCCGCTTGCACAAAGAATCCGCGAAATCGTCATTCCGATAGCGGACGACGACGAGACGCTACGAGCACATTGCAAGAGGTTCGTAAAAACCAACTATCACCCTGCCGGCACAGCCAAAATGGGCCGGGACGGCGACGAAACGGCCGTTCTGGACGCCAGGATGCGCGTACGCGGGATCGAGAGCTTGCGGGTGTGCGACATGTCCGCCGTGCCCGATATAAACGCAGGCAACACAAACGCACCTGCCATGATGCTGGGCGAGCGATGCGCCGACCTGATCCTTGGCATCGGATCAGCCCGCGAGAAATTATCTTAGAGCCCATTTGAATTTAAAGGCAAACGCTTGAAGCTAAGCTTGTGTTCAAGTCTCTGGCTCAATGAAAAAAGCAGCACCCGGACGCATTCTAAGAATCAGATCGACCAGATCGCAGCGTTGATCCGAAAGTTCGGGTTCACAAACCCGGTTCTGGTTGATGGCGACGATGGCACTGTTGCTGGGCATGTCCGCTAAGTGACAGATAGCAGACCGAGCGTTGAAAAAAGCTAACGTCCGCCTTGCGGACTTTGCAGCCCTCCGCATTCTTAATTCAAAGGACCGCAGTCAGCCCGAAGCGGACCTACAAAATCCGACTTTGCAATTCTCGTGTTGCGGACAAGTTAGGCCGCGTACCGCCAAGGTCTCAGCGTCGCTAGCCACTGAACTCTGACAGTGGCTCCGCAACTACAATTGCTTAACACAAACTTTGCGCCAAAGACTGTTGCCAAGCTCTGTTTCAGTTCACTTTGCCTGACAACGTTTGTGTCGGCAGTTGTCCAAAGAGTGCTCTGTAGTCTCGCGCGAACTGACCCATGTGCCAAAATCCGTAAGCGTTTGCGATGTCCGATATACTCTCCTCTGGCGAGCAGGACACCAGTTCATGGCGCACAGCACCGAGACGGGCTCTTAGATAAAACTGCTTGGGGCTCACCCCATATGTTTCCTGAAACGCGCGACGAAGAGTGCATGCAGATACCTGAATATCTGCACATACTTCACCGATTGAAACGTTATCCATCAAATGGGCCCGCATGAACTCAACGGCTTGTTGTGCTAAACGGGTTCTATTTTTACTGTTTCGCCGATCACTCCATTCTTCGCCTACCACCAGCATTTCCAGAAGCTCAAAGATCATATCACTCTCTTCACTATCAGAGCTTGGTCCGGCCGCTGATCCAATTAGAAAGCGCGCTTTGTTTTTGACTAAGGAATGAAGCTTTCCAGCGTCGCTAACGAAAGATCTTAAAGCGTCATTTCGCACGGTGCTGATATCAAGACCGCAATCGTCGGCGATCCGTTGAGCCCTTCGGATGTTGATGCCAAAGGTCAGGCCTGTGAGCGTTGAATTGCTCACGCCTTCAAAAGGGTCTCCGCTACCAAAATTCATCAGAGCGGTGTCTGAGGGTGAGCCGTTAAGCCAAGTCCGTACACTCCCTTTGTCTGGTAAGCCAAACGCTAGAATGTCAGGGCGAGAAACACCAGTTTGGTACACAGCCTTATCAAACGACAAATCAATCATTTGAAGGTCAAGACCTGCCCAAACGGATACCGAAGAGTTCATAGTTCCCTCCTCAATTTGGCGTAGCTCAACATCCCATTGGGACAGCTCGCGGAATTGCGAAGGGTCCTGCAAAAAAAGTGTGTTTGGGGCGCAAGTTTTTTTGGGGGCTGATCGTTTTTTGATGTCGTCCATTCCGCCCTGCAGGTAGTTTTCATGAAATGTTATTCGAATATGTAGGCTTGGACAATTGCAAGACAAAGCAGACAAATCGAGAGGGAAGAGGTTCGGACGCCCATTGTTGCCTGACGATACTGCGCGCACCGAACGCGTCGTAACGCTGCTAACCAAAAGCGAAAAAGAGTTGTTGCGCTCACAGGCTGAAGACAGCGAACTCTCCCTTTCAACCTTTTGCCATCATCTGATCCTTGAAGGTCTGAAAACAAGTAAATCATGAAACAGGGGTATCTCATGAAATCAAAACTGTTCCTCTCAGCGCTGGTCTTTACCGGCTCCGCTATCACGGCGGCAGCTCAGGACAGCAATATCGTGCATGATGCGGAATACTATGTCCTGAAGCAGCAAAACGAAGCCGTTTGGGTCGAGAACGACGCACAGGTTGACCAACTGCTGGCCGATTTTCGTGAGAAAAACGGAGGGAACCCTCCAAACATCTTCTACATCCTTATTGACGATATGGGTTTTGGCGACATGGGTATGCCCGAGATGAACGCGATACGCGGGTATTCGACGCCCAATATCAACGCGCTCGCAGAGGAAAGCATGCGGTTTGCGCGCATGTATACCGAGCCGTCCTGCACACCGTCGCGGGTCGCCTTCATGACGGGTCGCCAGCCGTATCGCAATGGGATGGGCGATACCGCCGTCGATATTTCAGGTTTTGGCCTTGCCGATGAAGAAGTCACAATTGCCGAAGTTCTGAAATCCGTAGGCTACAACACCTCGCATGTTGGCAAATGGCACATGGGCGACATTCAGGAATCCTGGCCTACTTATCAGGGCTTTGACTACGCCGCGTTCCCCATCCATCAGCAGGGCCAGTTGGCCATCTTCAACGAAGATGCAGCCAAGGAAGAAATCACCATGGCCATAGGGGAAGACAACTACAACTCCAAATACACGCTGGATGATTGGTTTCGCCCTGATCCGGGACACATGATTACCGGCCTCGAAGCTGTTATTGGCGGGGAGGTCCGCGAAGTCCATATGGAACCGGGTGAGAAATGGACCCAGGACAAATATAATGAAATGAACATCCGCTATCAGGCACAGGCGATGGAACAGTTGCGCCTGCTAGCAGAACGGGATGAACCGTTCTTCCTGCAATACTGGCCGCTTGTCCCTCTGTCGACAACGCGCACGACGAGAGAGGCGTTCACGACACCCAACGGCGGTACATTCGTTGAAAGCATGGAAGAGCTGGATGAATGGATCGGGGTCATTCTGAACGAAGTCGATGCGCTGGGGCTTAGGGACAATACCCTGATCGTTTTGATGGGCGACAACGGTCACTTCACCAAATATGCCCCCGGCAGTGGGTTTTCGCCGCTGGTCTTCCGGGGCGGCAAGGCCGATACGTCTGAAGGAGGCGTTCGGGTGGATGCGTTCGCCCGCCTGCCCGGCTTGATCGAGGGAGACTCGATTGTATCTGACATTATTCATATCTCTGATTTGTTCACGTCAATTGCGCGTATCGGCGGAGCGATGGATGCCATCCCCCGCGACCGGATCATTGACGGTGTCGATCAGACGTCCCTGATGTTTATTGGCGATACGCATGGGCGCAGGGATCATGTACTGATCTACTCGATCAATTCGCTGAAAGAGGTGGTAAAGGAACACATCAAACTCAAAGTTCCGGCCAAAGGTGAAAATGCTATCGTGGCCAAGTTCTACAACCTGTTCCGCGACCCCCGCGAAGAACAGAGCGTATCGACCGAGATCGGAGCATGGGCTGGACATGAGTTTAACCGCATTATTGCCCGCCACCTGAAATTTAAGGAAATGTACCCCGATCAACCGGCCGCGACTGGACGTCCCTATGAAGGTATCGTGAACCTTCGTCCTGAAACCGTCGCAGCGGTGGATGCCTTTGTCGCCAAGCGGGACATTCAGCCCGACTAAAGGGTGAAGCTGATAAGAGTAATGCAAGCCCCGCATCAGATAATGATATGCTTGATGTGGGGCTTGGCATCCACAACAAAAATTCTGGAAACAATATGAAAATCCAAGCGCTTGTCCTTGCATTGGCGACTGGCATTGTTGCGGCCCCAGCAATCGCCGATGAAAACGCTTCAAACCCTTTGGCCGCAGTTAATAACACGGACATCCGGTATCAGTATTTTGATTTGGGCAACGGTGCTGACAAGCAGGACGCCTTTATAGATGGCGCATACATGCTGCGGCCTGATCTGAAACTGAAATATGAGTTGCACTACAACTCAACGGATGTGACTGGAACTCGGTTCACTGACTTCGAGAAATTGAGCCTCAAAGCGATCTATTTCCCTTCTCAGAGACCGCTCAACGAAACGTGGGCCATCAAGTCGGCCATTGGTCTGGAGTGGATTCTGGACTTTGGCGACCCGGAAAAAGGGATCGGAACCGGGTCCGATCAAATTGCGCCTTTTGGCGGGTTCGCCTTTGCAAACACAAAATCAGGGCTGACGCTGATCCCACTGCTCCAGCATTTTGCTTCATACAATGGCCCGACGGACATAAACCAAACCGCGATGCGGTTGATTGCGCTACAACCGTTTGGCGATGGGTACTGGGCCAAGGCTGACATCAAAGCACCATATGACTGGGAGAACGATGCTTGGCCAGCGACCGCTGAGTTCCAGATTGGCAAGAACCTCAGTCCTGGCATCGCAATTTATGCTGATTTCCTAATCGGTATAGGTTCCGACCGCCCCTACGATAAAGGTGCCGGCTTGGGTTTGCGTTTCAACTACTAGTCCACCCACACCCAACCTCGGCGAAGATCATCTATGTCACAGTCCAGAACTCTGTTCAGCCATTTGTATTCTGCGCCTATCTTGACCCTTCCTGGAACTGCCTTGAGCCAATCCCTGCCCGCGCCGGGTTGGTAGGAAATAAATTGGCGTCACTCGCGCCGCATCATTCTATCTGGTCGCTCCGCTCTGAACTCGGGGAAGATCAATAGTCTCTAGGCGATCCGCTGAGATGGATTTGAACCTTGAAACTGAATCCGTTGTTCGCTCTTCTAATCCCCAACCAGCGATGCTTAGGCCCAGAGTTCTGAGAAAAGAGACTTCTATTACGATCTGTACCCAAGACTTTGCAAAGTCCGCTGTCTGCGCACAGCGGTCATTAGAGCTTCGCGCGACGGCGAACTGGAGTTTGGTCCCACAGAGCTGCCTTAGGGGAATGCAAACCCGCAGCGATTTAGTTTCCAATAGGAGAGTAGATTGGAACAAGTGAGCGCCACTACAACGGTGTTCTCCTGATAATTCACATTATGTTAATTATATTTGATTATCTGTTATAACTAGTTTGAAGCCCGGCTTTTTTTGACAACAATATCTTAGGGCTCAATTCGGACGTTGAAAGAATTCCCCTTGATGTCTGTTGTGCGGACTTTGCGGCCATCCACATTCTAACTCCAAAGGACCGCAGTCAGCCCAAAACGGACTTGGAATGCAAGAATTTGCAATTCTGGCTTAGCGGACAGAAGCTGGCGTTACCAAACCGAAGAAACAACTGAGACTGACCTGCCCGAAGACAGGCCAGCACCAGCTCCTTAAGCCTGTCTAGAAGCAGTAATTCGTTACTCGGAATTAAAGCTGCTAGAAGTCTAACGTTAACCACAGAGTGGGCATCATCGTCATACTTCCCAAAAAAATTGTGCCGAAGATGGGAAAACCTCGAGAAGGTCGGAAGCATGTTTCGTCAATCTCTAACCCTCTGACGACTTTTTCTCATCGTAGTCCCTAAGAAGGGCATGTGTGAATTGTACAAACAGTGTGATGAAAACTCCGACGCCTACAAAAATATACAACACGGTAAAGAGTTTTCCTGTGTCGGTTACGGGCGTTAGATCGCTGAGGCCGACGGTAGAAATAGTGGTTGCACTGAAATACAGCGCGTCCACCCAAGACCACCCCTCGACGCTGACATAAAACAAAGTTCCAGAGAGCAACAAGAGTATTGCAAGGATGAGCGCGCCTCGGAACCTAGGGCTACTCCACGAGCGGACAATCGCTTTTAAGAGCCTGAAGAAATTCAAATAAAGTGAAAACATTCCGCTTTCCCATCCCTAGTTCTGTTTAGTAGATGGTCGGGGTGACATTCCAATCCGTCAAGGCAACTCTGCTGTGTCGTACCCGCTATTGGTATTCAACGTCCTTCGACAGAACGAAAAAGGCAACTGGTCAAATGGGTGCAAAACACTTAGTTTGCTCTGAAGGTAGAACTCCATAAACACTTTTGTACAGGCTGCCAAATCGTCCCAGATCGGTGAATCCGTGAGCAAGCGCCACTTGCTTCACCATGGGTTTTGGCTTGGACGCCTGTACAAGTTTATCATGGACACTGGCCAATCTTTGAAGGGCAAAAAACCTTGCTGGTGTTTCACCCGTTACATCGCGAAACGCTGAGATTAATGTTGGGGCGCTTACCTCGGTTGCTCGACACAGATCCGCCACTGATGGCTTATTTGACAAGCCGGATGCGTAGTACTCTCTTGCTTTTGAGACCAAACCTTCTTTTTGAGACCAAGTCGCTTTGTTTGCACTCCCACTATTCACAGACATGGCAAAAATAATGGCCATCGTCCTTGTAAGACGCCCCTCCAATTCACTTTGCGTAGATTGACCATCGGTTAGGTTCAATATGCAGTTTAGTGTTCGTACCAATGTTGCGTGGCAATCAGAAGGCATATTCACAATGACCGTTGGTCCGTATAAATCTGATGCGTCTCTGCCGGAAAAAAGTTGAACTTCTTCGAGAAATCGTTGCAGGGGCACGCGACCACAAATAGAAAGTCGATTGCTAGCAATTACCTCGGTTTCTGAAGTGGTAAAATTAAAAAAAACGGATTTATCTTCCAACTGAGCGCCGCCGACCGTCCAAGACTCTGATGAGCAGATTGGAACAGTAAAGTTAGCAAAGTCTTCGTTTTGTAAAGTTCGTACCAGTGCTTTGGGCAGAAAGCGAACCCTAGACAAACGAGAGTGTCCTAACCGAGCGCCGTGAATTTGACCTTCGTCAGATCCCCTTCCCAATTGTATCACGTCACCATTAAAAACCGCACCCGACATAGCTTCTCGTACGGTTGCAGTGAAAAGCTCAGGTTTCCCTTCACCCAACTCCTTAAAAAAGTTCATATCGATTTTCCTCGGTGCATTGGCTCCAATCGGTACATTCAAGAAATCGAAGTCTGTGATATTCCTAAGGTGAGAGATATGCGCAAAATTTTATTTTCAACTTTCAGCGTGATAATCTCGGGTATGCTGGCGCCGCTGGTGAGCGCACAAGAGGATCCTGCAAAGACTCTCATAACCAATGTTCACATATTTGACGGGGTAAACGAAACGCGCATCGAGAATGCTAACGTTTTAATCGAAGATAATTTGATAACGGCTGTTTCCTCCGACCCAATCGAAGCCGAAAACGCGGTTGTGATTGACGGTGGCGGTCGCACGATGATCCCAGGTTTGATCGACGTCCATTGGCATACGACATATGCCTACACTCCTGCATCCGTTCTAATGTTGAATCAAGGCGACATGTCGGAAGTGGCCATTCGCAGTATGAAGGGGGCAGAAGAGACCTTAATGCGTGGGTTCACCACCGTTAGAGACCCCGGCGGAAATCCTTTTACGATCAAGAAACTGATTGACGCTGGTGAATACCCCGGTCATCGCATTTTGCCTTCCGGACCCTTCATGAGCCAAACGTCAGGCCATGCCGACTTTCACACGCTGCTTGAAAACCCAAGAAACTCCAACTCGGAACTGAGCTATTGGGAAAAAAACATGATGGCGATGATTTCTGACGGTGTACCTGAAGTCAGAAAGAGAACCAGAGAAATCCTCAAGTTTGGTGCTACTCAGGTCAAAATCACGACGGGTGGTGGTGTCTCTTCCCAATACGATCCGCTGGATGTGAGCGAGTATTCGGTCGACGAAATTCGTGCGGTAGTCGAAGAGGCAACGAACTTTAACACCTATGTTTTGGCGCATGTGATGACAGACAGAGGTATCCGTACCTCAATAGAAAACGGCGTGATGAGCATTGAGCACGGCTTCTTCGCATCAAGAGAAACACTGGAATTGATGAAGGAAAAAGGCGCTTGGCTCAGTCCTCAAGCGATGTTTGAGGCCGATATGGTTTGGGACAGCCCAGTTAGCGCAAAAAAGTGGAAACAGGTGACTGATGCTGTAGACGCGCTGTACCCAATGGCCGTCGAAATTGGCGTTAATCTCGCCTTTGGCACCGATCAACTCATGGATCCATCAAAGGCGTATCAACAGAGCGAATATCTTGTGAGGTTGGGAACTTGGATGACTCCTTATCAAGCGCTCAAGATAGCGACCTCTGAAAATGCCCGCCTAATGGAAATGAGTGGCCCCCGTCATCCCTACCAAGAAGGTCCACTCGGAGTTATCAAGGATGGCGCATACGCTGATCTGATCCTCGTGGACGGCAACCCGCTTGAAAACTTGGAGCTTGTAGGGGACCCGCAAGAAAACTTCGACCTGATTATGAAGGACGGCGTCATCTATAAAAACGAGCTTTGAACTGCGTTTCGCTTGAAGCCCAGGTATCCATTAATGCCTTAAGCTGGCAGTTGATGACGAATTGACCAACATCCAAGTGTCCATACGGTTGAAAGGGACAAGTCATGAAGATTTGGAGAATAGTCTGTGTTGCCTCTTTGATTTCAACGTCGTTGTCCGCAGAAATCGCTGAGTTAGACTGGAACCAATTGATTGATGAAGAATCTCAGGAATACGTAGATCCTTTCAAAGAACTGACACCTGACCAGCTTAGTAATCTTGTTGAAGTCGTCCGACTAAAGCTCAGACTGGATAGTGGAGCCCATTCCGAAGATGTCCGCAAAAGTCTTGAAGCGAAAATTCTGGAAAATGAGACGCCGCTGCAAAAGGCTGGAATCGACATTGATTGGTTGATTGAACAACGATGGGTCGTTGCAGAGCGACGAAAGAAAGCCGCCACGGCTGGTAATCCAGAAATTGACGGAAAAGTCGTAAAGCTGGCGGGTTATGCGATACCCGCACCACCGGACCCTGATGGTACAAACGTCGCTTACTTGGTTCCGGAGAGAGGTATGTGCAGCCATACACCTCCACCGAACCCAAACCAGCTTATTCGTGTTCGATTGCCGGAAGATTGGTATCCAGAACGCTTTCACGAGCCAGTTCGTCTTACAGGGATAGTTTCTATTTCGCCGTCAGAGAGGACGATGAATTTCGTGGATGGGTTCGTTCCAATGAGAGCAACGTATTCATTTGAAGCTCAGTATGTAGAGGCAGGAGATGATCTCCCAGCCTATGGTTGGAAGTTCACTGACGCGGATGAGGTCAACGGTCCAAGCGCCACTGGAAAATTAGGTTCCGGGGCTGCAAAATTTGACGCGTCAAAATTGGCAAACTTTCGAGCCAAAGCTGCGCGTGAAGCAAATTCGAATTAAAAGTCGCCTGTCTTAAGCAAATGGAAGCCAGTGTGTTGCGTGCTCAGACTATGGATAAAACAGAATGTCATGCAGCAATACTTAAATGAAATTGCTCAATACGATTACCGATCTGGCGCCCACCAAGCAATGAAGTGCTACTTGAAGTGCAGTCTGTGGCTGTGCAAAGTCAGCTTTCTGCGCATTGCTGTCATTGGGGCATCGAGCAGCATCGGTCAAAGTGGGCTCGATGCGGCCATTCTTTGCGGCAAGCATGGTTGGCTGGTCGCAGCCCAAAGCGGACCTTCGCAACCAAGCTTTGCAAATTCCGAAATGCCAACCGAACAGACCTTTGTCCGAGGCTACACCCGATACCAGTTTTCAACTTCTCGGGCGGCTGCTTCGACTGTAAAGGTAGTCTCTACCTCTGCGATTGCGTACTTTACTTCGTCTGAGCTAGCACTGAGTTCTAAGACGTTCGCATCCAGATCATGGGCTGATCCGGCATTTGAATAAATCGTATCGACCCCAATTCTAATGGCGTTTCGATGTTGCAGTAGGTGCTCAAAAAACCGCAAATAAATCATCTCCTCGTACGGAGAATGACTGTCCGCTTCAGAGATCAAACCCAATTCTGCGGCCTTGGTACACGTCAAACGCCAAGCCAGTTCCATTGTCGATGGAGGCGCATCTCTGGCCTCATCAGGGTGTTTTGGGTTCGCAAACGTAGACCTTCGGATGGCTTCGAGATTGGCGCGCAAACTCTTTGTAGGAACAGGATAGATGAAGGTGGTTGCCTCGGATGCTAAGGCTGGTTCAACCTGATCCGGCTGCGCCTGGATGAACTCGGAAAACCTGTTTCCGATGATAGGGACTTCACCGACAATCATGTCAGTGGGATCGGTAGTCTCTGTCAGCCATCGCGCTAGGGCTCTCCGGCCCCACAATCCGGCTGCCTTTCGGATCAACGGATGAGTTCCATCTGAAACATCTGGGTACTTTGCGAGTATGTCTTCGGTCTGAAACGCCGCGAGTCCTGTATCCCACCGCATGATATGTACGCGTCGTCCCAACGAGACCGAAATGGATATTTGCTGGCGCAACAGAAATGACTTTCCAGACGCTGGTAATCCAGTGAAGAAAACCATACGGCAACGACGTGCAGCGTCGGCGAGGTGTTTTCCAATCTCAGTGTCCGCAAAACTGTCGATAGAAATTGCGAATCTCCTAGTTCGGTGTCGGCAATAGGCCGGCGCGGCGAGCGTTCACCACCTCCAAGATTGTTGCCCAAGAAATCCGGCGATTTCACAGACGAATTGTCAACCTAAATTGCCCCAAAGTGAATTTTGCCTCTCAGTTATTCTCTTAACCACCTAATAACTCGCCGGTCTCAAAAATTGACCATTCCGCAGCACACGCTTCTTGACGAGCGTGCGTCCTTGACTCTTCACAGACTAGGAACGACAAGAGTGCATTGGTAAAAAATTACTCGCCGCCGCGATGCTGCCGGTTACGATAATCCAATGGCCTTCAGACTAATTGTAGCATGTGCCTCAGCATAGGAACGGGTTTCGCTGGGGTCTTCGCTATGAGCTCGTTCCTCGCAAGCATTCGCAACTGTCACTTGACATGCTCCAGTCATCTCGTGACCCATGAAAGAAGGCGCCGTATGAACAGCACATGGCTCATAAATTGCGTGCTTAATGACCGATAGATCAGGTCTCAGGTTCCGTTTCAATCAGTCGTTCATCGTGTTTACGCGCTGCATTCTTTGTTTGATCCCGACACTTTTGGTGTTGCTCACAGGAACGAAGCTTCCTGCTCAAGTCGCCAGCAATGCCGACGGATCTGTTTGTGACGAAAGTTTCGATAACAAGAACGGATCCTGTCAAAGAACGGACGTACCAGAAAACGCATATTTGACCGGCAGTGCCTTTGGTCCAGTTTGGGAATGCAACCATGGATTCCAGCGTGTTGGAGATCTTTGTGAGGAAATAGCAGTTCCCAATAACGGATATCTTGCATCGACCGGAGATCGATGGGAGTGCAATCGGCTGTTCCAGCGTGTCGGAGAAAAATGCGAAGAATTGATTGCGCCTCAAAACGGGTACGTCGAAACCCGGTTTGGCGCGCAGGAGATACACTGTGACTGGGGGTTTCGCAAGGAAGATCAGGATTGTGTTGCGATTAGTGTCCCAAGCAACGGTCGTCTGAGCGACAAAAGAAGCTCAGAAGGATGGGTATGTCTCAGAGGTTATAGGGCAGCGGATAGCGGCTGTGAGCCTGTGGCAGTTCCGCAGCATGCGTACCTTGCACCTGAAACCTATTCCGGATGGAAATGTGAACGTGGTTTTCGCGCAAACCGGGACAGGTGCGTTGCGATCCTTGTGCCTTCAAACGCTCATTTGAATCGAAGAGGTGATGGTTGGGAATGCAATCGGCCGTTCACACGACAGAACGATACGTGCACCGAAAATGTGCCGCGACAATAGGTTAATGGAAATCAATCTCGCCCGACATATCCGGAAGGACCAAGCCGTGAACCACAACTCGATAGACGAAAACTTGGGCAAAATGCTCAAAGCCGAAAAGGCTCATCGCAGGTCCTACATAGTTAAGATGTTTATCGCGTTAGCGGTTTTTGTTGTGGCGATAGTTGTAGTGGTGTTTCTCTGATGCGTAAAAATGCCCCTCAAGTAACCCTTCCGGCTTCAAAGACGTCAGCTCGCGGTCTGGACCAAAGAGCATTTCAGGACCGCAGTGTTCGTAAAACGCAGAACGCTGACGTATCTGGTGTGATTGAAGAAGAGTTCGGGAAGTACTTGATTAAGGCTGGTATTCTGAGCGGTAACAGCGTTGCGCGCGCCTTCCCCAAGCCACCAGCTAAAACGCAGGCAATGATTGCTGATGCAGTTGGTGAAACACCGGCATTGGCCATTGAAGCCTTGAAAGAAATTCTCGAAGAACGAGACAGGACGCGTAGCGGTCAACGCCGATTTGAGGGAAACTCCGGCACCCTTGTTCCCAGTAAAAGAGAATACGTCGAGGCATTACGCCAGATCAGGCTCACCCCTGCGCAGGTTACAATACTCAAAGCACTTACAATCGCAGGCAAGGAAGGTCTGACCATTGGTCACTTGTCTCAGGCAGCCGGTTACAAATCGCGCGAGGCGTCCATCAAAGTTTTCAAGAAAGTCGGACTATTGATCGCAGAATATCTGGAACTCGAACTTCCCGAAGCTGGATCGGCACAGAATGATGGCGCCGCGCAGGTTTTGGCATTTTCTCACATCGAAAGTGAAGATGAGCCAGCAATCTGGATTATGCATCAGGAACTGCGCGACGCTGTTCGTTCGGTTCTATGACGTACATTCCAGACCCAGCTCTTGTAGCGAACTTTGAACCGGAACAAATGCACGAAAGGTTGCACACGTAGCTTATGCTGGAGAAGAAACCATACCCGCTCGACCTGATCTATGTACCTGTGAAGCGTGCAAAAACACTTGATCAGCAAAAAGTCCTGACGCTGGCCGAAGATATTCTGAAGAACGGCCAGAAGACCCCGATCCAGATACGCGCGGACAACAAGAGGTTCGTGCTGATTGAAGGCCTTCACCGACTAGAGGCCATTCGCGCCCTCGGCGGTGATACTGTCGAAGCCTTTTTGGTGCGCGCCAGGCTACACTAGATGCCTATTGGAATTGGCGTTCGACAAAGCCTCGGAAAAAGTCAGCAGACGTTGACTTTTTTCATCCCAAAGATGCAATCGTGCGCAATGAAGGCTCTCATATAGAGTAATACGCTGGCAATTTTCCAACTCGGAATGGTCACGCAATACCTCGTTTAGCCGATAAAACGGTATGCGGCTGGCAAGGTGGTGAACATGGTGCACACCGATATTGGCAGAGAACCACCGCAGGATGCCTGGCAGGGCGTAGTGAGAACTTCCATAGAATGCGGCGTTCTGAAGATTCCACACTTCTTCCCGCTCCCAAGTCGTGTGTTCAAACTGGTGTTGAATATAGAATAGCCAAATACCAATCGATGCGGCGACGATCATGGTTGGAAGGAATACAAAAACCAGTACATCCAGGCCTCCGGTCCAAAAAATCAGAGCCAGGACCACCGCAATCGCGGCGTTTGTTCCCATTGCACTTGCCCAATACAGCCAGCCTGACCGCATGAAACCAAAGGGCAAGCGATTTTGAAAAAAGAACGTGTAGACCGGTACGATACAGAACAGGAAGAAGGGGTTCCGGATTAACCTGTAAGCGGCACGCCCGAACCAATTCCGTTTCAGGTATTCCTCAATGGTCAATGTAGGAATGTCACCCATACCACGCCGATCAAGGTTACCGGTTGAGGCATGGTGAATCGCATGGCTTTGCCGCCAGACGTCATAGGGTGTCAGGGCGAGAACACCCAGAACCCGGCCGGTCCAATTGCAAACTGTGCGGTTTCTAAAGAAGGATCCATGACCACAATCATGCATAATGATAAAGATACGGACCAGAAATGCGGCGTTCAGGATGGCCAATAGAACAGTGACCCAGATACTAAGGGATAGCGCAAACCACGCTGCGCCCCATAGCGCGAAAAAGGGGATGACAGTGATTGTCAGTTCAATAACGCTACGCTTCGTATCGGGCACACGGTATTGCGCGAGCGCCCGGGTCAATTCCTGCTGTTGCAACTGACTTGTTCTCCAAGGGCTTTTAGCAGCCCATTGTGCAAACGGGCACCCCATAAGGGTGCCCGTAAAAGGTCAGGCCAGTGCCAGATTGGCGGCGCTGTCGCGCCCGTCACGGCCAGCTTCGACGTCAAAAGTGACCTTCTGGCCGTCCTTCAATTCGCTGATGCCGGAACGCTCAAGTGCTGAGATATGCACGAACACATCGCGCTTGCCATCTTCAGGTTCGATAAAGCCAAAACCTTTGGTCGAGTTGAACCATTTTACTGTGCCATTTGCCATGGTGGAAGTCTCCTAATACGTGCCGCCCGCATCATTGCGGCGACTCGGCGTGGTCGGTCTGAATCGAAAGACTGAACGCCGAATTGGGGAGACAGCAGGTCGAAAAAGAAAAACGTAAGCCTCGTGTATATGGACTTCGACTACGCACGATACAAGCCTTGATGCTTTGGCGGACAACAGAGAATTTGAGCCTGTCTGGCTTAGAACTAGGCAAGTCGAGGTGAAACCGTTGCTCTTCGATCCAAACTTGAAGGTGGCTTGGGTCAGCGGCACAGAAGACTAACGATCATTTTTGTGATATTAACCTGCTGCATACGAGACAGCGATAAGCGTCCGTTTTGGTGCCTTAGCGAGACTTTGCAAAGTCCGCTTTCTGCGCATCGCTGTCATTGGGGCACCGCGCAGCATTTATCAAAGAGGGCTCAATTCGGTCGCTCGTAGAATTTGGGCGAATGTCTGCTGTGCGGACAAAGCAGTCGTTCGTGGAATCTCTAAAGACGAAGATACAAATGCGTGATAACTCCAGATTATGGCCACGACATCTGCGCGAAATCGATCGCCCATCCCTTACGCATTTGCGGTTATGGGTGTTCTTTTTGCTTCAATCTGTTTCGGCCTGGTTCCCTACTTCAGCCGCAGCCTAACCGAACAGGGTGTTGCTCCCTATGCGGTCGCATTCTACCGCTACATTGTTGCGGCTCTTCTTCTGCTTCCCGTTCTCATCGTGCACCGAAAAGAATGGCGAGAGATCACTTGGGGTCTTTCCGCCGGAGCCGTAATGGGGCTTGGTTGGATCGGGTATGTAACGGCGCTGGAGAAGTTGCCCGCATCGACAGTAGGTGTGCTTTACATGACCTATCCGGTGTTCACCTTAGTTATTGCTTGGACTGTGTTTGGCGATGCACCCACGCGACGCGCCATGTTGGCCGCTGGTCTGATTGTGGTGGCAGCTGTCATTGCTGGCTCGCCTGCGTCAGTGGCTGCGGAACATCTACCAACGCTGCTGCTATCCCTTGCCGCCCCATTTGGGTTTGGCTTCGGAATCTGCGTCCTGGTACACAGGTTGTCACGGATCGCGACGTTGGCACGTATCGCGTCAGTTTCTCTGGGGTCTGTACTGGGCCTCGCACCGCTCATCCTTGGTGCTGAGGTTGGAGAGCTTCTCCCAAGGGAACAATCCGATTGGCTGCTCATTGTTGGTATTGGTCTGGTTACAGCTTTCGTGCCCCAGCTCATATACACGATATGCTCACCTGCTATTGGGGCTCCCCAAACTGCGGTCATCGGAAGCATCGAATTGCCCACGATGTTTGCCGTGGGATACCTTGCTTTTGACGAAGCCATCTCTTTTCCTCAAGTTTTTGCATGTGCCTTAGTGCTGGGCGCAATCGCAATCACAAGAAGTAGAAAGACGCGCACCGTATCTACCGTGCTCGCAAAATCACCGAGGCGGTAGTATTGGGCTCGGTGATGCCGTTCTCTGAGGTGAGCATCACTGGCTGCTTGCGGCTCGAAGCGGATATTCACTAGCGGGTCTTGCGAATCCAGAGAAACGGAACAGAACCGCAAAGATTTTGCACCATATTTTGCCAAGATTTATCGAATCCGTCACAAGATTGAGAACATATTAGGACGGCTGAAAGAGCGGTTTCGGGTCGCGCAACCACCCCTTTGGTTTTGATGCGGTTGGAAGATCGCCAAGATCAACTGTCTTACCTGACGAGACACCCCATGCGGTACTTTTGACTTTCCCTTCAAAGACCTGTCCCGGAAACGCATCGAGGGCTATTTCGGCTTTGTTGCCCGGCGCAAGCCGCGTCAGGTCGTTCTCGGTCATGAATGCTTCCACCCGTTGATCCTCGATTGAAATCAGGGTCATCAGGGGCGCACCAGCATTTGCAAATGCCCCCTCGTCAATCTTCAGCCCACCCACGATAACGTCCGCGGGGGCGAAAAGATCTGTCTTCTCAAGGTCAAGGCGCGCGCTGGAGCGTAAATTCCTTTTTCTTCCAGCGTGAAGATGCGGGCAGATTGCGCTCGGGTTTCCTCCAGAAGCGCCTGAGCCTTTGCCAAAGCTGCGGTTGCTGTGGCAACAGAAGCAGTCGAGGCACCAACGGTCTGTCCAGCGGCCTCCAGCTCTGCTTCAGCCGCTTCAACTGCATTTTCAAAGCGCGTTTTTTCTATGGATGCCAACGTCGTGCCAGTTGGAACGAGCGTGTTCTTTTTAATCGGAATGTCAGCGATGTAACCCGATACTTCGGGAACAACCGCAATAGTGTAACCTTGTACCGAGGCATTGTTAGTTGTCGGGGTGATCCTGTCGCTAAATACATACCAAACAAAAATCAGCAGTATGATTGCCGCGACGATTGGAACTGCCCATCCTGGTCGCTGAAGCTCGTGGTCAGAGTCCGCCATATCACCTCTCTCATCGTTAGCAAGCTCACCGAGGTTGGCAATATTTTTGCCTTTGGCAGAACCAGTTCTAACAGATCGCCTACTGACGGAATTGGTTCAAAGGCACTTCGACGAGCGACTTGCTGCAAAACATTTAGGCATCTGAATATCTACAATACATGATAGCTCTGGTCATCAAGCTTCGATTTTTGATGAAAATCATCAGGTCGACGGAACTCTGTTGCGGTTCCATGTCATAGTAACGAGGTGGAAAATGAGCCTTGCACTTTCCGAGGGTCGAACATGAATGGCCCCGCGCAGCCCTTGATCCGGTTGTCTACAGCGAGACCGATCTTGAGCACGCTGGATGCAGTCTATGCCGACACCGATGGGCTGCTAACACGCTTGGGCATTTCAAGATCCTCGTTCGATGACCCCGACGCGTATATCCACGCAATTGTCATGTACCAGCTGTTCGAAGAGGCGGCTGAGGCCACAAATGATATTCATCTGCTGGGGAAGCTTAGCGTGAAGATGGCGGTTTCAAACTGGCCACCATTGGTCGACGCTGCCAAAGATGCGAAAACGCTCGGCTCCTTTCTGACGGCAGTCGTTATCGTTGCGACTGAGCATTCAAGTTCAACCGAGCACCACTTGGACATACATGGCAAGTCAGCGCTTATGTCCGGGAAGCGGTATTTTGAAACACCTTTCGTTCCTGCTCAGATAGACGCGTTTTTTGCCTGCTTATTTTCAGAGATTTTCGCAAGGAGTGTCGGGAGTAAGTGGTCCACTGCCAATACGATGATAACCGTAAGCGACCCCAATGCATTACCCGATGACTTCAAAGGTTCCAAACCTATCAAAGGGGACAGGTATGGGCATCGCGTAGCGTTTCCCGCTGAGTGGTTGAACTTGGAGTTTTCAAAGGAAGGGTACTTCCAAGTCCCCGTAGATGACAGTGGTGAACGGAAACTCCTCGCTCACTTACCGAGAGTGTCAGCGAAGCCCTTAGACCACACGTGGATGCAGGTTTTCCAAGCAACAAAAAGGCGGCTGAAATCTTTGGCCTATCCGAGCAGCAGCTTGCTCGGAAGCTTAGGAAAGAGGGCACGACCCTTGGAATACTGCTCGCGGATCTGAAGCGTAATCGCGCGGAAGAATTGTTGAAGGAAGGCGATCACAGTGTGACGCAAGTGGCGGAAATGCTCGGCTACTCTGACGCAACGAGCTTCGCGCACGCATTCAAGGGGTGGACTGGAGTACCACCGAGCAATATCAAAAAGGATGCCTGATCTAACTTCTCAAATTCAAAAACTTAGACAAAACCAATCCTAACAAAATTGACAGAAGATCACTTGCTTGAACGGGGAAACAATACACCATGGAAATGCTTGATCCGATAGAAATTGACAGCTTTGGCGCCGTTACAATCGGTATATTGGTCTATTTCCTTGGCGCACGGTTGACCCGTCGTTACGCAGTCTTGTCCAAGTACAGCATTCCGGAGCCAGTCAGCGGAGGCCTTCTGGCGGCCATTCTGGCTTTGCTTGTGTTTTTAGCCACTGGCCGTGCAATCAGCTACGAACTGAGCGCCAGAGACTTTTTGTTGGTCTACTTTTTCACGACAGTTGGTCTAAACGCCCGTTTTGCTGATCTGACAAAGGGTGGACCACTTCTTGTGCTCATGCTTGGGCTCACGATTGCCTTTATGCTCGTGCAGAACGTGGTGGGCATGATTGGTGCGCTTTTGTTCGGCTTGCCGTCACAAGCAGGAGTATTGTTGGGAACCGCATCCTTGATCGGAGGTCACGGCACAGCCATTGCTTGGGGCCCAACCATAGAAAATAGCTATCAAGTCGTCGGTGCTTCCGAACTGGGTATAGCTACGGCGACCGTTGGTCTGATCTTGGCCAGCGTTCTGGGTGGACCCATTGCCCGTTTTCTCATCCAAAAGAACGATCTAAAGAGTGTCGACGATTCAGAGGAAGAAGTTGCAACGGTTGCGGAGCCAACTACCGACCAACCATCGACAGTTACTCATGTAGACCTGATGAATTGTGTGCTCTGGATTCACATCGCAATCGCGATTGGGTATTCCGTATTTGAAGCACTTGAGGCAGCAGGAGTTAAACTGCCCCTCTTCGTGCCTTGCCTCTTAAGCGGAATCTTACTGTCGAACTTGCTGCCGCCCTTGTTTTCTAAGCTCAAATGGCCCGCGGGCACTCCTGCGATGAACGTGATTTCCGAATTCAGCCTGTCAGTATTTCTGGCAATGTCGCTGATGAGCATGGAGTTGTGGACCCTGGCCAGCAGTGCGGGAGTTTTAATCACCACCATGCTTTTGCAATCCTTTGCGGCCGTCACGTTTATTATTTTCATCGTGTTCCGGCTGATGGGAAAAAACTACTTCGCAGCAGTCATATCAGCGGGGTTCGCCGGTTTCTCTTTGGGTGCAACACCAACCGCCATTGCGAATATGACCGCAGTCACGCAACGGTATGGCCCTTCGCCGATAGCGTTCATTGTTCTGCCTTTGGTGTCAGCTTTCTTTGTCGATCTTGCGAACGCGTTCATAATTCAGTGGTTTCTTGGATTTGGTTGAAACACAGTGATTTGGGTCAAAGGTATAGATTTGCCTCGGCAGATCTAGTTCGGCTTAGCCACGCGTCATGGAACCTGCAAAGTCCAGTTGTGAACGTCCCCTTAGGGTTGACTGCGGTCCTTTGGAGTAAAAAATTTGGACGGCTGCAGAGCCCGCAATGCGGTCATAGACGTTTTTCTCACCAGCGTCTACGATCGCCCTAAGCGGTAATTGGATGTGGAAAGTTTGGTCTTGTGTGCTTGAACGACCGCTCAGCGGCGCTTAGCTCATGATTTGAGCAAATTGCTCGAATGACCGTGTCGAGCCTGCAACATGCTACTAGACTGCAACAGTTGTCTCCGTGTGGCGACTCGGCAATTGAGCAAATCGCATCTTTCGATCAGAGATCATGAACCCCAATTTAGCTTGATGCCTCGCAATACGGCCCCAAAACTTGTGGTTCTAGATACTTGTGGTTCTAGATAATAGTAGCCAACTTAAGCCGTAGAGATTTAAAGCTGCACTGGACATTGCCTTTCTGAACAGGAAAGCATCTCAATAAAGACTGTTTGCGAGGGCGGTCCTCGCTATAGCAACCTCTACCTAGGCCGGACAAATGCAGCCGGTGCTAGTGGAAAACAACATGGGGGGAACTTATGACGTATAAATCGATTGCCATTGCCGCATCCATCGGGTTGCTGGCCACAGGAGCATTCGCTGAGACCAAGGTTGGCATGATTACTACTCTGTCCGGTGGTGGAGCCGGCTTGGGGATCGATGTGCGCGACGGTTTCATGCTGGGTATCAAGCAATCCGGGCGGGATGACATCGAAGTCGTCGTCGAAGATGATCAGCGTAAACCCGACGTCGCCGTGCAGCTTGCTGACAAGATGATCCAATCCGAGAAGGTTGATATCCTGACGGGCATTATCTGGTCGAACCTCGCAATGGCGGTTGTTCCGGCGGCAACGGCCCAAGGTAAGTTCTATTTGTCGCCGAACGCCGGACCGTCTGCGTTGGCCGGTCAGGGCTGTCATGAAAACTACTTCAACGTCGCCTGGCAGAACGACAACCTGCACGAAGCAGCCGGCGCCTATGCCAACACGGCAGGGCATAGCCACAGCTTCATCCTCGCCCCGAATTATCCGGCGGGCAAGGACGCTTTGACTGGGTACAAGCGGTTCTTCCAAGGCGATCTTGCCGGTGAGATTTACACCGAGCTTGGCCAAACGGATTATGCGGCCGAGATTGCTCAAATCCGCGCGTCCGGCGCAGACAGTGTCTTTTTCTTCCTTCCCGGCGGAATGGGGATTTCGTTTCTCAAGCAATACGCGGATAGCGGCGTTGATTTGCCCGTGGTGGGACCGGCGTTTTCGTTCGATCAGGGCATCCTTCAAGCCGTCGGGCCCGCAGCACTTGGGATTGTGAATACCAGCCAATGGAACAAGGATATCGACAATCCAGCAAATGCCGCGTTCGTTGAAAGTTTTGTTGCCGAGTACGGGCGGCTTCCGTCTCTCTACGCAAGCCAGGGCTTCGACACGGCACAATTGATTGTTTCGGCGCTCGGATCGGCTGACGTCTCGGATCAAGACGCGTTCAGAGATGCATTGCGCGCGGCCGAATTCGACAGCACGCGTGGCGACTTTGCATTTGGTCCAAACCACCATCCAATTCAGACTATCTATGCGCGCGAAGTCATTCAGGAAGGGGATGTATTCACCAACCGGATCATTGGTGTGGCGTTGGAAAACCACTCGGACGCCTACGCGGCAGACTGTAAAATGTAATCGGAGGGCCGCCCCCAACTAAATGGCGGCGGCCCGTTTTTGCTCGAACCGTGACTTTAATCCTTATCGCCGAGCAGATTCTGAACGGAATACAGTTCGGCTTCATGCTCTTTCTCATGGCGGCAGGCCTGACGCTGATCTTCGGCGTGATGGGCCTTATAAATCTTGCGCACGGATCACTCTACATGGTCGGCGCTTTTGCAGCTGCGGCGGCCGCTGCAGCGACGGGGTCTTTCTTGGCGGCTGTTGCAGCTGCCATTGCTGCGGCGGCTATGGCCGGGGTCATCGTCGAATTGGCAGTCATTCGTCGGCTCTATGCCCGCGATCACCTCGAGCAAGTGCTTGCGACTTTTGCGCTGATACTGATTTTCTCGGAGGGTACGCGATGGATCTTCGGTTCATTCCCGCTGTTTCTCGAAATTCCGAGCTATTTGTCCGGTCCGGTTTCATTGCCAGGCGGCATTCAGTATCCGCTATATCGCCTTGCACTCATCCTTGTAGGGCTTTTGGTGGCGGTTGGGTTGTGGTTGTTCATCTCACGGACCCGCGTTGGCATTCAGATTCGTGCCGGAGAAAATGACCGGGAAATGATTGCAGCACTCGGCGTTGATATTGGCAGCTTGTACACGTTTGTCTTCGCGCTCGGAGCAGCGCTCGCCGGACTAGCGGGAGCACTTGTAGGTGCCATCCAATCGGTCCAGATCGGTATGGGTGAGCCGATCCTGATCCTCGCTTTCGTCGTCATAGTGATCGGGGGCATCGGGTCCATTCGCGGGGCGCTTATCGGCAGTTTGTTGGTTGGATTGACCGATACCCTGGGCGGAATCTTCCTGCCGGAACTGTTCAAACTGTTCGTGGCGCCGGATGTTGCGACATCGACTGGTTCGGCATTAGCTTCAATGTCAATTTACGTTCTTATGGCTGGCGTGCTGATCTGGAGACCTACCGGGCTGTTCGGGGCGCGCGCATGATCCCGGAAAAAGCACTAAACGCCATTCTCATGAGCCTGCTTCTTTGTGCGCCGCTTTGGGCTTGGGTCTCGGATGAACCCTTCACAATTACATTGGCGACCCGCGCGGTCATCTTCGCTCTGGCCGCGGTTGGTCTCAATGTCGCGCTTGGGCTCGGAGGGCTCGTGAGCCTCGGACACGCGGTCTTCTTTGGGATTGGCGGCTATGCGATGGGTATTTTGGCGTTTCACGCTCAGACGTATTCGCCATTGATGGAATGGCCGTTCACGATTTCTGGAACCAAGCTCATGCCTGTGATCTGGTTGGTGGCAATACTGTTTTCAGGTGTTACCGCTTTGGTAGTTGGGCTTCTGTCGCTTCGAACTTCCGGCGTGTATTTCATCATGATCACGCTGGCCTTCGGGCAGATGTTTTTTTTCTTCGCGATCAGCTGGCCCGCCTATGGCGGAGAAGACGGCCTTTCCATCTACATTCGAAATTCGTTCCCGGGGATGAACACGCTTGATCCCATACAGTTCTTCGGGATCTGTTTTGCAATTCTGAGCCTAGTCCTTTGGCTAAACGTGCGGCTCGCAAAATCATCCTTTGGGCTTGCGTTAAATGCGGCGCGGCAAAGTCCCGAGCGGGTGGAGGCGGTAGGGCTTGATCCTTTTCGGCTGAGACTCATCGCATTGGTGATTTCCGGCATGATCTGTGGGCTGGCGGGGGCGCTTTTTGCCGATCTTAATCGCTTCGTCAGTCCGACGATGTTCAGCTGGCAGATGTCAGGTGAACTGATCGTTTTCATAATCCTCGGAGGGTTGGGCCGGACGTTCGGGCCAGTTGCAGGCGCGACTCTGTTCGTCGTACTCGAACACGCGCTTGGAGGTATTAGCGAATATTTCCTATTCTTTCTTGGTCTGCTTTTGCTGGTGGTCGTCCTTTTCGCCCGCGGCGGCCTTTATGGCGTCATTACGGGAAGGTCTGAACGATGATGCGGCCCGTGTTGCAAGTTGAAGGTCTCACTAGACGCTTTGGCGCCCTGATTGCAAATGACGACGTGACATTGGACCTTAGGCCCCGCGAAGTTCACGCCGTGATCGGCCCAAACGGGGCTGGTAAATCAACGCTCATCGCTCAGATCTGCGGCGGCCTGAAGCCTGACGCAGGTTCGGTTCGCCTTCAGGGCCAGGATATCACTCACGAGACCACGAAAAACCGGGCAAGGCTCGGGCTCGGACGCACCTTCCAGATTTCTGCTCTTGCATCAGAGGACACCGTCTTGCAGAACGCCATGCTGGGCGCGCTTGGGGCCAAAGGCCGACCCTGGCAATTCTTCCTACCCGTTCTTGGCGACAAAAACCTGCGCGATCACGCAGAGAATGCATTGCGTCGCGTGGACCTGATCGACTTTGCAGACAAGCGAACAGGCGAACTCAGCCATGGTCAGCGCCGCCAACTGGAAGTCGCAGTTGCGCTGACCTTAGAACCAAAGGTATTCATACTGGACGAGCCGATGGCCGGTTTAAGCGCGGAAGGCACACAGCTGCTCACGGACCTGCTGAGCGACTTGCGAAATCAGGCCCCGATCCTGCTTGTCGAACACGACATGGACGTCGTCTTCAAATTGGCTGACCGAATAACGGTTCTTGATTACGGGCGTGTGATTGCCACCGGATCAGTCGAAGATATTCGCAAAAATCCAATAGTTCAGCGCGCCTATCTTGGAGAGAACTTATGAGCCTTCTTTCCATTTCCGACCTAGTCGCAAACTATGGCAAGAGCCAAGCCCTCTTTGGCGTTGATCTGACGATCGAAGCGGGCCAAGTCGTCGCCCTTATGGGGCGCAATGGTATGGGCAAGACGACCACCGTTCGCGCTATTTGCAGAATGATCGGAAGTAAAGGCTCGATGGTGTTTGCTGGCACCGACATTCGCAAACTGTCGAGCCACCAAGTGGCAAGGTTGGGGATCGGCCTTGTCCCCGAAGGCCGCCGCGCATTTCGCGATCTAACGGTGCGTGAGAACCTCGTAGCTGTGTCCCGACCTGGCCATTGGGATATAGACAAGGTCGTTGCGCTTTTCCCGCGTCTCAGCGAACGTGCCGATCAGCTTGCGGGCTCACTGTCAGGCGGGGAGCAGCAAATGCTGGTGATCGGGCGTGCGCTAGTTACCAACCCACGCTTGCTCATACTGGATGAGGCTACGGAAGGGCTTGCGCCAAATATCAGGCGAGAAATCTGGGCGACTGTGGAGCAACTGAAACGGGAATCTGGTCTTTCAATTCTGGTAATCGACAAATCGCTTAGCGAGTTGCGAGCGGTCTGTGATCGCGCGACCATCCTTGAGCGAGGCAGATCGGTCTGGTCAGGCGCAATTGACGATCTGGATAGTGAAATCAGCCAGCGACATCTCGGCGTGTAGATGGTACAAATGCCGAAGCCTTGACAGCTACCACGCGGCCACTAAGCCGTTTTTGATGTTCGACGCAAAATCAGAATAGCTATCGCGAAGCGAACCGTATTGCTTTCGTCTGGATGGAATGGATGTTTCGCCCACGAACCAGCCATTGAAGAGAGTTGAGATGAATGACTGCTCTGCGGACTTTGCGGTCATCCGCATTATCAATGCACAGGACCGAAGTCAGCCCAAAGCGGAAACTTCAGATCTGCGGTTCGAATGGGGAGCCGACCTTTGTTGCGCGCAGAGACCAACTTGAGCGCCGGAAAGTAAGCCGACATTCAAAGTGTGGGTGTTTCAAGATTTTGGTTGTCTCGGCTAGGCCATTGTAGCTGTCCTTATTGCCGCACCAAGTTCGCACCACTCTGCGAGAGCGCCGGTGCAGGTCAGCTTGAAGGTGTCTCGGCTGGCTAGCGATCTTTCCTGGTTGAAGTGATTTTAGACCAACGAATGGACGGAGGCGAATTTCTGTAGACTTCGCATGCGCCTGAACCGCTGCATGGCGCGTTAACGCCGTCGGAAAGGCAGATGCGAATTCTCAACGCGGTTGTTGAGCCACCTGCCCGTCTGCTGCTTTTCCCTAGCACCAAGTTCTCTAAGCGCGGCCCGGTACGATGCGAAGCGATCCGTGACGATGGTTTCCGATTTACCGTATGGCTTCATCATTTTTTGAGGAATTTCAGTGCTGCAGCTTTGTTTCGACGTTTGGTGACAACGGCATCCAGTACCTCGCCTTTGTGACCCACAGCCCGCCAAAGGTAGTGCCGCTTGCCATTCACCTTCACGAAAACCTCGTCCACGTGCCACTTCCATTTGGAGTATGCTATCAATTTCTGAACACGCTTTCTTCGGACCTCAGCAGCAAACATTGGGCCAAACCTGTTCCACCAATACCGGACAGTTTCGTGACTCAAGTCGATGGCTCGCTCGTGCAACAAATCTTCGACATTCCGAAGCAAGAGCGGGAAACGGATGGACAGCATCACAGCAAGGCGAATGATTTCGGGACTAGTTTTAAAGTACTTGAAAGAGGCAGGTCTGGTCATCGGAAAAAGCTACTCAACCACCCTGCCCCGCTTAAGCAAAGTTTTTTTTGACAAGGCCAATCAGCATATCATTGATAGAAATCGCCAATATTCCGGTCAGTACGAACGCAATACCAACTGTCGGGTTTTGGAATTTTTGTGTCGCTGTCATGGAGTGCCCTTTCATTGGGCCGCTACCATGGGTCAGCCAATAGATCACGTCGCTTTGCGACACGGTAAGTCGCGCAGCCTTGTCCAACTTAGGTCTTGTGCTTAGCCTTTCTGGCTATGTGCAACCTCTACTCCAACACCATCCCTGCCACAGCGATGCGCCAACTGTTTGATGTGGCCGTTGAACGTGACAGGCTCGGGAATGCGGAACCATTGCCAGCCATCTACCCAAAGCACTTAGCCCCGGTAATCAGGAAAGGCGAGGAAGGTCAGCGAGAGTTGGTCCCACTGAGTTGGGGCTTTCGCACGACAAAGAAGTCAAAGAAAACCGGCGCAATTATTCAACCCGGTGCCTGGAACAACGCACGTGATGACAAGGTTCGCTCAAACGGCTTTTGGAAACAGAGCTTTGAGGAGCGGCGTTGCCTCGTTCCGGCTAGTTCGTTCTGTGAGGCCCAAGGAAGAAACCCTGCAACCTATCACTGGTTTGCCTTGAAAGGCGATGAAGACCGCCCGCCACTCGCATTTGCGGGTATGTGGCAAACCTCGCGATACCAGGGCATTGAAGGGCCAGAGGAGGTTGGAACCTACACCGTCATCACCACGACGGCCAATGAACTGGTAAAGCCCATACACCCGCAGAGAATGCCCGCCATCCTCAAGCCGGAGGACTATGAGCAATGGATGGATGGCAACGCGGATGACGCATTCGAACTGCTGGAGCCCTTCAATTCGAACGAAACGCAAATTGTTCGGTCTGGCGAAGGTGAGAAGTCGGATCCAGCAGGAAGATTGCCGTGAAAATCGTATCGGGTGGTCAAACTGGCGTAGACTTGGCTGCACTTGAGTTCGCTATCCAACGCGGTTTGAGCTACGGCGGCTGGGTCCCCAAGGGTCGCATCAACGAAGCTGGCCGCATTCCAGAACGATACTCAGGTCTAACGGAAGCACCGTCGGCTGAACCCGACGTCAGAACCCGGCTCAACGTCGGTTCAAGCGACGCGACGCTTATTCTGACTGATGGATCAGAAAGCCCGGGCACGAACTATACTCATAAAGTCGCAATTGAGGTAGGAAAACCGGTTTTGCGTATCGCGCTTGCAGATAAAAACCGTCTAGAAACTGAGCGAGTTCGGAAGTGGGTCGCATCAATCACACCTTCGGTTCTTAACGTTGCCGGACCACGTGAATCTGAGGCACCTGGGGTATATTCAAAGGCGTTTGCTTTCCTGAGCGATGCTTTTTCGACCAACTAGGCCAGTTTCTCACACGCCCGAAGTTCTTAAAGGGCTGACCGGTAAACCCGACGGTATTAACAACTCCTACGGTCCAATGATCGAAAATTCCATACTGCCACAATTGAGGTAGCGAAGAATGTCTTGTCACGCGATATGGCAAGATAGATGTCTGCTAAATCATTTCATTTTCACTATTTCCATGCTCAGTGTATTTCGGAGTTCACGTGAATTTTCCCTGATGTCCGACACCAACACTTGCCGAGGGTATTTTTCTTGACCGCCGACCGGCCCACATGGCTAATTTTTGCACCAGGTATATTTGTGGCGGTGTGGTCAACCGGCTATGTCGGTGCCAAGTTCGGCCTCGGTTATATAGAGCCGATGACTTTCCTTGCACTGCGCTTTGCCTGTGTAGTGGTGATTATGGCCGGCTTGTTTGCCATCCTGCGCCCACCGCTGCCAAAATCACCTAAAGAGTGGATACACTTGGCCATCGTTGGTTTTCTGCTTCAGGCGATGTATTTTGGCATGTGTTACATGTCGTTTGACGCAGGTTTGTCGGTTGGAACACTGGCCCTTATCCTCGCTATGCAGCCCATTCTGACCAGCCTGATCGCACCGCGTTGGGCAGGTGAAAGTGTGAGCTGGCGGCAATGGGCCGGATTGGCCCTTGGCCTGACGGGGGCGGTTCTTGTCATTACTGCAAGGTCGGAGGTAGCTACACCGCCATTGTTTGGTTTTCTTTTCGCCGCACTCGCCCTGATCGGTATTACCGGCGGAACCTTGTGGGAAAAACGCTTCGGAGTTTCGCATCATCCTGTCACTGCAAATTTGGTCGGGTTTACGGCAGGCTTGTTGGGGGTTGCGCCATTCATGGTCGCCTTTGAAACCATGCAGATCACTTGGACTTGGCAGCTTTTTGCGTCGCTGGTCTATCTCATCATTGCAAGTTCACTCATCGCCGTTGGCTTGTTGCTTGCCATGATCCGCGCCGGGGAGGTGTCAAAAGTTTCCGCGCTCTTTTTTCTAGTCCCACCGGGAGCGGCAGCTGTTGCTTGGCTGGTCCTCGGAGAAGTCATGCCACCGATTGCTTGGGTTGGGATGGTTGTCGCTGGATTTGGCGTCTTCTTGGCGACCAAAAAATCAAAGGAAGCGTCCTGAGAGAAGTCGAATTGTCTGAACGCAAAAAAACAACTATTGTCAAATAAACAATCGACCGCTTGGAAGAGATGAGTACTCAAAGCTGAACTTGGTGCAATTCTCAAGAATTGGCGCTTTGTCCGCAAAGCGGTCACTCGCCTTCTGTCTCACAAACGAAGTCTGCTATTACGCTGACGCGGCTAGTATCAAGAAGAGCCCAGTAACCGCTTTCGACTAAGATTCCGTTTGGAAGCATCACGAAAGTTATCACGCTAGCGCCACGCTTGCCGTAGCTCTCTGACCTGTGGCATGCAGACAAACCGTTTCGTTGGTCATTGCACATGAGCAACCATTTGCGCTTGATGTCGTGGTCATCCCAGGTAAATACACCCTGATCACCGGTAACGCTGTAAGTGTGATTTGGGCTGTCAGGGTGAGTGCAGGACATCTCCAAAGATACTGCCGCCGTACTAGCAAGCGTCAGAGTGGTTGCAGTCAGTATGATCCGTTGCAAGGTTGGCATGCGTCCATTGTGCATCGCTGCTCTTGCGCCTTGCAAGCTCTCCAAAACCGATGAGACGTTGGTGGCATAGGCCTTTGCTTTGAACGTCTGCTCCATCCACTCCGCTGCCATTTGCGTCCGGCATGGTCGTGTTTCCGCCTGCCGTACTGCCGCATGTCCGGTTTGAGCTGTAAAGCACACCGTTGTCATTCTAGTGCCCCCGCCTCAGAACACGCCACAACGAGTGTTTGGCAAAAGCCTAATACAATTGAGCGTTACGTGGTAATGTCGTAAGAAAAGACCTCTAAGTCTTCATCAAAACCCCGCAAAGAATGCCGCCCCAATTTTTGTGGCTCGTCAGATACCAAGTTCACAAAATCGCCCGTTGCCAAAAGCCGCGCGTCCAGTTTTCGCGTCAGGCCTTCTAACCTGCTGACAATCGCGACTGATGTGCCAGTTACCGTAAAATCCAAGCGCCTTTCGGTGCCAACATTCCCGTAGACAGCGGCGCCCGTGTGCAAACCAACCCCAAACTCAGCACGGTCTGATGGATCAAGTTCTTCATTCCTTTGAAACGCTTCACGCGCTGCGGACAGGGCTGCTTCGCACATGTCCTCAGGTAGTCTTCGTTGACCATCAAATGGAAAGATCGCAAGCAACCCATCACCAACGAATTTGAGAATCTCTCCGCCGTGATCGTGCACCGCCCCACCAACACAATCGAAGAATTGGTTAACCGTCGCGACATATTTTTCCGATGACAAGCGCTGGCTCAAAGCGGTAGAGCCGCGCATATCACTGAACAAGAGAGCACAGTCAATTCTGCTGACATCTCCTCGGGCTATTTGACCGTTAAGTACGGATCGACCGGACACTTTGCCTAGATAGACCTCCATCAATTCAGCTGCCAAGAACTGCTCCGACAATACACGCGCTGCACCAAGCAAAGGTAACGATAGCCGCGACAGACCATCTACCTCACGGTCCGTGAAGCCAGAACGACGCTTTGTAGCAAAAGAAACAGACGCGCCCAAAGCCCACTCCATCTCTCCGTCAAAGACAACAGTACGATTGCCGAATGGCGCACTGAATACGACATAATCGGTGACACCTGCTTCAGCGAGTTTTCGGAATAGCGGAAATTTGTCACGGGTCGCTTCGACAGTCAGATTTGCTCGCATGAAAGGAAACTTGATTGTTCCGTTCGAAAGTCCGTCGGCTAAGTCCCATACTTCCTTACTAAAGTGCTGTTTGGCAATCTCATTGGCCAATTTCGAATTCTCTCCGAAGGGTGCTTTATCAAAGAGATCAGCCGTTACTGAGCTACGTGGAAGAACAGTCCATTCAATACGATGGTTCGAAGCATCCCACGTTGCATCGAGCAATCCGATTACAGGGTGCATCATCAGGCGGCCCAACGAAACACGTGTGACCGGCACGCCACCATCGATCAGCCTGAGACTTAACTGCTCGACTAGTCCGCCAAGATCAGCATCAAAAAAGGCCAGCTTTTGCAGCCAATCTGCAATGCGGTCGAAAACATCCGCCATACCGTAAACCTCCCCCACCATCTTGTTACAGCCGGAGGCTCGTGTCATTCGGTTTGTCTTCGAACTCTCAATTCTCTAACAATGAGATCGCAAATTCTTTTGCGCGTTCGCTCTCAGTATTCAGGTGATCGTCAGCATCAGAGCCCAATTTGAGTTTTGCTGCTTTTCGTCACAAAGTCCGGTGTTTGTTTTTTAGGCAATTCAAATAGGAAGGGCAAAAAAGTGAAATTCATAAAATTGTACTCAGACGCCCAAGGCGAAAGCCATTGGAAAGACATCGAAGTTGAATTTGAGGAGCAAACATTCGCGCCGCCTGCGAAAGCAATTGAGATTTCAAAGCCCGAGGCGGCTACGCAAACCATGTTTTTTAAGGCTCAAGAAAGGTTGGGATGAACCAATTCATCCTACACCTGTCGCTCAAAAGCTCATTTGTCTTTCTGACTCGGTACGAGTGACCGCGAGCGATGGCCACTTCAGGGAGGTGCCGTCAGACGAATTCGAACCAGTCTCAGTTTGCCGCGGAAACCGCGAACCTATCCGGAACAAAGTTGACGCCACTCGCTAAGAGCGGTGGCGCGGGTCGGCTTGAAGGTGTCTCGGCTGACTAGCGATCTTTCCCGGTTGAATTTGTTGCACAAAGAGGAATGGACGGAGGCGAATTTCTGTAGACTTCGCATGCGTCTGAAACGCTGCATCGCGCGTCCGCATCATCGGAAAAGAAGGTGCGAGTTCTCGACTGGGTTGTTGAACCACCTGCCCGTCTGCTGTTTTTCGGTAGCGCTTAGTTCTCTGAGAGCAGTCCGACGCGAAGCGATCCGTTACGATCTCTTCTGAACAGCCATGGCGTTTCATCGATTTCTTGAAGAATTTCAATACCGCCTGCTTGTTTCGGCGTTTGGTGACAACGGTTTGCAGCCCCTTGCCTTCATGGCCAACAGCCCGCGAAAGAAAATGCCGCTTGCCATTCACCTTCAAGAAAACCTCATCCAGGTGCCACTTCCATTTCGATAATACGCAAAGTTGTTGCACCTGCTTCCGTCTGATCTCAGCAGCAAACTTCGGGTCAAACCTGTTCCACCAATTTCGGACAGTTTCGTGGCTCACATCGATGCCTCGCTCATGCAGCAGATCTTCGACATTCCGAAGCGAGAGCGGGAAACGGATGTACAGCATCACAGCAAGGCGAATGGTTTCGGGACTATTTTAAAGCATTTGAAAAAGGCAGACTTGGTCATCGGAAAAAGCTACTCAACCACCTTGCCCCGCTCGAGCAAAGTTCTTCTGACAAGGCACTTCTGATAAGTCCAGATGATCGCTGGCAGAAGCTTAATAAAGACCCTCGACTTTTGCCCGCAGTTTTATCAGTGATGCAACAGTGTCGATTGTGGGTGTTGTGATCCCGATCAGTTGCCCCAATTCCTGCACCGAAGTAACCAGTGCATCAATTTCCATTGGTCGGCTCAACTCCAAGTCCTGCCACATAGAGGTTTTGTGGGCGCCAACTGCTACCCCGCCGTCAATACGTTTTTCAACATCTACCGGAAACCTGATCCCAAGTTTCTCGGCGATTTCCTGAGCCTCTAGCATCATTCCGCGCGCCACAGACCGTGTACCCGGATCAGTACACAATACATCAAGTGTTGAGTGGGTAAGAGCGGAGATCGGGTTGAACGACAGATTACCCCATAACTTTAGCCAAATTTCGTCCCGAATTCTTGGTCTCACGGGCGCACGTAACCCAGCGGCGGATAGTGCCGCCGAAAACTTGGCAGCGCGGTCTGATTTGGAACCATCAGGCTCGCCTAACGAAAAACGATTGCCTTCGACATGCTTGATAGTTCCCGGAGTAACGACTTCTGCGGCTGGGTAGACGACACATCCAAGAACCCGATCTGGCCCGAAACCATTCCATTGCACGTTACCCGGGTCCACAGACCGCAACCTCTTCCCTTCGTAGGGACCTTCCAGTTTGTGGAAGTACCACCAAGGCACCCCGTTCACACCACTTACTAGTGTTGTCTCGGCTCCAATCAGCGGCTGCATTGTATCTACAACCGCTGGAACAGAGTGCGCTTTTAGAGTGATAAAGACATAATCTTGTGGGCCAAGATCGGCGGTATTGCCTGAGGCGCGTACCGGCACGTTGATCGGGTCCCGCCCGCCCTCAAGGAGAGTAAGCCCATTTTCCTGCATTGCAGCCAAATGGGCGCCACGCGCAATGACACTGACGTCGACGTCAGTCTGCGCGAGCTTCGCGGCAACGTAACCTCCGATAGCTCCGGCACCAAAGATGCAAACTTTCATGTGTCTAAGCCTTTGTCAGCCCAAGTTTAGCGGCCAGCCCAATCCGTTGTATCTTACCAGTCGCGCCTTTTGGAATCTCTTCGAGAATGACCACTGATGTCGGCACCTTGAATTTTGCGAGCCGTTCGCCGACAAAATCCCGAACTTCTGTACCCGCGATCGCCGCGCCCTCGGACAGTACCACCGCCGCCGCGATATCCTCGCCCAGTTTTTCGTGTGGGAGGGCAAAACAAACTGCCTGAGCAACGTCCGGGTGGCTCAGAAGCACGGCATCGACTTCGAGCGGGCTGATTTTTTCTCCACCACGATTTATCAGCTCTTTAAGGCGTCCGGTCAGCCGCAGGTAATTCTCTTCGTCGAACGACCCTTGATCACCGGTACGAAACCAAAGCTTTCCATCCGCTTCAAAGAAATTGTCTGCATTTGCCTGCGGGTTGCTCTCGTATCCCGGTGTCACGTTCGGACCGCTGATAACGATTTCTCCGACATCCCGCGAAGCGATCAACACATCTTCCGTTTCGTGTGCAATCCTGACTTCGGGTCCTGCAGCTATTCCAACAGATCCGGGCTTTTGCTTTTGCGGAGGAAGCGGGTTGCAACACATTTGGTGCGCGGCCTCTGTCATGCCGTAGGCTTCGATGACGGGCGCACTAAATGTTGCAACCAACTCTTCCATAACTGGTGCGGGCAACGAAGCAGAGGAAGATCGAAGAAAGCGCAACCGCGATTGATCAATGATTGATTGGTTTCGTGCAGCTCGGGTCAGAATAGCTTGGTGCATCGTCGGGACTGCCGTATACCAAGTCGGATCAACTTCAGCGACCTGCGAAAAAAAGCTTAGAGCGTTGAACCCAGGGGCGCAGCTAATTTGCGATCCGGCGCCTAAAGAAGCCGCGACTGCTGCGATCAGCCCATGGATATGGAACAGCGGCATGATGCTTAGACAACGATCATTGATTGTCAGTGTCAAAGACGAAGCCACATTTCTCGCAGATGCGTAGATATTTGCCTGCGTCAGAGGGACGATCTTTGGGCGCGACGTCGTTCCCGAAGTGTGGAGTATCAGGGCGACATCATCTTCACGCGGCGCAGAGGTATCAGCGACTCCAATTGGGTCGCGGGACAAAATCGAAAACTGGCCGGCCTCTGGGAAGCTATCGGAAGACGCCCGCAATATAGCGATGCCGAGATCGGTTGCCGCTTTTACTGCAGGTCCATCTTCGTTTTCACTTACAAGCAGTGCCTTAGCCCGCAGGTCCTTGAGGTAAAATACGTACTCTTCATAAGTGTAGGCGGGGTTCAGAGGTGCCGTCGTAGCCACTTGGGCAACGGATATGAAAGCCGTCGCCATCTCTGGACCGTTGGGCAAAACGATCGCAACTCGATCTCTACGACCTACTCCGATCTGATATAGATCCGCTTTGACCTTTGCGCAAAGCTCGCGGAGCCCATGGTAATTCAACCAAGACCGGCCAGGAGCACCGATAGCATTTGCAGTGCCGGAATGGGGAGCAATCAATTCAGCGACTAGATAGGGCATCCGGGATCCGTTCACAAAAGCATTGGCCTAACTCGCGGAGAGGGTTTGTTGTAGTACTTGCTAAGTTACGTTGACCGTTATGCTACCCAGTTTGTCGACGGCCAGAACCATAACATCGCCACGGCTCACAGGGCCAACGCCAGAAGGTGTTCCAGAAAGGATGACGTCTCCGGCAGCGAGCTCAAAGTAGTCGCTCAGGTAGGAGATCATCTCTGGGACCTTCCAGATCATCTGGTTCAAATCACCCTCTTGCCGAACGTCACCATTCACCGTCAAAGTAATTGGACCATGGTCGAGATGCCCAACTTCTGATGCCTTGTGAATAGGCCCGCATGGCGCAGAGCGTTCAAACGCTTTACCAATTTCCCAAGGACGGCCCATTTTTTTCATCTGCCCCTGCAGGTCGCGTCGGGTCATATCAAGCGAGAGACCATATCCAAAGACATGATCCAATGCATCGTCCACCGAGATATTCGTACCGCCGGACTTGAGCGCAATGAGCATTTCTGCTTCGTGGTGCACGTCGGAACTGTGCGGTGGGTACGGGAATTCACCCGAGGAATCCAGATTGTTAGGATTCTTCTGAAAGAAAAACGGAGGTTCCCGGTTAGGGTCATGACCCATTTCAATTGCATGTGCGGCGTAGTTTCGGCCGATGCAATAAACGCGACGCACTGGGAATGTGCCGCCCCCCGCTACGGGTATAGTATGCACCTGCGGCGCGGGAATGACATGACCGGACATCGCTTTCCTCCTCAGCGTATAGTTGCCAATGATCGGATTTCCAAACGGCCAGAGACCTTCCGATCGATGCTACGCCAGATACGATCAGACGCGGCTTCCTATGAAGTCATCGCCAAATTTGGGGTGAGTATGCAAGAGCTCCAACCTCGTTGCAGCCCGACCATTTCTAGAATTGGTTGGGCACTTATTCTACATCAGCCGTCAGATTGCATGCTTTTGGGTAGTACGCGCGAATAAACGGATTTCAGGTGATCCACCATGGCACTGGCGGCAAGTTCAGCGTCGCCCTTTGCAATGGCGGATACGATCGCATCATGCTCCCGAAAACTGGAGTAATTTTCAGCGGGCTTCAGGGTTTCGCGTGGTTGCCCCCAAACAATCGACCTACGGACCGAATTCAAAGTTTCGAAAAAGTATAGAAAAAGTTGGTTTCGAGTAGAGCGGGCTATGGCGTAGTGCAAATTGTTGTCCCACGCTTCGTAGGTGCGCCAGTCTTCTGCCGTGCGACATTTGTCAGCGCAAAGCCTCATTTGCTCACGGTCTGAACGAGTGGAATGGAGTGCCGCCAGCCGGCTAAGCTGCGGTTCGACCGTGAATCGCACCGACACAACCTGTTCAGGTTTAATTTGATTGCCCAAGTAAGTTACGTCGGTGAGGTTGAGAACCGGTCTGGAACCAACAAATGTTCCCCGCCCCACATGACGCCAGATCAGCCCCTGGGCCTCGAGTTCTGCCAACGCTCTTCGCAACTGATTGCGAGTTGTCCCAAGTTTTGAACACAGCTCACGTTCAGGTGGGAGCCTGTCGTTATGCCTGTATCCCGCATTGTTAATTAGGTCGCGTACGCGGTGCGCGAGTTCGGTTGGTGCGCTCATATCTCCACCCAATTTAGTGATTGGTTGATTGATTGAAACGCCAAGTCGGAAAAAACTCAAGAGCAAGAGGAAAGCAAGAAACGAGTCGCAGGACAGGTTCCGTGACCACGGCTTGACATAAGCACGAGGGAGGAGTGCCGAGTGCGGTTAGCAACTGTTTCCGTAGAGGGTCACGCCGTTTGCGTGGCAATACTTGAAGATGGCAGCAAGTTGGACATTTTGCGCGCAGCGCAAATGATTGGCAAAACGCTGAACGCCGGTTCAATGCAGCAATTGATCGCGGGTGGAGAAGATACGCTTGGAGTTTTGAGATCCCTCGTTTCATCGGCTGAAGCAGGTAGTCTAAAGGACGCACTGGTTTGGGATGACGCGCCGTTTCTGGCGCCAATTCCCAGTCCGAGTAAGAACGTGTTTTGTGTAGGGCGCAATTACGCTGAACACATTGCCGAGGGCGAACGGGCACAAAATCAAAAAATTGGTGTAACAGAGCATCCGGTTTTCTTCACAAAACCGCCAACCTCGATTGTGGCACCTGAGGCAAACATTCTGATTTTCCCATCGGTATCACAAGCCATCGACTACGAAGTGGAACTGGCAGTTGTGATTGGAAAACCGGGCCGAAACATAGCCAAGGCTGACGCATACGACCATGTATACGGCTATACGATCCTCAACGACATCACCGCACGCGACATTCAACGCCGACATGGTGGGCAGTATTTCAAAGGCAAAGGTTTAGATGGGTCTTGCCCATTGGGTCCCTGGATCGTGACTGCTGATGCGGTCAGCGATCCGCAGTCTTTGTCAATTGGAATAACCGTCAATGGCGAACAGCGCCAAAACGGAACTACGTCGGACATGATTTTCGACATTCCGACGCTGATCGCATCCCTATCAGAAGGCCTGACCCTAGAACCGGGCGACGTACTTGCGACCGGCACGCCGTCAGGCGTCGGATACGCAATGGACCCGCCTCAGTTCCTGAAAGACGGGGACACGGTGGTTTGTGAAATTTCAGAAATTGGCACGCTCAGGAATACCGTGCGCGCCGTGTAAGTGGCTCCTGCATCTCTGAAGCTGCTGGAAGCCAACCATGCAAGGGAGGAAGACTAAAATGATGAACAGAAGGACTTTCACAGCGTCCTTGCTTTCGGCAGTTCCGGTAGCGGGAGCAATGGGAACGAAAGGTTTTGCGCAGGACTTGCGTAAGATCACTTTTGTACAGCCGAGCCCATCGGCGATCAACTCATTTCCTGTTTTTGTCGCCATTGGAGAAGGTTACTTCGCAGACGAAGGTTTGGACGTGACCGTCGAGGCGATCAACGGTTCGGGAGCCGTGCTTCAAGCTTTGTCTGCAGGGCAAGCGCATTTCGGTCGCCCCGGACCTGGCCCCCTAATCGCAGCGCGATCGCGGGATGTGGACGCAGTACATATCTACAACGTTGCGGCACGCAGCAACTTCGGCATCGCCGTGCCAGAAGACTCTGACATCCAAAGTGTTGAAGAGCTTCGAGGTAAAGTTATCGGAACAGGTACGGCTGATGGCGCGGAAGTCGGCTTTGCACGCAATGTGATGACCGGAGCAGGCATGAAAGAGGGTGAAGACTTCACTTTCCTGACTGTCGGCGACGGTGGCCCGGCAACTGCGGCTTTCCTGAACGGTGAAATCGACGCATATTCCGCATCGACAGCTGACACGGCAATTCTGAACCAGCGCGGAATGGCAGTGCGCGACATTACGCCGGCAGAATTTGGGCGTTTCTTCGGCAACGGCATCGCCACTATGGCCGACACAATCGCCAATGATCGGGAACTGGTCGAGGCCTGGAGCCGCGCATTCGCTCGTGGCCATGCCTTTGCGCTCGATGATGCCAACCGCGAAGCCGTGTTGAAGCACCTGGCCGACGGCAATCCGCAGGAAGGCGAAGACAAGGAGTTCCAGTCGGCACTTTTCGATGCCGTGCGTTCAAAAACCATAGCGGCGGATCCAAGCAATGGTCTGGGATGGTATCCCGCCGAAGTCTGGCAAGAATGGCAAGACGCGCTGGTCGCAGGTGGCGAAATTCCAGGACCACTTGATGACCTGAGCGCTGCGTGGACCAATGAGTTTGCTGCCATTGGCAACGAGGCTGTCAGTAAATGAACGCTGAAGTCACCCATGAGTTTTCCGGCGCGCCCTTGGGCACGCCGGTCTACGAGTTGACACACGTAAGCAAGACCTATGCGCGCAATCTGGTGGTCGCTCTCGAGGACATCAATCTGACGCTTCGGAAAGGAAGCTTCACATCTGTCATCGGGTCCAGCGGGTGCGGCAAGTCAACTCTGCTAAAGATCATGGCGGGTCTGATCCCGCCAACTAAAGGACGTGTGATCCTGCAGGGGTTGCCGGTCACTGGGACCCGCCGTGATATTGGTATGATGTTCCAGCAAGCGACACTTTTCCCATGGAAAACAGCTGTGGAAAATATCGTACTGCCGATCGAGATCCGCGATGGAAAGGCAGCAGCCAAACAAGCCATGGCAAAGGCTCACGAACTTTTAGATGTCGTAGGCTTGAAAGGTTTTGAAAACGTATATCCGAACGAATTGTCGGGCGGGATGGCACAACGCGCGTCGATCTGTCGAATGCTGATAACTGAACCAGCCGTGCTTTTGTTGGACGAACCGTTCAGCGCTCTCGACGAGCTGTCGCGCGACATGATGAATATGGAGTTGCAGCGGATTTGCCGGGAACAGGAAGCGACCGCGTTTCTTGTGACGCACTCCATTCAAGAGGCGGTGATTTTGTCCGATGAAATCGTCGTGTTGAAGCCACGTCCAGGCAGGATTGCTGAAATCGTTGAAGTCGACCTGCCTCGCCCGCGCACGCTCGATATGATGACGACTCCTAAGTTCGGCGCTATTGTAGACTACATTCGCAGCCTCCTGGATAAGGGAGAAGAAATGTGAGCCAAGTTCAGGACTACTCGCCTTCCGTAAAGGACGCTGACCCCGCAGAAGACACTGTATGGGAGCAGAAAGTTCACTTTATCGACTCGGTTCCCCGTTGGATTGCGATGACGTTTGTTTTCGTCGTTTTCGTGGGCACTTGGCAGATTGTGACGAGCTTGGGGCTTGTATCGCCGATCATCCTGCCTACCCCGATGGAGACCCTTAGGGACATGATTTTCGTCGGACAAAACCTTTTGACCGGAGGTTACATGCTGGGTGCGCTTTGGATCACTTTCAAAGAGGTCATCTATGGCTTTGCCTTGGCGATCGCGATCGGTTTTTCGCTGGGCGTGCTAGTCGGGGAAACCGCATTTGGCGAAAAAGCAGTGATGCCTTACCTCGTGGCCATCGACACCATGCCAAAAGTCGCGTTCGCCCCGCTGTTTGTGGCGTGGCTGGGGTTCGGCATTGAATCCAAGGTGGCACTTGCCGCATTTATTGCGACATTCCCAATTGTGGTTGGAACAGCCGCTGGGCTTCACGCCGCCGACGAAAACGCGCGCATGTTGTTCAAGACGATGGGCGCGAGCCGGATGCAGACATTGATCAAGATGAAGCTGCCAACTGGCCTGCCGCAGATATTCACCGGTCTCAAGATCGGTGCAGTTGGCGTGATGGCAGGTGCAATTACAGGAGAGTTCCTGGGCGGCGGAAAGGGATTTGGTGAGCTGATCCGTGTTGCAGCCTCGCAGCTCAATACACCTCGGGTGTTCTCGTTGATCCTGTATCTCAGCCTCGTCGGCCTAGCCGTTTTTGCAACGGTGGTTTGGACACAGCGTAAACTAGTGTTCTGGCATAAAGAGCAGGTCGGCAGAGATGACTTCTGAACCTGTGAAAATACACTGCCAGGCCCTGCGTGAGTTTGTGGCGAGCGCACTCGAAACGCGAGGTGTGCCAAAAGCGGACGCTGTTCAGGTGGCCTCGACGATGGTGGAGGCCGACATCTATGGTTACGGCACACACGGTGTATTTCGCCTGCGCCAGTACCTTGCCCGGTTGGCGGGCGGCGGCTCTAATGCTACGCCAAAAGTCACGGTAGAACATGAGACTGTTGCAACCGCTTTGATCGACGGAGATGACGGACTTGGTCATTTAGCTATGTCGGCGGCGCGAGATCTTGCAATAGAAAAGGCGAGAGAGGTCGGCATTGGATGGGTCGGCGTTCGACGCGGCAACCATGCGGGACCACTCGCACTATACGTGCGTCCACAAGCCGAGGCTGGGATGCTTGGCATGGCCGCAGCGGTTGGCAGTGCGAACCACGTTCCGCCCTATGGCGGAAGCGACCTGCTTCTTGGCACCAATCCTATCGCTTTCTCTGCGCCTGCCGATGGCCCCGATCCATTCGTATTTGATATGGCCACAACTGTTGCCGCTATGGGCAAGATCAAGACCCTGTTACAGCAAGGTAAGCCTATGCCTGAGGGTTGGATGGTCGGGCTCGATGGAAACCCATTGACGGACCCTGCCCGCAAGTCAGAAGGATTTCTTTTGCCGATCGGCGGTCCAAAAGGTTTCGGTCTTTCTGTAGCTATCGGATTAATGGCCGGGGTCTTGAACGGCGCGGCCTTCGGCTCAGACGTGGTCAACTTTACCTCAGACACGACCTCATCCACAAACACAGGGCAATTCGTAATGGCGCTAAATCCGGCAGCGTTTGGGATGGAAAAAGACTTTGCTTCCAACGCGGCCCGCGTCTTTTCCGAAATGCGCGCGTCAGCCCCACTGCCCGATCATGACCCGGTGCGCTTGCCCGGAGACGGCAAAACGGCCGCAGCTGAAGCCCGTCGTAAAGACGGTCTGAGGTTGAATCCCGCCCTTTGTCGAGACCTCAACAACCTTGCCCAGGATTGTGGGCTGACACACCCATTTCCTGATCTCAACACTGACTAGCGGTCGATCCGTGAAAAGTTTGTAAGCGCTTTGGAACAGAAGTCAGCGAAACGCCTCATCCTCGGCCTCAAGCGCTTTCACAAGAGCCGAAAGCTTGTTCATCATGTGTAGCTTCATGGTTTTGCCAAGCCCATCTGCATCGCGAGCCTTAAGCAACTCCATCATTGCTTCATGTTCGCGAATTGCCTGCGCCCAGCGTTCGTCTGACAGATTGGCCACAAAACGTGCTCGGCGGACCCGCGCCGCCAACAGTTTGTGGTGGGTTTCAAGAATGTCGTTTCGCGCGCCACTTATCAGTGCCTGATGGATGTCCTGATTGGCTTTAAAGTAGGCCTGTCGATCACGTGACCTATAGGCTTTCAACATATCGGCGTGGCGACGTTCAATCTGTTTAATTTCCGAGGAGTTCATGCTCTGACACGACAACTCTCCTGCCAGTTGCTCAAGCGTCGCAAGAACTGGAAACGTATTCTCCAATTCTTCTCGCGTGACACTGGCAACGCGCGCACCTCGGTTGGCTTGGAGTACCACAAAGCCTTCTGATGCAAGCACCTTTAGGGCTTCCCGCAATGGTGTCCTTGAGACCCCCAACGAGTCGCAGAGCTGTTTCTCGGGCACTTTCTCTCCCGGCTTCAGAACATCTTCGACAATCAGGTTGCGCAGACGTTCGACCAGTTCTTCATGTAGTGTTGTGCGCTTGATGCCATCCGTTAGATTCATAACCACGTCCTAATCATCAAGTACCATTTCCAACAAGCGAGCGACATGCATGGGCTGCCGTCGGGTACCCTCAGTGATTTGGTGCCGACATGATGTCCCATCTGCCACAACAATTGCATTCACTGGTGCCGCGTCCAAAGCTGGAAATAGGTCTAGCTTTGCCATCTCGATAGAGACATTGACAGTTTCCGGGGCATATCCAAACGCCCCAGCCATACCACAACAACTGCTTTCGATCATGTTAACCTGCGCCTCAGGAATACGCTTCAGGAGATTGAGCATAGGCGTGACGACGTCATGTGCCTTCTGATGACAATGTCCATGGACGTAGATCGGTCGATCTATCGGTTTCAAAGGCAAGCTCGGCTGCTCGGCCAGAAATTCCTCAATTGTATGTGTGGCCTTCGCCAACATCTCCGTTTGCGGTCCCGGGCAAAGAGCCAAATACTCGTCCCGAAAAGTGAGGATAGAGGAAGGTTCAAGTCCGACGACAGGTATGCCTTTGGCAACCATATCTCGTGTCGCGTCAATCACGCGCTGAGCCTCGTGTCGCGCTTCTTCCACACAACCCACAGCCAACAAGGTACGCCCGCAATCCAACGCTCTTTTAGTGTGGTTATCCCGTGCTACGGCGACACGCAGCCCTAGCGCACGCAGAACCCGGACCGCGGCACGCAGATTGTCAGGCTCGAAATAACGGTTGAATACATCTGCAAACAGAAGAACGTGCGGATCACTATCTTGGGCCTCGTCATCTCGGAACGGAACGGAAGACCATTCTGGAAGATCACGTCGCGCGGCAATACCGGTCGGGCTTTCCAAAAGCTTACGCATGGGTCCAATTTTGTTTCGAATATTCATAAGCCACGCGACTTTTGCAGCTTTTGGCGCATATCTGGGCAAGTAAGCTATCAATTTATCTGCCAATGTCAGCCCATCTTTTTTACGTTTCGCTGACAGTACTTCGATCTTCATTTGCGCCATGTCGACGCCAGTCGGGCACTCCCGAGCGCACGCCTTACAGGATACACAGTACTTCATCGCGTCCAACATTGCATCGGATTCCAAACCGCGCGGCAACTGCCCGCTGATCACGAAACGCAAAGTGTTTGCACGCCCACGTGTGGAATCACGCTCGTTTCGGGTGGCACGGAAGGAAGGGCACATAACTCCGCCCTTGAGCTTGCGGCAAGCACCGTTGTTATTGCACATCTCAACGGCACCCTGAAATCCTTCTCCGGTACCCGGCCAAGCTGACCAATCCAGCGCTGTTTCGAAATCCGGGACTGAATAGTCTTGGCTATAGCGGAATAGACGGCGATCATCCATTGAGGGCGCATGCACAATCTTTCCAGGATTGAGCATCCCGATTGGGTCAAACCGGTTTTTAACTTCTTCAAAGGCGGAAATAATTCGCTGACCAAACATTTTTTCATGAAATTCAGAACGCACGATCCCGTCACCGTGTTCACCTGAATGAGAACCCTTGTATCGCTTAACCAGATCAAATGTTTCTTCTGCAATCGCCCGCATTGTGCTGACGTCTTTGTCCTGCCGCATATTCAGGACAGGACGAACATGTAGGCACCCTACGGAGGCGTGCGCGTACCATGTTCCCTTGGTGCCATGCCGGTCGAATATTTCGTTTAGGCCCGCGGTGTAATCGGCGAGGTCGGACAACGGAACAGCGCAATCTTCAACGAAGGATATCGGCTTGCCTGCCTCCTTCATCGACATCATGACATTCAAGCCGGATTTCCGGTACTCGGCGATAGAATTCTGCAGCTTGGTGTCTGCAATTGAAACAACTCCACCCCACCGGTTTTTCGTTCCGGTAAAAGACAAGCCGAGATCTCCGATTAGTTGGGAAAGCTTAACCAGTTTTGCGGCATTGTCCTCAGCGTTGCCCTCGGCGAATTCTACTAGTAGCAAGGCTTCGGGTTTGCCTTTGACAAAGGCCTCTATAGTGTCGCGAAACAATGGGATATCGCGCCCCAACGCGATCATTGTCTCGTCGATCAATTCTACCGCCTGAGGGTTGAGCGTCACGATGTGCTGGGTGGCCTCCATTGCAGCGCGAAATGTCGAGAAATGGCACACGCCGGTAACTTTCTCACCCGGTAACTTTGCCAAGTTCAATTCCAATTCAGTGAAATAAGCCAGCGTGCCTTCTGACCCCACCAACAAATGGGACATGTTGATGTCGTTGCCGACGAGCGCGTCGATATTGTACCCGCCCACACGGCGCTGGACCTTGGGAAAACGGGCGTCAATCTCAGACGCCTCACGACGTCCAAGTGCGCGCATGTCGCCAACAAGATCCGCATAATCGCTAGATGCGGGCGTTTCAGCGCTGAACCGCGCTTCGCTTCCGTCGACCAGAATTGCGTTTATTGCATGGACGTTATCTCGCATGATCCCGTACCGCAGAGACTTTCCGCCTGAAGAATTGTTTGCTGCCATCCCCCCAAGAGTGCAACGAGACGCTGTTGAGGGGTCCACTGGAAACCAAAGGCCATGCTTCTTCAACGCTTCGTTCAATTGATCCAACACAACACCTGGCTGAACGCGCGCAATACGTTTCTCAACGTCTATGTCTAGAATACGATTCAAGTATTTTGTGTTGTCCAGCACAATACCCTGATTGACCGTTTGCCCACATTGCGACGTGCCGCCACCGCGAGGAAGTACCGAAAATCCCTCGTCCCGAGCGACAGACATCACGGCTTTTACATCTTCTGTGGATCGGGGGATCACAACAGCGTCAGGTATCATCTGATAGATTGAGGCATCGGTCGAGTACCGCGCAAGCGACGCCGGATCTGACATCACCTCTCCCCGCACATCAGACAACAGTCGGCGGTACAACGATCCATTCTTTACCATCAGGTTCGCCTTCCCTTCCCAGTAAGCCCATTGAGGCTCTACTTACCCATTGACTGAATAATGAATTCATAATTAACTTTTGCAATGGTTAATAGCACCACTCTTTTGGCACCAGCATAAGGATCATTTCAAATGCGTCAGGCGGGCAGGCACTTTTTACAGATTCCAGGGCCAAGTGCTGTGCCAGAGCGCATCCTGAAGGCCATCAGCACACAGACCATTGATCACCGTGGGCCCGATTTTGCTGAAGTAGGGAACAAGGCCCTAAGTGGGATAAAAACCATTTTCAAGACAAAGCAGAACGTCTTTATTTACCCCTCATCCGGCACCGGTGCATGGGAAGCAGCACTTGTGAACAGTATTTCGCCAGGCGAAAAAGTTCTCATGTTCGAAACAGGACACTTCGCCTTCATGTGGTGCAACTTGGCAGGAAAACTGGGATTGCAGCCAGAACTGATTGAAGGAGATTGGCGTGGCGGTGCGGATCCAAGTCAGATCGAAGACCGCCTGCGCGAAGATAGTCAGCACGAGATCAAGGCGGTATGCGTCGTCCACAATGAAACTTCTACTGGGTCAGTCTCGTCGATCGAGGAAGTACGCAGAGCAATAGATGCGGCAAAGCACCCTGCGCTCCTAATTGTTGACTCCATTTCTGGCCTAGGGTCGATCGATTTTAGGTTCGACGACTGGGGCGTTGATGTCTGTGTCTCTGGTTCGCAAAAAGGACTGATGCTACCGCCTGGTCTGAGCTTTAACGCTGTAAGCGACCGTGCACTGGAACATTCAAAATCCGTGAGTATGCCACGAAGTTATTGGGATTGGCATGATATGATCGAACCCAACCAGAAAGGGTTCTTCCCTTATACGCCCGGCACCAATCTCCTTTATGGACTAAATGAGGCCATCGATATGTTGCACGAAGAGGGGCTGGAGAACGTGTTCGCACGGCATTCCCGCCATGGTGCCGCGACGCGGGCTGCGGTGCAAGCATGGGGACTTGAGGTATTGTGTGCTCGCCAAGGCCAGGAGTCGGGCGTACTGACCGCTGTTAAAGCACCTGAAGGACATTCTGCTGATGTATTTCGCGCAACTACGCTGGAGCACTATGATATCTCACTTGGAAATGGCCTGTCCAAAGTAGCCGACAAGGTTTTCCGCATAGGTCACTTGGGCGATTTCAACGACCTGATGTTGATGGCCACACTCTCAGGCGTAGAAATGGGTCTCGCCAAGAGCGGCGTGCCGCATACAGCAGGTGGCACGCAGGCTGCGTTGGAGCATCTCAAGGCCGCGTAAATCCAAGCTGAGTCTCCAATAGCGCGACCGAGTCCCATTGACGGGAAATTACCAACCCTCCGGATCACAAAACTCTTTAGGAGCTTCACCATGACCCGTATGACGGCAAAAGACTTCGACCAGGAACTTCTTGATCTGTATGACTTTTATGCGCACGGCAAAATCACAAAACGCCAATTTCTGGACCGCGCCAGCAAATTTGCGGTTGGCGGTTTGTCAGCGGTCGCGTTGCTGAAAATGCTTAGTCCGAACTATGCCCTAGCACAGCAGGTGTCATTTAACGATCCCGATATCCATGCAGACTACATCACCTATCCCTCACCAAATGGAACCGGTGACGTGCGGGGCTACCTGGTCCGGCCCGCAGGCGTTGAAGAGCCCCTGCCCGCGGTGCTGGTAGTCCACGAAAACCGCGGCCTTAACCCGTACATCGAAGATGTCGCGCGCAGATTGGCGAAAGCCGGGTTTATGGCTCTGGCTCCAGACGGCCTGACATCGGTGGGAGGATACCCCGGCAACGACGCAGATGGGCGCGAACTGCAAAAGACAGTGGACCGGGTCGAGTTGATGAACGATTTCTTCAATGGATTTGAATACCTACTGAACCGAGATGACAGTACTGGAAAGGTCGGCGCAGTGGGTTTCTGCTACGGTGGCGGCGTAGTCAGCGCAATTGCTGTGGCCTATCCGGAATTGGCAGCGGGCGTGCCGTTCTATGGTCGCCAGCCGGCAGCTGAGGATGTGGCTAAAATTCAGGCGCCACTACTGATTCAAATGGGAGAGCTTGATGAGCGCATCAACGCAGGGTGGCCGGATTTTGAAGCTGCTCTTCAGGCCAACGACAAAGTATACGAGGCATATATATACGAAAACGCCAACCACGGTTTTCATAACGACAGTACGCCACGCTATGATGAGGAAATGGCAAACCTAGCCTGGGACCGCACAATTGATTGGTTCAAAACCTATCTGAAGTAATTGGTACAAGCTACCAAGCCAGTCATGCGTTGATATCCTTTCGTTGAAATCCTCGGCCCATCTTGGCCAAGCCCTTGGAAGCCCCGGAAACTTGAACTTTGGAGTTAGAAATTCTGCGACAAGGTGTCGGCCCGCTATGCCTACTATTAACTTTTTTAACGTGTCGAAACGATGGAAGGATACTGTCGCAACGGTTTTAGGTGAAGCGATCCATCGTTAAGTGTTCAGCTCATCTGCGGGTCAAAAGTATTATCACTTTTATGCGTGGTTAGCCGTTCCTTTGGTTCTATTCGGTATCCCGAAACCGCCGCGCGAGATAATCCACAAACGCGCGCGTTTTTGGTGCCAGATTCCGCCTTTCGGCAAACATTACGACGATATCCGTGCTGGGAGGTGCATACTCCGGCATGACATGGACAAGTTCGCCGGAGAGAAACTTCCTGTTTGCCATATAGCAGGGCAGCCGTGCGATCCCGATACCAGCCAGAGCGGCTCTAAAGACGACATCGGTGCTGTTCCCCTCAAAGCTGCCCGTTGCTTCAAATTTTTCGCCTGCGTTCGGTTCGATGCTGTTCCAAGCGTTCCGCTGGCTTCTCCCAGCAACTCTCAAGCAATTGTGCTCAGCCAATTCGGCAAAATTCGACGGTGTTCCACAACGCGCAAGGTATTCAGGTGAGGCACATAGTACCCTTCGACTCTGCATAACGCGCCTGATGACCATATCTGGATTCTTGCGTTGTTCCGCAAAGCAGATCGCCGCATCGAAGCCTTCACTCCGAAGATCAATTTCTCGGTCGGTCAAATCCAAAGACATTTGAACCTGAGGGTTCTCTTTCATGAACTCTGGCAGAGCAGGAATCAGTTGGGACTTACCGAATGCAACAGTGGATGCGATCCTGAGTTCTCCGCGTGGGACACCGTCAAAGCTGTGGATCATCGCTTTGGCTTCATTGAATTTGTCAGCCATCGCTTTGCATTTTTCATAGAAATCTTGGCCTTCCCGCGTTGGAGAGACACCCGTTCTGGTACGATTCAGAAGTCGGTAGTGCACCTGATCTTCAAGTAACCCGATCTGCTTACTTACTGCTGATGGGGTTTGCCCCATTGATCTTGCAGCCGCAGAAATACTGCCCTGCTCGACAACCGTCGCAAAGATTAGCATTTGCGCAGAAATGTCCATGTCATGACCTTTGCTGTTCCAATATGGCATGGGGCCTTTGCCAAAATGGCGAGTTGTGAGCGCTACCAAATGCCCTTATCTCTGCATTGCAGCATAAATACTGCATTGCAGCAATGGACGAGGCAATATCATGGCAATTACACGATCAAACAGCGCGCTGGATGTCGTTTTCGAAGCTGGCCGCACGTTCTTTCATCAAAAGCTGGACACGATACGCAAGGCACAGGCCAAACGCAGGGTTTATCGCGAAACTTACTATGAACTCTCGGTGTTATCTGACCGTGACTTAATAGATTTGGGTATCTCGAGAAGCAGCATCAAAAATCTTGCGTTGGAGGCCGCCTATGGCTGTTAACACCCAAGCCCCTGCTACGTATCGCGATCACGCGATCGCCCAATCAATCGCATTCTTGGTGTGGATCAGATCCACGACTAAAGCTGCTTTGAAAGCACTGAAAATGGCCCGGATGCTCTCTGCGCTTTCGAATATGAGTGACTACCAACTCGCTCAGATCGGAATTTCGCGATCTGAGATCCCGGAATATGCCGAAAAACTAATGGCTGACGAATAGAGAAGTGGGCCTTCAGGTCAGAAGATTACACAAGTTTGCTGGTCCTCGCTCCTCCCAGAGTAAGCCAGCATAAGCGGCGGCGAAAAAGCCAACGGGGAGCGCCATCGCAAAGGGCCAGCATTTTCACCTCCTCCCGAAAATGCTGGCCCATACCAACCTGCCAAACAGGAAACGCGAAAACTGAAAGTCATGAGAGCACTACAAGACCCGATCGTTCGTCGTCTCCGTTCTGGCGATCAAAGTAACATCTGCAATCATTTTCTGTAGTTAGATATCGAAACGCGGCGAGCACGGTTTTGTGGAGCCGTCAACGCCAATTGCGTCCTGAGCTACGCACAGAACATCCTTCGGTACAACAGTATCGCTTGTGGGGCGTTTGTCTGGGGCCAATTGAGGGGCCTTGTGGAACTGCGCGGCCTCTTTCATTCATGGCTATCAAAGCCAGAGGCTGCATTCTCAGTCGAAGCCGAGTGGCGGGGCCTTGGGATTGGCGACGCTTTGTTTCAACAGATGTACGCGATGGCGCAGAACAGAGGCGTCCGGACTATCCAAATGATGTGCCTGAAGGAAAACCGCCACATGCGCCATCTTGCGGCGAAACATAACGCGCAGTTTGTAGCTGGCACGGATATTGTTGAAGCAATCTTGCACCCCAACTGGCCGACGCCCGCGTTAATTGCCATTGAGATTTTCGCTCAAACTAAGGCACACTCACATCTTCTTTTTACTTAGACGACCAATGGCACACTGCGTATTGCGGTCGTTTGATTGGACTCAAGCGAATGACCTTTTCTAACGCCTTTATTGTTTCAGTATTTAAGCTGCCTTTCTGCAGATAGTGGCCGTGCGGTGCGCTTATTCCACGTTAAACACAAGTCGGGGATTACCACCTCAAGCTGTAACACGCAGTGGATCGACAGGAACTAGCGCTCCTTTGGCTTGGATCACGTAGCTGGCCAATTTGCAGCCCAACGATATCCCTGCGCGGAAATCACTTTTCTCCGATACGCTGAGCAAAACGCCAGCGTTGAAGCTGTCACCAGCGGCTGTTGTATCAATAGCGGAAGTTTCCGGCTTAGTAGGCACCTCCCCTCTAATATTCCCATCTTTATAAACCACAGAATGCTCGCCGTTCTTTACGACGACCCGCTCCACACCAAGTCTTGCATATCGTTCAAGAGTCGCGGTCGGACAGTCGTCATTAAACCACGCGCTTTCATCGTCAAAAGACGGCAACACGATATCCGAGAGCTCAGCAGCGCGCATGATTGAACGCTTCATTTCTTCGGTACTCGACCAAAGTTTGGGTCTGATGTTCGTATCGAAAGCCACGGTTTTCCCTACATCGCGACCCCTTTGGAGAGCACCAAGTAGATTTTCACGCGATTGAGGACCAAGAATTCCCAGCGTAATTCCTGAGTAATAGATCAAATCCGCTTTTTCGATAGCACGGTCAAGCGCATCTGGGTCGTCAGCAAGCCGTTTGGCTGCAGAGCTGTTGCGCCAATAGGAAAAACTGCGTTCGCCGTTGGAAAGGTGGATCATATAGAGACCCACAGTTCCATCCGAAATTTCGCAAATGTGAGAGGTATCGATGCCTGTTCTGTCAATAAAGGCTCGCATTTCGCGAGACAGTTTGTCGTCACCAACTGTCGTGAAATAAGCGACGTCTGTATTTGGTGATATATTCGCTAAATACCAAGCCGTGTTGAACGTATCACCAGCGTACCCGATCTTGAACTCCCCTGGACCGCCTAGGGGAGCAAGTTCCGCCATGCACTCGCCGATTGCTAAGATACGCATGGGTTCTACAAAAAATCGTCACGCCGCGGAGTGAAGCTATCTACGAGCTTTCCTGGTTCCAGGCAAACACATCCGTGGGTTTGATCTGAAGGAATGACAAAACTGTCTCCTGGCCCGAACTCTTGATCACTTTCGCCTAAAGTGAACCGGAACCGGCCACTTTCGACATATGTTGACTGGACATGCGGATGGCTGTGCAACGCGCCTATCGCACCTGCTTTGCTGAACCGAAAGGCAACAACCATGAGATTGGGATGATCAGAGAGAACTTGCCGTGTGACATTCTCTCCTGTCGAGACAACTGGAAATTCAGGCAAGGTGTACCTCCGCTACACTATGAGAAAAGCATTCCACCATTCAGATCGACATTAGCTCCTGTAATGAAAGCACTGTCGTCGCAGGCTAGGAATAGGACAAGGTTTGCGACATCCTCAATGGTGCCCTGACGTTTCATTGGCGCAGCGGCTTCAAAGCCGCGACGTCCTGCGTCCGGTGTGTGGATGTTATGAAAATCGGTATCAATCATCCCAGGGCACAGCCCATTGACCCTGATATCCGGGCCCAGCTCTTTGGCCAAACCCCGCGTCAGCGTCATGATCGCGCCCTTTGAGGTCGCATAGGGAACTGAGCCGGGGCCGCCGCCATCGCGAGCAGCTTGGCTTGCCAAGTTGACAATCGCACCGCTTTTCATATGAGCCAAACAGGCGTTCGTCATCATGAAGTTGCTGGTCAGATTCAAGTCCATCACATACTTCCAATGTTCAAGTGAGGACTCTGCAACTGTTTTGCGGGCAACCAAACCGCCCGCGTTATTGACCAAAACGTCAATACTGCCGAATTCCGCGAGAGATCGCGCCACCAATGCGTCAACGTCGCTTTTCTGCGTTAGGTCTCCTTGAAGCGCGATTGCGGTCCCGCCATTTGCTTTGATTTTGGCCACAACGTCCTCAGCGCCTGCGCTGCTGGCAAAATAGTTTATTGCGACGTTTGCGCCCTCGGAGGCAAGCTTGAGAGCGACTGCTGCACCGATATCGCGGCCGGCTCCAGTTACAATTGCCGATTTTCCAGCGAGTTTCATGGGCATCCCTCATCTTTGCTCAGCTTTGAAAGTTGTCGTGTGCCATTGTGGGTCGCCTAAGCTGCACCGCGTTTGACGAACATGTCGTAGATTTCGGGTACATTGCCTTCGCCCATCCCTGCATCAAGCGCCGTTTGAAGATTTGCGGAAGTGCCTTCAGCGATTTCGGAGCGCGTTCCAATGTCAGTAATCATCTGAACGAAGTAGGCGATGTCCTTGTTGGCATTGCTGATCGAAAACCCAAGATCACTTACGCCATCGACGGCGTAATTCTTGCAAAATTGCATAAATGGAGAATTGGACGGGCCCGCAGACATGATCTCAAAAAGCTGCTGGCCATCGATGCCCGCTTGTTTTGCAACTGCAAATGCCTGGCTCATGGTACACGCTGTTGTCATACCCATGAAGTTGTTGATCAGCTTTGTCGTATGGCCCGCGCCGAGTGTGCCAAGATGGAACACGTTCTCGCCCTGCACGTCGAGCACAGGTTTGACCTTTTCAAACGTTTCGATATCGCCCGCTGCCATGATGTTCAGCAAACCGTCCTTGGCGTGCATAGGTGAACGCCCCAACGGTGCGTCGAGCATCCCCGCCCCTTTTTTCGCAAGTTCCGCGCCAATTTTCTTTGTTGACGCTGGAATGGACGTTCCGAAATCTATGACCACCGCGCCTTCTTTGATCCCGGCGAGAATACCATTCTCGCCGTAGATCAGGCTTTCGACCACGTCAGATGTTGTCACGCAGAGCATGACGATATCACTGGCCTCGGCGAGTTCCTTAGGGGTGCTCACCTCGACCGCTCCGCGCGCAACGGTTTGGGCAACCGCCGCTTTGTTGCGGCCCATAACCATAAGATCAAAACCATTTTTTTGGAGGCATTCAACCATCTTGCTGCCCATTTGGCCTAGGCCAATAAAACCGATTTTTGGATTCGACATATGCGCCTCCTAAGCGTTTAGGTTTTTCATTTTGGAAAAGACATCGGCCCCGGCTTGGGCGACGTCATGATCTTGCGCAGGCGAGCCTGAACTAACGCCAATGCCGCCGACGACATCAGAACCAGAAAGCACAGGAAGACCGCCGGCAACGGTCACCATACGTCCGCCTAAGGCCGAGGCGATGCCATGCGCTGGCATTCCCGGTTGACTGACTTCACCCAAGGCTTGCGTGCTCTTCTTGATGCCGCATGCGGTATAAGCCTTGTCGATCGCCAGATTGACGCTGGTAATCTTGGCGCCATCCATTCGCTCAAATGCGATGAGGATACCGCTCTCATCGGTAACAGCGATGCACATAGGCACCCCGATATCTTCGGCTTTTAGCCTAGCGACCGCGATCAGCCGTCGCGCCTCTTCAATGTCCAATCGTTTGATATTCAGCATAACGGCGTCCTTTGGGCTTTATGGGCCGATTAGGAGAGTGGGAAGTGTGAGCGAGATGGCAGGAACGAAGGTGATCAGCATCAGCGCTGCGAAGATCGCAAGGTAGAAAGGCCAGATCGTTCTGATGGCTTTTTCCATCGGCAACTGGCCAACCGCACAGCCTACAAACAGGCAGGTCCCGACCGGAGGCGTGCAAAGCCCCAGACCAAGGTTCACCAGAAGGATCATGCCGAATTGCAGCGGATCGATCCCAAGCATATTCATCACCGGCAAGAAGATCGGCGTGCAGATCAGGATCAAGGCTGCCATATCCATAATCATGCCAAGCAGCAAAAGAACCGCATTGATCATCAGCAAAATGAGGATCGGGTTCTCGGTTATACCCAAAAGGAACTCGACCGTTTTGGTTGGTACGCGGTTGTAGGTCAGCATGTAGGCAAAAGCCCCGGCGCAGGCGATCAGGATCATGACCATCGACGTTGTGCGCACGGACGAAATTACAGCAGTCTTAAAGGCATCCCATGACAGGCTGCGGTAGACGATCAGTGTGACAACAAAGGCATACATAGCCCCGAACGCACCGGACTCTGTCACAGTAAAGATGCCTGATAGGACACCTCCGACGATAATGACGGCAGTCAGCAAGCCGGGGATGGAGCCGATAAACGCGTACGCCAGCGCCGTCCATCCTGGAAACCGTTCAGCCTGATAGCCGCGCTTTACTGCGACCACATATGCAGCAATTGCCAAGCAACAGCACATCAGGATGCCGGGGACCACGCCCGCCAAGAACAGCTTGGAAATTGACACCACACCACCCGTTGCAAGAGCAAAGATGATCATATTGTGACTGGGTGGAATGATGATCCCGGCGATAGAAGACGTCACCGTCACATTTACCGCATAGTCAGCATCGTATCCCTTGTCTTTCATAACGGGGATGAGAATTGAGCCCAGCGCGGAGATGTCCGCGATCGCCGAACCTGAAATCCCGCCAAAAAGCATGGAGGAAAACACGTTTACAATGCCAAGCCCGCCGCGCACGGCACCGACAGCAGCTTGCGCGAACCTGACCAATCTAACGGCTATCCCGCCGTGGAACATCAGCTCGCCAGCGAAAATGAAAAACGGGATCGCCATAAGCGAAAAAACGTTGATTCCCGCCACTATTCGTTGAAAGCCGACGAACAACGGCAAACCTTCATACCAAAATGCAGCCAAGGCAGAAATCCCAAGTGCGTAAGCGACCGGAGTGCCGATTATGACAGAAAGGGCAAAGACCCCGAGAAGAACTGCAAGTCCCATGATTAACCCTGATCTATACTGTCTTGACGCGCATCCTCGCCCAGAAACAGGCGGATCAGATGACCGGTGGAAAACAGAAGGACCAATGCTCCGCTAATTGTCATAGGCAGGGATCTCAGGCCCTCGGGCCATTGAATAAGCGGGATCAACGTGCCCCATTTGAATTCGGTCAATTCAAGCCCATACCAGAACATCATCGCGCCAAATCCGGCTAGCAGCATATCTGTGATGCAGACAAAGACTGTTCGTACTTTCGGCGGCACCATCCCCCGAAAAAGAACAACAGAGAGGTGGGTATGGTTGTGCACTCCGGCTGCTGCGCCGAGGAATGCAATAACCATAACAAGTAAAAGCGATACCTGTTCAACCCAGGTGGGCGTGTCATTGAGGACGTACCGGCCAAAGACCAGCCACGCGAAGATGGCGGTCATAGTCACGATGGCGACGCCGGCCAACAAGTTACAAAGGCGGGCGAGCAGGTCGAGGAAGAAATCCATCCTCCGTAGAAACTCTGATGTCTTGTCTGAAACTTGCATACTGCCCCCCTTTTTTGGATTTACGAGTCCGGCTTCTTTTAAGGAAACCGGACGCGCTTATTTGTATTCGCTTTGGCAAATCACTCAGTGGCCTGGGCCATCTCGACCAACGCCTTCATATCTGGGTTGGCAGCGAGGTAGTCGGCATAGACTACGTCCATCGCGGACTGGAAGGGACCTTTGTCTGCGATTTCGTTGACTGTGATGCCAGCCGCTTCAACGTCAGAGCGCGCTTGCTCAGATCCAACAGCCCACAGTTCGCGCTGATAAAGAGCCGCTTCTTGTGCCGCACTACGTACAGCTTCTTGTAGTTCGGGGCTAAGCGCGTTGAACTTGGCTGTATTCACACAGATGCACTCGGGGATGATCAAATGCTCAGACAGCGAATAGTGCGACGTCACTTCGTAATGGCCGACGTTTTTGAACGACGGGAAGTTGTTCTCCGCCCCATCAACAACGCCTGTTTTCAGTGCCTGTTGTACTTCCGAAAAAGCCATTGGAGACGGATTTCCACCCATAGCCGAAATCATCGAAGTGTAGAGATCGTTGTTCATAACTCGGATCTTCAGACCTTCCACATCGGCTGGAGAGTTGATTGGTTTCTGGCTGTAGAATGACCGGGCTCCAGCATCAAAATATGCAAGGGGAAGAACTCCTGCCTCACCCATCGCTTCGGCAACGACCGCACCAGCTTCACCTTCCATCACGCGGAACATGTGCGGCACACTTTTGAAGATGAACGGAAGCGATACAAGGTTTGCCTCTTTGACCATCGGACCAATCGGGCCAAGGTTGAAGTTGCCAACCTCGATGGCTCCAATACGCACTTGCTCCAGCGCATCGGGTTGCGAGCCAAGAACGCCGCCGTGGAAAACATCTACCGTGACTTCACCATCTGTGGCTGTGTCAACAAGCTCAGCAAATTTGTCCATCGCCGCCGTATTGGGGTGGCCGTCATTGTGAATGTTCCAAGCGCGCCAGCTTTCAGCCGATGCTGAAGAGGCGATCAGTGCAACGGTTACTGCTGCAAAAAGCGATTTCGTAGAAGTCATGGGTCTCCTCCCGTTTTTTCTGAGCAGCAACAGGCCAAAAGGTGTCGTCTGGAGGATGAAAGTCGCAAAACTTCCTGCTTCCTCCCAGAGCCGGAATCACTGCTGCACTCATAAGGACACTAGTATCCAAGTTGTGTCAACAACTCGTTTGAAACATGTGACGGCCTTGACTTCAATGGTTACAGGCTCTTTGATATTAACCGAAAAAGCCTTGCTGAAATACGTACGAAGTATGGCTTTTTGATATATAAAACAGTGCCTTAACCACCCATCAGATCGTGGTGGCAGGATTATGAATCAGAGGATGAAAGAAAAAATCGTGGACGGAATTAGAACCCGAACAACCACTGATGCCGTCTACGAAACACTGCACGATCAGATCGTTTCGCTCGAAATTCTTCCCGGTACAAAATTGTCCGAGACGGAAGTCGCACGTCGATTCGGCGTATCTCGCCAACCTGTTCGCAACGCCTTCACCAGGCTTGGAAATGAGGATTTGCTACTTATCCGACCTCAAAAAGCAACCGAGGTGCGCGGCTTTTCAATGGATCGCCTAGAGCTTGCTCGTTTGGTGCGAAGGGCCGTCGAACTTGAAATAGTTTACATGGCGGTTGAGACTTGGGATTCAGATCGGGATGCGAAGCTAAGCGAAAACTTAGCCCTTCAGGAGAATGCTCTGACGCAAGGGGATCTATCTGCCTTTCACGCGCTCGATTACGATTTTCACAAACTAATCTACGTCCTTGGCGGCAACCCGTTAGCGTTCGAAGTTATGCTGGAATGCAAACAAAAAGTAGATCGTCTCTGTATGCTTGGTCTTGAGAAAGATCGCGAGGCGAATTCCATTTTGGAAGACCACTATGAGATCGCAAATGGGCTTGCCTCGCGGGATCTGTCAAAAGCGCAAAACGCAGTCAGAAAACACTTATCCCGCCTCGACGACACTATCGCGTTTATTCATGAACGCCATCCCGAGTACTTTGAATAAGTTCGGAAACTCGTACCGCTAACTTCATTCAATATCCGGCGCCGACAAAGTGCCTATCGTGCCGGCCGGATGCTCGTTATTCTTAGCGTTTTTTTTCGTTGTTGGGGATCAGGGAATTTGCAGCATAAATCTCCGAAAATATACAGATCTGGGTGCCGTCAGACGAATTCGAACCAGTTTCAGTGTGCCTAGGAAACAGCGAACCTATCTGGAACAAAGTTGACGCCACAAGCTAAGAGTGGCGGAGCGGGTCAGCTTGAAGGTGTCTCGGCTGGCTAGCGATCTTTCCTGGTTGAATTGGTTGCACAAGGAGGAATGGACAGAGGCGAATTTCTGTAGACTTCGCATGCGCCTGAAACGCTGCATCGCGCGTCCGCGACGTCGGAAAAGAAGGTGCGAGTTCTCGACGCGGTTGTTGAACCACCTGCCCGTCTGCTGTTCTTCGGTAGCGCCTAGTTCTCTGAGAGCGGCCCGATACGACGCGAAGCGATCCGTTACGATCTCTTTTGAACTGCCAGGGCGTTTCATCAATTTCTTTAAGAATTTCAATACCGACTGCTTGTTTCGGCGTTTGGTGACAACGGTTTGCAGCCCCTTGCCTTCATAGCCAACAGCCCGCGAAAGAAAATGCCGATTGCCATTCACCTTCAAGAAAACCTCATCCAGGTGCCACTTCCATTTCGAGAATACGCGCAGTTGTTGCACCCGCTTCCGTCTGATCTCAGCAGCAAACTTCGGGCCAAACCTGTTCCACCAATTTCGGACAGTTTCGGGCTCACATCGATGCCTCCCTCGTGCAACAGATCTTCGACATTCCGAAGCGAGAGCGGGAAACGGATGTACAGCATCACAGCAAGGCGAATGATTTCGGGACTATTTTAAAGTATTTGAAAAAGGCAGATCTGGTCATCGGAAAAAGCTACTCAACCACCTTGCCCCGCTCGAGCAAAGTTCTTCTGACAAGACCGTTGGACAAACCGCAGTTGGACAAACCTAAGACCCGATCTAATCTACCGCCTTTTTTCGAATGAGCGATCAGGTTCTCCTACCAGACAGTTCAGTACCCACGGGTAGCTTGTCGTGACATAGTATCCGTACTGGCCATCCACAGTCATGCCATTGCACTTATCTAGATCGCCAGCCCCAGTGAACTCGTAGTCTTCGATATATGTCCCGTCCGGAGTACCACCCGGCCCGTTAGGCGGCGCAGGCCGAGGCGTAGTTTTGAGTTGGTAGCCGGAAATCGCAGGTCTTATCGTACCATCCCTGTCTTTGAATATAGTCCCGTAAATCGGAAAGCCGTCAGCGGCGAAGCCAATAGCTGGTGACGGCTTATCAAGGTCGTGATCCAAAAACAGAGCATTTGGATTGGAATGGTAATGATACCTGCCATCGGGCTGGGCATGGGCATTGTGCAGATCTACACCAAAATACTGATCGTAGGACGGCGGATCTAGTAACCATGGATCAGTATCTCGACACCCCGCCAATACATTGCCGTTCTTGTCTGCTCGCGGGCCGCTCGGACGATAACACCCAGCCGAAAGCAAATCGACCGGCACGCCATTCAATAAAATGGCATCATAACTCCGTTGCGACAGCGCGGTTTGGTTGCGGGCCTTCTCCGGATTTCTGGGAATCCGAAAAGTGCCAGGCAATTCGCGTACATTGTTAGCGAAGTTGGCTGTAGGCCCATTGAAATCATGGTTAGGAATGCCATTGGTCTTGAGGGTGCAGTGCTGGCTTTCTGCCGAGATTTCGATTTCGGAGTTAAACCGTTGTTGGCGCGTTACATCCTCCACTGAAGCGGAATACACTCCTGCATAATCCGCGCAGTCTCCAGATCGGTTGCTGAGCAAAAGGTTGGTGATGTCCTGGGCTTCGTTTTGCGCATTAGCCTGAACGGTAACAAAACCCACGAAAAGCGCGCTGATTGCCAAATATACCAATCGCATGGTTCGATCTCCTAAAGGTTTTCGGAATTCCATAAAAAAGTCACTCGATGAGAGGTTAGGCCAAGCGTCCAATCGTCAGAAGGCTACGCGATCACCACCCTTCAAACCCAGAATTTCCCTGGCTTCATCAGGCGTCGCCACCTGACTGCCTAGATCTTCTACGATGCGTCGAATTTTGGCGACCTGCTGAGCGTTGCTTTCGGCCAGCTTTCCACGTGAGATGAACAAGCTGTCTTCTAGGCCAACGCGAAGATTGCCGCCCATCTGACTTGCAGTGGTAGCAAGCGACATCTGCGCACCGCCGGCTCCGAGAACGGACCAGCGGTAGTCATCACCAAACAGGCGATCTGCTGTGCGTTTCATGAAGATCAGGTTGTCGACCTCAGGCCCGATACCACCGAGGATTCCAAAGATGAACTGAATGAAAACAGGTGCTTTGAACAACCCAATATCCATGCAGAATTTTAAGTTATACAAGTGGCCGACATCGTAGCATTCATGTTCGAATTTGATGTCATGCGGCGCGAGCGTTTCTGCCGCTTCGCGTATGTCCCGGAACGTATTGCGAAAGATGTTCTGATCGGAGTTCGCGACATAGTCTTTCTCCCAATCAAAATTCCAATCATCATCGCCATACCGGTTGGCCAATGGGTGAAACGAGAAGTTCATCGAACCCATATTCATCGAGCACATCTCGGAGCTGAAAGTCTTGGCCGGGGTGATCCGGTCTTGAATGGATAGTGTCAACGATCCTCCAGTCGATAGGTTCACAACGGCATCGGTCGCCTGTTTTATGCGGGGCAGAAATGGCGCAAAGTCATTTGGGTCGACGGATGGCGACCCGTCCTTGGGGTTTCGCGCATGCAGGTGTAGGATCGACGCTCCGGCCTCGGCGGCCTCGATCGCCTGCCGCGCGATGTCATCATAGGAGTAAGGAAGTGCATCCGACATGGTTGGCGTGTGGATTGCTCCTGTTACAGCACATGTAATGATGGTTTTTTTCTGACGGGCCATTGGTTCAGTTTTCCTTGGATTGTCCGGTGTGCTTGACGCGATAGCCCAGCGGGAAAAGTTGCAGATCATAGCGGCTGCGGATCACGCCCCAGATGCCTTTTGGCGCCTTGAGCATGACGACAATCGCAACGACGCCCAGAACAATAAGGTAAGTTGTTCCGAGGTCGGCCAGCGTTTCGCGCAGCGCGAAGAAGACGAGCGTACCGATAATCGGACCTTCGATGGTGCCGATGCCGCCGATTACGACGATGAAGATGACAAAGGCAGTCCAGTCATTGACGCTGAACGCCGCATCCGGTGATATGCGCAGCTTTTGAAGGAAAATAAGAGCGCCGATCATTGCCGTGAATGCCGACGTTACGACGTACACAATGAACTTCGTTCGCCAGATATCGATGCCGAGGCTACTTGCAGCCAATTCGTTGTCGCGAATTGCCGTCAACGCCAAACCTTGGCGAGAGCGCAGGAAGAGATACACGGCCGTCACCACCAGGACAGCGGCCCCGAGCGCCAGCCAATAACTGAGCGCTTCTCGCATCGCGCGCCCGGAGGCCAGTGATTTAACGATGGCGACGGGTAGTGAAGATCCTGATCCCCCGCCAAGCGCTGAGATTTGCGCGAAACTCAACCGAAAGACTTCTGCGATAACCCAGGTGCCAATGGCAAAATATGCGCCCCGAAGCCTGAAGATCAGAACAGCAACCGGGATCGAGATCAAAGCCCCCAACGCACCTGCGGCTGCGATGGCAACCAGCGGGTGCAAACCACCAAGCATGGTAAGCGCAAAGAGCATATAGCCGCCGAAGCCCACATAGGCCTGCTGGCCAACCGAGACGAGGCCGGCGTAGCCCGCCATGAGGTTCCAAAGGGTGGCAAGGGACAGGTAGAGAAACAGCTCTCCCATCAAGCGCATGTCGGCGCGGCCTGCCCACCAGGGCGCTGCAATCAGAACAAGCAGAGCAATTGCGGTTAGAATCGCAGCAACACGGGCTGCTTTTGATGATCGAGATACGGAATAGCCTTGCAGATTCATCCAGAAACCCTCGGGAAGAGGCCATTCGGACGAACGGCAAGAATGACAAGGAAAGCGATATGGCCGGCCAGCACTTGCCAGCCCGGATCAATCTTGGCTCCAATGGTCTGCGCGACGCCAAGGATAACGCCGCCAATGAGAGTGCCCCAAAGGTTGCCGAGCCCGCCGATAATGACAGCCTCAAAGCCAAAGATCAGGCGACCGCCACCGATGGAAGGATCAAAGCTTGTCCGAATGCCAAGCAAGATGCCGGCGATTGCTGTAACGCCGAGGGCCAGCGCCATGGCCAGACCAAAGATGTGCCGGCGATTGAGGCCCATAAGCTGGGCGATGTCTTGATTGTCGGAAACCGCCCGAAATGCTCGACCAAGTGCGGTGTGATAAAAGGTCCATTGCAGCCCCCAGATCACAGCGATGGCGATCCCGAAGGTCAGTAGCGGTAAGATCCCAAGGGTCACACCGCCTACTGCAACGCTGGCTGTTTCCAGCGCTCCGGCATTCAGTGTTTGGGGGTCAGCCGTGTAGACCTCCAACAACCCGTTTTGAATAATTACACTCAGCCCAAAGGTTACAAGCAGTGGTGGAAGAATATCATCGCCCAGAGTTTGGTTCAGCAGGCCGCGTTGAAGGACATACCCGATCAACGCCATAGCGGGAACAACGATCACCAATGCGGTCATCGGATGCATCCCGGTCGCGGTCGTCACGGTCAGCCCGAGATATGCCGCCAATACAATCAGATCGCCATGGGCAATATTGACAAGCCGCATGACCCCAAAAATCAACGACAGACCTGCGGCAAACAACGCGTATAGCCCACCCAGCAAAGTTCCCTGCACGATAGCGTTCAGCCATTCCATATTATTCGATCCCGAAATACGCGCGCGAAATCTCTTCGCGCGAAACGGTGTCAGACGCGCTTTCCAGCGATACGCGCCCCTCCTGCAGGCAGTAGACCCGGCTCGAGACCGACAGTGCCTTGGTGATGTCCTGTTCGACGATGATCGCGCTCATGCCCTCGCCGATGATGCCGGGCAGTGCTTCGTAGATGTCTTTGATGATGATCGGTGCCAGCCCAAGGCTAATTTCGTCGAACAGGATGAGATCTGGATTGGACATCAGGGCACGCCCAATGGCGACCATCTGTTGCTGACCGCCCGACAGCGATGTAGAGGCCTGATCTTTGCGCTCCTCAAGGATCGGAAACAGATCATAGACAGTTTTGAGATCCCAAGGGCCTGAGCGACCAACTTGGGCCCCGATCATCAGGTTTTCTTTGACTGACAACGATGGGAATAACTGACGACCTTCCGGAACCATGGCGAGGCCAAGTTCTGCAACCTCGTCTGCGCGAAGCCGGCTGATATCATTACCTCGGTAGTGAATCTGATCCGCTCCGTTCGTCAGCAACCCGGTGATTGACCGCATCAGGGTCGTCTTGCCTGCGCCGTTTGCACCAATGATGGCCAGAACTTCTCCCTCGCCGACGTCCAATTCGACATCATAAAGCGCTTGGAAATCGCCGTAGTAGGAGTTCAAACCGCGTGTCTGAAGAATAGGATCAGGCATCGGCTTCGATCCCCAGATAGATCTCTTTGACTTCCGCGCTTTCCATGATTGCCTGCGGCTCGCCCTCGGCGATCTTCTTTCCGAAGTCTATGACGATCAGACGATCCACGACTGCCAGCAGGGCGTGCACAACATGTTCGATCCAGATGATGGTGACGCCAGAGGCGTGGATGTCTTTGATGGTCTGGACCAGTGACTTGCACTCGGCTTCGGTCAAACCACCTGCAATCTCATCCAGCAACAGCAGTTTGGGCTTGGCGCAAAGCGCACGTGTTAGTTCCAGGCGTTTGCGCTCCAGCAAAGTCAGGCTACCGGCAAGAACGTTTGCCTTGGGTAGCAGTTCTGTTTGGTCCAGAACCTCCAGACAAAAGTCTTCGGCCTGGTGTCCATGCATGCCAGCTGATTGCGTGGCGGCGATCATCGCGTTTTCGAAAACAGTCATGCCGGAAAACGGTTGCGGGACCTGAAAAGAACGCGCGATACCTGCATGGCTGCGCTTTGCCGCGCTCCATTTGGTGACGTTCTGCCCACTGAATTCTATCACCCCGGAATTGGATTTGAGCGTCCCAGTGATCAAGTTGAACATCGAGGTTTTGCCAGCGCCGTTGGGGCCTATTACCCCGAGTGCCTCGCCTTGCTGGACCTCATAGCTCATGGCATCGGCGACAGTGACCGCGCCAAATGCCTTGCTCAGGTCTTGGAGTCTCAAGATTGTCGTCATGTTTCTCTCGGATGGAGGTTTCGGCGCCAAGATTGGCGCCGAATGTCTGGTCAGCCCAGCAGTTTCATGTCTGCCGTTACCGGAACTTCGGGCGCGGTGCTGTTTGCAACAATCTGCAGCTCATAGGCGTCTCCGGATTTCTGCCACTGGCCACCGACCAGCGGAGTTTTGGTGACGTTGTTCATCGGCCCATCACCCCAGTTCACGGGCCCGACAATTGTGTTCAGGTTGGTGGACGTGATTGCGGAAATGATCGAAGACGGGTCTTCCAGATCATCCGCCCGTTTGATGACATCCGCAACGACCTCGAACAGCGCGTGCTTAAAGCCGAGCGGTTGCGTCCAAGGTCGACCCGACTCTGCTGTATAACCTTCGGCAAGGTCTTTCGAGGAAATGCCGGTGAGTGAGGACGAGAACGGATGATGCGGGGACCACCAGACCTCGGTCGACAATCCCTCACCACGGTCTCCCAGCGATTCAATGACCGATGGGAACAGAAGTGCCTTGCCAATGGTCACGACCTTTGGGTTGAACCCTTGCTGTGCGGCTTGGCTCCAGAACGTAGCGAAATCGGGTGGAATCATGTTGCCAGTGACGATTTCGCAACCAGCTGCTTTGAACGCTGCGATTTGATTTGAGAAATCGTCGGACAGAGGCTGATAGCGACCGGGATCTGTCAGCGTATATCCAGCGGCGGCCAGCGGTTTTGGTAGACCAAGTTCCGCATCGCCCCATGCATTGCCATCAGCATCGTTGGGGAACAGACCGCCGACGGTTTTTGTGACACCCGTTTTATCCCACATATCAAGGAACGCTGCGATCACGTCTTCCAAACCCCAGAAGAAGTGATAGGTCGTTTCGAAACCCTCACCCGGAACACCATTGCGGCCAAAGAAATAGGGCTGCCAAGGGCAATCAGTCGTGATGCAGGGAACTTCGTTGATCTCTGCCTGATCAGCAACAGGGTTCACCGTGTCCGGCGTTGAAGCCGCCACGATGATATCGACCTCATCGCCCAAGATCAGGTCAGCGGCGACCTCGGCTGCGCGGTTGGGGTTGGATTGGCTGTCTTTTGAGATGATCTCGACGTTCCAAGTCTTTCCATTGTTGTCCAACCCGGCCGAAAAGACCTGCTGTATGGCTTGAAGCACATACTCGTCGGCCTCAGCGAAACCGGCCAATGGACCGGTACGTGGGCTGACGTTGCCAACCCTTAGAGTCGGGTTTGCGGCGTACGCGCGCGTTGCCCGGAGGATGGCCGGAGTAGCGATTGCCGCCGTAGCCCCGGCAATAAAACCGCGCCTTGTGGCCGTCTTAAAAGTCTTTGTCATTGCGTCCTCCCTTCACCGGCCTCCCGCCAGTGTTTGATTGATCTTACAAAGTCTTCTCGAGATTTTTCAGATGTTTCGCGACACGTCGGCGAACCTGATCTGCTTCGCCCTCGGCCCATTTCCTGAAACCTTCGCCTGATTTCATGCCCAGCTTGCCCGCATCGACAAGCGACTTGAGGTAGGATGAAGGGCCTTTATCCGCCTCAAGATCGTGTAGTACGTTTTCGTGGATATCGAGTGTCAGGTCAGTACCAACCAGATCTGCGTTTTCCAACGGGCCAAGGACCGCCAATCGCCGCCCAAAGCTGGACTTGATAACGGTATCAACGGCTTCCGCATCGCAAATACCGTTTTCCACCAGACTGACCGCTTCGCGCCACAGCGCATGCTGAAGGCGATTGCCGATAAAACCGGGCACGTCCTTCTCGACCATCACCGGAGTTTTTTCTGCGTCCTTCAGCAGATCGAACATGGTTTGCGCGATCTTGGGATCTGTCCATTCCGTCTTGATAACTTCAACTAGCGGGATCATATGCGGCGGGTTCCACCAATGCGTCCCCAACGAGCGGTTTCTCAGCCGCAAACCGGACATGATCTGAGTAATCGGCATAACAGAGGTATTTGATGCGAGTATGCAGGTCTCTGGTGCGTGCGCCTCGATCTCAGCAAAAATCGCTTGCTTGAGCTCCAGCTTTTCCGGTGCCGCTTCGAACACAGCGTCGGCACTTTGAACCGCACCTTCCGTCGTCGCAAAGATCTCAATCATCTTGAGGGTTTTCGTGATTGTGACCTCGTCGTCCCCCATCGCAGCCATGCTGGCACGAATGCGGTCAGGCACGGTAGCGCGCGCCTCTTCAACGGGATCTGTGATGGCGACATATTGACCTGCTTTTGCTAAGGTCAGGGCGATACCGTGCCCCATGAGACCCGCGCCGATTACCGCTATCTGCTGCTTTTTACGCACCATTCTTTAACCCGCCGTGTATCCGCCGTCGGCATGAAGGATATGCCCGGTGTAAAAATCAGATGCCCGCGACGCGAGAAACAAAAGCGGGCCCGCAAGGTCTTCAGGCTCACCAAGTCGTCCTTTGGGAACACGGGTCAGGAAGCCATCGCGTACTGCCTTCGCATCGTCGGTGTCTTCAAACATCCAAGCCGTCAAAGGCGAGCGGAATACCGTTGGCGCGATCGCGTTGACGGTGATCCCTGTTGGACCTAGCTCACATCCTAAGGCTTTGGTTATCCCATTCACAGCAGCCTTTGACGCGCAATACGCCGTGTAGCCAGCTGGGTGACCCAGGATGCTGCGCGCGGAACTGACGAAAATGATCTTGCCGTATTCGCTTTGCTTCATGTGCGCCGCCGCCGCGCGTGCCAACAGCCAGCTTTGGTTCACATTGGCGTCCATCACTGCATCGAAGGTCTCTGGCGCCATTTCGTTGATCGGCGCAACTTTGTTCATACCGGACGCGACAACGAGAATATCGAGCCTACCAAAATTATTGACTGCTTCTTCTACCAGCGCACTGCAGGATGCCTCGTCGGACGGACGCGTATTCACCGCAACGACGGTCGCACCAAGCGACTTGCACTCTTTGGCGATCTCGTTGAGCGCGTCCTGATTGCCCGCAGCCAGAACCAGATTGCACCCAGCTCCGGCCAAGACGCGCGCAGCGACCATGCCAAACGCGCCGGATGCTCCGGTGATCAGCGCGACGTTGTCTTTTACGTCAAACATCTTGAGTGGATCAGACATTCTTTTCGTCCTCAGCTTTCTGGCGGATACGGAATGACCACCAGCATTTTGCAGGTGTGGTTGGCGCAGTTTTCAATTTTGCGCACTTCGCCCGGTGCGATCGTGCAACTATCCATCGGCCCAAGAATGATTTCGGTGCCGTCAACGATGACGGTCATCTCGCCCTCCAGGACGACGTAGACTTTCTCAAAGGGTGTGGAGTCCGGCCCGGCACCACCGCCCGGTAGGAACTGGCTGAAGCCAATCCACTGATTTGTCGGCCCGCCTTCCTCAAACCCTTGTAAGCGCAGCCCATGACACCCAAAATGGTTCGGTGCTTCGTAGGGTTGTGCGTCTTGAAAACGCTTCAGATGCATGTCCGTCTCCGCTCAAGGTTATTGGCGGCCACCGGCGAACCGGCGACCGGTCCGTGAGTGTTCAGAAATCTTCACCAGCCTCGATGCGGTAGGACTGGTTCTTGTCTATCATCGCCACCAGTCGGATAATGCAGCCATCGCCTCGGTCCCAATTCCACGGGAAGAACGCAAAGGTGCAGCGCTTGCCGGTCACCGCATCCAGATCACCACCAACGTTTTCAATGCCCAGTATACCTTTTGAGAACAGCATGTTGTGCACCGGCTCCCACTCGGGGAAGTCAACCTCCCACGGGGTGCCGCCTGACCATTCAAGATACTCTTTTTCGAGGTGTGGCATGATCGGGCCGTTTCGCTGCGGACCAATGGCAGTTGCCAGTGGGTGATCGTTCGCCTGGGTATCGTGGCCAACAACTTTCACACCTTTCTCGATCATCCACTCAGCAGCGGAAGGAACGAGACCCGGGCAGTAAGCGAAATAGTCGCCGTCTTCATACTGCTTGTGCCAGCCTGTGTTGATGATCAGTACATCGCCTTTGCGGATTGCATGACCACAGGCCTTTTCCAGATCATCTCCTGTGATTTGCTCCCATTTCTTTTTGGGCACGGAAACCACCAGGCCCGAGCCGAAAAAATGGGGGAGCGGAACCTCGTCGATGAACGGCGTTCCCTGAACTACATGCGCTGGCGCATCAATATGCGTAGTCACGTGCATCGTCGTGGTAATCGTCTGAGACAACACGCCAGACTTGGCCATATAGTGCTTTCGGTCGATCTGGACGTCCTTGAAATACGGCCAGTTGGGGCACTGAAACCCGTATCTGTGGCTCAGATTATAAAACTCAAGCCCCATGTCATTGTCGGTGTTTGCCTGAAACTCAATGCCGCGGATTTCGACCATTGGGCATATCTCCTTTGTTCGCCGGCAACGCGGCGGTGTTCGCTTTTCAGTTGTCTGGGTGGCCTCCCCACCTGTCCCGCATGATGATGCACACGCACCGCATTACGGTCAACTTAAAACTCACTATACGGTTGACTTGCACCGCATTGTGATACAACACTAAAAAATCGCCAGGCATCCGAAGCTACGATGCCAAGACAGAATGGGGTAGGTTAAATGACTGAAAAACCGGATAAAGGTGGCATTCAGGTCATTTCCAGAGCAGCCTCTATTTTGCGTGTTCTAAAAGAAAACCAATCCGGAATGAGCTTGGGGAAAATCGCCGAGCGTGTTGACCTGCCCCGCTCTACGGTACAGAGAATCACAAGTGCACTTGCTGAAGAAAAACTTGTCATAGCAGATGTAAATGGGGGTGGCTTGAGGCTCGGCCCCGAACTAAGCGCTCTCGCGGGTGCCGCGCGGTACAGCATCGTCGAACACTGCCGGCTGCTTTTGACAGAACTGACCCAAAAAACCGGGGAAACCACAGACCTCGCCGTCATGCGCGGTATCGGCATGGTTTTCTTAGATCAGGTCCCAGGTGTCTATCGATTGACGACCGTTTCGCAAGTGGGCGAGGTTTTTCCACTGACCACCACTGCAAATGGGAAAGCTTGTCTCGCTCAACTCGATGAAGAAGATGCGACAAAGCTCATTCAAAACGAATGGGAACGGAATGGTAAACAAAGGAATTTGGATGAGTTCCTTTCCGAACTGAATACGGTCCGCGAACAGGGCCTTGCCTATGATTTGGACGAGCATTCCGCCGGCGTGTCGGCGATCGGGTTTTCGTTCGTCGACTGGGTCGGAGACCTGCACGCAATCTCAATTCCAGTGCCAACGACGCGATTTGCGCGACAAAAAGAAAACATCGAAAGAGCTCTGCTGGAAACATCCTCAAGTATTCATCAAACCTTCCAATGAATACATGAAAACGCCTGCGGCTCGATTGAGGCTCGCGACGGGTAAAGCTTTTGTGTCTGCAATATACGCGAACGTGCTGTCAGACGAATTCGAACCAGTCTTTGTTTGCCGCGGAAATCGCGAACCTATCCGGAACAAAATTGACGCCACTCGGCGAGAGCGGCGGCGCGAGTCAACTTGAGGTTGTCTCTGCTGGTGCACGATCTTTCCTGGTTGAAGTGGTTTTAGACGGAGGAATGGACGGCGGCCAATTTCTGTAGACTTCGCATGCGCCTGAAACGCTGCATCGCGCGTTTGCGTCGTCGAAACGGCAGGTGCGAGTTCTCGACGCGGTTGTTGAGCCACCTTCCCTTCTGTTGTTTTTCGAGCGCGCCCAGCTCTCTGAGCGCGGCTCTGTATGAGGCGAAGCGATCCGTGATGACGTTTTCCGCTTTGCCGTGTCGCTTCATCAATTTCTTGAGGAATTTCAACGCGGCCTGCTTGTTTCGGCGTTTGGTGACAACGGCTTCCAGCACCTCGCCTTCGTAATCCACAGCTTGCCAAAGAGAATGCCGCCTTGCATTGATCTTCACAAACGCCTCATCCAAATGCCACTTCCATTTCGAGTATGCTCACAATTGCTGAACACGCTTTCTTCGGATCTTTGACGCAAACATTGGACCAAAAACGGTTCGACCAATATCGGACAGTCTCGTGGCTCAGGCCGATCCTGCGTTCGTGCAGAAGGTCTTCAACAATCCGAAGCGAGAGCGGGAAGCGGATGTACAACATCACCGCAAGACGGATAATCTCGGGACTGCTTTCATAGTATTTGAAAGAGGCAGGTCAGGTCATGGGCAAAAGCTATACAACCGTCCTGCCCGCCTCAAGTCGAGTTCTCCTGACAAGACCATTGCTGAATCTTGCATTGATGCCGGAAGTGCAAAAAAGCGTCCGTATAGCCAAGATTGCTTTGCTGGTTCGTTTCACGCTTTCGGCAGGTATTGATCAAGCAGAGCGTCCACCAGACCTTCTTGCAACCGGTACCCTTTCTGCTGGTCTATTCGCAGTATGTCTTCCAATACTACAAACTGTTCCATGCCTGTTGTCATTGCCAAACGAAGAGTCAGGTCATCGTAATCGCTCTGTTTCATGGAGCCACGAACGGGTGAAAGGGCCTCGCCAAATGCTGTCACCCTTCTGGCACCGCGCATTTTGACAGTACTGTCCTGAAGTGATGCCTTTAGAGACTCAGCCAAAAACTGACGGAAGTACGCCTCATGTTCGCGCGAGAAATCCAGATAGTAGCGCGCCACAGCATGCACACGGCTTCGTACATCCTCAAGGCCTTCCAGCAGCACAGCAGTTGGAGTCACCTCTACGTCGAGGGTTGCGTCCAAGGCCAAAACACCGGGGTCGGAGAAGTACCGATATACCGTCGCGCGGCCAATTCTCGCTCGCTCTGCGACTTTAGCAAGGGTCACGTTTTCTCCTTCGGACATGAGCTCACGTGCCGCCGTCAGCAATGCCTCTCTTGTTCTGTTTTTTTGATTGGTTCGAGGAGCCAAATCGCGAGTCCTTAATGATACACTTGTCTCATGAAGAGATTTGTGTATCATATAGGCACATTCATCGAAGTAAAGGGAGCCGTTGAAATGACAGAGTCTCGCCCACGCAAATATCACCTTCTCGGTAATCTTCTGACATTCCACGCGTTTCCTGCTGAAACCGGAAATCGCTGCACCATCGTCGAGATCAAGACCGCCCCAGGTGCAGGCGCGCCACCCAACCATCACGCTGGCGAAGATGAAAGCTTCTATGTGTTAGAAGGTGAGTTTGAATTTTTCCTGAACGGCGAAACAAAAAATGTAAGCATCGGTGATTTCGTGAAAGTCCCGGACGGCGCCGTGCATGCGTTTACTTGTGTTGGGCAAAGCCCAGGTCGCCTATTGTGCATCAATGCTCCAGGAGAAATGCACGATACATTCTTCACTGAAGCGGGTGAAGCAATGCCTGACGGCACCACAGACATTCCTGCTCCCGATGGGCCACCCGACATTCCGGCCATCATGGCGGTGGCGGAAAAGGCCGGCATGACGATCCTGGCCCCTGAAGACGCACCTGCTTGAAGCAACCTAAGCAACGCGCTCAAGTCTGGGCGGTAAGCTGACATATTATCCCTGCTGATATATCCTGCCATCATCACCATTGGGGAGGCTATGTCATGACAAACCTGCAAGAGGTCGCCCAACACTATCATTCAGGACATCTGCTTAAACGCATCTCTGACGGCTGCGCTGCACTGGATATGACACCACCGATTGCGCACGACGCACTCGCTCCGGTGGACGAATTTCATATTGGTGGCCGTCGTGCAACCGAACCGTTTGTTAAGTCGTTACAGCTTTCCAAGGGTAGTCGCGTCCTGGACCTTGGCTGTGGTCTGGGAGGCCCAGCCCGCTTTGTCGCGGCAACGACAGGAGCTCATGTCACCGGCATCGACCTGACGCCCGAATTTGTAGAAACCGGGCGCGCTTTGACCGAGTGGACGGGATTGAATGACAAGATTGAATTGGTTGTAGGCAGCGTGCTCGAATTGCCTTTTGAGGACGCATCAATCGACGCGGCCTACATGATCCACGTCGGCATGAATATCGCCGATAAAACTGGGATCGCGCGAGAAGCAGCGCGGGTTCTCAAGCCTGGCGGCATCTTTGCGATCTACGATGTGATCCAGGTCGGAAGCGGACAAATGGATTACCCGGCGCCGTGGGCATCATCTCGTGAACTAAGCGCGTTGGACCCGCCCGAAACCTATGAAGCGGCCTTGAAATCGGTGGGGTTTGAAGTTGGGGAACGCATTGACCGTACAGCGTTTGCTAAACAGTTCTTCGCTGATCTTGCTGCCGCAATAAGTCAGGCCGACGGTCCCCCGCCACTCGGGCTACATCTCATCATGGGCGATGACACCGCGCTGAAAGTGCGTCACATGGTGCAAAACATTGAGAGTGGTTTGATCGCACCAATTGAGTTGCACGCACGGCTGTATAGCTAGCAGCGGCCCTCGAGCAGTTCGTGTCTTTTTGAAGTGGCCGCTTTGGGCTCGGAGCAACCGTTCGCCGCAACCCTTAATAACGGCTGCTTCGCGGACAAAGCGGACGCGCGCAAAGAAGGCGGATAAAGATGTCTAGGCATCGACTTTTCCCCGAAAGCCATACTCCAACCACTCTCGTTCTTGAGGATTCAGATATGCATTCATTGTGTTGTCGTAGTTTGCCAGTTCGTCGTCCGTCAGTTTTCCGAGCCATTTGCCACTCGTGCCGCTGTGGAAAAACTCAGCGTCCGACTTAAAGAACCCCTTACCACCTGAAGGAGCATAGCGCTCTGCTCTATCCTTCATATTGTCGAAGGTCGCAGCCTGAACAAGTTGATCCATGACTGCTTCAGAATGGGTCGTGCCCAACATGTCAGCCAGTCTGGAGAACGTGCCTCTCAAATCCCGAGTCATATCCGCATAGTGGAAAAGCGATACGTTCGGCCGGTTGGAGACTGCTGCAGCGGCTTTGTAATGCCGGAGGATATGTGCGAGTGGCATGGCGTCACCATCGAATCCCTCCGCCCCACCGTCCAGAAAGCGGCGGAACGTGATACCCTCTTCATCGTTTTCGGGATACCATGAGTCAAACCAAGTCATTGGGATGTTTTTCACGTGTTTGCGAAAGGAGAAATGAGCATCCAAAGGATGACGAAACACACAAATGTACTGCGCTTGATCATCTAAAGGTAGCCCATCCATGGGCGTGTGGCTTTTCATGCTGCGCCGATGCTTCATAGCTTCGAGCCGCTCAGCGACTTCAGGCATCTCTCGGATTCGGATGTCTACCCAAGGCATTTTGACGGACAACTCCGTTTCAACTTCGGGATCACCAGAAAACAACAGAGATACCATGGTTTGCATCCAGGTGGTTCCGCATTTCGGAGGTGTCACTACGAAGACATCATCGGGGCGGATGCGAACCATATCCCCGCGCCTATTGTCGGTTAAGGGACCAAGGTAGAGCTTTCGGTTCTTCATGTCTGAAATCTCCTGCGTGCGGAAAGTGTCTGCAATGCGGACCTCTATGTCGCTGAGCAACCTTTCTTGCGCTTTCTTCAAAACGCTTTTCGTGCCGTCACAACAAAGTGGGTTAGCGAAAAGAAAAAACGCCCACTGTCCGCCAGCGAACGTTGCTCATCCGCCCAATTCGTGGCCTCCTCGGCTGGAACTAGGTTCTTGGCTTCGGCAAATCCACGCATCAAGACAATCATCATATTCGCCAACCCATCGGGCTTCAGTTGCGTATCACAAATTGTGATTGGCGTGACACTTTCCACCGAGAAGCCAGCCTCTCTCAGCAATGGTGGCAAAAGGGCTGGAACGCGGCGTTCGGCGAAATGATGGTCCCAAGCCTTGACCATTCGCTCCATTCTGTCCGGAGCGTCGCTGTGCCAAATCAGACTGTCAAAGTGAATATCGCCGATGACGAGTATTCCACCGGGTTTGAGCACGCGATGAATTTCAGACAAAGCCGAAGGGATATCTTCCAAGTACTCAAAGACCTGTACCGAAACCGCCTTGTCTATCGTACTGGACGAAATCGGTAGACTGTCTGCTGAACCGGCAGCAAGCTCAACACAGCTTTGGCCTTGGCACCTTTGTTGAGCCGACTGAAGCATGTCTTCACTTGGGTCTACGCCAATAATACGACCGCTGGTTCCAACCGCCCGGGCAAGCTCTAAGGTCAAAAGTCCGTTGCCGCAGCCAACGTCAAGGATCGTTTCACCTGGACCAGGCCTTAGGGCATCAAAGGACCCATGACGCCGTCGAGTCACATCAGCGCCCTGGTACACGCTATCGAGAAGCCGCGTGGTTTTCGCATCGAATTCAAGCATGAAATGTTCTCAGTCGCTCTGACCAATACCAAGGCATTATCACACCGGTGTATGAATGTCTGCTTTGGGCTCAAAGCAGACCTTAGCTGCACCAGGCCTGAATGACGGCGCTGCGGACGAAGCTGTCATCTGGAATATCGTTGCGTATGGCCGCACTCAGCCCAAACCGGACATTCGAAACTGGGATTCGCAACTCCCGAGATGCGGGAAGAGGTGGCCATTTCCTTTTTGTACAATTGAATGCGACAAGCCAATGCGAGTTTGTTTCGGGAATCAAACTTGCGGTAAGACAAATGCGTAGAGGCGTGACTTTTTTCCATCATCGGTCAAGATGTATAGAACGCCACCACTTTCATCCAAAGCTATCCCCTCAGGGTTCTTCACTTCCTTTACTTCATCCTTTTTGGAGTAAATTAAGTCGATAGTTTTGACCGTCAGAACTTCAGGATCAAAAACGAATATTCGGCGCCCTTCATCGCTGAGTATCCATAAAGACTTGGTCTCGCCGGACCAGGCGATCCCGCTGATGTCTAATTCGTCATCGTCGGCACGAGATGAAACAAAACCAGCTTCAGCCGTTAATGGAACTACTCCAATAATTTCATCAATTTCCGAGGAAATGACGAGCAGAAGCCTTGGCTGGCCCTCAATGACTACGAATACTTGCCCAGAGTCTTGATCTACAGTGATCCCTTCCGGTCCCTTGTTCAAAGGGTTCTCAGCAAGCATTTCCGCAACTTTGCCGTAGCCCCTGAGTGAAGAAAGTGGAGTAGAATTGACTTTGATTGGGTCCGTAGGTTGGACCGTTACAATAGATCGGTCAGTTTCTTGTAACAGCAATACAGACCCATCATTTCTTCCAGCGACACCTTCCAAGTCTGCACCTAGATGTTCTGGAAGTTTGAACGAATTCTTTAGCTCTCCATCTACTCCCAGAAGGTGCAGCTTCGATGCTTCATCGCTTACTGCCCACAAGAATCCATGAACACTGGAAAGCGACAATCCGGATGGCTCAGAAAAGCCCTCTGATTTGTCTGCCACTTTGTAAGACGCAATAAGTTCCAACATATCAGTCTGCGCTCTCACTGGGCTGGTTAACGCCAAAGTGTTGGCGACCACAGCAAGGCTCGCGCAAATTACCTTCGCTACTCTTCGTTTGTGCCGGTCATTTGACTGGTTCATTCGAGATAAATCTGCGCTTGTGTGGATCTGGTTCATATTCGATCAAAAATCGATGTTGTCCAACCTAACACAGTATTTTGCGGAAGTATGATGTTTGATCCCGCAAGGCTTTACCGAATGTAAATTCATAGGGTTGAATTAGTTTATGGGCGTGCGACTTGGTCGAGAGGTGTGGAGTGATTGCTTCAAGTTACGCACTTTGGAGCGACTATTCGACGGTACAGCGGGAGGGAAAGACTTTTGAGTAAGCTGTTTTCAATAGCATCGGTCCTTTCGGCCGTGCTTTTGCCTAGTATTGGCTATTCTCAAATTGATCCTGCTTCCTTGCTCGCAGGAACGTCCGAATCAGAGATAGTGATTGAAAGAGGCTGGACTCAGTTCCGCGGCAAGCAGGAACTCTACTTTTTCACGCTAGACGTCATTGTAACGATCATTTTGACCGCTTTGATTGTTTATCATCCCGTTCGACGTAAAGCACGCCGAAGTGTCAGCGATCTGGTTATGCCCAGACTGTTCTTCCTTTACGCGCTAATTGGAATGGCTGTGGGATTCCTGGTAGTCCAGCACGGGTCAATGATTGGGTTCGTTATTTTTGGCATCGGCGCGTTGCTCAGGTTCCGCTCCAATCTGGATGATCCGGTCGATACAGTCGAAATGATAATCGTAACGGTTCTTGGTCTTGCCGTCGGTTTGGGCTTACCGCTGATGGCCACTCTGGTGGCGATTGTGTGTTGGTGCTTCATTTGGCTCGGAGGGCGAAACAAGGGCGTGGAAGTTTCGCTCAAGGCTTCGGATGAAGAACACTCATTGAAAGTCAGCCGAGACATTGAAGCCATGGCCGCAGACGCTGGCTGGAAGCTTGTCAGAAAACACCACGTCCCAGGAAAATCTCGCGTTTCGTTGCTTTTCATCACCTCGGGAGGACTTTCAGAAGCCCGGATAGAAGAGATGGTAAACGATCTGGTCCCAGAAAAAGTCGAACTGAAACTCAACCTCTAGTCATTTCACAAGGTCTAATCGTTTCAAAACAGCATTCGGAGATCTGATCTCTTTCGGGAGCGACTTGAAGTTTACCGACCTTTCGAAATCAGGCCCTCGATATACTGCTATCCCAAACTCTCCGTTCGGCTGGAACTTAACATGAGTGAAGCTGTGAGGTGATCTGGCGCTATCGCCAATAAGCCGACGCGGACCACCTCCCAAACAAGCTTGAGAGACGTAGGCCACACCGTCTTTCCAACCGGGATAGAAGGCATGATGGTGGCCTGACAGGTGCAGAACGACACCGCTTTCCAGGTAGATTTTCTCAAGTGTTGAGTCACCGATGATTTCGCGTTCGCGCTGGATCGCGAAGGGCCAAAGCGGAAGATGACTGAAAGTCACAATCGGGTCTCCATTTGCACCCAGTTCCACAAGTCGGTCCTGTTGATCACCGGATAGCGGCCCTAAGGTCGTAGCATCCAAAGATGCAAACGTTACGCCCTGCATCTCAAACGCGTAGAAGAACGGGTAGTCATCCGAAACCAGGAAGTCGACGTCTGGTTTTCTTGTTTCCCATTCTTCTGCGTATATTTTTCTTTCGCGCTCGAACCCTCGGTAAGCGGAGGCGTCATGGTTTCCAGGCGTGACCGCAAACGGAATTCCGGCAGCCGCTAGAGGATCTGATACGGCCACGTGAAACGCCTTCCACATCTCCCTGACCTGTTTGTCGGATAAGTTGGGGATGCGCTGTCCCGCAACCATATCTCCGGTCGAAATAACCAAATCGGGATCAATCTCGACTATCCGCTCAATCGCTTTGTCGACGCGGGCATCGTATCTTACCGAACCATAGCTTCCGTTCAGATCCGATATGACGATAACATCCAATGCCACCGCTTTGCAGGCGATCAGAGCGGTCCAAATGAACGCCGTAAAAAGGGTGGAAAGCTTACGGGGCATTACAGTCCACAGCCTCTACCTCGATGTCGTTTCTCAAAAAGAATGCGACAGGATCCAAGTCGAACATTAAATCACCATTAGAACAATTGTCCTGGAGAATGGACGTTGCCAGCGCAGTATTTTTCACAACTTGGGCAATCTGACTGTCTGACAACCCAAAGCTTTGTGATAGCCAGTCATAGACCGGGCCTTGGGTTTGAAGGTCACTGTTCAATGCAACCAAGCGCCGGTAGGTGCTTGGAGAGAAGTGCCGCATTTTCTCCAGCATTTGAGTAGATTTCGCGAAGTTGGCATACTCGACCCGCCCACCAGCATCGTTGTCGTTTAGATTGCTGCGACGGATCAATAGTGCCTCGGCGGGAACATCTCCGTCGCTGGGCTGATGGTGCTTGGCCTTCTTATGCTTCAGGTCTCCGTCTTCGACCCAATACCAATAGGGTGTGAAGTCTATGTTTCCTACGCGGTCCTGCTGGCTAAAGATGAAATCGAGGAGTACAATCTCGGTAAGCTCTTGCATCCAAAAAGCCATCTGTTGGTCGCTGACATCGGGACCGAGATCCTTGTTGATCATCCGGTCTCTTCGACCTTCTTTAACGCCCTCTGCAATGGCCTTTGACAAGGGCTTCGAAGAACGCAAAGCCAAGAAAGCAGGAGTTTCCTGAAAATCGCGGTTCTGACCTATCCCCCAACCAGATTTACGGGTGCCGTTGATTTCCGAGCCGTATCGATGCCCAGGGCTATCAAGCAGCACACCATATATTTGCGTTCGATCTGCGGTGAACAGATCGTCGGTTGGCTGGTATGAGTTCGGGTCAGCATCCGCAGCTGCGAAGACCCGCCAGCCTTCGTGGTTCATGCGCCCGCCATGAGAGCCACCAGAAATCGCAAGGCCAGGCTCGGCGACCTCGGAGAAATGCGCCTGGGCGTCCATGCTACGCCAAACGGCGACTGGAACTTTGACAGTCGCGTCGAAATATCTGGAGAAATGATAGTAAAGCAGTGAAGACGTGGAAAACGTTCCACTGGTGCCTTTTTGGTTCATGGTGGACTTGAATTTAGCCACCCTGTCCATGGCCAGATCTTTTGCTGCTTTCCCCTCTTTGCAAGCGTTTCTCTCGAATTCAGAACGGTTCCCCATGTAAGGTCCTTCCGAAATATTGTAGACGGCCATTCCTGGGCTGGTGCTCCAGGTTTTCGGGCAAATGGCAATTTCGGAGGCATAGAAATCGATCTCGCAATAGGCAGTTTCTTCTTCAAGATCGCTGTTCTTGTACTCGCCCGTTGGAACTTTTTCGATCCGAATACAGCGTTCCATAACACCATTGGGACTATCAAATGTCGTGGCTTCACCTAGAACATCGTCGTTCGCCCACAAGACAGTGGGTGCAATGAGAGCAAGTGACCCCAGAAGATTGAACTTCATTTGGATAGTCCTCCCGGTATCATTTAGGGCATATCGCTGCCTGTTGTTCGGTGGAGATTTTCAACTTGGGGTCGACACTAAAGTTGGAGAATTTTGAGTCGATCCACTGGTCGCACCCGCCTGAACATGGGGCCCCATTTCGGGCATCATTCCAATATTCCTTGGCCCTTTCTTCTGTCCAACCGCAAAACTGAACGAGCGCCATCGCCGACAATGCACCTGAGGAATGAACCCCCCACATACAGTGCACCAGAACAGGGCCCTTTCCAGGGTTTTCAATCACCTCGTGTATGGACGCCATGACAGCACCGGGTCGGGAGGACCTGGCGCTTTGATAGTCAAGGGACCCGTTTCCACAACTGGTGCGACCGTATTCGGTGTTTTTGCCAAAGTCGGCATAAAAACCGGTTGAAAATCCTTCATTGCACAGAGTTTCGAGTTGACCTTCACTCAGACCAGTTCGATCCTTGTCGCCGCCCTTGAAACCGGATCGATACAACACTCCGCTTAAGACTGGGCGAAAGAAAGCGACACCATCAACGCCTCCGTCACCCCCCTTTGAAAGCATTTGACTGTTGGTTGGACCGCCATTTCGACTGGTCACGTCAGAGTTCGCAGCGGTTGCGAGAAAACCAATGAATATGAGGGACGCAAAAAACCGCATGCCAACTCCTTTCTATTCTTAAACCTCTGATGCCCAAACCTTTGCGACCTGATAGTCTCTCGGAAAGGCTAATTCACGACGACCATATCAAGTGGGCAGTTAGCTTTCCGCTGTGGAACTTTAAATAGGCCACACCAGATTGATGATAACGACGACCACGAAGTAGGCTAGAAAAACTTTCCAATTCCATTGGTGCTTGTTTTCTTCGTTGATCACGCCAGCCGATTTCAATGCCAGGTTAGTGATGATCAAGGCGACTACGATGACCGCCGCGTGTGCCAGGTCGAAATGCAAGTTTGAGCTCCTTCTTCAAGATTTGGGATTGATGGAAATTTGTCAGCAGTCACCTGATGGCAGCATAGCTACTTCTGAGTATCTTCCCTCAGACGTCGTAATCCGAGCACATGCACCAGTATCCTTGTTAAACCAGTACGAGGTCAGACCTTCGCTTCGGATGAGTTCAAATCCGAGACTTTGGATGCCCATTTCAGCTTGGCCCGCTCTTGCCCCTTCAAATGACGAAAGATCGCTAGCGCTGCCCACAGTTGGTGCACTTGCATCCACCGATCCGTCACTCTCGTCGCATGCTGCAAGCGCAGCAGTACACGCCGTGCCGATCACCAACAGGAACTTGGATTTCATCTGTTTTTCCTAGCTTCTTTGGGAATACATTTCCGGGTTTCTGGTTGATCACCTATTCAATTCCGAAAATTACGTTGTAGTCGACGGAAGAGTTGCTGCGATTGATAACCTCCACAACATGATCACCAGATTGCCAAAGCTGCCCTCGATACTCCTTGTCCGCCGACATCAATCCCAACAGTTCAGAACCATCGGGGTTGCGAATAACGTAGCCCAAGGAGCCATTTCGCGGAGCAACGCGGACGTAAAGAAACTGTTCGTTTTTGGCACCCAGAACGTATTGCTGCGACGCTCCGGGCGCGAGTTCACCGACGAGTTCTGCGCCAGTTGAACCAGCATCAAATTTGACACGTTGGCTACTAGTAGATCCGGCTGCGCCTGCCATGGCTCCTCCTCCATCATCCATCGCCTCGACAACCGACATCTCGCCGATGCTTCCATCCTTGTACGCGATGCAGCGCCAAAGTGTTCCGCCTGCGTCTCGCAGCATTACGAGCGTACCAGCTTCCGAGAACTGAGAGCTTTCAATCGTACCTGATTGACCGTCTGGTCCACCAACCTGCCGCAAATGGTCGATACAAGCGTCGTCAGCTTCTGACATCGCAAATGCAGCTGTGCCCGCGATTGCGAACATGGGTGTGAGGAGCTTGAGTAAAATGAGTTTCATCAGATGGTTCCCTATTGGCTTGTCCTTACAGTTTTGTTCCGTGCAAAGCGGAACCTCACTTCGCTTCTCGTAACTTTGACAGAAATTCATCGCATGCCTGCGCGCTGCCGACGATCTCGCCCGTCGTTTCAATTCCTTGCATTGACGCCATCTCGGAATTCACGCGATTCAGGATCTGGTCCGCTTGCTCGGCGGTGATCAGGTTTTCGGCTTGTGCTCCTTTCAATGTGGAGCAGACACCGGCGGACAAGCCTGTCGCAACGCCGACACCTACCGCGGCCCCGCCACCCAAGGTCATCGCCCCGACCACGCCGAGGACGAGCCCGACCACAATGCCCAAGATCACTTTTCCCATGTTTTCCTCCCTTTTGGTGAGACAGAGCTCCGCCTTCACTATTGGCGCAAACTGCGTGCCCATCTGCAAATCAAGACCAGCACTGACAGGTTGAGCACAGGCGCAATCGCCGCAAACCACGGTTTGGCCGACTCCGAGACCAAGTCCGCTACAAGTATCCAAGGTAGTCCCAACGGTAGAAGGAACACTCCGGACAAAGGGTCTCGTTCCTGTCCCAACCAGCCAAATGTGCCCGTCAAGAATGCAACCAACGCCAACAGGTACAGGACCGCGAATACGATGATGGTGGTTCTACAAACCAAGTCGAGCCTCAGCAGATCAAACCAGTGCTGCGCAGCCGTTTTCAGCTACGCAGCAGACAGGTCACAATGCGCCTTCGTCGCCCAGGAATTCGATACCAGCTGTCGCGCCATCACTGTAAGCAATGCAATTCCAAGGAGCACGATCCTCGCCAACGCCGACTGTAACCTGTGTTCCCGCCTCGCTAAACGCGGATGAGAGCACCACGACTTGCGAATTGTTCGTCGTGTTGGCTACGTCCCGCAAACATGCTTGCTGGGCAGGAGTCAGTTCTGCTGATGCAGTCGAGCTGCCAGTATCTTCACATGCTGCAACTGTCAGCGCTCCTAACACCAAAGCAATGGGCTTCCAAATTTTCTTCATTGTCGTTCCCTCTATGGTTCCAACTAATACTTGGCCAAAGATGCAATACAAAATCAACTATTTGATTGTGTCGAAGTTTCTGCGCAATAGCAGGTGCTAAACGGAAATGATCTCTTTCGATGGCGAGATTCTTTCTGGCGGAAGGTCCATTCAAGCTTCCGTTTTGGGCTCGAACCATACCGTATCTGAAGCACTCTCGAATGACGTTAACGCGGACAATGCTGCCGTCGGATGTCGAAAGATAGATGACCTCTCGCAGCCCAAACCAGACATTCAAATGAGTGCTTGCAATCCCCAAGTAGTGCAAGAATTCAACAGCTCAGTTTTGAAGTCCCTGTTTACCCTATGTCTATCTTCAGTAGTGAACCTGGTGTCCTATTCCCGAAACTTCAAAGTTGTCCGATTCACCTCGGTTCTTTCTGATACAGACGTTGAATCTCTATCAATAAAGCGATCCAATTGATCGACTTTCTTCACCGATGGATAGACGGGCACCAGTATGAGCATGCGAGATCACCAACTGCTGGCACGCGAATTGGAGCTGCCTTGCGGCGTTGTATTGAAAAACCGAATTGCCAAGTCCGCGATGTCGGACTCCCTTGGAGATGGGCGAGGAGATCCGACAAACCAACAGATCAGCCTGTACAGGCAATGGGCCGAAGGTGGGTTGGCGTTGGCGATCATTGGTGAGGTTCAAGGCAATCCCAGCAAAGCCGAGAAGCCGGGCAACTTGGTGCTGAGACACGATGCAGACCTGCCTCAGTTTCAACGCCTTGCCGAGGCAGGATCAAAAAAGGGTGCACAGCTTTGGCTTCAACTTGGTGATGCTGGGGCGATGGCGCACCCCCCGATCAGTACGCCAAAAGGTCCGAGTGCGCTTGAAGTGGGCCCACTAAAATGTGGTGCCCTTTCTCTGGAAGAGATCAAACGATACCCATCAGACTTCGCACGCACAGCTCTTCTTGCGAAGCAATCAGGGTTTGGCGGTGTTCAAATTCACGCCGCACACGGGTTCCTGCTCAGCCAATTCCTGACCCCGCTTTTCAACAAAAGAGAGGATGAGTATGGCGGTTCCATCGAAAACCGAATGCGTCTGATTATCGAGGTTATCTCCGAAGTTCGCCAGCAAGTTGGCCCAGGTTTTCCTATCGGGATCAAGCTCAACGCCTCAGACCAGTTACAAGGTGGGCTCAGCGAAGAGGACGCTCTAAAGGTCGTCGCTGCGCTGAACGAAACAAGCCTTGATCTCATCGACATCAGTGGCGGTACTTACTTTCCCGGTGCGCGGGCCGCTTCTGATGCCGCCGGAAAAGGCCCTTACTTTGTCGACTTCGCACGCCGCGCTCGCTGTTTGACATCAAAGCCCCTGATGCTCACAGGTGGGTTCAAGGTCTACGAACAGGCCATAGATGCCCTTTCTGTTGGTGTCGATTTAATCGGGCTGGCGCGCGCGCTTGTTCTTGATCCATCACTCCCAACCCGTTGGCTGGAAGGCGACAAACAAGCCCCCGCTTTCCCAAGGTTCCAAGATCCACCGGAAGGCGGTGTGACGGCCTGGTACACCATGCGGTTGACCGAACTTGCCGAAGCTCGGAATTTGTCTGGCCCTGAATGCCTGCCTGAGGCAATGCGCGCCTACCAGGAGCGAGATGCCGCGCGCGTGAAAACCTGGAACGCCCGCTTCAAAGTTTGACTGACACACATCAGTCGTGTTGGGTCTCGAGCTTACGAACAACGATGGCTGGTGCCTTTGACTGACTGAATGAACTTATCGAAGTGATCGCTATGATTGAAACTGAACGCCTGTTCCTTCGCAAACCGCAAACCGATGACCTAGCTGGCTGGACGAGCTTTTTTACCTCAGAACGCGCTCGGTTCGTCGGTGGAGGCAAAGGCAAGACCGATCTTGCCTGGCGTGTCTTTGCAGTTTTTCTTGGGCATTGGGCGCTTCATCAAACGGGTCCCTTTGTAATCTGCCGCAAAGACACTCAAAAAGCGATTGGTATGGCTGGTCCATGGTATCCAAACGGATGGCCCGAGAAGGAGCTCACATGGTCTATTTGGTCGACTGAAGACGAGGGCCAGGGTTTTGCTGCGGAGGCTGTGACCGCGCTTAGCACTCATGCTCATAAAGACCTGAAATGGTCGCGGGCTGTAAGCTACATTGACCCGGACAACACAGCATCAATTCGACTGGCTGAGCGGATCGGATGCGTGTTGGATGCGAGTGCCCCAACGCCCGATGACGATCCAACACTGGTCTATGTTCACCCAATGGAATAGCTAACGCGTCGTGCCGAACCCACCCGTATCCTCGAAAAGCCAGACCATTCGATCCAGGAACCAGAGCTTACCGCCCATCACTGCAATGAGACCTGCAACAACTGGCCAAGGCTCCATGACCCAGAGCCCCCATGTGAGTGGTATCAGACCAAGACCACTAGCAGCTGCAAGAAAATGAGGCATCCGCCTGTGACGTTTTGGGATAGGGTCGATTTTGCGGGCGATCCATGTGCGTTCGCCCAAGACACCCTTGGACATCCAATTATCGAGACTTTTCGGTTTTGGGAATGCACGCGGGTTCCACCATGTCCAAAAACAAACCAGCGCTAGCGGCAAAAGGGACCACCATTCAAGCCAAGCGCGGCTCCAGATGGCAACAACAAAAAGCGGAGGTATCGTGATGCGGCTCCATCCGCTCCAGGGGTTTGCATGACGCTCCCAAACCTCATCCGACATGGACATAAGGCGTTCTGAAAAAGTGTTCCGGGTCATGTTCATACCTCGAAAAGCGAATGAGCGATGGCGGCAATGATTTCGCGTTCACCGCCAACGCGTCCATCGCTTGCGACTATGCAACAAGCTTGGCCTGAGGCGAAGGCTGATCGCGTACCGGCGTCTCGGCCTCGGACAGAATACCGTTTCCGATCCGTTGGGCACCTTTTGCGGCTGAATAGAAGAAACCTTGGAACTCGGGCCTAAATCCGTTGAACCAAAGCCCCGGCAAGGCGGGAACATGTTCACCCGTCGGATACTTGGGAATGCCGACCTCGTTCAGAACGCCCAGATGACCGAGCATTGGTTCCAATGCAGTTTTGTAGCCCGTGGCGCAAATCACTACATCCGGTTCAAATGTACGGTGGCAATCAAATGAGACACGATCATACCAAAACTCCGTAACTTCGCCGACAACCTTGAACCGACCATTTTTGATCGCCGCCACGAAGCCATCGTCAATTGCGAAGGCGGTGCCGTCGGTGGCCAAACGTGTTCCCCCTCCCATTGAATGCGACGTAAGGCCATACTTCCTCAGATCGCCAAAGAACAAACGCTGCGTCAATGCAAAGGCCGGATCAACCATCCAAAGCGGCATGGCCGCAAAAAGATGGGCCGCGCGGTGCAGCGGGAAGCCAAAGACACGTTGCGGCGCAATGCAAGGGCCATGGCGAACAGAGATACGAACATCTTTGGGCTTGTGCCGCGCGAGATGGTTCAGCAAGTCGCCGCCAGAGTTGCCCGCACCAACAACAAGGACTTTCTTTCCATCATATTGGGAGACGTCGCCAAGGTTGGCGGCATGGATGACTTTTCCTTTGAAACGCTGCAAACCGCGCCAGTTGGGAATATGAGGACTTCGGTCACGTCCAGTGGCAATCACCACGTTTGAGGCATCAAAGATGCGGCTGCCAGCCGTCACTCGCCACCCATTGGATGTCTGATCAACGCCCGACACAAGAACTCCGGTCTCAATGCAATCCCGAAGATCAAACGCATAGTCTTCGAGATATTGAACAAGCGTGTCACGCTTCAAATACGCTCCGTCCGTGCGCGGTGCCGGTTTGCCGGGCAGTGCAGCGAATTTGCGATGAACATTCAGCCGAAGCGCCGGGTGACGCTGCTGCCAGTTCCAGGCAACGCGGTCAGATGCATCCAAGACGGTTACGGGGATACCCCGGTTCCGCAAGACATGCGCCGTGGCGAGGCCGGTCAAACCGGCCCCTATTATGAGTGTGTGTTTGTCCCAATGTTTCATTGCCAATGTCCTATCGAGATCGGTGCAACACCCCATCGGACAGACCGTCGATCAAGCCGATGTCCCGTTGGATGCTTCTTGGAAGATTTGTGACGATGGGTTTCTTGCTCACGTCGAAGAGACGCTGAAAAATGCGCGTAATCATAAGATGTTCCTCAGATGAATCGATCAATCCTAGCGTCGCGCGACGAAGTAGGCGTTGACCTGATCATGAGGAAGCCGGTGCATCTGCACATCCGCAAACCCAGCTTCTGCGAGAAACTCCTGAGCGGTTTCAACACCCCACATCGTCCCAAGGCCCGGACCACCCTGGCCTATTGAAATCGGCGTGCAGTGCATCAGCGAGATGGTGAACAACAGCGGTGCGAGCGGGTTTTCCATGTTAGTGACAAGGTCGCGAGAACCGCCGATGTCCTGCATCAGGAATACGCCGCCTTCGTTTAACGAATTGTGGATTGTCTTCACGAGACCAAGTGGATCTTTTTGATCGTGAACGGCATCAAAGCCGGTTACGAGATCAAACGCTCCAAGCGTTGTAACCGTACTCAGGTCCAGCGTTTTGAAGGACAGGTTTTCCATCCCATCCTTGATTGCCTGAACCCGCGACTCCGCAAATGCATCCTCACAAAGGTCTATCCCAGTGAATGTGCTGTTCGGAAATGTTTCGGCCATTTTGAGGAGAGCACGACCACCGCCACATGCGACATCAACAACATCGATGCCGTCTTGCAAGCGCTCGATCAGACCGGGAACAATGGGCAGGATGTTGTCGGTCAGAGACATGACGGTGGTTTGGAAGCTGTCTTCCGCCATAACTTCGTGGAAGCGTAGAAAGTGGTCGTAATGAAGTCCGTCACCGCTCACAAAACGCTCGATCATCTGCTCTTCAACCGAAGCCGCCACACCGACGAACTGGCTGGTTACCGCTAGGTTGTTTGGAGCGGCAGTGCGCGTCAGGAATGCGGCATGCTCAGAAGGGAGGGAGTAGGTTTGCACCTTTGGCTGGTAGTCAACGATGCGCGAGGTCACCATGACAGCCAGCCACTCCCGCACGTAGCGCTCGGAAAGACCTGCGGACGCAGCTAGGCCCTCAGAACGGCTCGGAGGTAGAGCCGCCATGGCATCGAATAGGCCGACGCGGTGGCCGAGTGAAATCATGATCGAGGTCGCAGCGTTGGTGATTGTACCGACAAGTTGACCTGCGAAGGCTTCAGCACGCTCAGCGTCAAAGTCGGCGGGCAAGGAAAGATCGTTCATTTGTGTCTCCGTATTTGAATGCGCAAAAGCGCTCAGCTAGAGACCAGTTGCATAATACCAACGAGTCGGTTTAGCCTTCACTTCGACAAAAACGGTTTAAATCGGACACCAGGAATGCCAAAATCATTTGAAACAGTTGTTGTAGGACTTCCTTGGGCAGGAACTTCAACCGTCTACGCTATCCTGGATGTGCTTGCGTCCGTGGGCCGGGATTGGGCCATGTTACATGGTGAGCAGATGCATCCATCCCCATTCCGGGCGCGTCTTTGCACCCCGGATGGCACTGCTTACCGCGATTTGAATGGCCGCTTGATCACCCCGGAGTCCGTGCTGCCCAATCCCTCACAAACTGATCTTGTCATCGTGCCCGACCTGCATCTCGACCCGTGGAAGCCTCTTCCAGTGGAGTTGAAGCCAATAGCGGATTGGGCCGCTCAAGTGCATGAAGCGGGTGGTATTGTGACTTCAGTTTGCTCCGGTGCATTGCTGCTCGGATTGAGTGGGCTACTCAATGGCGTTGATGCGACAACCCACTGGGCTTACTCGGAACGGCTTGCCAAAGAGTTTGAGGGAGTGCGTGTTCGCCGTGAGCGGGTTTTGATACCGGCTGGCGACGGGCATCGGATTGTGACTGCTGGCGGAGCCTCTGCCTGGGCCGACCTTGTCCTTTACCTCATCGCGCATCTTGTTGGGTGCGAAGAAGCCCGTCGCATTGCCAAGCTCTATCTCATCGAACCACATTCCCAGGGTCAGATGGGCTTTGCATCCTTGTCTGCCAGTCGACAACACTCGGACGCCGTGGTCGGTGATCTGCAAAGCTGGATCGCAGTCAACTATGAGCACTCCAACCCGGTACAGGAAATGGCACGCAGGGCCGGTATGACCGAGCGCACATTGCTGCGTCGCTTTCGGACCGCAACAGGTCAGACGCCGAGTGACTACGTGCAAACCGTGCGCGTCGAAGAGGCAAAGCAGGCTCTCGAGACCTCTGATACGTCGATTGACGAGATCGCGGGCGAGGTCGGTTACGCCGAGCCGTCGGCGTTTCGGACAGCGTTCAAGAAACGTGTTGGGTTGAGCGCCAGTGAATACCGCCGAAAGTGGCAGGCAAAACTGAACCATGCTCTTGGGGACGCAATCTGACCTCTGTTCCAGCTTTGTGTAAGGCCGTCCACTGAATTATGCAAAGTTCGCTTTCTGCGCGTTGCCGTAATTGGTGCTTCGCGCAGCATCGGTCAATTTGGGCTCAGGGTTGCCATTCCGTGCAACAAGTTCGATTGATTGGACTCAGCCCTAGGCAGTCACAAAAATTAGACTTCACGGTCTCCTATTTTCCGAACGAAAACGCCGTTGGCGGTCTCAAGGTGAACATCCACCACACCATTTGTTGCAGCTCGATGCAGATATAGCCGCCGCACTTTGCATATGGATTTGGATCTAGTTTTGATGTCCATTCACCTCGTCGTCACGGTGACCTATTCCTCTCCAGAGCAAGTACCGCGTCTGTAACGTCCGCACTTTGACCATCAGGTCCTTTAGCTTCTCGTTGAAAGGGTCCGACAAAGGCCTGACGCCATTCGGTTGGATCAAGGTCTATTTCGGCAAGGCGGTTTTCGGCTGTGATCTCTGGTTCGCTTGGGTTGCTCCATGACCACGGCGCATAGGTTTGGTGCGTAGCGATTAGCAAAAGCCCGGATGGCCGCACCAACGACGCGGCGGCCTGCAAGACTTCCGCGCGCGGAAAGTCGAACGGGGTTTGCAGGAAAAGGGCTGAAACAAGGTCGAAGGAACCCGTCGGTAAGCTTCTGGACAAATCGTGCTGTTCGAACGTGACACGATCCATCACTCCATTTCGAGCGGCGTTTCCTGATGCAATGTCCAGAGCTGCCTTGGAGATGTCGACGCCCAGAACTTGCCAACCTTGCTTCGCCAGCCAAACGACGTCATCTCCTTTGGCGCAGCCCAGATCAAGCGCCTGACCCGGTGCGAGTCCTTCGACGAATTGTTCGAGAATCTTTGACGGAACACCGGATGTTTCAGGTGACGCGTTGCCATAGATCTCCTCCCAAAATTCTACAGGCTTTTTCGATCCGAGATCAGGCAGTTGCATGTCCGTTTTCCTTTGACGTCAGTTTCAATGAGACGAGACTCAGCCCCGCGAAAAGCGCGAACGGCACCCAGAGCGCGACTTTCAAGGCTTCGATGTATGTTGATGCGTCAGGGGTTTTGCCCAACGCGACTACAAATACTTGCCCAACAAGGGCAATGCCCAAGGCTATTCCGATCTGCTGAAAAGCCTGTAGCGCACCAGAACCTGCCCCGGCCTCGGTCTGCGGCACTTCCTTTAGAATCAGTTGGTAGAGAGCCACGGTGGCTGTCCCGACCCCGGCACCGACCAAGACCAAGGGCGCCCAGATCATGAGGAGGGGCACACCGGGGATAACGGCCAGATGCAGCCCAATCATACCGCCAAGCAATGAGACAAGGCCGAGTGTGACACGGCGCTCAAGGAACCGATTGCCTATCGTTGGCGGATGTCAGGCAGCGACTTGCACCACCATCTCCACCTCGATCTGAAGCTCAGGCCCCGCAAGAGCGGTTACTCCAATGCCGGTCAGGCTCGGCATTGCGCCGTTTAGAAAGCGCAGGATGGCGCCCATCGCGATCTCTTGTGTCTCGTGCCGCAGGTCAGTCATGTAGACCCGCATGTGGATGATGTCGTCAGACGTCGCCTGAAGCGCATCGAGCGCTCCTTCCAGGTTCTCGATGACGATAGCAGTCTGCTCAGCTAACGATGTGGGCGTCGATGTCCCATCAGGTCGCCAAGCCACCTGACCAGATACAAAAGCAAGTGCACCGGTATGCGCGATGGAGATCTGCGAATACCCAACCTTGCTCGCGTCCGGCAACGTCGGAGGGTTCATACGATCAATTGTTGTGGACATGTCTTTCTCCGTTTGTGGTCGGTCTTGGCGAAAGACGTAGGCTTTATAAGTAACGAATGGAGATCGCTTCAGATGCGAATTTTATGCTACAAAAGACCATGATTGGATCGAAAGTGAATGACCTCCTCCTGTTTCTTACGGTCGTCGAGACCGGGAGCTTCGTGGCCGCCGGAAAGATGTTTGGGCTGTCACGATCCACGGCCGGAAAGGCCATCGCGCGACTGGAGGATGGATACGGTGCTCGGCTCTTGAACCGAAGCACGCGCGCAATGGGCCTGACCGAAGAAGGCAAGCGCCTTTATGAACGCGGGCTAGCCATTCGGGAAGCAATCGAGGCCGCCGACGACAGCATCGCTAGTGATAGCGGCGTGCCGCACGGCGTCTTGAGAATAACGGCTCCGGACGCGCTTGGACGAATGCTCTTGTTGCCCACGGTGCGCCGATATCTTGACACCTGGCCTGATACCCAAATCGAAATGTCGCTCTCTGATAGGGTCGACAACATCGTCGAAAAGGGGTTTGACCTTGCAATCCGGATCGGTGTGAGCTCTCCAGATCAAGGCTTCATCACGCGTACGCTTCTCCGGGATGAAGCAGTCTTATGTGCCGCGCCGACCTATTTTAACGAGCGCGATAGACCGCTGAACGTTGAACAGCTTACGCGCCACGATCTGCTTCAGTTCGCAAGCCGGAACGAACGGCAGGGTTGGCATCTGCAAGAAGATGACGGCACTTGGGTTCGCGCTCAGGGGCAAGTCCGTCTCCGTCTCGACAGCGCAGAGGCCCTGCGCGCGACGGCATTGGAAGGCCTTGGCATCGCATTGTTGCCGCAACTTCTGGTCGGCACCGACATTGCAGAGGGTCGTCTTGAGAAGGTCCTGCCACACCTCGACCACGGTCAGCTTCCGATCCTTGCACTTTATCCACACAAACGTCTGCTGGAGCCACGTGTGCGGCGCTTCATCGACATGCTGAGTGAGGATCTCCAGAAGCTTGTTTCCGGCAAAGGGAGTTAGTCCGAGTTTCCAAAGTTCATTGCGATGCGGAACTCTGGAAGAAAGGGCTTCGTGTCGTCGTTCCCTACGTTTTGCGTAAATGAGCGGTCGCAGCCCAAACCTAAGTAACTTAGTATTCGTGCTGCCCATCAAAATCGGCCTTCCCAAGATTGAGTCCGGCGTGGCGTAATCCCGCATACGCCTGGGATAAGTGAAACAGCATGTTTGGAAAGGCAAATACGTGACGATGTCGTGTTGATAGTGGGCATTGTGAAGCTGTTGAGGGCCGAATTTCCGTGTAGCGTCCAGTCATGCTGAAAGTGTCTGATCTATCCCGTCTCCAGAACTTTGAGGAGAGGCGCGGAATCCGATCGGTGCTTACGACGACGATGTATCGGGCCGCTTTGCGAAGCCGGATATCCGTCTGCAATCGTGATCACCGAACCAAGTCAAACCAGACCGTTGCAATCAGGAGGGGTCCATGTCGGTCCACAAATAACGTCGCGCCCACCGGACAAGTTTGAAGGTTTTTACATCGGAGATACAGTCGTCGAGCTGAATCATCATAGTGGATGTGCTGACTTGCAACTGAGAGGAGATGACCATGACGCGTTACTTTGGGCTAGATGTTTCGCACTCACGAACAGCGCCCAAGCCGTACGGGCAGAAAAAGTGGCGTTGGACAATCATCTCCGCGGTATTCTTTTGACCTTTGGCCTGAACATCGGGCGAGTCACGATCGGTCGTTTCGAAGCCCGGTATGCGTCAAATGATCTCTAGCACCGCGGTTCTCACGCTGGCTGCAGAGGCGATTCATCGCCCGCGGCCATTGTTTAGATTGATGTAGTAGCGATCAAATTTGACCAGTCAAATCAATCCGCCCATGTGACCTTGCTAGCCATGGTTTCGTTGCAAAGTTTTAGGTCAGCCAAATAGTTCTGCGATCGCTTCAGTTCAGGTTGCCAACTCGGAGAATTGACGAAACGGGCAGAT
>NZ_JBQFTH010000014.1:0-106253 GCF_056538565.1 Ruegeria sp. BG11 | reverse complement strand
GGATACTGAACAGGCATCTCCCAGCCCGCAAAATCAACCATCTTTCCACCCAACTCAACATGAAGAGAGTAAAGTGGAGTGCGATTCGGTGAAGTCATTATTCTAACCTTTCAATCAGCGGGATTGGTCGCGAACGACCGTCACAGTGCAGTGCGCATTCCGAACCACTCGGGCTAAGTTCGGGCCAATCTCATAGTTCGGGAAATCGCCCTTGGTGGAGGCCATGACAATCAGATCAAAACCCTCTTTGTAGGCGAGTTTCAGGATTTCACGGTAAACGCTGCCTTCTTCGATATGGATCGCCACATCGGAGGCATCGCCGTGGTCCAGAATGGCCTGAACGGCGTTGCGGACGTGATCCTTTGCTCCGGCGCCATAGTTCGCGGGCAGGTTCGGAAGTTGGATAATCTCAGGGATGACGGCAACTGCGTGCAGTTCGGCACCGTAGAATTTCGCCTGTTCCAATGCGACCGGCAGGGCCAGTTTCCAGGAACGGTCGTCGGTATGATCAATGGGCAGCAGGATTTTCGTGGCCATCACGTCTCTCCTCGAGATATGGAATTCTGTTTCAAAGGCGGGGGGCCAGATTGGCCCCCCGTTTTGGTCGGGCCGAACTTATTCGGCAGGTTTTGCCTCCGGCTCTTCGGACTGGCCGCCCGAGGCGAAGAACTCTTTCGTCAGTTTGAAGACGATCGGGCTCAACAGGGCCAGGGCGATCAGGTTCGGGATAGCCATCATGGCGTTCAACGTGTCTGCCAGCAGCCAGATAAAGCCCAGATCTGCAGTTGCGCCGAAGTAGATCATGACGATCCACAAGACGCGGTAGGGCATCAGGGATTTCACACCCAGCAGGAACTCAACGCATTTCTCACCATAGAAGGACCAGCCAAGGATAGTGGTGAAGGCGAAGATCGACAGAGCGATGGCGATCAGATAGCCACCGATACCGGGTAGGGACAGTTCGAACGCATGGCTGGTCAGAGCCGCACCGGATTCACCCGATGTCCAGGCACCCGAGGCGATGATTGCCAGACCGGTAATCGAACAGACGATAATGGTGTCGATGAACGTACCCAGCATCGCGATCAGGCCTTGGTTAACCGGACCTTTGGTCTCGGCTGCGGCGTGTGCGATCGGAGCCGAACCCAGACCGGCTTCGTTCGAGAACACACCACGTGCCACACCAAAGCGGATGGCGGCCCAAACTGCAGCGCCCGCGAAACCACCTTCTGCGGCGGACGGAGTGAACGCGTAGGTGAAGACGAGCGACAGCGCCTGTCCGATATTGCCGATGTTGATCAGCAGAACCAGCAGGCCTGCGATGATGTAAGCAACAGCCATGAACGGAACCAGTTTACCGGCAACCGCACCGATGCGAGTGATACCGCCCAGGATTACAGCTGCGGTCAGAACCATCAGAACAACGCCGGTGACCGAGGTGTTCAAGCCGAAGTTCGCTTCAAGAACCTGTGCCACACCGTTGGCCTGTACACCATTGCCGATGCCGAAGGCGGCGATCGCGCCGAACAGGGCGAATGCTACACCCAGCCAAGCCCATTTCGCGCCGAGACCGTTCTTGATGTAGTACATCGGGCCGCCAACATAGTTCCCCAGCTCGTCTTTTTCGCGATATTTCACCGCGCAGACAGCTTCGGCATATTTGGTGGCCATGCCCACCAGGGCGGTCATCCACATCCAGAACAAGGCGCCTGGACCGCCCAGGAAGACAGCAGTGGCCACACCAGCGATGTTACCTGTACCGATGGTTGCCGACAGCGAGGTCATCAGCGCGTTGAATGGGCTGATCTGCCCTTCGCCCTGACCTTCCCGGCCTTTGAACAACAGGCTGAAGCCCGTGCCAATGCGCAGAATCGGCATAAATTTCAGCCCGACCTGCAGGAAGAAGCCGACGCCAAGGATGAGAACCAGCATCAGCGGCCCCCATACGACGCCATTGATGGCCCCTACGATTGAATTTAACGCTTCCATGGTATTCCTCCCTAGTGCGTCTGGTTATGCCCCGGCAGCAATCGCTCGTTGGCGAGCTTGCTTGAGGGCGGCAAAGTCTTCGTCCGCGTGGAATGACGAACGGGTCAGCGGAGTGGCTGACACGTGCAGAAAGCCCTTGGAGCGCGCGATCTGCTCCAGCTGGACGAACTCTTCCGGTGACCAGAACCGATCGATCGGGTGATGTTTCGGTGTCGGTTGCAGGTATTGCCCGACTGTCAGGAAATCGACATTTGCGGCGCGCAGGTCATCCATTTCTTGGCGGACGTCACTGAGGCTTTCGCCAAGGCCGACCATCAGGCCGGATTTGGTGAAAATCTCAGGGTTTGCGCGTTTGGCATCGTCCAACAGACGCAAAGACGTATAGTACCGCGCGCCGGGACGAACCGCTGGGTAAAGATGCGGCACAGTTTCCAGATTGTGGTTGAAAACGTCCGGCGCTGCTTCAAATACCAGATCTGCAGAAGTCCCCTTTCCCAAGAAGTCCGGAGTTAAAACTTCGACGGTGGTTTCAGGGTTTTGGTGGCGCACTGCTCGGATAGTCTGCGCTATGTGTTCGGCACCGCCGTCTTCCAAATCATCACGATCGACCGAAGTGATCACCACATGACGAAGCCCCAGCTTCTTGACGGCCGCCGCGACACGGCCCGGTTCGAACACATCCAATGCGTCCGGCCGACCGGTGGCGACGTTGCAGAAGGAACAGCCACGCGTGCAAACCTCGCCCATGATCATCATGGTGGCGTGGCGTTTGGACCAGCACTCGCCGATATTCGGACAGGCGGCCTCTTCGCAAACCGTCGCCAGGTTATGCTCTCGCATCAAGCGACGGGTTTCATAATACTCGGTGCTGTCACCCTTTTTCTTGCGAATCCACTTGGGCTTGCGGGGAATGACACTGTCTGCCTTCTTGGCCTTTTCGGGGTGGCGGGGGCGAAGCTGGATGGTCATCTGGCGGCTCCTTCTTACGCGTGGATCGCGCGGCCCAGAGCGTCGAGGCAGGCTTCTTTGACCGCCTCGCCCATAGCCGGATGTGCATGACAGGTGGAGGCGACCTCGGCGACGGTGGCACCTTTGGTCATCGCCAGAACGAGTTCCGCGATCAGATCACCGCCGTGCGCACCGCAAATATGCGCGCCCAAAATTTCGCCGTTCGGGTCAGCCAAAACCTTGACCGCGCCGTCGGTTTCTCCGGTCGACCGCGCGCGCGAGTTGGCCATGAACGCGAATTTGCCGACCACGTATTCTGCACCGGCTTCTTTCAGTGCCTCTTCAGTCACACCGACCGAGGCGACCTCAGGGTCGGTGTAAACGACACCCGGCACGGTGTTGTAGTCGACATGGCCGCCCAGCCCCGCCAACATTTCAACGCAGGCAACGCCGTCTTCTTCGGCCTTATGGGCCAGCATCGGTCCGGGGACGCAGTCCCCGATCGCATAGATGCCGGGAACCGACGTGCGGAAGCTGTTGTCAACTTGAACAAAGCCGCGCGGGTCAAGGGCTATCCCCAGTTCTTCCAGCCCCAACCCGCGCGTGACGGGTCGGCGTCCGACGGCGATCAGAACCTTGTCAGCCTCGATCACCTCTTCCTTGTCTTTGCGGACCCGGTCCAGAGTAAGCGTTAATCCGGTTTCAGACTTTTCAATGGCCTTCAGTGCTCGTCCCAACTGGAACTTCAGGCCACGTTTGCTGAGCGCGCGCTGCGCCAGTTTCGCAACCTCGCCGTCAATACCGGGCAGAACACGGTCCAGATACTCAACCACTGTGACCTTGGCCCCAAGACGCGCCCAAACCTGACCCAACTCTAGCCCTATAACCCCTGCCCCGACGACAACCAGATGATCAGGCACCGTGTCCAGCGCCAAGGCACCGGTTGAGCTGAGAACATCCTGCTCATCGATCTCGATACCGTTCAGCGGCGTCGGCTCAGACCCCGTGGCGATCAGAATATTTTTGGCCTCATAGATATCGTCGCCAACCTGCACCTGCCCGTCCGCCGGGATACGGGCCCAGCCTTCGATCAGCTCAACGCCGTTCTTCTTGAATAGAAAACCGATGCCCTTGGTAAGATCGCCAACGATCTTGTCCTTGCGCCCCATCATTGACGGCACGTCGATGCTGGCCCCCTCAACCGCAATGCCATGGGAGGAGAGATGTGCAAGCTCGGCATATTTAGCCGAGGAGGTCAGCAACGCTTTGGAGGGGATGCACCCCACATTCAGACAGGTTCCGCCCAGCGCCCCGCGCCCTTCCACGCAAGCCACTTTCATACCCAGTTGAGCCGCGCGGATCGCAGCAACATAACCGCCGGGGCCGCCCCCGATGACGATGAGATCGTAAATGCTCATTGGGTGTTCTTTCAGTAGATTGGATAGTTGGCGCAGAGAGCGCGGACTTTTGCGCGGGTCTCGGCTTCGATGGTTGCATCGCCTTCAGCGGACTCACGCAGCGCATCGAGCACATTGCCGATCAAGTGGCCGATCTGAGTGAACTCATCAGGCCCAAACCCGCGGCTACATCCAGCGGCCGTTCCCAGCCGGATACCGCTCGTGATCGTCGGCTTTTCTGGATCACCCGGCACGCTGTTCTTGTTGCAAGTGAACCCGGCGCGTTCGAGCGCGGCTTCTGCATCTTTGCCGGTAACGCCAAGCGGCCGCAAATCAACCAGCATAAGGTGGTTTTCTGTGCCGCCCGAAACGATATCACAACCACGCGCCATCATGACGTTTGCCAAAGCAGTGGCGCTGTCGACGACACGCTGCATGTAATCCATGAACTCTGGCTTCAACGCCTCGCCAAATGCGACGGCCTTACCCGCGATCACATGCATCAAGGGGCCGCCCTGAAGCCCGGGGAACACAGCAGAGTTGATCTTTTTCGCCAACGCCTCGTCATTCGTCAGAATGATCCCGCCGCGCGGACCGCGCAGAGTCTTGTGGGTCGTCGAGGTGACCACATGCGCGTGACCAATTGGCGAGGGGTGCAGCCCGGTCGCTACCAGACCCGCGATATGCGCCATATCGGCCAGCAGCCAGGCACCGACCTCATCCGCGATCGCGCGGAACCGAGCGAAATCGATCTTTTGCGAATAGGCCGAAGCGCCAGCGATAATCAGCTTTGGGTTTTCAGCCTTGGCCAGCGCTTCGACTTGGTCATAGTCGATCAGCCCCTCGTTCGTCAGGCCGTACTGAACCGGGTGAAACCACTTTCCCGACTGCGCAGGCTTGGCACCGTGCGTCAGGTGACCACCGGCATCAAGCGACATGCCAAGGATCGTGTCACCGGGGCTGAGCAGCGCAAGCTTCACCGCTCCGTTTGCCTGCGCGCCAGAGTGTGGCTGAACGTTGGCGAACTCACAGCCGAACAACGTCTTCAATCGTTCGATCGCTTCAACCTCAACCTCATCCACATATTCGCAACCGCCGTAGTAGCGGCGACCGGGATAGCCCTCAGCGTACTTGTTCGTGAGCACAGAACCCTGCGCGTCGATCACAGCCTGTGAGACGATATTCTCGGACGCGATAAGCTCGATCTGTTCTGCTTGGCGCTTGCCTTCACGTGCAATCGAAGCAGCAATAACTGGATCTGCATCTTTGAGCGTTTGTGTAAACATGGTTCCCTCCTCCATACTCGAATCCCAAATATGAAATTTTGTTTCCTATAGTGGAAATTGGATACTCAAGGCAACATATATCTCGTACTTGTGAAGTTGTGCAAGGATGGGGAAATCGGTAACCTGCGGAAAATCAGGGAGATTTCTATGGTCGATGACAGCCTGAACGACGCCGTCGGGCCGGAAGAACAGGACGAAGGCGCTGCTTTGGGGCGTTCAATCCGGGATGCGCGCCGCGCAAAAGGGTGGACGTTGGAGGAAGCCGGACGGGCAGCGGGAATCGGTCGCTCGACACTTTCCAAGATCGAAAACAACCAGACGCGACCCAGTTTCGATATTGTTCGCAGGCTGACCCAAGCGCTGGAAATGAGCACCCCGCAGCTGTTCCTGCAATCAGGCCAAAGTGGTATTTCGGGCCGCCGCGACTACACTCCAAAAGGCCAGGGCGAGATGAAGGACACACCGACATATCTGCACGAGTTGCTCTGCCCTGAACTTACCAGCAAGCGAATGCTGCCGTATATCGCGACGATCAAAGCCCGTGATGTGTCTGAATTCGAAAACTGGATCAGACATTCGGGTGAAGAATTTATGTATGTGATCAGCGGCGAGTTAACTTTTATTTCCGAACACTATCGCCCGTTGAACATGAAGGCCGGGGATTCCCTGTACTACGACAGCGGCATGGGTCACGGCTGCATTTCAACCAGCAAAGAAGACGCAAGAGTCTTGTGGGTTTCGCTAGAGTAGTCTCAAGGCACAGTCGGTTGTACTGGTATGCCCCCGCTGCATAAACAACGCGCCCGCGTCTCCGCCAAGTTTCCCGTCGGTGGGGCTCTGAGCCAAACTCCCAAACACTTGGACGGACTGATCGTCTTCCTCCAGGATGGTTGAGTTAAACTGGATTTCAACAGCGTCAAATGGACAATCCGTTTAATAGCCCTGATCAGGACAAACGCGTTGTTCGCTAGACACGAGACCGGAGTTCAATACTGGGCATTCCTCGCCTCAATGAACGAAACCTGCAAACTCAATGGCGTAGACCGCCCCGCCTAGCTCGCCCGAACGCTGATCGCTATTGCAAGCGGTCACAAACAGGCAAACATCGCCAGCCTGATGCCCTGGAACTATCCCGCTGACGTGTGACAAGTTCACGTTTTATGGTCCAAGCTTTGTTCGGACGGATAACTGTCACCTCAGTGACCTGTCTTCGTGGGGCTGAGATACTTTGACTTGAGTTCAGGACAGCTACCTAAAATCGTTCAATTGCGGTTTCCACTTGGCCGCAAAACTTATCAATATCGCGCTTTAGCATATCGCTTTCTCGGGTCTCATCTCTGACCGCAGATAGTTCATCTACAACAGCTCGCAAATCTTCTTCTGGAGCTGCCTCCGCGATGCGCACCAAAGCTCGAATAAGGGCGGCCGTTACGAGCCCATTGCCTCTGGCTGCGCGTCTCAGTGCCGGCATTGAGTCGCTAAACAAAGACTCTGCCGTGATTGATGGGTAAACCACTCGCACAGCTCCGTCGTCATCCCGATACACGCCCGTACAGAGCTTGGACGACCACGCTCGAGCCAGAGACGCCGACAGTCGGTCGATGCAGACTATTGCGGTAAACGTGTCATTTACACCCGGTGACAACGCCCGAAGTGCAATTTCAACGAGAAGATGGACAGAAAAGCGGATATCTCCACTAGGATCTCGTGCGGGGATCAACGGAGCTGCTGCTTGCACCAAATCATTGAGGCTCTCTTCACTATCATAATAAACGTTGGCCAAAGTGTCCGTTGGAACTATGAAGTCGCCTGGCTGCACATCAAAAGCGACGACGGCTCCTGCTTCCTTGGCGGCACCCACCAGACCTTCGGTATTGATCGAGTTCACATATCCAGTGCCCGAAGCCGAGACTTGGCGCTTGTCTCCCTCCTCAGGGACTGCCTCTGAAGATGGAATATCTGCACTGTTTTCGATTGCGGTGCTCACTTGGCGATCCAAGGCTTCAGAAATCCGCGCCGCCTCCTGATCAATGGTTACGCGCGTCGATACTGTATGAACGAAGAGCAGCAGCAAAAGAACTGAAATGATTGAATAGACTATTCCAATCGCAACGGCCGAATTGACGGATGTGTCATCGCGTATCAGCCACAAGATCATCAAGCTGTACAAAAACGTCGCTCCAAGTGAGCCCACTGCAACCTGATTTACCCTGTCTTCGCCAAAGCGCTGCAAGAGCCTGGGCCCAATAGATCCAGCTGCCAAGGTGTAGACCAGCAAAACAATGGAATAGACCATGACCAACGCGGACATGGATGCTGCTGAGATTGCGCTTAGTACATCGCTCGCAGTACGATTAGAAACGCTCAGCCAATCGGAAGCGGACCAACCCCAACTCACGAGCGCTTGCTCCGTTTTGAAGACAATCCCAGCCACCAAAAGCCCTGAAAGACTAATGGCGGCAGGGATGGTTAGGAACCCGCGAAAGTACCTCACTAATTCTCTAGGTGTTTGCATTCCGGTCCCCATTCACGACACGAGCTTTGTTCACGAACCCAGCTTTACGCGAACCGGTCGGCCGCTTCTTTCAAAGCACTCCGCATATCGCCCCATGCAGTCTCGTAGCCCTCTTTGACGTCTTCCCAGGCCTCGTCGCTGGTCGACTTCAAGTCATTCAGTTGAGCCTCTGCGTCAGACCTTGCCTTGTAGAGCTTACTGAGCTGCTCCTCGAGCTCGAGTTTGGCGTCCGCTTCGGCCAGTTTCAGCTTGGCTTCGAGAACATCAATTTGAGCATTCCAGCTTTCCAGTTGCAGCTGCGCCTTTTTCTCGTACCCAACGCGTGTCATCAAATTTTCCTTTCGTCTCAAACTTTGGTTCATATCAATGGGAGCTGCCAATTAGGCCGCAACAATTGCCTTGAGCATCCAGACCGCTTCCTCATGCTTCGCCATCCTAGCGTTCATCAAATCCTCTGTAGCCCCATCGCCATAACGGGCAGCGGTCGCGGCAGTCTCACGCAGGTTCCGGGCAATCGCTTCGTGGTCCGCAACCAACTGGTTGATCATACCCTCTGCGTTTTTGACTGTTTCTTCTTCAGTCAACTTGGCTTGGCTAACCATGTCCGTGAACGAGATCGGGGCCACCTGACCCAGAGCGCGCACACGCTCGGCCAAATCATCCGCAGCTTCAAACAGGTCGCGATACTGACGCTCTGTCAGTTCATGGATCGGCAGGAAGAGTGGGCCCACGACGTTCCAATGTGTGCCTTGCGTTTTCACCATCAGAACCATGGTATCGGCCAGTACTTCCGTCACCGCATTTGCGATCCAGGCGTTCTTGTCGATGCCTGTGTCGTTGGTTTCTTCCTGAACTTCAGACTTCAAAACTTGCTGTATCATTTTCACTCCGTTTCGTTGCTTGTGGAGTAGAACCTAAGAGCAAAAAGACATTTTTCAAACAAAATCATATACTTACTATATGTATCCAACGCATCATGCGGCGCTTCATGATCCTGGGTATCCAGCCCAACATGCCAACATTGCTGTAGACACGCAGGCCCAATGCCATACATGCTTGGAGTAACTGACGTAAGCTACTGAGGTCATGCCAGTGTCCGATCAAAATCGACCACCAAAGCGCACGGAAAAACTGCAACTGATGCTCGACCTCGAGGAGCTTAAAGCCATTGATGATTGGCGGTTCGAAAACAGATTGCCGTCCAGAGCGGCCGCCATTCGAGAACTCATCCGCCGCGGTCTGATTTCCAACGAGTTCGAAGAGCCACCTACTGACGCGCCTTCCGGGGAGTTTCGTGTTGTGGATGAGTGACAGGAAAACCCACAGAGAATTCTAGTTACGCCGGTGGAGAACCAACATGGCATAAGCGATCACACGATCCTCTACGTCAGCATCAATTCATCGGTGAAAAGGTATGAGGCGCTCCAACATCTGAGCGTTGGCCGCGTTCACATCCGCATCTTTTTTTCAGATGAGTGATGACGCCCCGCCATACCGAATTGCGCGTGCGACCTGTTTTGTCAAAGGCCGGCTCGGGTAGATCGGCCAACTGAACATGGGGGGCTGTTTCAGATCCAATCCAAGCCTCGAAGGTATCAAAAAGTGCCGCGTTCACCGGGTGCGCCGGACGAATTGTCATCAGCCTCAAGCTGATCGGCAACATCGTCCATGGTGGCGGGGTTTTTGTTAGAGATCACCGGCTCGCGCAAGTCAATTGCATCGAAATAAGGGAACTTGACATGTGGAGCTACGCAAGAGCCGAACAGGAAGAGGGGGCAGCTAGCACCCCCGCAAATATTGTCAGGCCTTGATCAGATGCCCGCCATCAATATCCAGCACAGAACCTGTCAGGAAATCGTTGGTCATTGCCATGATGACAGCTTGAGCGATTTCGCTGGCTCTGCCGACGCGGCCAACAGGGAGCGATCCACCAACTTGCGCATACATACCTTCGCGGGCTTCTTCTGGCATGTCTGCATAGGTTTCGGTGGCAACCATCCCGGGGCTGATGCAGTTGACACGGGCCTTACCCGCCAGTTCTTGCGCGAGCCCCATGGTCAAAGCCTCAACCGCCGCGTTCACCGCACCCAGACCGGTAGCGCCGGCAGATGGGCGGCGGCTAAGCACACCGGAAAACAGCGTGATTGATGCACAGTCGGCCAGATACGGCAGAACCTCGCGAGTGGTCACGTAGGGGCCAATGAATTTAGCCTCAATCATGCCGCGCAGGTCGTCAGTCGGCAGTTCAGCAAACGCGCCGTGCGCGGCACTGGATGCCGAGATGACGAGATGATCGACCTTGGCAAGGCTGGCAGCCCAGGCTTTGACAGCTGCTTCGTCAGTGGTGTCAACGGAAGCGACTGAAATGTCGCCTCCGATTTCAGACGCAACGGCCGACAGTTTCTCTTCGTTGCGGCTTGAGATTGTAACCTTGGCGCCCAAACTGGCTGCAAGTTCAGCTGTTGCCTTGCCCATACCGCTACCGCCGCCAACGATGACGACATGTTTGCCTTTTAGCGCGGCTTCAAAAACGTTTGTCACAGTTCCACTCCTTTTCCCTTCAGTTGCATTTGCACCGGATCGCAGCTGTGGGTTGGTTCGGCTGGTTGAGGAACACTCTTCCAGGCCCAACTCCGGTGTTAGGTGCTCCAGGCAACCATCGTGCCCCTTGGAGCTTTCAACCCGTCGCAATCTGAGCGTTTGTTGTTTCTGGTCGGATATCTAGTGCGCAGAACGAAGTTGTTGAAATGGATAAATAGAATGCGATAAATTCACAAAATGAATATTAAATCTATCGACCTCAACCTCCTCAAAGCCTTCGACGCGATGTACCGAGAACGACATGTCGGCCGCGCTGGGGCGTCTATAGGCCTTGCCCAACCCTCCATGAGTAACGCGCTGAACCGGCTTCGCGCCAGGTTCGAAGATCCACTCTTTCAAAGGGGGCCGGGCGGAATGGTACCTACCAGCCGCGCGGAAGAATTGGCGCCAAAAGTGCAAGGCGCGCTGACGATCGTTTCCGAAATGCTGGAGCAAACCGAGTTTGATCCCAAACACGCCCAAGGCCAAATCACCGTTGCAGCTTCGGATTTAGCAATTCTTCGTTTGGCGCCTGCGATGGTCACATACTTTGCAGAACACGCACCAAATCTTAGCCTGATCTTCGTACCGATGAACAAAACGGATCTGATTGATCAATTGGATGCCGAAACAGTGACGTTGGCCATTGGTACATTTGGTCAGCTTCCTGCGCGGTTTCATCGACGGACGATTATGCCGGACAGTTTTGTATGTATCGCCCGCCGCGATCACCCTTTGACCCGAGATGGTTTGACACTTGAGTCGTTCCTAGAGGCTCGTCATGCATTGATGACACTGAACAATGACAAAATCGGTTTTGTAGATAAGGCACTAAAGAAGCTTGGAAAAGCTCGGCAAGTGGTTTTGACCTGCGCCCAATTTGCTCTGCTACCCGATATCGTCGCTCAATCCGACTTGATTGCAACTGTGCCAACGTCGTTGACTCCGGTTGCGCGGCGCGCTGGGTGTGACGTCTTTCCAACGCCATTGGATTTGCCGAAATGGGAAAGCGAAATGGTTTGGACCCAGAAGACAGCACATGAACCCTTGGGGCGCTTCGTTGTAGACTCATTCACTGAAATGAGCCGTTCGACGGAACTCGATCTGGGAAACGCGTTTCCTGGGGTCAGGGTTCATAGCCAATAGATGACTGTAGTTTGCCGCGCTAGCGCTGGAGAAAAAGAGGGACGCTACGCCATCTGCTTGTCGTTCAGTCAAAAAAACTGCTAATGCCACCGCTCTGAATTCCAAGCCGTGAATCCTGCAGCGCAACGAATATCAATACACCCTGACCTTGCGGGTCCGACTGAACGTAGCATCATCCAAAGCCTTAAAGCTACTTTGGTCCGGTCAGCCCTTTCAGAACGTAATCCGCTGTGCTTGGGCTGCTTGCGAAGGGTAGATCATAAACGATCGCTAGACGGCTCAGAGCTTTGACATCCACGTCGTGCGGCATCGGCGACATTGGGTCGATAAAAAAGAACAAACCGTCCAGCCGGCCTTCGCAGATCATTGCCCCAAGTTGCTGGTCCCCGCCTAGTGGCCCGCTATGCAGCGCGGTGACATTAAGCTCAGGCAAGGCGGCCCTGAGGCGGCCACCGGTGGTTCCGGTGGCGAACAATTCCGCCTGACTTAGAATGTCAGCATGGGACTGGGTCCATTCGACCATCAGGTCTTTCTTGGCGTCATGGGCAACCAGGGCCAGTTTGAGCGGTCTACCTGATGAATTGCTCGACATAGTCCGCCCCTAAACCAACATCCTCATAATGTTTACGGCACATGTCGATTTTAGTGAAGACGTCCTCATACCCCATGGTTTTGCCCCATGGGTCAACATACAGCATCACGCCGTTGACCTGGAAATAGGTGATCATTTCGTCGACATCATCGGGTACGATCAGAGTGTGGGTTTCGCCCGGCGGTTCGAATACATAGCCGCCTTCCTCCGCGACCCAGTTATGTTCCAGATAATGCCAGCGGCCTTTCAGAACAAAACCATGAACTGGCTGCGGATGCCGATGCCTCGACAGAACTCCGGATTTCCGCACCCGTAGCAGGTTCATCCAGTACCCCTGGGACCGGTTCAAGCAGAGCGGTCGGAACGAGACGTTTTCAGTTTGCGGCACCCAGACCCTCTCGTCTTTGGCGACGGCTTCAGGGATGACGATCTCGTCCTGCGCATCCTTGGGGAAGGGCAGCTGATAAGGCATCCTGGGATCGTCGTCGTTTCCTTGTACTGGCATCAGTTGCCCTCCTCACATTGCAGAATAGCCGCCGTCCACAGGATAGACAGCGCCGGTCACAAAAGCAGCCTCATCCGACAGCAGCCACGCGGCCAGCGCGCCAACCTCGGATGGTTTGCCCCAACGGTCCAGCGGCGTCCGACCCAGAATGGGCTGGTTGCGAGCCGGATCGGCGCGCAGAGCCTCGGTCATTTCGGTTTCGATCCATCCGGGTGCAACTGCATTGACGCGCACGCCATCCTCAGCCCATTTTCCAGCCAAGGCCTTGGTCAACTGCGCCACCCCGCCCTTGCTGGCAGAATAAGCAGGAACAAGTGGCCCACCAAAGTAACTGAGCATCGACGCCGTGTTCACGATGGCCCCGCCTGACGCGGCCAACAAGGGTTGCGCGGCCAGACAGCAGCGCATGGTACCGGTCAGGTTGATATCGATCACTGTCTCAAAAACGTCGATCTCATACTCCGCGCCACGTGCCAGAATACCTGCGCAATTGACCAGCCCGTCGAGTTTTTCAATCCCACCGAAGAACGCGGTTACGGCCTGAGTATCCCGCACATCCAACTGCGCACAGACGTCGTCAGGGTGCTGCGCAGCATGTTCCGCAACCTCTTCAGCTCGGACACCGGTCGCGGTGATGCGCCATCCCTTGCGGCGAAGTTCCCCTGCGATACCAGCGCCTATGCCGCGGGTGCCGCCAATTACAACGGCGTATTTCATGGATCAATCTCCTTCCGCGAGAAACGCCTCGACCGCATCTCTGCGAGGCATCGGGGCAACCGCTCCATACCCTTGAGTCGAAAGCGCAGCAGCGGCGTTGGCATATCGTGCGGCCTGAAACGGATCATCGCCCGCAACAATACGAGACAGGAAGGCACCGTCAAATGTGTCGCCTGCGGCCGTGGCATCCACCGCTTCGACGCGACGGCCTTTGACACGTTCACGCTTGTCTGGTGTCGCAACCAGGGTCCCTTCGGCCCCCAACGTCAGGGCGACAATTTTTGCCCCGAGGTTCAGATAAAAATCTGCGATGTCATCGGGATCGGACAGGCCAGTCAGTTGCTCGGCATCATCCAAACCAGGAAGGGCAATATCGCATTTTGACATTGCGGCGTGCGTCACAGCACGGGCGCGTTCGATCGGCCAGAGCTTCAGGCGCAGATTGGTGTCGTAGGACACGAGGCCTCCGCCGTCCTTTACAATCTGAATGGCCCGAAACACGGTGTCGGCGGCAACATCCGAAATCGCCTGACTGATCCCCGAAACGTGCAGGATCTTCGCCGATTTCAACGCCGCCATTGGCAGATCATCTGGCTCCATCCGGCTACTGGCCGAGCCTTCGCGGAAATAACTGAACTCATGCCCGTTCGCGCCATGCGTCACAAAATAGACCCCGGTATGAGCATCCGCGACGTGACGCACAGTCGAGGTGTCGATCCCCTCGGCCTTCCACAGGTCCATGAAAGAATTGCCGAACGTATCCGCGCCGATATGCGTCACATAGCCGACGGACGCACCCTGCCGCGCAGCCGCGATAGCGCAGTTCGAAGTGTCACCGCCATGTCCTGGCAGGTAGTTCCCGTCAGGCTGCTGGTTGAACTCCAGCATCGGTTCGCCAAGGCACAAAATATCGGGGTTCATGGTCATCTCATCTTTGCAAAAAAGGGTCAGCCCCGGTGGGCTGACCAAGGAGTTTGGGAGGGTTATTCGGTCGTATAGCTTTGGCCGACACCCGGAATCTTCCAGATACGGAAGTTTGGGATTTTGGGGTCTTCAAAGTTCATGTCACCATCGACCCAGATATGCAGGTGATTCGAGACCACATACATCTCGCCATCCGGACCCCAGGCCAGCGTGTCCGGCCAGTTCATTTCCGGGTGGTGGACGAAACGGCTGACCTGACGGGTGGATTCATCGAACTTCATGATCCCGTCCAGCGACAGCGCGGTCATGTAGATGTTGCCTTCGTTGTCCGCCGTCATCCCGTCGGTGTTGGAAGGCAGCACCGCAGCAACCTCAACCGCGTTTTCGATGACTGTCTCATTGGTCTCGAAGTCCCGCAGGATTTCGGTCGGCAGGCTATACAGGTGATTGCCCGTCAGGTTGGTCCAGTAGAGCGTTTCCTTGTCGCCTGACAACGCGATACCGTCGGCACCGGTGCGCATACCGCCATTCTTCAGTACCGGACGGTCGTCAATGTTGAAAAAGAAATTCGGCTCATCATTGGTGAACCGGTGCTGGTCCAGAATGCGGCGCACCGAATTGGTTTTACTGTCATAAACAATCAAGCCACCATGCAGCGGGTCACAGAATATGCCGCTGTCGGCGATATAGGCAAAGCCGGTGTCGTTATCGACAGCCAGATCGTTCAGGAAAGAGCACTGGCGATCCGCCTCTTCCGCGGTGAAAACATAACGCTGAATTTCCTTGTTCTCTTTCAGATCCCACAGAACCAGCTTCGCGTCGCCATCCTTGAACGGAGGGCCTGCCACGTGGCCTTGATCGAGAATCCACATCACGTCATTGCGGTCGATCTCAAAACCCAGCACGGCCTTTAGACCATCGGGGTTCGACATGCTGTTCATTTCTTCAGACGGAAACGCCTCGAGTTCCCAAGTGTCACCGTTCTTTACCAGCTTGGAGACGGTTGAGGGGATCTCGGCCCCACCCCAACGCGCGGTGGACACATAGATGTTGCCCTGGCTGTCGACCTTGGCGCCTTGAACCAGTGCTTTGCCGTAGATCTCGCTCCCTTCCCAAGCGGATTTTGTCGCCTCATCCTTGACGGCATAGGGCAGAGTGTTCCATTCCGCGACCACCTCGAGCCCGCTCGCGAGCGCCGGGGTAACCAGGACGGCGGTAAGGGCCACCGTGTTGAGCATTCGTTTCAGCATGTATTACTCCCTTGCTGAGGTCTGGTGTCCCGCAGGTTGTTGCGAGCAACCTGCGGGACGTTTTGTTAGTTTAGATGCGGCCGTATTTCGCCAGACCTTCGCGCAGCGAGCCGCTTTCGATGATCAGACGTGCCTGTTCGGCTTCGCGCTCATCAATCTCTCGTGCCATGTCCAAGATGGGTTCTGCATGTTCACGAGGGACCACAACCGCACCGTCGATATCTGCAACGATGATGTCGCCGGGGTGTACAATCACACCACCCATGTCGACTTCTACATTCGAAGCCAGCGTACGAACGCGGCCCAGAGTGGTACCCGGGTTAACGCAGCGGGAATAGACCGGGAAGTCATAGTCGCGCTTGATCTCGACCAGATCACGCACACCACCGTCCAGAACGGCACCTTCGTGTTTGTTGGCAACGGCTCCGGCGGTCATCAGACCACCCCACAGCGCCACATCGGTGGTGCCATTGGTCGAGATCACGATGACCGAACCGGCCTCGGATTCGTCGATTGCGTCAAGCGCGTGCTGCGGCGGCAGGAATTCATCGGTAGGGCCTTCCAGAATTGTTACGGCCGGGCCAACGATCTTCTTTTCATTGATGCGCGGCTTGATCGAGGCCGGCAGAAATCCGGTCTTGCCGGACACCTTGTCCACAGCATCCGCGACGGATGCGGTGGCCACGTCGCGAAACCCGGCGACGAGTTCTTGGGTGTTCATGAGAGTATCCTCTTACGTTGGGAAGATTGAAAAGATGCGGCCGTGAGAGCCGCGTTGATTTGTGCGCGAGCCAAGTCGATGTGACCGGCCTCGAGCGCCTGGGCGGGCAGCAGATTTCCACCCATGCCAACGCAAAGCGCACCGGCGTTCAGATAGGTTTGCGCAGTGTCAGGAGACACGCCGCCAGTCGGCATCAGGGCGAGATTGGGAAACACGGATTTGACAGCCTTCAGGAAGCCGGGCCCTCCGGCAGCATCGGCCGGAAAAATCTTGATCACCGCAGCACCGTTTTCCGCATGATGGTGAACCTCGCCCGGTGTCATTGCTCCGGGCAGATAGGGCACTTTCGCAGCACCGGCTTCGCGCGCAGCAGCATCGCTCCAGCACGGAGAGACAACAAATTCGGCACCAGCGGCCAACACTGCGTCAGCCTGATCAGCGTCAAGAACCGTTCCGGCGCCGGTGTGAATTTCAGGATAGCGTTGGCACAGCTCAGCGATCAGAGCTGCGGCATCCGGAACCGTAGTGGTGATCTCCAATGCGCGGATTCCGGCCTCGGCCAGCAGGTCACAGGCCGTCAAAGCGATCTCGGGGTCGCTATGGCGGATCACCGGGACAATTTGCGCAGATCGCAAAGTGCTGACGAAATCTACCATTTGTTCACCCAGTGATCGGGTTGCTCGTGCTCAAGAACTCTCGCGACTTCACGCGCAGCGCAACGCTGCAGCACCGCAACCGAGCGTTCAGAGTACCAGGCAGCATGGTCCGACACGATGGTGTTGGGGCTATGCAAAAGGGGGTTGGTCAGGTCCACCGGTTCCTGTTCGAACACGTCGATCCCTGCCCCGAAAATGCGACCTTGGTGCAGGGCCTGAGCCAATGCGACTTCGTCCACCAAACCGCCGCGAGAGACATTGATCACGATCGAGGTCGGCTTCATCTGTGCGATACGCTCAGCGTTCAGAATATGCCGCGTTTCGGGCGTCAGAGGAGCATGCAGACTTATGACATCGGACACTTTGCAGAGGTCGATCAAATCCACCTTTTGCACGTCCGCCGCTTGGGCTGCGTCGTCGCTCAGATAGGGATCGAACACCAGAACCGAAGAGAATCCTAGGGCCTGGAACTTCCGTGCCGCTTGCAAGCCGATCTTGCCGCAGCCAATTAGGCCAAGGGTGGCGTTTTCGCGGCTAGGGATCAACGCCGCCTGCCCTACCCCCCATTGACCCTGCCGCACTTCGGCATCTCGGGACGGGATTCGCCGCTGCACGGCCAAATACAGTGCGAGCGCGTGTTCGCTGACTTCGGTTTCCGCACCATAGTCTGGTACATTCGCAACATAGATACCTCGCGATTGCGCGTAGTCCAGATCGATATTGTCGACGCCCACCCCATAGCGGACGACGACTTTCAGGTTCGGGCAGGCATCGATCACAGCCGCATCCACAATGCGTTCCCGCACAAGGATGGCAACCGGATCCAGTGCCTGCAGGGCCGGGACCGCCTCCGTTTCCGGCCCGACCGGCGCGATCTGAACATCCTGCTCGGCCAACACCGAAGCTTCGGTGTCATAGGCGGCATAGCCGGGTTCAAGAATTGCGATGGTTTGGCGGGTCATGTGACGGTCTCTCGGCATGGGTTATTGAGCCTTGTAGGCTTCGACGGCGGCGTCGAGGCGATCGGGCCATTCCTCGCCGATCTCACCGACGATGTACTCGCGCACGGCAGGCTGCGCGGCTTCGCGGAACAGGGCCTTTTGCTCGGGACTGACGGGGACCACTTCCATGCCTTTCTCCGACAGGATCGCGCTCGCATTCGCGTCCTGCGCAGCGGTCATGCCACGGTGGATCGTTTTCGAGATCTCAACGCATTGTTCGACGGCTTTCTTCTCGTCATCCGTCAGGCCTTCGAAGAACATGTCCGACATCAGATAGGCGTGCCAGCTGAACACGTGGCCATCGAGCGAGACGTATTTCTGGTGCTGGTAGAGCGACGCGTTGACGATATTCGTCACGCCGTTTTCCTGACCGTCCACGACACCCTGTTGCAGAGCGCCGGGCAGTTCCGGCCACGGAACGGGTGTTGCCGATGCGCCGAGGCTTTCGACCAGAGTCACCCAGACCGGCGCGGTCATTACGCGCATTTTCAGGCCTTCCATATCGGCAGGTTCGGCCACGGGCTTCACGTTGTTGGTGAAATTGCGCACCCCGTTGTCGGCCACGCCAAAGCTGCGGATGCCGGTTTTCGCCCGCATGTCTTCAGCCAGCGCGTCACCGAATTCACCGTCCATCACCGCCCAGGCCATCGCCTGATCGTCGAACAGATAGGGCATCGCCAAAACCGAGAAGGGTTTATAGACAGCCGAGATCGGGCCGTCATGGATCGCCGCCATCTGAACGGTGCCCAGCTGCAGCCCTTCCATGATCTCGGACCCGCCTCCCAGCTGCGATGCAGGGAAGATCTGAACATCAATCGAACCCGAGGTTTTGCCCTCGACGCAGGCCTCAAACGCCAGCGCGGCAGCGTGTTTGGGCGAGCCCAGGTCAGCGGCTTGAAAATGTGCGTATTTCAGCTCTTTAGCCGAGGCCGCACTGGCGGCGGTCATTGCAACAACAGCTGTTGCCGTCATCAGTTTCGACATGGTTTTCATGAGGTTCCTCCCTTTCATGTCAGTTCGCAAATCCAAAGAAGTTGGGGATGAAGGTGCTGACGCCTGGCACAAGAATGACCAGAAGAAGCACTACGAGTTCAGCCAGCAGCAGCGGCAGAACCGCTTTTGACAGGCGTTCGATTTTCAATTGTCCGACCGTGGCGATCACGAACAGCACCGGACCAACCGGAGGGGTGATCATCCCGATAGTCAGGTTCAGCACCAACATCATCCCGAATTGCAGCGGGTCGATCCCCGCGGAATAGGCAATGGGACCTAGGATCGGAGTCAGGATGATCAGCGCGGGCAGCGTGTCGATGAAGAAGCCGCAAATCAGGGCAAAGGCCGCCAGAATGAACAGAATTCCCAGACGGTTGTCGGTGATCTGAGTGATCAGCTTGGCCAGTTCCTGCGGGATTTGCAGGTAGGTCAGCAGCCAAGCAAAGATCGACGCCATCGCCACGATCAGGAAGACCGAAGACGTCACCATAGCAGCCCTTACAAAAGCGGCGTACAGAGCACGGAACGTGAAGGCGCGCAGGATGAACCCAAGGAACAGAGCGTAGGCTGAGGCCACCGCGCCCGCCTCGGTCGGAGTGAACATACCGAATAGGATGCCGCCCAGAATAATTGCTGGCATGATCAGGGCCGGAATGGCCGACAGGGTTGCACCGCGCAATTCAACCATAGTGGCGCAATGTTCGCGCCCGCGGTAGCCGTTGCCCGTGGATACGATATGGTTCGCGATGGCCAGCGCAATGCCCAGCAGAACACCAGGCACAATTCCGGCCAGAAACAGTCCCGCAACCGTCACTCCATTGGTTGAGATCGCAAAAATCACGGCCAGAATGGAGGGCGGGATGATCGGACCGATGGTGGCCGTCGCAGCGGACAGGGCACCGGCGTAATTCTTCTCATACCCGGCCTCACGCATCATCCGCATGACGATGGCAGAAGGCCCCGCTGCATCCGCCAGAGCAGAGCCGCTGATCCCCGCGAACAGCATCGACACAAGGATGTTCACATGCCCCAGCCCGCCACGCACATGGCCAACCAGAGCGTTGGCAAAGCGTAACAAAGCGTTTGTTAGGCCGCAGGCCGTCATCAGTTCAGACGCGAGAATGAAGAACGGCACTGCCATCAGCGGGAAACTGTCGATCCCGGCGAACATGCGTTGGGTTGCGACCAGTGGGTTCAACGAACCGTCGATAAAAATCGCCGACAGCCCGGCGATCCCCATCGTGAAGGCTACGGGAACACCCAAAAACAAAGTGGCAAAGAACAGGATGATCAGGGTTTTTGCCACGGCTCAGACCTCTGCCTCTTCGCTTTTGGCGCTGGGACCGTGTTCAAACTCTTGGCTTACGAAACGTTTTGCGAAAAAGGTTAACTGGATCAGGAACAACGCGCACCCGATCGGGATGGCGAGATAAGGGATGCCACGCGAAATGCCGGTGGACATGGTTTCCTTGTTCCAGCCGAATTCAACGAATTTGACGCCCAGCCACAGCATCGTCGCCATGAAGGCAAACATGACGAAGACGATGCCCCAGCGCAGCAGGCGGGCCAGAGCGTCGGGTAGCAAATCCGGAATTGTGGTAATCGCGACCAAGCGACCTTCGCGCAAGGCAAGACCGGCACCGCAAAAAGCGCCGAGGATCATCAGGTGTCTGGCGACCTCTTCAACCCAGGCCAGGGACGTACCGAACCCGTATCGCCCCACCACATTGGCGAAGACGATTGCAAAGACCGTAGCCAGCGCCAAAGCCACCAGCGCCCGGTTCAACGCAACAATCCATGTTTCCAGAGTTTGCAAAGACGCCCCTCCCAATGCCGTCTCCTCGTGGAAATCAAAACTGGCATACAGTATGCTAATCTGTCAACACTAACACATTGTATGCCAGAAACAGGCCTGCTACTGTTGAACTGAGGAGAGCGACATGAGCCCATTCAACAGACCGAAATCATTGACGGAATTGGTGACCGAAAACCTGCGCGAGCGGATCATCAAAGGCGAGTTCGAACTGGGTGAGCAACTGTCTGAAGCTCGAATCGCCAAGAATCTTGAGGTAAGCCGCACCCCTGTGCGCGAGGCAATCAACCGGCTCGAGATGGAAGGTCTGTTGGTCGTTGAACCGCAAAGAGGCTCATTCGTGTTCAATCTGGAGCCCGAGGAACTGGCAAAACTTTGCGATGCACGTGTCTGCCTTGAAACAACCGCTTTGACCTCGGCCATGCAGACGAACCCACAGGCGCTTCATGCCGCGCTTGAAAAATGCGTTGATCGGATGACAGCGGCCCGTGAGGCCGCGGATGATGCAGAATACCTTTATCTGGATACTCTATTTCACCAGTGCCTTTTCGACTGCGCAGACAATCGGTTTCTGAATGACGCCTATCAAACGATTGCATTGAAAATGGCGGCGTTGCGCAGCCGGTTGGGTCATCACCCTGATCACATGGCTAAATCCTATCGGGAGCACATTGAGTTGCTTCAGTGCGTTCAGGATGGAGACGTTCCACAAGCTTTAAAAGTGCTGAAACTCCATATCGACAGGAAAGAAGGCTCCTATTGGAGCGATGCGACGCAGCCCGAGGGAACAGGTTCGGAATAGCGTTCAATGAATCGTTTGACCGGCGATGCCCAACCACGTGAGAATCTCAGCGACGCCGGGGCCATTTTGCAAGTTGGTTCCCGTTCTAAAGCGCGGCGCATTCTGGCCGGATGAAGAGCGTCAAACATCCTCTAGCCTTTAGCTCAACCCTGCGTGCTGACATCACCGAAATCACTCGCCGCAGTGGTCAGCGCCTCAACGGCCAAAGCTTGATTCAGCAAGCCAAACAGGCGGTGCGATGGGGAAGGACATGAATAGTCCGAAATGGGTTTTATCTGGCGTGACCCCAATCCCACGCCATAGCACCGGATGCTGAGTATGTCTGCGATTGGATTCCAACCACTAGACCTATTGGTTGAAACCGCTATCCGGCGTCCATAAGATTTTCGTCTAAAAATGGCTGCGCAACCGCAGGCCAGAACGGCAGTTTTCGTTTGGTGAGCGCGAGGTCGTGGAACGCAGGCTGTGTTCCTCCGGGGCTGGCAACCTGCAGGATGTGGTTCGAAATTTGGCTGAACGGGCCGTAGAAATGGAACAGGGATTTCACCGCCACCACCAATTTCTCAGCCAGCCGGATGCCGATCTGCTCGAACGCTTCAGGATGGTACACCTGAACACGCAGATCGTTGACCAGCAGGTCGATCTCGCCATCCAAGCGGAGCCAGACCACGGTGCCCATTGGTTCAAGACCAGTGCCGAGATGCTGACCCAGGCCTGTCTCTATGTTCATAACCCTTGCAATCAGGTCGATCGGATCCCCTGAAACTACACCGGTTTTTCCACCAAGCCGAAGCTTCAATCTGCTTCCAATGCCCGCATCCTGACAAATCCGCACTACTCCGGGATCCCAGAACAAACCGCTGGCAAAATTTGTCATTCCACGCGCCAGCATGCCTTTCAGCAAATGGGTGGCGTCGCCCGGCGCTCCTCCGCCTGAATTGTCACCCATGTCCGCCAGAACGCATAGACCGGACCGTGTACCAATGTGATCCAGCGCCTCGGAGATCGGTAGATACCGCGTGGTTACTTCGTTTCGCAACTCAAAGAAGCGCCGCCCCAACTCCTCGGCCAGTCGCGCGGCCAGTTGTGCCTGGCCATCTGCTATTACCAACATCCGCGCGCCGACATCTTCGACATCTGCCCAGGGAAAACCGTGACTCAATGAAACCGACAACACACCGGGTCTGGTTTGAGCTGCGGCCATCTCGGCCACAAAATCCTTCATCGCCCCAGCTTTGGTCAGGTATAGGTTCATCATACGGGTATCAAAAAACGCCATCTTTGGCGTGATCTCACCCTCATGTGCCCGCTTTGCCAGATCAAACAGTTCGGCGGCGCAGGCTGTTGCATCGTCATGAGGGTATTCTCTGAAATGCACGATCAGATCGCTGGCGTTCAGCATCTTCTTTGTCAGATGAGAATGCAGGTCCAGCGAAACGCCGATCGTTGCATCCGGGCACTTCTTGCGGACGCGGGTCAGAATATCACCTTCGCAATCCTCTATATGCTCGGCCACCATCGCGCCGTGAAGTTGCAACAGAATGATATCTGCACCGCCGCATTCTGCGAGATCAGACAAAATCGCGCCGCTCAGCGCGTCATAACAGCTGCGTGTGGTCAGACCGGCAGGTTCGGCTATGGCGGTCAGGCTTTCGACAACCTGCCAGCCCAGAATTTCGGCCTTTTCGCGCCACAGATGAAGCGCCTCCGTCATAAGGTTTGGAGGCTCTTGTGTTGCCGTACCATGCCGCAGGAAATAGTCCTCAAAACCCGACATCGCAGTCGGCATCGTGCAAAACGTGTTCGTTTCTGTCGACAGTGTCGCAATGAAAAGTTTCATAAATTCTCTGTTCCCAACACGTCAGAGGACGGCTGCGTGAGCCATCCTCTGATCTTTGGCGATGCTATCATATTTCACCAGAGTTATTCGGCTTTCCACCAACGCTCCATAAAGCTGCTTCCATCCAGATCCAGATTCGAGCCGAATTTTTCGGGCGTGCCAACGCTTGGCCGCGTGGCAAAAACGTATGACGCAAACATCGGGATCGCGACACCACCCTGATTGGCGACAATATCCTGCATCTCGCCATACATCTGGCGACGTTTTTCGGTGTCCAGTTCAGCCCGAGCCTCGACCAGTATCTTGTCGAATTTCTCATACGACCAGAGAGATTCATTCCAAGCGACACCGGATTGGAACGCCAATGAAAACATAAGATCCTCGACCGGTCGTCCGGCCCAATAGCTGGCGCACCAGGGTTTTTTCGTCCAAACCTCGGACCAATAGCCATCGTTAGGCTCTCGTTTGACAGAAACGTTGATCCCGCATTTCGCGGCCGAGTTCGAAATCAGCGTCGCTGCGTCCACCGCGCCAGGGAAAGCAGCGTCAGAGGACGAGAGTTCGACATTCAGCGACTCCAGACCAGCCTGTTTCAGATAGTATTTTGCCTTGTCCGGATCGAAAGTCTTTTGTTCAAGCTCAGCATTGAAATACTTCTGACCGGACCCGATTGGATGATCATTGCCGACCTCGCCGTAACCCAGCAGAATCTTGTCCACCAGCTCTTGCCGGTCGATGCCCCATTTGATCGCCTGACGCACATTGTTGTCGTCAAACGGCGCGGCATTGGTCAGCATCGGGAAGGAGTAGTGCTGCGTACCGGCTACCGAATGCAGCGTTACGTTTGGATCACGCGAGACAAACTTGGCCGTCTTGGGATCAACCTTATCAGCAATGTCGACCGACCCCGCCGACAGCGCCGCCATCCGTGCGGTCGTATCCAGCAGCACCAAGAGCTTCCATTCGTCCACATGCGCGACATCAGGGTTCCAGTGGTTCCCGTGACGGGTCAGATCCGCCGAAATCCCTGGCTGGAAATCCTTTAGCTGATAGGCTCCGCAACCAATACCGGATTGCCAGTCAATGCTGTCACCCTCTGCCGACAGAATAGCAAAACGGTAGTCGCTGAGGATGGCCGGGAAATCTGCGTTACCGCCCTCAAGCTCAAAAACGACGGTGTTTGGCCCGTCCGCACGCAGTTCCTTCACACCCGCCAGCAGCGGCGCCCCAGTCGAGGTTGACCCTTCACCGCGGTGGAAATTGAGCGAGGCAATCACGTCCTCAACTGTCACTGTGCGACCATTGTGGAACTCGACCCCGTCGCGCATCTCGAAGGTCCAGACCGACGCGTCCGGCGAGGCCTCCCATGATTTTGCAAGTGACGGCTGCACGTTGCTGTCCGCGTCGATCGCTGTCAGGAAACCGTTCATGCCCAGGCTCAGCGGAATCAGGAAACCCGCTGATATCTGCCCCGGATTGAGTTGCTCGGTCGTACCGCCATGACCAATCCCGGCAATCATGCTGCCGCCCTTTTTGGGCGTGGCCGCAATAGCGCGATCCGCCAAAAGCGTTGAGGCACCGACGGTCATGCCGGTTGCCAAAACACCGCGCATGAACTGGCGACGATCCACCTGACGCAATTGCAGACGCTGTTCCATCTGCCGCACGTATTGAAACTTATCCATTGCTTGACCTTCCCTGAGCATTCTTCTGTTGCCCGGAAGATCACGCACCAATTTGAGCTTAACAATGACGCCACATTATGCTTTCTTTAGCGAGTTTATGCGACGCAAGGGCCAACCACCGATGCACCAGGATTTAGCTGCAAACCTGCGTCACCTTTGTGCGGATTACCCGTCAGTGGCGGCTGTTTGCAGAGAGATTGGCATCAACTATCAGCAATTCGCCAAGTACCTCAACGGCCGCAGCATGCCCTCGCCAAACAACTTGCGCCGCATTAGCCGGTTCTTCGACGTGAGCGAGCATATCTTGCTGGGAGATCATGCAGAACTGCGGCGCCTCACCACCCAACTCGCCAAAACCGAGGCGGATCGGCGACGAGACCCTCTGATCGATGTGTTCCCAGGTGATCTTCAACGGCTGCGGCCATTTCTCGGATCTTATCAAGTGTTCTTTCGCGCACCGAACGATCCAACCAAAGCCATTGTCAACGTTGCCTTTTTGGATGAGCGGAACGGGACGGTTTACAGCCGTGTCGTCGAAGCCTTAAGCGAAGGAAAGTCATCGACGCGCCGCTGGACAAGATGTGATGGCAAAGCCGCTTTCCGCGCGGGGCAGGTTTTTGTCGTCGATTCCGAACGCGGTCCAGACGCACCTGTCAGCCTGTACATTCTGAACAAACCCCATCGCGACAAGTCAAAGCTATTGTTCGGCACGATGTCTTATCTCGCTTCGTTGTCCGGCCGAACGCCAACCTCTTCTCCTGTTGTCTGGAAAAGAGCTGAAAACTACCGCTCAGTGCGAGAGCTGTTTTCGAAAAGCGGTATCGTCGATTTAAAAAGCACCAAACTGGATATGAAGGTTCGTCAACACCTTCTTGGTGCGTCCACAGGCTCTGGTACGAAGATTATTACTGAGTAGAAGAACCGCAGGGGACCTGCGCATTAAGGTCAGTGCCCATTTGTTTTTGCTGGTGGGGGTGGGTCACGTCTCAATAGCGAGATCGGTAAGCATGTCTGATCTTACCTTTTTTGCACGCCCTGCAATTCTATCTGCGGTATAAAATATCCTATCGTGACCTCGAAGAGATCATGGCTGTACGCGGCGTGAGGGTGGACCACGCCACTTTCAACGGGTGAATTGTCAAGTAGTCGCCTATGATCGCGGGGCGCGCGCAATTGAAGAAGCGACCAACGCTGAGTTCCCGGCGCATGGACGAGATATATGCTCGTGTTCGCGACAAATGGATGTACCTCTATCGAGCCGCCAACATTGCTGGAAGCGGCAATTCTCTAGCTCCACGCCGGCTAGTTTTCGGTTATTTGCTGAGATCGAAGGATGGGTGCGTCCATTAAGTCGCTGGTTCTGGCCGTCGCATAGGTTTGCGACGCATCCTCAAACATCTCGAGAGTGTCACACCCGTTCATCTGGGCTGATCGTCTGCCCTGCCCCGTCGAAAAATTGCAGTTTCTCGGGTGCAAAATACAAGCCGATTTGCTTTCCGGCTTTGATCTGCGTGTCCCCGCCAAGGCGAACCGTCACCTTCTCTTCAAACCCGCAATCGACGATGATGAACATATCTGCGCCAAGATACTCGACCACCTCTACCTTGCCGTCGCTGTGACCCGAGCCAGGTTCGACCACACTGATATGTTCCGGACGGATACCCAGCATCGTAGCAGTACCAGTCCGATCAAACGGGCCGCCTCCACCGTTCTCCAGCTGGAACTGATCGCCGGACACGGTGCAGGGAATGACGTTCATTTTCGGACTGCCGATGAACTGCGCCACGAACAAGTTGGCGGGGCGTTCGTATAGTTCGCGTGGGGTCCCGACCTGTGCAATCTTGCCGAATTCCAGCACCACGATACGATCAGCCAGTGTCATCGCTTCGACCTGATCATGAGTCACATAGATCATGGTGCGGTTGAGGTTCTGGTGAAGCTTGGCAATCTCATACCGCATCTCGACCCTAAGAGCGGCGTCCAGGTTGGATAGCGGTTCATCGAACAGGAATGCGGTGGGGTCACGCACAATAGACCGACCGATCGCCACGCGCTGACGCTGACCGCCGGACAGGTCTTTAGGTTTGCGTTCCAAATAGGGTTCCAGCTTGAGTACCTCGGCAGCTTTACCCACGCGTTCGGCGATTTCACCCTTGGATACGCCCGCCACTTTCAGCGAGAACCCCATGTTTTCGGCTACCGTCAGGTGAGGATAAAGAGCGTAGGACTGGAACACCATGGTCAGCCCGCGCTTAGAGGGCGGATTGTCGGTGACGTCATCCCCATTGATCAAAAGAGACCCGCGCGAGATGTCCTCGAGCCCACCAATCATCCGCAACAGGGTCGATTTACCACAGCCCGACGGGCCAACGAAGACGACGAACTCACCCTCTTCGATCTTTAGGTCGATGCCTTTGATCACTTGCACTTCGCCGAACCATTTTTCGACGGAATTGAGCTCTATGCTGCCCATCAGTTCCTCCCTGCCCAATGCAGCCAGACGGCAGCGGTCCATGTGAACGAGTTGCCTCCGGCGGGACTACCGGTAATCGGGTCGTAATATTCGGCGAAGCCGTGGCCTGCGATCAGACGACCGGTTTTCAGGCGCAGTGCTTCGGCCTCAACCCCGTGGCCCATATCCTTCAGACCGAACCCCGTCAGCATGTTCATGAATGCCCATGTTGGCCCACGCCAATATCGGCGCTCGTCAAACTTGGGCGATTTGTGATCATAGCTAGGGATCGGGTGCGGGACCGTGGTCAAAACAGTTTTCAATCGGTCCAACATTTGCTGAGATTCAATGCCTGCATACCAACACAGATAGCTCGCATTTGAGACGCTTTCAGCCCATTTGCCCGTATGCGCATTTCGTGAATCAAAGGTGCCCAAAGCCTCGTTCCACAGTGACTTTGCGCCTGCCTCGAGCCGGTCTACGTCTTCACCGAGGCCTTCGGCACTGATCCCCAACTCCTCACTTATCGCCAGCAGATCGCGGGCGGCGCGTAGAGTTGTGAAACTCATCGTCGGATCGGCGACGCGGAACGGGTTCTTCTCCATCAATTGCTGCTGATCCCAGCCCGCTTCACGTCCAATCTGGACCAGTTTGATGTAGCGGTCATAGTCGTATTTGGTGGGCCGGTCGGCGCTGTTCACGTGGCTCGTGTCGCGACGCTGGTATTCGCCCACGTCTGAGGCATCAATGCTCGCCATTGCGTCGTCCCAGTCCGGTGCATTGTCGCGCCCAGCCTCCCAAGGGTGGGTGGTGCAAACCGCGCCGTGGTCATCTAGACGCCATGTCATGAACCACCGAAGCCAGGCCAGCATAGCCGGGAACAGGGCCCGGAGGCGGGCTTCACCAGCCGCGCGGTCTTTCTCCCATACCCGCCGGGCCATGGTGCCCGCCAGCGGTGGCTGCGTTACGCCAGAGGAGGCAATCGGCCCGATGCCGCCCCAGACATCCGGCCCGGGGAAATAGCCCGGATCCGTTTTGTGGAACAGGATGTGGGGAACCATTCCGTCCTCCCACTGGCCCGAGAACAGCGTCTCAAGCTCAGTCCAGGCGCGGTCGATATCGAACTCGGCAAAGCCCAGCGCGGCGATCGCGCTGTCCCAGTTCCATTGGTAGGGATAGAGCCCGCTGGTCGGGATCGTATAGCCACCCCGATCATTGGCGATCAGGATATTGCGTGCTGACTCTGTCGGCGAAGTAAAGTGGTTCATTTCTGTCATCCTTTGACCGAGCCAGCCGTCAGGCCTTTGGTCATGAAACGTTCAAGCCCCAGGAACAGGGCCATGATTGGAACGGTGGCAATCACCGCGCCAGCCATGAGGTGTTGGCGAGGGATTTCCGAGGAGTTCAGCATTGTGACGCCTCGGGTGAGAGTGAATTTCGAGGGATCGTCCAGCAGCATGAAGGCCAGTAGGAACTCGTTCCAGGCGATCATGAAGACATAGAGCGACACCGAAGCCAGAGCCGGCAGGCTGAGCGGCAGGGTGATCTTCCAGATCACCGCCAAGCGCGAGAGACCATCCATCAAGCCGGCCTCTTCGACCTCGGTCGGGAGACCACGGAAATACCCCTGCAGCATATACAGCGCGACCGGGATCGTGGTGACCGGGTAGATCATGACGATGCCTAGGATCGAGTTGCGCAGGCCGGTCAGCGAGAACGCGATATAGATCGGCAGCGCTAGAACGATCATCGGCACCATGTAGATCAGCAGGATCGAGCGCGAGAACGCCTTTTGCCCTTTGAACCGGAACCGTGCGACGGCATAGGCCCCCGGAATGCTGAAGGCCAGCGTGATGAAGACCGTCAGCACCGAGACATAGAAGGACGTCCACAGGTACGAGCCGAAATTGAAATCGTGGAACAGTTCCGTATAGCTGCGGAACAGCGCCCAGCCCTGATCCAGATCCAGCGAGAAATCCAGCGGGTTCTGCAACAGCGCCTGCTGTGACTTCAGGCTGGTCATCACCATCACGTAGAAAGGAATGACCACGATCGCCGTGAAGAAGATATAACCGAAACCAGTGCAGAACCTGATCACGGCGTCTTCGAACTCATGACGGGTCAGTTCGCCAAAGGGCAGCTCTTTCAGGATTTCAGCGATCGACAGATGCATGACCACGGCAATCGAAACCACGGTGACCGATAGCGCGAGCAGCGTTGTGTCCGAGCCGATCAGAACCGGGCCAAAGCCTGTCAGGCAAGTCAGACCCAAAAGGGCCGACACTCCCAGACGCGCCGAGGCATGACGAGCGGGAAAGCGGACATATGCCAGACCAGCCAACGCGCCCCAGATCAGGCTCAGCAGAACCTGCGGACGGAAGGCCGCGCCCGTGGCGAAGGACATGGTGACCGCAATGGTGGTGGCGATCACCACCAGCCACAGCGCGCCCAGGATCGGGCCAGTGATATACCCTTGGCGCATCACAGACCCTCCTCACGGCTTATGAATTTGAAGAAGACAAAGCTGAAGGCGATCAGACATAGCAGGATCACCACGGCCACTGCCGCGCCCGCCCCGATGTTCGAGACCGCAAAGGCCTGTTCATACACGTTCACCGTCAGCGTGCGGGTGCCCGCGTTACCACCGGTCAGCAGGAAGATGTCGTCGAACTTGTTGAACGTCCAAATGAAGCGCAGCAGGAACAAGACCGAAAGGATACCCAGCAATTGCGGGATACTCAGCAGCCAGAACTTCTGGAACGGTGAAGCCCCATCCATATCCGCCGCTTCATACATGCTGGAGTCGATGGACTGCATCCGCGCCAGAATGAACAGGAAGGACAGCGGGAAATAGCGCCAGATTTCAAAGACGGTGACCATGATCAGCGCCAGTGGGCGTTCCCCAAAGAAGTTGATCGGCTCGCTGCTCAGCCCCATCTGCACCAGCAAAGCATTGGCCGAACCCGAGAACGGATCAAACAAAGTGACCCAGGTAAAGGCCACGGCGATGACGGGGGCCACGTAGGGGAACAGGTAGAGACCCCGGATGAAGCCCTGCCCCTGGAAGCTTTTGTTCAGCAGCAAGGCAGCGAACAGGCCCATGACCAACGCGCCGATGGTGCCGAAGACGGTGTAGAACAGGGTGACCCAAAGCACGCCCCAGAACTCGTCGCCGTCGAACACACGGGCGAAGTTCTCTAGGCTGAACTCGAAGTTTGTCAGCACGCTGGTGCCGCTGCCGGTGACCGTTGGTTCAGACCCTTCAACCAGATCTTCGAAGGAGTCCGGGTCGCCATCGACCGCAACGGGAACGCGAATACGCTCGCGCTCGCCGCCTTCCAGCGTACCAAAGTCGCAGAACAGCTCTTGCCTGTTCAATACACAGGGGGTTGCAATATCGCCAAGTGGCGTCACGCCATCGGGCAGGACATCCCGGACTGTCACGCCGTCGATCGCAATATCCTGACTAGAGTTGCGCAGGCGGTATTCGATCCGCAGATCATCACCCGATCCGCGCAGGCTTTCACGCACGACCGGAGCAGGCGGGCGCAGGTCAGACAGGGTGAAGGGCTTGAAGCTGATCCAGAAGATCGCCAGCAAAGGCAGGATCACAACCAGCGACACACTGATGATGGTCGGAGCCAGCAGCGTCCAGGCCAGACGCGCCTCGCGTTTGGCTAACGCCCCGGTTCCTGTCGGTGGGGAGGCCGAAGTCATGGGTTACCTCGAAGGGTGTTTAGGGGCAGCGGCGCGCGCGCCGCTGCAGGTGCCGGGAGGTTACTGAACCTTGGCCAACTCTTCGTTCAACGCCGCGATGGCTGCGGCCGCGTCGATCTCGTCGTCAATATACTGGCGCACGACGCGGTTTATGGCCTGGCTGTTGATCATCTTCGATGCCAGTGCCAGCTGGCCTTCGGCCACGCCCCAGCGTTGCGCCACATCCAGACCGCCAACGATTTCGTCGATCATGGATTGTTCGTACAAATCACCCAGGGGCGCTTTGCGGTCGACACCAACAGGCAGCTCTGCCCAGGCCTCCGAGAACGCGGTCGGGTTGTCGGCATTGCCACGACGGACCGGGAACTTGCCCTCAGGCGCGATTGCCAGCGTTTGGGTGTAACCGTCGTCCATGGCGAATTTCACGAACTCCATCGCCGCATCGGTATCGGCGTCGTTGGTGATGCCGAAGTACCGCACGTCACCCCATGCCGCGCCATCGGGGTTCGACGGGCCGGACAGTTTGGTTACGATGCCGGTCTTGCTCGCCAGATCGCGCGAAGTCGGGTCGTCGTTGATGGTTGGCGGGGCGCTGTCACGCAGGCCGGCCAGTTCGTCCAGAATAAAGGGAGACCAGATGATCATTGCGGCCTTGCCGTCAAAATACAGCTCGCGCGATTGCTTCCAGAAAAGTTCACCCGGAGGCGACGCCTTGGAGATTGCTTTGTAGAAATCCAGAACCTCGGTGGTTTTGGCTTCGTCCAGCGGCTGGAACCCATCGGGACCCACAGGCGACACTCCATTGGCGAGGAAGACATGCTCCAACACCTGGCTCATGAAATTCTCGTCAACCTTGGTCGCCGAGACAAAACCGTACATTTCCGGCGGGTTGTGCAGAGCCTCAAGCGCGGCCTGAATATCAGCGAAGCTATCGGGGGCCTCCAAACCGGCCTCTTCGAACAGGTCCTTGCGGTAGACCACCATCTGGGTCCAGCCATCGACTGGCACCGAGGCGGTTTCGTCGTTGAACGCAGCCATCGCCAAAGCACCGGGGGCGAAAGTGTCTGCGCCCAACTCTTCGATCACTTCGGTCGCGGCTTCGGTGTCCAGAATACCAGCCTCGGCCCAAGGCAGGGCGTATTGCAGAGTGTGATAAACAACGTCAGGCAGGTCGCCAGCAGCAAAAGCGGCAGTCGCACGCGTGCCCAGATCGCTTTCAGTGATCGGGATCACCTCAACCGTGGTACCGGTTTCGGCTTTGAACTGGTCTGCCATCTCTTGCTGTTTTGCCAGACGTTCAGGTTGCTCCTCAGTGGTCCAAAAACGGATCGTGTCGGCCTGCGCAGATAACGCTGTCAGCGCCAGTGCAAGTGACGAGCCAAGCATCAGCTTAGCAGCTTTGGGTGTTAGTTTCATCGGTGTCCTCCCCGGTTATGTTCACGTCAGATGGTTTAGTCTACGCGCCAATTCATTTGACGTCAGATTTGGTGGCCCGTCAGAATCACCTTCGATCAGGGTGGCCTCGGCCAGTTCTCGCAAGTCTGCAGCCGCTTCGCCACGGATTTGCCGGATCAGTAGGGTCGCCAACCGTTCACCGGCGGCGCGGGAATCGACGGAAAATGTGGTCAGTGCGGGACGCGCGTAACGGCATTCCGGAATGCCGTCATAGCCAATCACCGAGATGTCGCGCCCGATTTCGAGCCCCTGATCCTGCGCATCCGCGCAGAATCCCAACGCGGCCAGATCGGTCGCAAAGACAATCGCTGTTGGAGGTTGATCCAAGGCCATCAGCGCACGCCCCTGAGCCGCGCCATCTTCACGCGTGCGCGCCCCTTCCTGGATCAGATCCGGATCTAAGGGCAGACCAGCGGCGTGCAAACCTTCGGCATAACCATCGCGGCGGAGATGCGCGTAGTTGAACTTGGGATCGCTGCCGACAAAGCCTATGCGTGTATGTCCCAAATTGCTCAGTCGCAAAACGGCGTTACGCATCGCGCTTTCACCGGCAATGTCGAACCACGAAGTCTCGTCCCAGTTGTTTGGCTGTCCATAGCCGGTGCGCCCATACAGAATATGAGGTACCCCAAGACTGCGCAGAAGGCCAATACGCGCATCCTTGACCGCTGTCCGCGGGAGAATGAATCCATCGGCCTTCCGTTCCTCGTAAAGGCGGCTCAGCACCTTCAATGTGTCTTTTTCGGAGGTCGCCGTGGAAATGGTCATGGTCCAGTCGAGGCTACTTGCTGCTGCGCAAGCTCCGGCCAGAAAATCCTGCAAGAAGGGATTATGCTGATCCGGCTCCTCGCTGTTGATAACCATAGCTATCGCACGAACTTGCCCGGTACGGATCGCCTGCGCATGGCTGAGCGGTCGATATCCCAACACCCGAGCTGCTTTTTCCACCCTTGCGCGCGTCGCCGAAGAAATATCTGGATACCCGTTAAGCGCGCGCGAAACCGTGCTTTTAGACAAGCCCAGATGCGCCGCCAATTCGTCCAGTTTCACCCGGCCCGTGACGGTTGCGCTACCTGACTGGTCACGCGGTGGATATGATAGATTCGCAGTCATTGAAGCTATTTGTTCGTTCCGAAACCGGTTTCGGCAACAAAAAAGTTAAAAAAAGTGCAATCTGGCTATTTTTTGGACGTTATTTGAATTTCGTCACAACACTTAAAGAACACGCGTAAGCGCTTTGTCGTAGTGTTGGGACAAGTCGCGTTGGTGCGGCTGGGAGGTGCCTGTTCGAGGGTGGCTACATCCCAGAAAGCCCGGCATTGGTGTTCAATAGAAACTGGCGGAAAATTGGGCTGCTTGCCGCTCCAATACCGCGGGCGTTTTCTCCAACAGCTGCAGCTTCAACAACCGGAGGAATCAAACCACGTTTGTCTTGGTTGGCCAGGTAACGACGAACTCGTGAGACCAGCTCTTCCCGTATTTCAGGTGGGAACGCGCCGTCGATGAAAATCGCCTCAAAGTCTATGACCGCGCAAATAGACAGCGCAGCCTTGGCCAGTTCCTGCGCCGTGGTGCCGATCCAGGGTTCGACATAGCGAGAAATGCTGCTCCAATCCTGCGGCTTTTTCCACAAAATTACAGGATCAATACCCGCTTCGATCAGCCTGTCCTCGAGCAGAAACAGAGATGCGGTGTCAATCAGTTGCTGGCTTTCACCCAAAGGACCCGTTGTCCGCATCGCGCCCAAGGCACCGGCATTGCCTTGGTTGCCCTCGAATACGGTGCCATTCAGGGCAACGCCTCCGCCAATCATTGAGCCGATGAAGAAATAAAAGTAGTCTCGGTACTCGGCCCCGCGGCCATAGAGATGTTCGGCGTGACACGCGGCCGTCGCGTCATTGACCACAAAAACCGGCAGGTCGCTGAACTTGGCCACTTCGGAAAAAAAGTTCACGTTTCTCCAGGATTTGAATTTCTGAGCCGCAAGCCCAGACAGGTCGTGCCACTTCCACAGCTCGAACGGCGTACCGATCCCGATCCCGCATACACGGTCGCGAAGCTTCTGGGGCTCATTGGCCAGAAGCTCTTGCAATCCTTCCTCCAAGAACCCGAACACAGCTTCGGGCAGCGGGTAGTCATAAGTCGTCGAGAGCTGTTGGCGCGGCTTGCCGGTAAAGTCGATCAAAAGAAGATCAGCGCTGCGGCGACCAATCTTCATTCCCACCGACAGGATACCTTCGGGATTGAGTTCCATAGGGATCGAAGGTTTCCCAACTTTGCCCTTCAACGGCGTCCCACGTTTGAGAATCTCGTCCTTTGCGAGCTTACGCAGAATGATCGACACGGTCTGCGGGGAAAGGCCCGTCAGCCGAGCGACATCGGCCCCGGCGGCAGGTCCATGCCGTTGTAAAACCGTCAGAATCAGGCGTTCGTTGTGATCACGAACACCGCTTTGGCTTACCCCGCCGGTTAGTATTTTCAGCGCCTCTTTTTCCATTACCCTAAACATAAACACCTTGTTTTCTTATGAAAAGATGCGCAGTCAAATTAATAAATAAACTTTATTTATTTATTGACACCGAGGCTAGAATCACGGTTTCTTGAGCAGGACCTTCATTGGAGGATGGAGGCGCGCCTTGTCGCTAATTCGCGCGGGGCAACAACAATTTTCTGGGAGGAGACTAAATGAGAAATCTATTTAAGATTGCCGCATCCGCCACAGCGCTTACGTTGGCTGCAGCATCTGCGCAGGCTGCCGGGGAAACCGTCTGCCTGATTACAAAGACCGATACCAACCCCTTCTTTGTCAAGATGAAGGAAGGTGCGACCGCCAAGGCAGAAGAGCTGGGCATGACGCTCAAGGCGTTTGCCGGCAAGGTTGATGGCGACCATGAAACTCAGGTCCAGGCTATTGAGACCTGCATTCTCGATGGCGCAAAAGGCATTCTGCTGACGGCATCCGACACCAGCTCTATCGTTCCTGCGGTCAAACAGGCCCGGGATGCGGGAGTTCTGGTCATTGCTCTAGATACACCGCTGAGCCCGATTGACTCAGCGGACGCGACATTCGCGACAGACAACTACAAGGCTGGTCTGCTGATCGGTCAATGGGCAAAGGCCAAGATGGGCGATGCCGCAGCCGATGCCAAGATCGCGACGCTGGATCTGAACGTCAGTCAGCCGACAGTGGACGTTCTGCGCAATCAGGGTTTCCTCGACGGTTTCGGTGTGGAACTGGCTGACCCGAATGTCATCGGCGACGAAACCGATGCGCGTCTGGTAGGCAGTGACGTGACCGACGGCAACGAAGAAGGCGGCCGCCGCGCGATGGAAAACCTTCTGGCCAAAGATCCATCCATCAACGTTGTTCACACGATCAACGAACCAGCCGCTGCAGGCGCATATGAGGCGCTGAAATCCATCGGGCGTGAAAACGATGTGTTGATCGTTTCGGTTGACGGCGGATGCCCCGGTGTCCAAAACGTCGAAGCCGGTGTGATCGGTGCGACAAGCCAGCAGTACCCGCTGTTGATGGCCTCGCTTGGTGTTGAGGCCGTAAAGAAATGGGCCGAAGAGGGTGTGAAGCCCGAAAACACACCCGGCAAAGACTTCTATGACACGGGCGTGGCACTCATCACCGACCAGCCGGTTGATGGGGTTGAGTCGCTGTCGGTCGCAGAAGGCCTGGATCTCTGCTGGGGCTAAAGACAGCTCTATAGGTGAGGCGCGCAGCAGCGCCTCATCAATCCTTTCACCAGCAAACCGAAACTTCCTGTACACTGATTTCGTGGACGCGATGCCAGCCACGAAAAGGGGGAGAAATGTCTGAAGCAAACCAAAACGCCCAGGAATTCGAAACCGCCGCCAACGCGTCAGAAACCGTTGCGGAGTTTGAAGATCACCGGCGTGGTGTTCTGGGGAAGTTGCAGCATCTTCTCCACGTCAATCCATCCTTTGTGCCCTTGATCGTTCTGGTTGGCGCGATCGTAATTTTCGGCCTTCTGCTGGGCTCAAAGTTCTTCTCACCCTTTGCGATGACGCTGATCCTACAGCAGGTTCAGATCGTCGGCATCGTGGCCGCCGCACAAAGTCTTGTCATTTTGACTGCCGGCATCGACCTAAGCGTCGGTGCGATCATGGTGTTTTCATCCGTCATAATGGGTCAGTTCACCTTTCGCTATGGCATCCCCGTGCCCATTGCGGTGATGTGCGGTCTGGCCATGGGGACCTTGATCGGGGCTCTCAATGGATGGCTGGTCAGTCGCGTAAAGCTGCCGCCATTTATTGTCACGCTCGGCATGTGGCAGATCGTTCTGGCGACAAACTTCCTGTATTCCGCAAATGAAACAATTCGCAGTCAGGATATCGAGGCCAACGCCCCGTTCCTGCAATTCTTTGGTACAAAATTCAGCGTCGGTGGCGCGACCTTTACGGTTGGCGTGATCTTCATGCTCGTTCTGATTTTCGTGCTGGCCTACGCGCTCAAACACACGGCCTGGGGCCGGCATGTCTATGCGGTGGGGGACGATCCCGAGGCCGCCGAGCTATCCGGTGTGAACGTGCACAAAACACTGATGTCCGTTTATATGCTATCCGGTTTGATCTGTGCCTTTGCGGGCTGGGCGCTGATCGGGCGCATCGGGTCGGTTTCACCAACATCCGGTCAATTGGCCAACATCGAAAGCATCACTGCGGTTGTGATTGGTGGTATCTCATTGTTCGGCGGACGAGGCTCCATTCTGGGGTCCCTGTTCGGGGCTCTCATCGTCGGTGTCTTTACTCTGGGGCTCAGGCTTCTGGGCGCGGACGCGCAGTGGACCTTCCTGCTTATCGGACTTCTCATCATCGCAGCGGTCGCAGTCGACCAGTGGATCAGAAAGGTATCGGGCTAATGTCAGACACAACTCCAGTCGTCCAAGGCCGCGGGATCGTGAAGCGCTATGGGCACGTTACCGCCATCGACCATTCTGATTTTGAACTGCGCCAGGGGGAAATCCTTGCGGTGATCGGTGATAACGGCGCAGGCAAGTCGTCCATCGTCAAGGCGATCTGCGGTGCCACGATCCCGGATGAAGGCGAGATCCTGATAGAAGGCAAAAAGGTCAACTTCACCTCGCCGATTGATGCCCGGAACATGGGCATCGAGATCGTCTATCAACAGCTTGCCATGTCCCCTGCCCTGTCGATTGCGGACAACATGTTCATGGGACGCGAGATCCGCAAACAGGGATTCATGGGCAAATACATGCGTCAGCTGGATCGGCCTGCGATGGAGAAGTTCGCCCGCGAAAAACTGACCGAGCTTGGGTTAATGACCGTGCAGTCGATCAATCAGGCGGTGGAGACGTTGTCCGGCGGCCAGCGCCAAGGCGTTGCCGTTGCGCGCGCAGCTGCCTTTGCGACCAAGTTCATCATCATGGACGAACCGACGGCGGCTTTGGGCGTCAAGGAAAGCCGCAAGGTGCTTGAGCTGATCCAGGACGTAAGGGCACGTGGCATTCCGATCATTTTGATCAGCCACAACATGCCACATGTCTTCGAAGTCGCCGATCGCATCCATGTGCACCGGCTCGGTAAAAGGCTCTGCACGATTGATCCCAAGGACTATACGATGTCCGACGCCGTGGCCTTCATGACCGGCGCCAAGGAACCCCCAAAAGAGGACGCCGCGTGATCGAGCAGGATGCAAAGCACGTTTGCGACCTGATCTCCTCCCGGAGGCAGGTTGGGGTTCGGACGATTGTTGCAATCGCCGGCCCCCCTGCTTCCGGAAAGTCGACCCTAGCAGAAGCCGTTGTTCAATCGCTGAACGCGCAACAGAGCTCGGCGGTTCCTTCAGCCACTCTTGTGCCAATGGATGGTTACCATTTGGACAACCGCGTATTGGAGACGCGCGGCTTGCGGGCAAAAAAAGGCGCACCAGAAACTTTCGACGCTGTTGGGTTTTGCAAGGCAATTAAGGCGCTACAATCCGCGCGACACGAAGTCTTTCATCCCATGTTCGACCGCCAAATGGACCTTGCCATCGCCAATGCAATTGCGGTTCACCCTGAAACTCCGATCGTGGTTGTGGAAGGAAACTACCTTTTGATGAAAAGCGACCCCTGGAGGACGTTAGAGGATGTTTTCGCCCTAACGGTTTTTGTCAGCCCCACATTGGAAGAACTCGAAAGCAGATTGCAGCAGCGCTGGATTAAGCACGGATTTGACCCTGAAACCGCGCTACAACGCGCGAAAACCAACGATCTGCCCAACGCAGAACGTGTCATCCGCGATAGCCGGAAAGCCGATCTTACACTGAGTCAAAACTATACCGAATTCGGGATGCGCTACGCGTTCTGAACCTGTGCACTGGCTTCAACAAGCCCTTGAGGCAGGGCCTCTGGGCAGCTTCAGGTACAATCCAAGTCACCCGATCCGATATCCGGAAAATGGTCACGAGCGTGCGAATGCATCCAGAAGCAGCGCATGTATGCTCGATCATTGCTGGAAGTGCTTGAACGCGGCAAAATATAGGATTCCATGCTGTCCGAACGGCCAACTAGACAGTCCCACAAAGCTCATTGTTTGGATTTTTGCTGTCAACATTCTACCGCGAAAGAGTATTGTCGACACAAGCGGGAAGAAGGCAGCTGGTATCGAGGCGATCAACAAAATGCTCAAAGGCTTTGGTCGCCCCATTCTTATAGAGGCAGCATCATGGAAAAGGACCATCGTTCCATCTATAGACGAACTCGCACGAAGCTCGGCTTCAAGCCTTTTGCATCTGCACCCTCAATTCTTGCAGGAATCGAAGTGTCGCAGATGATCCGTAAAGGTCAGTTCACGCAGAGAATTTGTCTGTTTCTACAGTTCGCGGGATTCACTGCTTAACCCGTGGGGAAAGCGCGATATCTGTACTCAGCAAGGAACTTTGCTACAGGACCTACGAGTGTGCGAAATTAGTTTGACAAACAATTTTGTGGTATTTTTTCGAACTTTCTGCACATTACATCTGCTTCGTCAATTTCACCCACTTTTGAGGCTTTGTTTCAAAGCTCTGGCTTGCTCCGTTTGGTTTTAGTACGTGGTAAACCTTCAGTCCCAACTGGTCGAAAGCCAACTCATGACCTCCTTCGAAGGCGCGAAACATCCCGAGGACGTGATCCTAATTTTTGTCTTCTTCTGTGTCCGACACAGCGTTCCCTGCTAAGATCTTACAGAGACTATGTCCTACCTTGGCGTTAGGGTGAAACACCCGACGCTGAACCGTTGGATCACAAAATACGTTAGTGAAATCGCCGACGTCGCATACGGGTATAAGGGACCGAGTGACCACCCCTTGCGGATGGACGAACCTTAAACAAGCGTGAAAGGTACACGGTCACTCTCCATAAAGCTATGTGCAAACACGGCGATACGCTGGGCTTCATGCTTTCAGAGCGTCGGAAGAAACCTGCTGCTTAAGAACTCGTCGCTCAATTGATTTAACGCAGTGATCTTGCGCGACAGTTAGTGTCGATGTGAGCGGAGCGAACACAGCAGGTATCAAAGCCAAAGAAAATATGCTGATTGGCTTAGGCAGCCCAATCCCAAACAAGAGGGTCACGGGGAAGCATTTGAGTGACGTCGCGGGATAGAACCATAGCTTCACCAAAAGACGCACTCGACAGAAAGTGGGATTTGAGACTTTCACTTCAGTCACTACAACAATAGTCAGAAGCGAGGTGGCGCACGTGATCCGCAAAAGTGAATTCACGCCCAGATACTTTCACTTTCTTCAAATTGCAGTACTGAAATTATAGGCGGTGAGTTCGATGTCAGCTTTTTAAGTCAAAAAGCTACACAACAAAGCGTCAAACGGCGAACGCTTCTGGCTCCATGTCTTCCCAAAACTCGAAGATAGCTGTGGCGTTCAAGCCCGAGCGCCAGCCATGAGATCGAAAATGCTCTCGATCTAGATCATTGTGCAAACCTGCTAAGAATAACCGCTTGTCTGCATCTCGCTGTGTTGGGTTTCGCCGCGAAACCAGGTCTTCTACGATTGCAAGCTTGCGTGCCCTTGCCTGCCTTTCGGCTGTTCGGGCCGCATATGCCTTTTCTTCTGAGGCTTTTTCCGCGACCCGTTTTCGCGCTGCCTCGATGGCTTCGGGACTAGGCTCGGGTGTTGAAATTTCCTTCGTATCTTCGTAGTCATCCCGCAGAGCAGCCGACAAGTATCCGACAGTCGATTTTACACCGCCTTGCCCTTTTACGTAATCGAGCTTCTTCTGGACATAGTCTTCGCCGTGTTCCGCGATCCATTGCCGTGCCAAGCGATCCGACACACCCTGCTTCCTCAAAGTTTTGTACACGGCGAGATTGCGCACCCCATCACTATCGTCGATCTCGAACATCGCCTTTTGCGGATTTGCTTTGATCAGAAAACGAATGTCGGTGACGGTTCGACCTTTCTTTTGAAACTCGGGCTCGATCAAAATATCCGAGCTTTTGTTCACCTCCGTGACCGCTGGTTTGATGATCTTCGCGTTGAGATGCTTGAAACTGGCGTAGTAGTCGCTGCCATCAACACCCATCAGCTTACGGAAAACGTCCAGGGGCCACCAACCAGTCGACCCTGTTCGCACAAATCGGTAGCAGTTTTCATACAATGCAAGCCCATGCCCGGAACTGAAATTTCGCTGTATCTGCACGTTGATCAACGCATAGATCTTCGGATCGTACAGTTTTTGCGCTAGCGCGGGTGAGTATGAATACTCGCAAACTCCCCCCTTCAGTTTGGCAAAACTCAGCAGGGATGAGACGCCCCATTCCTGACGCCCCTGCTCATCCAGCATGTCCCATTCCGCGACTGTTTCCGCCAATGCCCGCAGGCTGGCACGCAGAGTGTCAAAGTCGTTTGAATTGTACCCGACCATCATAGCAAGCGTCCGCGCATCAATCGTGTGGGTCTGCGCGGTCGTCAGTGCGTCATAGGCGTTCATCAACAAAACATTCGAAAGCTTTCTCTGCAACAGAGAAAGTTTGCCGCTGATGTGTATCGCTGCGACATTCTTTTTAACAGTCTCTCGACGCAAAGCGCCCGAGAGCTGATCCATATTCAATTGTGTATCCGGCATGATTCTGCCCGGCTGCTCATTTTGCAAAAGCGTGACACAAAAGGTACCTTTGCTTCAATAGTTTTTGGGTACCCAAACACGGGATGAAGGCAATCCCGTATTCAGGTACCTTAAGAATCACGCAAGCAAGTTATCCACAGAAATTGAATCAATCCGAGTCCGATCCCAACTTCGTCCCCGGTACTCTGCGAGAAAACCCATCGAATTAGTGTCTCTTTACCGTGGATTTTCAGTGTCCCGAGAATCAGTCCCCTACTTCCTGATCCTTGGCACCTGATGTACCGTAAACAGATACCTTTGATCCCGTAAAACGGTTCCTTTAGAACCGTAAGTAGGTACTCTATTGCATTTAATTTATTGTTTTCACTGCATTTCTACATAGTAAAGATTCTAAAACTTCTAAAATACTAAAACGTTTTATGTGTCGATTTTCTTTGATTTTGATTGGTTTCGCCACGAAACCGCTTGCAGCTACAATCAACTGTGGAAAAAACACCGGAAGAGGATAGTCATCTCCAACAATGTTCGCTACATTTACCGATATACGTCGCAAAGACGAACATTTTCTGAGGCATCGACAGTGAGTAAAACCAACCAACCTCCCCTACCCCCTTATCTGAACCTCGATCCGGAAATCGCAGCGACGAAGTTACCTAATCCTATCGATACATCTCGATTCGCAAAAGCAGCGGCTTTCTGTGCAAAAGGACGCGAGGACCTTGCCCGTAGAGGATATGCGCCTGATGGTGAAAAGCGACTGCGCCGATTTTCAATTTGGGAAATCACAAAATATCTGATTCCGGTTGCTCCGGCCCATCTGCGACGTGTTTTAAAAGCGAACCCAGATTTGCCACAAGGCGAAGGTGAGGCGGGCTCCAAGTGGTTCACCCTTGAAGATGTACTATCGCTGCGCAAGCACTTTGCGGCGGAAGGTGTAAGCACCAAGGAATACCTGCCTTACCGACCCGAAGGGCTGCCAGCAAAGGTCGTGGCTGTAGCCAATTTCAAGGGAGGTGTTGGCAAGACATCCACTGCCGCGCATCTGGCGATGTCCGCAGCCCTAGATGGGTATAAGGTGTTGGTTATCGACCTAGATAGCCAAGGTTCGATGACATCAATACTCGGAGGCCAGGTTGCTGATGAGTGGCAAACCGTCTTCCCTTTGGTCGCGAAAGACTATGCCCGCGCGGTACAGGAGGAGAATCGGGTGCGCTCGGCTTCGGCGCAACCCGAAATCCCTCTTGACGAAACCCTGCAGGAAGCCTTGAAAACCACGCCTCAGGACGTGATTCAAAAAACGCATTGGCCCAATATCGACTTAATCGGGGCGCAACTGAACCTGTATTGGGCCGAGTTCCAGATACCCGTCTGGCGTATGGGCCTGAGAAGCTGGCCCTTATGGGACGGTTTGACGAACTTCCTCCAGGATGAAGGCGTTTTGAATGACTATGACGTTGTCTTCCTCGATACGCCTCCTGCTCTTGGGTACCTAACGATCAATGCGTTGGCTGCTGCAGACATTTTGTTGGTGCCGCTGGGGGCTTCGTTTCTGGAATTCGATTCCACCGGTCGTTTCTTCGATATGCTCTATACGACATTCGCCAGCATCGAAGATGGTGAGAATGCAGCGCAACGTGCGGCGGGTTTACCCGAACTGAAGTTCGAATGGGATGTAGTGCGCGCGATCATCACGCGGTTTGACGCAAGCCAGCAGACCGATATGGCCAATGTCATTCAGGCGTATTTCGGGGATTTCATGAATGCCTACAGGCAGGACTATACAGCGCTGGTCGGGCAGGCGGGTGAACAAGTGAACGGCATCTATGAAGCGGACTACCGCGATTTCAACCGTGAGACATATGTGCGCGGACGTGAGACCTTTGACCGAACCTACGCCGAATTCAAAGAAGTTCTGATCGGATGTTGGTGGCGCGACGCGCAGATGGGAGGACAGGCAGATGGCTAAACGTAGAAGACTGATTGCACCAGATACAGAGGCGCTTGAACAGTTAGAGGCCGGTTTCGCGGCGAAACCCTCGGTTAGCCCGTTTGAGACCAAATCCGCTCCGCCACCCATCGCCCAAGTCGCGTCCGAAGCAGCATCGCTTGGGGGAATGGCTGCTGTCACAGACCGTGTTGCGCTGGCTCAGGATCAGGGCGACGCCGCGCGTTGGCGCGATGCGCAAGAGGCGGGGTTGGTGGCCCAGATGCTGCCACTTGACCAGATCGACGCAGATTTCATCCGACGTGACCGCATGGTCGAAGATGAAGAAGCCATGGCAGAGCTCCTGGAATCCCTTCGCGTCAATGGGCTGAGAACACCGATCGAAGTTACTCCCGAAGGGGATGGCTTCGGTCTGATTTCGGGATTTCGACGGCTTGAAGCGTTCCGACGGCTGGCGGGCACGGATCCTCGGTTTGCCGAAATCCCAGCTTTTGTTCGCAACGCGGGGGCGGGGCAAGGGGCCTATGTCTCCATGGTCGAAGAGAACGAGCTACGCGCCAATCTCACGCCGTATGAGAGAGGACGCATAGCCGTACTGGCGGCAGGGCAGGGGGTTTTCCCGTCGACCGAAGCGGCTGTTGATGTGCTGTTCGCTGCTGCGTCAAAAGCAAAGCGATCAAAGGTCCGCAGCTTTGCAATGGTTCATGAAAGCCTAGGCGATCTTCTCCAGCACCCGGTTGCCTTGTCAGAGAAGGCGGGTTTAAAGCTGGCATCGGCCATTCGAAGTGGTGCGCAAGCGGTACTTCGCGAAGCTTTGGCAGGAGTAGGTCCGCTGGATGCAAAGGCCGAATGGGGTATCCTTGAAAAAGCAATGAGTGACTCGTCCGAAGCATCTCAAGGCAAAAGCCGAGGCGGTCGACCCACAGAAGTTCTACGCCTCCCAAAGAGACCATTGAAGGGTGGAGGAGAGGTTTGGGCAGAAGTCGCATCCGGTGAATTGCGGCTAAAAATCAAGGGGCGTGAACTGGCGCCGGCAGATGCGGAAGCCTTGGTGAACCAACTTTGTAAGCAATTTGAATAGGTAATAGTTGAGGTGCAGGAGGCTGGTAGAAAGGAGGGCAGAAAAGCAACTTTTTAGGAGTGTGCAAAATATCAATATAATGATCACTGCATTCTGGATGGCTATCTTGCATTGGGCGGTTAAGACTCTTGCAAACCTTTGCGTTTTGACGATTCTGTCGCAAATTTCTTTGAGACCTGCCTAGACGGAACCGGAGAGGCGATTGTTTCGCCAGCCGACCAAACTGTTGACACGGGTGGACTCCAGGTACGAACTGACCTCTGCGCATCATGTTGACCAATTCTAAATCTGCAAAGGTAGATTCGGCTACAGCAAAAGCCTTGAACTCTAACCTGAGACTATTGCTCCGTATGATGAAGCGGTGATCTTGTTCGATGACGCTATTGAGTTATCCCTTTGTTTCTCAAGCTTTCTCTGGATCAGTCGGCATCATAGTCCCGGTTATCGTGAAGCCAATCGACGATCGGAAGGCTGCTCAGCAACGCCGGGGCACCCATGTAGCCGCTGACCTTACGGGCAGTGACAAGAAGTTTGATCGGTCTGTCCAGACAATCGCAGATAGAATGTAGCTTCGTGTTCACGCCACCTGTCTTCCGACCAATAAGGCGTCCACGCCCCCCTTTTTGACGTCTAAATTGATCGCTTTGTGTTGCGCCATCAAGTAAGTCGCGTCGATCATCACTGTCTTCTCTTCGCTATGCGCGGCGGCCAGACCAACCATCATACGGGCGAAGATGCTCTTATCTCTCCGCGGCTTCCGACGGTTGTACAGCGTCTTACGAGGTCCAAAAACCGCCAAGGTATCACGCCATAGCATACCATTGAAGTTGATGACGAGAAACACGCTCAATACACGCCGGTCATCAACGCATGGCTTGCCATGGGGCTTCGGTAAAAAAGCCCAGGACGCGCCATCTGCGCATCCGACAGCCACAAGAGATCAGATATGTTCAAAGCGCAATTTTCAAAAAGTGAATCATATCGCCTGAAGGAAATCATGGGTCGTGATCCTAGAACTCTTGGGATGGACGGCCAAATTCTACTGTGATCCTATGCCATTGCAGTTCATGGGCATTCAATGCGATCAGTTTCGTATCTTGTAGGTATCTTAGCAGCCATTGCCGCCAGCATTGGCCTCTATTTGGTTTCTTATCAATACTTCGTTTCGGAGGAGCTTTCGAAAGCTCAAGGTCGGCTCTCTCTCTACCAAAGTTCGGTGAACAGCGAGCTCGAACGATTTTCCCACCTTACTTATGTGCTGTCACAAGACTCCTTTGTAATTGGAACAGCCGAAGGCGATGGCACCGGAACCTTAAACCGACGCCTCGAGGATTTTGCAGAGCAGGCCGGTCTGGATGCGATCTACCTGATGGACGAAGACGGGATCACGATTTCCGCATCGAACTACCGCGACACAGGGAGCTTTGTCGGCCAGAACTACGCTTTCCGCCCGTATTTCCAAAGCGCCATTTCCGGGGAACAAGGCCGTTTTTACGCCATCGGGGCGACGACTGGTCTGCCAGGATACTTCATCGCCAACACAGTGCTTAACGACCGAGGAGCTTCAACTGGTGTCATAGCGATTAAGATCGATTTCTCTGATCTTCAGGACAGTTGGAAAAACTCGGGCGAACAGGTTCTTTTGGCCAATGAAGACGGTGTCGTTCTGCTTTCTTCGAACGCGGATTGGCAATATCGCGCATTGACACAATTGTCGGAACCACAGCGAGAGCGAATTCGAAATGCCAGGCAGTTTCCGGGGCAAGACTTGGATGCGTTGGATTGGGTTGAGTTGCCGGGAGATCAGGCCAGAATTGCGGGGACGAAGCGCTTGCATCTTGCAGCTACGGAGTTGCCTCATGGCTGGTCGCTTCACTATTTTGCAAGTGACGATCAGGCCGTCGCGCGCAGTTGGCTTGTAACTGCAATTTTTGTCCTTTTGGCGGGGCTCACATTTATCTTCTTCCAGATACAACGCGCGAGACGCGTAAGCGCGGCGTTGGCGCGATCTGAAGAGGAAGAAGCAAAGCTGCGCGATGCAAATGAAAGGCTTGCCATCGAAATCGACGACCGCAAGACAGCCGAACGGAGCCTCAAACGCACCCAGAGCGAGTTGGAGCGCGCAAGCCGACTGGCGGCTCTGGGGCAACTCTCCGCGTCGGTCACGCATGAACTGGGCCAGCCCATCGCTGCGATGCGCAATCATCTGGTGGCAGCAGAGATCTCATCTTCTAGTGAGACAAAACTGCCGCAAAAAATCGGAAGCCTGGTCGACAGGATGGAAGGGATCACGCGCCAATTGCGGTTCTTTGCACGGTCAGAGAATGAGGCGTTCGACGACGTAGACTTATGCACTTCGGTCAATGCCGCTTTGGCTCTGGTTGCGCCAAACATCGAGCAGGGTGGGGTGAAAATCTCAGTTGATGCGCCGACCGGTCCGGTCTTTATCCGGGGCAGTGCCCTGCGGATCGAACAGGTCATCACCAATCTTTTGCGCAATGCCATAGATGCAACAGATGAAGCGGAGGCGCCTGAAATCCAAATGTCTATCACGGCTTCTGATGGTGAGGCAGTTTTGGAAATTCAGGACAACGGTCACGGATTGGGCGAGGCAACGCTGGCTGAGTTGCAAGAGCCATTTGTAACCACAAAAGAGAGCGGGCGAGGCATGGGCTTGGGACTGGCGATTTCCACCAGCATAGTCAAAGATCACGATGGCACAATGACGGCCCGAAACCGCGATGGCGGAGGAACAATTTTCCGCGTCACCTTCCCGATGGCCTCAAATATTGAAGAAACGGACGAATGACCCAGCAGCAACCTTTCAAAGTTCTGGTCGTTGATGATGACAAATCGATGCGACATTCTCTTGTCGAGTTGCTCGAAGCTGCTGACTGGACTGTTAGCGCCCTGTCGCGCGCAACCCAGGTGACGGAGTATCTGGCCAGCGCGTCGCCCGATGTCATTCTGTCCGACGTGCGTATGCCTGGGATGTCGGGGCTTGAATTGCTGGCCAGTCTGGACAGGCATGTGGCGCCTCCGGTAGTCTTGATTTCGGCGCACGGTGACATCCCAATGGCGGTTCAGGCCATACAGGAAGGCGCGTATGGGTTTATCGAAAAGCCATATGAACCTCGGCGATTGTTGACGGTGCTGAGGCATGCGGCTGAACAAAACCGAATGCGGAAAAGCAATGCCCGCCTCAAAGACAGGCTGTTCAAACTGTCAGGCCTTGACCGTATCCTTCTGGGCCAAACGGACGCCATTACAGACTTGCGACAAGACGTACTTGATCTTGCCGATACATCGGTTGCAGTTTTGTTGCAGGGGGATACCGGCACCGGGAAAGAGCTGGTTGCCCATGCTTTACATGATTTGGGCCGCGCGCCGGAGGCACCGTTTCTGGCGCTGAATTGCGCCGCATTGTCGGCCGATACGTTTGAAGCGGAAATGTTCGGCGTCGCGGGTGAATCCGACGGAAGGCTTGTGGCGGCATCGGGTGGGACCTTGTTTCTGGATGAAATCTGCTCGTGCCCACCAGCGGCGCAGGCCAAGCTACTAAGGGTCATCGAAGATCAGCAGGTCCTGCCGGTGGGGGCTGTGTCGCCGGTGCCGGTACGTTTCAGGGTCGTGTCAGCAACCAACGAAGACGTTGTACTGGCCGCCGAGGAAGGCCGCCTGCGTCAGGACCTATTGTTTCGACTAAATACTGTCGTCCTGACTTTACCTCCGCTACGGCAAAGACGGGATGATCTGGTTCTGCTAGCGACGCATTTCTTGAGCGAATACGCGCAGGTTTATGAGATTGACGCGCCAGAGCTTGATCAGGACGATTTGGCCGCTCTGTTTGCGCATGACTGGCCCGGTAATGTGCGTGAATTGCGCCATGTCTGCGAACGGCGTATTTTGGCGGCCCGACGCGGAGGAGGGTCGATGGCGCAGGCTATACATAGCGATCAACACTTCGACGAAGTACCGGATACGCTGCGCGAGGCGGTTGCTGCTTTTGAGCGCGAGCTCATCGGCAAAGCCATTAAGGCACATAAAGGCCGCATGGACGCCGCGGCCGAAGCGCTAGGGATTGGTCGCCGGACGCTCAACGAAAAGATTGTCAAACTCGGTCTCGATAAAGAGGCGCTGATGTAAGCAAAACCACTCTGCGGATATCCGCAGGGAAACAGAAATTTCTCGCGCGGTTTCCTTCATAGGCAGGCTGCTGCGCATCCTGAATACTCTGCCCAAGCACATTGCGTGATCTGGGAGGAGCCAACATGCGCAAACATCTTAACCGAGCGGCCATTGCTGCCCTGTCACTGACCGTTGCATCCGAAGCGCTGGCTGTCGAATGGAACGTTTCCCTGTGGGGCAAGCGTCGTGCCTTTACCGAACACGTCGAGAAACTTGCCGAACTGGTGAGCGAAAAGACGGACGGTGAGTTCACACTCAACATCAGCTATGGCGGTCTGTCGAAGAACAAAGAAAACCTCGATGGGATTTCGATCGGTGCGTTCGAAATGGCCCAATTCTGCGCAGGTTATCATCGTGACAAGAACCCCTCGATCACTGTCTTGGAACTGCCGTTTCTGGGCGTGACATCCCTTGGACAAGAAGTCGATCTGTCGATGGCCGTTTATCAACACCCGGCTGTTGTCGAGGATCTGGCCCGCTGGGACGCCACGCTGCTGATGCCTTCACCGTTGCCGCAATACAACCTTGTTGGCGTGGGCGAAGCGCCGAAATCCCTCACAGATTTTGAAGGCCTGAGCGTACGGGCGACTGGCGGTATCGGTAAAGCGATGGAGACGGTTGGGGCAGTTCCGACCTCGATGTCTGCATCCGAAGTGCGCCAGGCAATGGATAGTGGCATTGTCAAAGCGGTCAGCTTTGCGCCACACGCGCATATGTCCTTTGGCACCATTGAAAATGGTACTTGGTGGACGACAAACCTCAACCCCGGCACCGTCAACTGCCCTGTCGTGGTGAACACGCTGGCACTGGAAGATTTATCTGAAGAACACCGCGAAGCGCTGCTGGGATCGGTGGAAGAGGCGCTGGATCACTACGTGAGCCATTATCAGACTAAAACGATGGAAGCGTGGGGCCCAGAGTTGGATCAACGCGGCATCGAACGGGTCACTTTCAGCGATGAAGAAATCGCAGTGTTTAAAGAAGCCGCTGCTGCCCCAGCGGCCGAGGCCTGGATTGCAGAAAACACCGAGCGTGGCCTGCCAGCACAAGAACTCTATGATCTTGTGACTGGGAAGATCGCAAACGGCAGCTAATCCACTCACAACCCGGCGTCAGCAAACAAGCTGGCGTCGGGTGCCTTTATCCCTGACAGCGGAGTACAACGATGGCCGGGTCATCCCTGGTGCTGTCCGACGACAGCCGTCTCAGCATTCTCGATCAACGCCTCTATAAACTGGAGAGCTTTCTGGCTCTGATCAGCGGTCTTGCAGTGTTCTCGCTGATGGTCATGGCCGTGGTCTCCGTTGGTGGCCGGAACTTCGCCAATGCGCCACTTCCCGGTTACGTGGACTGGATCGAGCAGGCCATGCCATTGATCGCCTTCATGGGGATTTCTTATGCGCAGCGTGATGGCGGCCATATCCGAATGGACATGGTTGTTGGAGCGCTCAGAGGCCGGACGCTCTACATCGTTGAGTTCATCACGACCGCTGTCATTCTGGCGCTGATCGTCTTGCTGATCTGGGGGAGCTGGGCGCATTTCGCACGCAGCTTTGACTTTGGTGCTCCACTCTGGAGCCGCGACAGCTCGATCGACATAGGTATCCCGCTGTGGCCCGCAAAGCTGTTGGCCCCCGTCGCCTTCACCGTGCTTTGCCTAAGGCTTGTTCTACAGCTCTGGGCCTACGGTCGTGCCATCCGGCACCCCGATCAGGCCCCTGTTGCCGTCCCGCTGATAGCTGACGCAGCCACTCAAGCTGCAATGGAAGCCGAGCACGTCTCGGGCCACGACAACTGAGGGTAATTCTGATGGAACCCACTGATATTGGTTTGATCGTATCGGGCGGTATGCTTGTTCTTGTGGTGCTGGGGATGCGCGTGGCCTTCGCCGCCGCGACAGCTGGCATGGTTGGTCTGATCTGGATCTTCTGGGCCAAGTTTGGGTATGACCCGGCGCGGTTCGGTAAGGCTGTGACTGTGGCCGTCAAAACTGCGGGGCAGGTGCCGCACTCCAAGATTTCGAGCCAGGCGTTGAGCCTTATCCCGACCTTCATCCTGATTGGCTACCTCGCCTATTACGCGGGCCTGACCAAAGCCTTGTTCGAAGCCGCAAAGCGTTGGCTGGCATGGGTCCCCGGCGGTCTGGCGGTTTCGACCGTTTTCGCAACCGCCGGGTTTGCGGCGGTATCCGGGGCCTCGGTCGCCACTTCCGCTGTGTTCGCCCGTATCGCCATTCCCGAGATGCTGAAGATCGGCTACGACAAGCGTTTTGCTGCAGGTGTCGTTGCCGCAGGCGGTACGCTCGCCTCGCTCATCCCGCCTTCGGCCATTCTGGTCATCTACGCGATTATCGTTGAACAGGATGTGGGCAAACTGCTTTTGGCGGGATTCATCCCGGGCATGTTCTCGGCTGTGATTTATGGCCTGCTTATCATTGGCATGGCCGTCGTGATCAAAGGATTTGGGCCCGCAGTCACTGGATTTACATGGAAAGAACGTTTCCTCTCGTTGCCGCCCGCATTGCCCATCGTAATTGTCGTCGTCACCATCATTTTCTTTGTCTACAACCCGTTTGGCGGCGATGCCTGGGGTACGCCAACCGAAGGTGGCGCAATTGGAGCATTTGTGGTGTTCCTGATGGCGCTGTATCGGGGCATGCGCTGGTCCGAACTCAAGGACGCGCTTTTGGAAACCGCCAAGCTGAGCGTCATGATTTTCACGATCATCTGGGGCGTTTTGGTTTACGTTCGTTTTCTTGGTTTTGCCGAGTTGCCAAGTGCATTCTCCGACTGGATCACCTCGCTAGAAATGTCTCCGATGCTGATCCTGATCTGTATTCTTCTGGCTTACGCAGTGTTGGGTATGTTCATGGATGCGATAGGTATGCTGCTGCTGACGTTGCCGGTCGTTTACCCAGCCGTGATGGCTCTGAATGGTGGTGAAGCTGTAAGCGCAGCCAAGAGTACCTTCGGTATGTCCGGGCCTATGTGTGCTATCTGGTTTGGCATTCTGGTTGTGAAAATGGCCGAGTTTTGCTTGATCACCCCGCCTATCGGGCTGAATTGCTTTGTAGTGGCTGGCGTGCGTGATGACCTAAGCGTGCAGGATGTTTTCAAAGGTGTTACGCCTTTCTTTCTGGCGGACGCTGCGACAATTGCGATGCTCGTCGCTTTCCCTGCGATTGTTCTATGGCTTCCAGGACAGGTCTGAACCACATGGGATGGTTTTGGAGTGCGGTTCGCCGGTGCGGTTAAGACCTGCATCAATCAGTTTCGTTGCTGAATATTTGACGCTTGTTCAATGTCCGGTTTTGGCCGTCCTCGCCGGGACGGTTAGCACCATGGTCTATCTATCCTGCGGATGACCAAATGACCGGAGAGAGCGTAGCAGAGACATCTCCACAACATCGCACTAAAATCGAACGAAATGGAACGCGATAACGGAAAAGAACCTGGGATTGCCCAAGGCAGGATTGTTGTGCCGGCAGAACTGTCGACCTGTGAGCGGCGAGCTCTGTCGAACAAACTGTATTCAGTACACCAAAAGATCTTTGCGGGTGTTTCCGCCGAAGAGTTTCATCAGCATGTGATAGAACCGCCGGCAGAAGCAACATCCATCCAGCTTTACTGCGCGGCAGACCAAAGTGTTATTGGTTATTGTGCAGTTCACCGTTATCGACGCCAAGTGCATGGGCGCAGCGTCATTGTATTGCGGGCAGAGGCTGGGTTGGCCCCTGGGTTTCGCGGGCGCGGCGCAACCTACGGCTTCGGGATCGTACGTGCTTTAACTGAAAAGCTAAGCCATCCATTCACCCCAGTGTACTATCTCGGCACACTCGTTCATACGTCGAGCTATCACCTGTTCTGCAAGTATTTTCGGCGAATTTTCCCGCACCCGGATATTAAGCCGCCCGCCGATACTCAGGAAATCGCTCGCCAACTCATAGAAAGCTTCTCTGATCCGGCAGTTCGTCCAGAAGATCCGTTTGTACGCGACGTCGGATGGGTCACTATCGAAACACCGCAAGAAAAACGTCTCAATGAACGGCTTGATCCATCAGACGTGCAGTTCTTTAAGCTACGCAATCCAGGTTTCACAAAGGGTCACGGCCTTGTCGTTCTAATTCCGATGACGTGGCTCAGCCTTTTAGGAGCACTTCTTTCACGTTTTTACGAGCGCGCGCGCATCGCTTCCGGAATTCATAAACCCGACCTTTGATTGAATGGTGACTTTGCCTGCACTTCCGCCAAACGCTCTGAGGGAATCGGACATTCGAAAACACCGAATCGACCGTTCGAGCAGATCGCAGCGATCGGCTGCTGCGAACCCAAAGTAACATTGGATGCAAACGGCTCTTAGGTCATCAATGCAAGATGTGCGTCATCAATAGCAGCTCAGACAGAGTTGGTGCGATTAGTCACTATGCGCGCACCAACCCCAATTGAATCCTGTCACGGCTCCACTACGACTTTTCCGACCTTAGATCCATTCGTCAGGTGCGCATAAGCTGCGCTGACATCGGCCCACCCAAACTTATGTTCGTCAACAATCGGTTTGAGCGCGCCCTCATCCGCCAGACCTGCCAGTATCTTCAGGATGTCGCCATGTGTTTGCCGCCCGACATCGTGCATCATCGGGATCAGCATGAAAACGACGTGCAGAGACAGACCTTTGAAATGCGCAGGCGTCAAATCAATCTCGACCATCGCGACCGTTGAGGCGACATGGCCATTGAGCCTGGCGGCTTCAAACGAGTTCGTCATGTTCTGCCCGCCAACGCTATCGAACACTACATCGAAGCCCACACCGCCGGTGTGCTCAGCCACGTAGTCCTGGACCTTTTGCGTTGTGAAATCTATCGCGCGCGCGCCCAGCTCTTGGATCAGGGCCATCTGATCCGCGCCGCGACCCGTTGCGGATACTTTGGCACCAAGGTGACGGGCGATTTGGATGGCAATATGACCAACGCCACCGGCACCACCCTGCACCAGAACAGTCTGCCCTTCGCCAACACCAGCACGGGTCAGCCCTTCATAGGCGGTGATGCCGACGAGAGGTAGCGCTGCGGCTTCCCGCATGCTCAGCGTCTTGGGTTTGTGTGCGATCAGGCGCGCGTCTGCGTTAATGTACTCCGCCAAAGCGCCCGGGAGATCCATCAATCCACCAGTGCAACCGTACACCTCATCGCCTATGGCAAGACCTGTCACACCGTCGCCAATCGCAACAACCGTGCCAGCAAAATCCATGCCAAGCACGGCAGGCAATTGGGGGGACAGAGGCAGGTCCGCGCCCATGCTTCGGATCATTGTGTCGACGGTGTTGACGCTGGTCGCGGCCACTTTGACGACAACATGTCCGGGTGTCGCGACCGGATCGGGAATTTCAGCAAGCTCGAACAGCGCCTCGGGTCCGTAAGAGTTGAGAACCATTGCTTTCATTGAGATTTTCCTTTTGTGAGATGCTGTCAGACCCACGTCGGAACCACGCACGCCTGACGAGATTATTGTCTTGGGGGTGGTCAGTTGATGTCCTGCACTTGCATCACCAGATCGCCCCACTTGCGCTGGTTCTCGATGTCGTGTTCCAAACCTTGTTCATCCGCGATCGTGAAACGTTTGACTGCCGGAGTTTTGCTGGTCGCCTGATACAGCCAATAGGCTTCGGCCTTCAGCGCCTCATCAATGGGCTTGTCGATGGATTCATAGACCATCTGCTTGCAGGCATTGATCGACTCTGCAGGGAATTGTGCGATGCGTTCGGCCAGCGCGGTTACATACAGGCCGATTTCATCCGGCTCCAATGCCTTGTTGATAGTTCCCAGACGTTCGGCATCATCCGCGTCATAGTCTTGTGCGCTTAGGATGATCTCAAGCGCTTTGCCAAGGCCGGTTTGACGGGCCATGCGCGAGGCGCCACCGCCGCAGGGCACGATGCCCATTCCGACCTCCATTTGCATGAACTTGTATTTTCCCCGCGCGGCAAATCGCATATCCAACGCCAAGGCCAATTCGTGCCCGCCACCACGCGCAAACCCTTCCAGCTTTGCGATGGTCGCCTGTGGTACCTTGCTGATCCGCTCGCAAACCGATTGGAGATCCAAAAGCTGAGCGTCCTCGCGGGACACGGCTTCGGTCGACATGTCCTTGAGTAGTTCGGTATCGTAGTGGCAGACCCAGATTTCCGGATTGGCCGATTGAAAGATCACGACCTTGGTGTCACGGTCCCGCTCTAGGCGCATGGCCAGACTGTTGAGGTCGGCCAACATTTCCTGGCCCTGCACGTTCACGGAGCCGAAGTTGAAGGTGACCGTGGCGATACCGTTCTCAACAGTGACGTCAAAGGTTTGGAAGTTCTCGTATTTCATCAGGCAGTCCTTTCTTGGGCCTCGACGCAGCACGCGTGAGGGGTAGGGGAGTGTTAAAAGTTGAAGTGCTCGGCGTTTGCGCGCCGCGATGGTCAGCCCGTCTGGCTGATCAAGTCTTTGATGGTGTTCATGACGTCAGCAGCGTGGTTTTCGTCGAGCGCTGCGGCATGGGGATCAGCGAAAGCCCCACTGTCATTGTCGAAATAGGCTCCTGCGGCATCCGCAAACCGCACACCCAAGGCTGCGTCAATCAAGATATCAGCGCCAATATTCATATCGTTCCCTGCGAGGCCAAAGCCTTCTTTCACCATTTTTGATGCCAAAAGAGATCCGGGATTCACCGCGACCATCACTGGTGCATTCGACAGCGATTTGGCCCATTCGCGGGTCCAGATGGTGATCGCCAACTTACTTTGGGCATAGGCTTCCATGTCAGCCATTGGCACATTGCCCTGCATGGCCTTGAGGTTCACCGGGGCCTGTGCCGCCGATGAAAGATTCACGACACGACCGTCGGCAGGAATGATCGGCAGCAGCAGTTTGGTCAGAAGGTACGGTGCAAGCGTGTTCACCACAAAGCGAATGTCCTGACCATTTTCCAGCACGGATTGCGGAGCTTTCAGCACACCTGCGTTGTTGATCAACACATCTAGTTTGTCATGCTTGGCCCGAACGTTTTCGGCCAGTTTTCGAACCGCGGACAGATCGCTGAGATCAGCGGCATAGGTTTCAACATCGCCTCCGACGGCGGCAGCCGCGCTCTCCAATTTGGATGCACTGCGTCCATGGAGGAGCACTTTGTGCCCATCGGCAGCCAGCTTCTTCGCTGTCAGTAGGCCAATGCCGTCGGTTGAACCTGTAATGAGAATAGTCTTGGTCATCGGTCTGATCCTTCAGGAAAAGTCAGGCAGCAGAGTGTCCGCCAGATGTTCGAGGGTTGTGTCGATCGGTGCTTTATTGAACCTTAGGTTCAGCGCGACGTGATTGACCCCGAGCGTTTCAATCTCGCGCAAATAACTGCGCAGGAAGTCGGTGCCCGACTGAAACCCAAGATGGATTGGGCGTGGTGGTGCGGCAGCGTCGGCTACAACATCGACGTAGAGCGATTGCATCACAGGCTTATCCGGTTGACCTGCGGCTTTCACGCGTCTGCGGTAATCTGCGATGACTTGACCCTGAGCCGCCGCATTGCGCGGATATGTCATCCAGCCATCTCCGTTCTGCGCTACCCAATCAGGTGATTGTTGGCTGCCACCGGTAATGAGCATCGGCAGGCGCTTCCCGTGCGGTTTTGGCAATAGATCAATCCCGCCATGCAGTTTGCCCTGTGCATTTTGATGCGTCGGGTAAGCCGATCCAACGGCGCGGATGTACTCAACACTATCGCGGAAACGTGCCCCGCGATCTTCAAAGCTCTGGTTCATCGCCGGGTACTCCTCGGGCCGGTCGCCGGACGCGACACCCAAAAGCAACCGCCCGGCAGAGAGCACATCTGCCGTTGCTGCTGCCTTGGCGACATGAGCGGGGTGACGCAATGGCAGGATCACGCTCGACGTTCCAAGCGCAATCCGATCCGTCGCCGTTGCCAACGCTCCCAGATAGACAAATGGATCGAAAACCTGCCCGGGGTCGCCAAAGCTTGGAACATTGAAGGGCACGTCCCGCAGCCAAAGTGCTGCGAACCCAAGCTCCTCGGCTTTCTGAGCCGCTTCCAAGTGCCCCCTTAGCGTCGGTTCTGCGCCGACGGCATAGGCTTCGAGAGGCAATACAAGGCCGACGCTCAGTCGTCCGGGACGGAACACCTGGTTGTAGGCCAAATTGATTTGCTCAAACCCAGCCAGTTGCGTTTCATCCAACATGTCTGACCCTCCTTTAATAGCGCACCAAAGTGCGGCTTTCGATGCTTTTGCGAATGGTAGTGATGTTTGGATCCTCGACCATATCGAGTGCGCTATGAGCAATCGAAGCCAGACCTTGATTGTCATAGATGTTGAAGACCGCGACCTCATCCGGCGTCATTTTGGATTGATAGATCCACTCATGTTTGGGATTTCCCGCCAGCCCCATGATTTGCCCCACGCGGTCAGGATAGATCAGGTCCAGTAGAATCCAGTCAGACGGGTCGACAGACGAAGGCCGTACAAAACCCAGAGGTGCCGAATTGATCCTATGACCCACAGGGCGCCACACGTTGACAAAGGCAAAATGACCTTGCGCCCACTCCGCTGCGGTCTCGGCACCCAGCAAGTCGATAAGCCGCTGTTCGGCTCCGTCCTTGCTGTAGTCGCTATGAACATTGCGCGCCGGTTTACGCGTTGCTTCAGGGTCATCCACTCGAACAGTGTGATCAAAAACCACGACCTCTCTCGCACCCAGCTTGTCCTTCAGCATAGCCTTGAGTTCCGCATCGTAAATCGGTTTCCAGCTGTTGCCTGCAAAGTCTCGGACCTGCGTTTCAAGTGGCATGATTTCAACGGCATCACACGCAAATGAAACTGACGAGGTTGTTTTGCGGTTATCTGCTAGCACAACGGATGTCGCGACCAGTTCAGGGGAAATCAGGTTGCCAGCGACCCCGCCAGCATCAAGCTCGAAGGCTTGCCGGTAGGATTTGTGAACATGGTAGTTGACGGTGGCTGTCCGTGTCATGTGCGCCTCCTGCCTAAGCTTTGCTGTCTCTTTAAAAGGGATTTAACCTCGATCAAATTGAAGATAAACTGCCCAATCATGTATTGATAATTCGGAAAATGAATATAATGGGTTTAGACACAGACGCTCTTCGATTGTTCATAAGGGCAGCAGACATGCTGAACATCAGCGCGGCGGGGCGTGACTTGGGCATGGCCCCAGCGGTCTCCAGCGCAAGGCTTGCCAAGCTGGAGCAGAACCTCGGTTTCGAGCTTTTGCACCGCACGACACGCAAAGTGTCGTTGTCGGTGGAAGGAGCGGATTTCCTGCCCTTCGCCCGTGAGATCATTGCGCAGGAAGAGGCGGCATTTGCTGCTTTGGGCAAGCAAACGACAACGGTTAAAGGTACATTGCGTTTTGCTGCGCCAAGCAGTTTTGCACAGCTCTACATCGCGCCAATCCTGCCAAAGTTCCTTGAACGGCACCCAGATCTCACACTCGATCTGCGCCTGTCCGATGTGCAGTTCGATCTGATCGAAGGAAGCTATGATCTAGCGCTCAGGAATGCGCCACTGGTCGACACCAGCCTGAAGGGCCGCAAACTGGCTGATGACCAGCGTATCCTTTGTGCCGCGCCACACTACCTCGAAACGCATGGCGTTCCCGACACACCAGCCGATTTGACAAACCACCGTCTGATCGCTTTCCAAAACCTCCAACCGCGGTCACTTACTGGACCGGCAGGTGAAAACGCTGTCTTCGATCCTACCTCAGCCAAAGGCCAATTGATCATCGATGACGGTCAAAGCCAGGTTCGCGCCACACTAGCCGGAGCAGGTATTTCTTTGAATGCTCGATGGAGCGTGCATGACCAACTGAAGTCAGGCCGTTTGGTACGGGTTCTTCCAAACTTTGAGGTCGGTGAAGACAATGTCTTGTGGCTGATCTACCCCAAGTCCAACGTATTGTCCCCCAAAGTACGGGTGTTCATGGACTTTCTGGTTGCAGAGATAGGCGCAAAGCCACCTTGGGAAACATAAGCGCAATACAACTCAAGCGCGCTTTCAGGCATCCTTACGTCAATGTTGAGGACAGCCGCAAAACGGGACACGTCTTGCCCAATCGTAAAAATCTGGTTTGTCCCGCTCAGCTGTCATTGCACCTTATCGAATTGCTACCGGGTTTCCTAATGACCAGTATGTGAGTTGCAACCGCCGCAACCGAAAGTCGTGCTCAACGTCCGATGTGAGCCGGGAACGTTGGGACAAGTTCTGTGCGCAGCGTTCTTAGCTATTCCTAACTTACCCATTCAGGCTGGGTTTTCTCACAGTACTCCCCGGAATAAGCCGAAACCCGACATCCGTCGTGGACTTGGCTGGTTCGCCGTTGATTTGGGCCAGAACCATCTCGGCTGCGATCTGTCCAATCTTAAGATGGGGTACAGAAATCGACGTCAACCGATAGGGTTGAATCGCTGAAATCGGCAAGTCGCCCCATCCGGCAATTCCAATATCGTTCGGGACGCTCAATCCGATTTTTTGAGCATAGTGAAGCCCACCTATCGCCATATTGTCATTCTGGTAGAAAACAACTTCGATATCGCGATGGGCCGCGAGCAATTGTTCGGTGCCGTAAAACCCGGTGTAAAAACCAGGCGTGTCCTTCAGCAGCAATTGTTTTTCCAACCGCCCGTTTGCATCTTCGATGGCTTTGGAAAAGCCGTTGAGACGTGCGGTTGCGGCGTTTGCGACGTCATGTGAAGTGCCGACATAGCCGAATTTTTGATACTCCATTCCAGCCAGATAACGACCCATGCTGTAGCCGCTGTCAAAGTGGTTCAGCCCCACGCACATGTCCAATGGGCTTGAATTGAAATCCCAGATTTCGACCAACGGGATGCCTGCGCCGCGCAGCATTTGAATCGCTTTTTGGCTGTGCGAGCGACCGGTAATGATCAGCCCGGCAGGTTGCCAGGACAGCACGGTCTCGATCCATTTTTCCTCATGGTCGATTTCATGCTCGGTGAGGCCCAGCACGGTCTGGTGTCCAAACGCACCGAGCTTTCGGTCGATGCCCTCCAGAACCTGCGCGAAGATTTCGTTGCCCAATTCGGGGATGCTGACCCCGACAAAAGTAGACTTCTTGTCACCCGCGAAAACGGTCGCCAAGCGATTCGGCAGGTAGCCCAACCTGTCCACTTCGGCCATGACCTTGGCGCGCGTTTTTTCCGAAAACCCACCTTCATCGCGCAGGACTCGGCTTGCTGTCATCTTCGACACGCCCGCAGCCTTTGCCACTTCAGCAAGGCTTACTTTGTTGTTTTTGCTTGTTTTATCAGTATCACTACTCATTTACGTTACGGGTAACTCTTTTTTATTGACAATGGCCTAGTCTGTGCGAATGCTAGCGTAACGTTACGGGTAACTCAATACGGTGTTGAGGAGCATCAGGGTCACCCAGGTCCAGGAGGAGACTGCCGTGCCCGGCACTGCGCAAAACAATCTGTTCTTTGACGGGATAAAGAAGCATTTTGGAGGCACCTATGCGTTGCGCGACGTGTCTCTGAATGTTGAACGCGGTGAGATTGTTGCGCTGCTGGGCGAAAACGGGGCGGGCAAATCGACCCTCATCAAAATCCTTGGTGGCATTCACAAGGCGGATGAAGGACGGGTTCTGATCAACGGTGAGCCATACGAACATCGCCCAGGTGGGTTTGGGGAACGTCAATCCGTTGCCTTTATCCACCAGGATCTGGGCATGATCGAATGGATGACCGTGGCGGAGAATATCGCACTTGCCTTGGGCTACTCCCGCAAAAGCGGTCTGATTAATTGGAGATCCGTAGAGAGCTTTGCTCAGGACGCGCTGGACAAGGTAGGCTGTGAATTCGACCCAACCACGCGGGTACAGGACTTGTCGCGGACCGAGAAGTCTCTGGTTGCCATCGCCCGCGCTTTGGCCGTGGATTGTGACTATCTGGTGCTGGATGAACCAACCGCTTCTCTACCAGCGGATGAGGTTGAACGGCTGTTCGAAGCGTTGCGCCCTTTGAAGGAACAAGGCGTCGGCATGATCTACGTGTCGCATCGGCTGGATGAGATTTTCCAGATCGCCGACCGGGTTGCCGTGCTGCGAGACGGCGAGATGGTTGGCCTTCGTAGCATCGACCACACCACACCCGAAGAACTGGTTTACATGATCGTCGGTCGCAAGACTCGGCAGGTGATGAAGCCAGACACGCCTCCGGGTGCAACGCTGCTTGAGGTGTCTGGCCTGAACATGGAAGCAGCGCATAACGTCAGTTTCAAGTTGCAGACGAATGAAATCGTCGGGCTTGTCGGGCTGCGCGGGGCAGGTCATGAAAATGTCTCTCGTGCGCTGTTCGGGTCGGAAGGGTTTAGTGGCCAAATAACCCTGCATGGTGAAACGCCTGATCTGAGCTCTCCGCAGACCGCGATGGCGTCTGGGATCGGCTTGGTGGCGCGGGACAGAACCGAGGAATCGGTCGCCATGTCACTGACCATCCGCGAGAACACGTTCCTGAATCCGGCAGCCATCGGGCGGTCATTGCTATCGTTCATGGGCCACAGGGCCGAGACAGAGAGCGCCGCGCGGATCGGTGCCGACGTGGCCTTGTCTCCCAATGATCAGAGTATGACGATTGAGAGCCTGTCGGGTGGGAACCAACAAAAGGTTGTCATCGGGCGCTGGCTTGAAACCAAACGTAAGCTGTTGATCTGCGAAGACCCGACTGCGGGTGTCGATGTTGGCGCCAAGGCCGAAATCTACGCGCTGTTGAACCGCGCGATGGAGGAGGGCGTCGGCATCATCGTCGTTTCAACCGACTTCGAGGAAGTCGCTGCTATCTGCCACCGCGCCATCGTCTTCAGCCAGGGTCAGATCGTGCGCGAATTGACCGGTACCGAACTGACCACTGAAAACCTGATACAGGCTGCCTCGGCCTCGAACGCCGTGGCAAGTTAAGGAATACGACTATGCAATCGCTTGAGTCCAATGCGCTGGAACCGACCAAGGCCGAGTTGAAAGACGCCTCGTTAAGAACTCGAGTTTTCAGGTTCTTGCCGGTTTACGGGTTGGTTCTGCTGACAGGTTTTCTGATCATCCTGTTTTCGATTCTCCTGCCAAACACCTTCCCAACGCTTCTGAACCTACGGGCGATTATCTCGGACAAGGCGATCATTGCGCTTCTCTCATTGGGTGCGATGATACCGATGGCGGCAGGCCGTATCGACCTCACGGTCGGGTATGGGATTGTGCTATGGCATATCCTGGCGATCTCTCTACAGACCTTGTACGGCATTCCGTGGCCGATTGCGGTGGCGATTGTTCTGTTGCTGGGCCTGCTGACTGGTTTCCTGAACGGTCTGCTGGTCGAGGTCGCCAAGATCGACAGCTTTATTGCCACGCTTGGCACAGGCACGGTCCTGTATGCGCTGGCGCTGTGGCACACAGGCGGACGTCAGATGGTCGGCGCGTTGCCTGACAGTTTCTATGCCATCAACGGCACCTTTGTATTCGGCCTGCCGATCACCGGGTTCTACGTGCTGGGGATCACGGTCGCGATGTGGCTGATCCTGGAATACACGCCGATTGGTCGGTACCTCTACGCGATTGGCGCCAATCAGCGCGCCGCGCAGCTGAACGGTATTCCGACCCGGAAATTCGTCATTGGCGCTTTCATGTCATCGGGGCTGATCACCGCCTTTGCGGGGGTGTTGCTGGCGTCGAAACTGCGGATCGGGCAAGCCTCGGTCGGTCTTGAATTCCTGTTACCTGCTTTGGTCGGGGCCTTTCTTGGGTCCACCACCATCAAGCCGGGACGCGTGAATGTTTGGGGAACAGTCGTGGGTGTCGCGATCCTGGCTGTTGGTATCTCGGGCATTCAGCAATTCGGTGGATCCTTCTGGGTCGAGCCGATGTTCAACGGTGTCACGCTTCTGATCGCGATCGGTATCGCCGGTTACGCTCAGCGTCGCAAAGGCGCCAAAAAGTAAACAGCATAAGGGAGGAGATTATGCTGAAACGGACTTTCATGGCAGTATCCGCTGCCGCGCTTCTGACGGGTTTGGGATTTCCGGTGACCGCTGAGACGGCGTTTGACGGCCCCACCAGCGGACCAACAGCCGCCGAGGGTAAATCCATTGTTGTCGTTGCTGGCGATCTCAAAAACGGCGGTATTCTCGGTGTCACCAATGGTGTAGAGGAAGCAGTTGGCACCATTGGCTGGGACGTGCGCGTGCTGGACGGGGCCGGGTCCATTCAGGGCCGGACCGGAGCCATCGGGCAGGCACTGGCCCTGCAGCCGGATGGGATCATCATCAATGGCTTTGACGCCATTGAGCAGCAGGCCGCGTTGGAAGGCGTTGTCAGTGCTGGTATTCCGATGGTCGCGTGGCATTCCGGTCCCAAGATCGGATGTGACGCGCCGGGAGGCATCTTTGCCAATGTCTCGACCGACGCCATGACGGTATCCGAAGTGGCTGCTGAATGGGCCATGGAAGATGGCGGCGACGGGGTGGGGGCGATCATCTTCACCGACTCGACCTATCAGATCGCCATCGACAAGGCCGACCGGATCAAAGAAACTATCGAAGCTGCGGGCGGTACCGTGCTGGAATATGTCGATACGCCAATCGCCGACACCTCGGCCCGGATGGGGCCACTGACTACCAGCCTGTTGCAGAAATATGGTGACCAGTGGACACACGCGCTTGCCATCAACGATCTGTATTTTGACTTTATGGGGCCGGCATTGGCGGCGGCGGGTATCTCGTCCGACAACGGCCCTCAAGCGGGCTCGGCTGGTGATGGCTCCGAGGCTGCCTTCCAGCGTATCCGGAGCGGCAATTACCAGACAATCACTGTGGCCGAACCACTGAACCTGCAAGGCTGGCAATTGGTGGACGAGTTGAACCGCGCCATTCAGGGCGAAGCTTGCTCGGGTTATATCACGTCGCCTGCACTGGTGACCGAAGAAGGTCTGGCCAAACTGGGCGAAAGCAATCAGTTCGACCCTGACAGCCCCTATCGCGAAGCCTACGCAGAGATCTGGGGCAAATAACCGATCCGGTGGTCCTTGCCTGAATTGGCAAGGACCCCGCTCGAAAAGATGACAAAGCGCAAAGCCAACTCAGCGGTCGTTCGACCGCCCTGGCGGAGCTTTGCGCAAAGGAGGAAACCATGAGCGAACAGCCATTGGTTCAAATGCTGGGAATAACCAAACGCTTCGGCGGGGTGACCGCGCTGCAAGATGTTGATCTGACGGCCTATGCGGGTGAAGTGCTCGCCATCGTCGGCGACAACGGGGCGGGTAAATCCACCCTGATCAAGATTTTGACCGGAGTGTATCAGCCCACCGAAGGTCACATCCTGATGGATGGAAAACCGTTGGAGATGGCCAGCCACTCTGACGCAATCGCAAACGGGATTGATGCGGTTTACCAGACCCTCGCGCTGGCCGATCATCTTTCCCCTGCTGCGAATATGTTTCTGGGCAACGAGCTGACCAAAAACGTTTTCGGCATCCCGTTTCTGGACAACAAACGCATGAAATCTGAGGCCGCGCGGGTTCTGGAAGAACGTCTTGGTGTCCGACTGCGTTCGATGGATGTGATGACGGAAAGCCTGTCAGGCGGGCAACGTCAGGCGGTCGCGATCTCGCGCGCGGTCTATCACGAAGACCTGCGCTTGCTTGTGATGGACGAACCTACCGCAGCTTTGGGTCCGCAGGAAACAGCGCGGACGCTGAAGCTCATCAAAGCGCTGCGCGAACAGGGCTTGGCGGTGATCCTTATTTCGCACTCTCTGGATGACGTGTTCGAAGTGGCGGACCGCGTGCATGTGCAACGCCGGGGCCGCGCCGTTGGCGTTGTCAAAACTGCGGAGAGTTCCGTTCAAGATGTTCTGGGCCTGATTGTCGGTGCCCAAGACGCAGCTGCGTGAAGGAGAACGATATGTCCGCGGCGATGACAAACACCGAACAAAGAACAATCATGGACCGATTGGAGCCTTATCTGGCCTTTATCGGGCCGATGGTGATGATCCTGGCCATTCTCATCTTCATGGGGATTGCGGAACCGGCCCGGTATTTCCGCCTGACCAACCTCAATCTGATCCTGCTGGATGCGGCGCTGTATATGCCGATGGCGATGGCGATGACCTTTGTCATCACCCAGCGCGGGATCGACCTGTCGATCGGCTCGATTGCGGCGCTGTCGGCCATTCTCATGGCCTTTCTGGTGAAGCAATACGGTTTTCCGGCCTGGGTAGCTGTTCCTCTGGCGATTGTGCTGGGCGCGATCATGGGATTGATCAACGGTCTGGTTATTACCCGTTTCAAAGTGCCGGACCTGATCGGAACGCTGGCGATGGACCTTGTTTATCGCGGTCTGGCGCTGGTGATTGCAAAAGGTCTGGTACTCGCGCGTTTCCCCGACCTGATCACCGAAATCGGACGTGGCCAGATTCCGGGTTTTATTCCGGTGCCTGTGGTGCTGGGCTTGATCACAATGGCGATTGGCTATGTCGTCCTGACACGCACCTATTTCGGGCGCTACACGATTGCGATTGGCTCGAACCCCGAAGCGAGTGAAATGACCGGTGTGGCCGTCGATCGGCACAAGATCTATGCCTATGTGCTGATGGGTGCCGCGGCGGCAATGGCAGGTGTCATGTTGACCGGAAAGCTGAATGCTATTCAGGCGACCTCGGCACCGTATTTCAACCTGCATGTCATTGCCGCGGTTGTCGTGGGCGGCACGTCCCTGTTCGGTGGACGCGCCTCGATGCTGGGCTCTCTGGCCGGTGTTTTGCTGCTGTCGATGATGATCAACGCACTGGTGACTCTGCGGATCGAGTTCTTCTGGCAATCCGTCGCCTCGGGCGTGGTGATCGTCAGCTCGGTCGCGCTCTACACCTGGATGCAAAAGAAAGACCGTGACGGGGCGCAGGGCCTGCTGGCGGGTCTGCGCAGTAAAGAGGCGCAAAAACTCATCCGCTTCTCGGCCGCTCTTATCGGCGCACTAATCCTGTTGCTTGCCCTAGGGGCGGGACTGGCAACTGAGCCTACGCCAAGCGGCTAAGGCAAACAAAAGTGGTGCGCCCGGAGGTAGGAGTCCTGGCGCACCTGCAAGGCCCCACAATGTTCGCGAAAGGGAGGACTTACCGTGAAACAATTGAACAAAGCACTACTGACGACAAGCGCATTTTGCCTTTGTGCCACTGCAGCCTTTGCTGATGGGCACGGAAAGCTACCGCTTAAGGAACTGCCGGGTATCGAAGATCGGGACTACTGGGTCCCGGGCGAGGTTAACGCCGACGGCAAACTGGAAGCCTTGCAGGCGATGACAGGGGCCGAAGCGGTCAAGTATGAAGGCACTCAGGATGCACCTTTGCAGATCGCACTGATCTATCCTTCTGCTGACACCTCCGACTTCTGGGCGCGCAACTATCTGGCGATGACCAAACGTCTGGATGAGTTGGGCATAGAGTATGAAACCACCGAATTCGCCAGCCGTCAGATCGAACACAGCTTGCAATCGACCTATGCCAACCAGGTGGTTCAGGATGCGGACCTTTATGACTTTGTGATCTTTGGCCCGTCGGAACTGGCCATTCAGGCCGACAATATCGACAAGATGGCCGGGAATGACGGGTTTGCGACCTTTGTTTGGGCCTTCCACACGCCGCCAAAGGAGTTGAAAAATCAGCCTGACGCGTGGTTCGACTTCAGCTCGGCAGCCGGTGCCCTGACGATGTGCGATTACATGTTGGAGCGTCTGGGTAGTGACGTCACGATGGCGATGAACCGTGGCATTCCTGGTATCACCGACGACCAGCGCTCGGGTGATTTCAAGGCCTGCGTCGAAGAGAAAGGCAACTGGACCACCGTTTACGAACATTACGGTGAATACCAGCGCGAAGGCGGCTTTGAGGGCACCAGCTTGATCCTGCAAGCCTATCCAGAAGCCACCATCATCCATAACGCCAACACCGCTATGGCCATGGGGTCGGTCGAAGCTCAGCTTGCGGTCGGCAAAGAGAAAGACGTGTTCTCGACCGGTTGGGGCGGCACTGGGTTGGAACTCGACGCCATTCGACGCGGCGAGCTGGACGCGACCCCAATGCGTATGGGTGACGATGTGGGCGCGGCGACAGCCGAAGCGATCAAGGCGCACATGGAAGGTCGGCAGGACGAACTGCCCTTTGTGTTCTTGGGCCGGATCACCGTCGCTCATGACCAGATGAGCGCCGAAGAGATCGATGCGCTGGAACAGGAAGCGTTCCGGTTCTCGGGCGTGGGCGCGTTGGAGCGCTAAGAAACTCGCTTGTGGCTGGGCCTAACGGGACCGGCCACAGGCACCTGAAGTAACCAAAGACGGAGAGAGCCCGAATGGCGCAATCCATGATGTTGATTGAAAAATGCAGCCATTGCGTGAGCTGGTATGACATTGAAACCGGTGCCCGGCAGGGGCGGTTGGATCTGCCGCATTTCCCTCATGAATTTGTAGTCGATGACGAGTTTCACTACGCCTATGTCGGTCATTACGGCGTGCAGAATTCCGGTATCGAAGGCACCGATGGTCGGTCCGTGATCGTGATCGACATCCGCAAACAGGAAATCGTGCACAGCTATGATCTGGGCGAGCATGCCCGTCCGCACGGGATTGGGCTAGACGGACAGGGGCGTCTCTACGTGCTGTCCGAATGGACAGGCCATCTGCTGGTCAAGGAAAACCCGCGTGCCTTCGATCAAGGCTGGGATCACATCACGCCGACCGGTGGCACCAAGTGCCATCTGTTTGCGCTGACCAGGGACGGACACACAGCGTATTCAATGAACCTGACCTCGGGCAATGTTACCGTGTTCAATCCATATGATGCGTCGGTTTCGCCGATCCCAATCAAGACCGGAAAGAAACCTGAAGGGCGCTGCCTGCGGGAACAGGCACAGACGCTCTATACCTCGCAGCGTATCTCGAACACCGTCGCCGTGGTCAACACCGACACGCTTGAGATCGAGCGCACCTTTCCAACGCCAGATGATCCCTGCCGCATCTACTACGACGAGAAACGCAACCGGCTGGTGACGATGAACCATTTCGGGGGATCGTTCTCGGTATTCGATGAAGCCACGGGCGAGATGTTGCACGAACAGAAAACGCCCGCGAACCCGCTGGCACTGTGCATCGATGATGAGTCTGCCTTTGCCTATATTGCCATCGATTGCGAACAGGTGCAGCGGTTCAACCTTGATACATTCGAGGTGGTGCAGACCTTTGACACGGGCAAGGAACCGGACGTGATGGTCATCCTGCCTAACGGATTTTCGAAACACTGGGAGAACGCGGCATGACCAAGCCTCGTATCGCTATTGTGCCCGGCGACCCTTCGGGGATCGGACCGGAACTGATCGCCAAACTGCTCAATCAGGAGGGCGTGCAGGAGGCCGCAGATATTGTGCTTGTTGGAGACAGTCATCTGTGGCGGCGCGGCGCGGAACAGGCTGATCTGAACGTGCCGATCAACACGGTGGATGCAGTGGCAAGTCAACCGGGCGTGTCACATCTTGAACTCGACACCATCGCGCCCGAGGACGTGAAGATCGCCGAAGTCACCGTCGCGGGCGGTACGACATCGCTCCGCTGTCTCGACAAGGCGATGGATCTAGCGATGGCGGGGCAGGTGGATGGTATCCTGTTCGGCCCATTCAACAAAGCCGCGATGACCGCCGCCGGGCTGAATGCCGAGGACGAGCACCGCTATATGGCGCGGTATATGGGGCATACCGGCTATCATTCGGAACTCAACGTTCTGGATGAGTTGATGACGACCCGCGTGACCTCGCATATCGGGCTCAACGATGTAGCGGCCAATATCACCGAAGACGGGATCCTGAAGGCGGTCAATTTGGCCAATGACACGCTGCGCAAGGCAGGCAACGCGCGTCCCAATATCGCTGTAGCGGCCTTGAATCCGCATGCAGGCGATAACGGAAAATTCGGCCGGGAAGAGATCGACATTCTAGAACCCGCCGTGCGCAAGGCCCAGCAGAAACAGTTGAATGTGACCGGCCCGTGGCCCTCGGACACCGTGTTCCTTAAGGCGCAGCGGGGCGAGGTCGACGCTGTAGTTACCATGTATCACGACCAGGGCCAGATCGCGATCAAGCTGATGGGGTTTGAACGCGGCGTGACCGTAGCGGGCGGCTTGCCGATTCCGGTGGCCACCCCCGCCCATGGCACCGCTTTTGATATCGCCGGACAGAACAAGGCCAACCCGGGCGCAACACGGCAGGCGTTCGATCTGCTGGTGCGAATGGCCAAAACGCATCGCGCCGAACGCAGCGCGGACTGAGGAGACTAAGATGACCAAGATTAAATCCGTGCGCACCCGCGTCTGGAACTGGACCGGGCCTACCGTGCCGCCGACGGGCAATTTCTGCACCAATGCCTCGGACGTTCTGTACGAAAAAGGCGATGCAATGTCGTCTTTCCGGTTCCATCAATGGCTGACCTGTGAGGTTGAGACCGAAGACGGCACAATCGGCGTCGGCAATGCGGCCCTCGCGCCTTCGGTGGTCAAGTCTGCAATCGACGAATGGTTCGCCCCGCTGGTGATCGGCGAAGACCCGTTCGACTATGCCTATCTGTGGGAAAAGATGTACCGCCGCGGCCATGCATGGGGGCGTAAGGGGATCGGGATGACGGCGATCTCGGCCATCGATCTGGCGATCTGGGATCTGATGGGCAAGCTGTCGGGCAAGCCGGTGTTCAAGCTGCTGGGCGGTCGCACGAAAGAGAAAATTCCCGTCTATTACTCCAAGCTTTATTCCGGCCCCATCGACGTGATGCAGGCCGAGGCTGCCGCGGCGCAAAAGAACGGCTATTCTGCCTACAAGATGCGGTTCGGTTGGGGCCCCAAAGATGGCATGGCCGGGATGCGCGAAAACCTCAAACGGGTCGAGGCCGCGCGCGAGGTCATCGGCTATGACGTCGATCTCATGCTCGAATGCTACATGGGCTGGAATCTCGACTACACTAAGCGGATGCTGCCCAAACTGGTCAAATACGAACCCCGTTGGCTGGAAGAACCGGTCATCGCCGATGATGTCGAAGGCTACCGCGAACTGAATGCAATGAATATCGTGCCAATCTCGGGTGGTGAGCATGAATTCTCGGTCATCGGCTGCAAGGACCTGATCGAGAAAAAAGCGGTCTCAGTCCTGCAATACGACACAAACCGAGTGGGTGGGATTACGGCAGCGCAGAAGATCAACGCGATTGCCGAGGCGTTCCAGGTGCCCGTGATCCCCCATGCGGGTCAGATGCACAATTACCATCTGACCATGGCCAACGCCAATTGCATGATCAGCGAGTACTTCCCCGTCTTCGATGTCGAGGTCGGCAATGAGTTGTTCTACTACATCTTCGAAGGCGATCCCGAGGCCGTGGATGGGTTCCTTGATCTGGATGATGACAAGCCGGGTTTGGGGATTGAAATCACCGATAAGCACCTCAAACACTTCCAGATTACGGAGTAAATCATGACCTACACCGGTATCTGGCCCGTTGCGCCAACACCGTTCAACGAGGACGGAACGCTTGATCTGGACGGGATGAAGCGCGTTCTCGATTGTCTGATCGATCAGGGCGCGGATGGAATCTGTATTCTGGCGAATTTCTCGGAACAGTTCCTGATCACGGATGCTGAGCGCGAGACTTTGACTCGGCTCAGCCTTGAGCACGTCTCAGGACGCGTTCCAATGATCGTGACGATCAGCCATTTCGCTACGCAAATCGCGGTGGAACGGGCGCAATTTGCCAAGGACTTGGGTGCGGACATCGTGATGATGATGCCACCCTATCACGGGGCGCTTCTGAAAGGGAATGCACAGCAGACCTTCGAGCAGTTTGCTGCCGTGGGCGAGGTCGGCATTCCGATCATGGTGCAGGATGCGCCTTTGTCGGGTGTCGACCTGCCGGTGCCCTTGCTTGTGCGCATGGCGCAAGAGATCGAGATGGTGAAGCTGTTCAAGATCGAATGTCCCCGTGCAGCCAACAAGCTGCGCGCCCTGATCTCCGAAGGCGGAGACGCAATTGAAGCGCCGTTTGATGGCGAGGAGGGGATCACCCTGTTGGCCGATCTGGATGCGGGTGCCACCGGGTCGATGACCTCGGGTATGATCGTGGACCAGATCAAGCCGGTTATCACCCATCACCATGCAGGCCGCATTGATGAGGCAACCGCCGCCTATGGGCGCGTGGCGATGGTTGTCAACCACGAAAACCGCCAATGCGGCTGGCAGTCCTGCAAGGCGGCGATGGTTGAAGGCGGCGTGATCCGGTCCGAGTTCTGCCGCCACCCGATTGACCCGCTTCAACCGGCGATCCGCGACCGGTTAATCGACCTTTTGAAACCTTTGGACCCGATGGTCCTGAAGTGGGGAAAATAAGATGAACCTTGGACAAAACCTGATCGACGGCAAATGGGTCGGCTCAAACAAGCTGCGCGCTTCAGATGATCTGGAAGGGCAGAGCTTCGCTCAGGCGACAGCTGCGCAGGTCGACGAGGCCTGTCGCGCCGCCCGCCGTGACTTCCGTGCTTATGCGGGCAAGTCGCGGGCCGAGCGGGCCACGTTCCTGCGCACGATTGCTGAGCAGATGGATGTTTTGGGGGAGGAGATTACCCAGACCGGCATGGCTGAGACTGGACTGCCCGAGGCGCGCTTGGTGGGCGAACGCGGCCGTACCACCGGTCAGTTGCGCATGTTTGCCGACCTAATCGAAGAGACTGGATATCTCGATATCCGCAAAGACGGCGCACTTCCTGATCGGACGCCACTCCCCCGTCCTGATCTGCGCCTGACGCACAAAGCCATCGGCCCGGTGGCCGTCTTTGGTGCGTCGAACTTCCCGCTCGCCTTTTCCACGGCGGGCGGGGATACCGCCTCGGCTTTGGCCGCTGGATGCCCGGTGATCGTCAAGGGCCACAGCGCCCATGCGGGGACCGCTGAGTTGGTGGCACATGCCATCGCCAAGGCGATTGAGCTTTGCGACATGCCCGCAGGCACGTTTCAGATCGTGCAGGGGTCGGGGCGCGAGGTTGGATCGGCTCTGGTGCAACATCCCGATATTCGGGCGGTTGGTTTCACCGGATCGCTGGCTGGGGGCCGGGCGCTCTATGATCTGTGCCATGCGCGTCCACACCCGATCCCGTTTTACGGCGAGCTTGGCTCGGTCAACCCAATGTTCTGTCTGCCCGTTGCTATGAACGCGCGTGCGGCGGAGATCGGCGCGGGCTGGGCCGCGTCTCTGACCTTGGGGGCAGGGCAGTTCTGCACCAACCCCGGCGTCGCGGTCATGTTGAAAGGGCCGGATGCAGAAGCGTTGGAAACCGCCTGTGTCACAGCTCTGAACCAAACAGCAGAACAGAAGATGCTAACCGACGGTATCCACGATGCCTATGAACAGGGCGTCCGCGCCTTCCGTGATTTGATGACCGAAGTTACCTCCTGTGGTTCTACTGCGGGTACACGTGCGGCCCTTCCTGCTCTGTTCAAAGTCAACGCGGAACAGTGGATGGCAGACCCCAAACTGCAACACGAAGTGTTCGGTGCGGCTGGCATCATCGTTCTGTGCGACGACACGGATCAGATGGTGGCGCTCGCCGAAGAGCTGGAAGGCCAACTGACCCTGACGCTGCACATGGATGACGCAGATCATGACTTCGCCAGCACTCTGATGCCCATTCTAGAAGAGAAAGCCGGACGTTTGTTGGCCAATGGTTTCCCCACGGGTGTCGAGGTGTGCTCGGCGATGATGCATGGCGGGCCATACCCGGCCAGCACCGACGTGCGCGCGACTTCTGTCGGCACTCTCGGTATTGCGCGGTGGCTGCGTCCTGTCAGTTATCAGAACATGCCTGGTGCTTTGCTGCCGAATGAACTGCAGGGCTGAGAATCCACGTCAGGCCATCTGTGGCCTGACCCCAAAACGCCGCGAACGCGCAGGTTCGGCGGCGGCTGAAGGACAAATAAAGGAGCAAATGGATGTACGGCGTTCTGGACGGCACCGGATTTGAGGTCATCGAAAAAGAGTTCGAAGCCTGTTTCATTGGCCACGCGCGGGTCGAACGGTTGTGGACCGGTGCGCGCTGGTCCGAAGGGCCGACCTGGTTTGCCGCCGGGCGCTATCTGGTCTGGTCTGATATCCCCAACAACCGTCTGATGCGCTGGTATGACACCGATGGATCGGTCTCAGTGTTTCGGCAGCCCTCGAACAATGCCAACGGCAACACGGTGGATCGGGAGGGTCGGCTGGTGTCATGCGAACATCTGACCCGGCGTGTCACAAGGACTGAACATGACGGCTCTATCACTGTTCTGGCGGACGCATGGCAGGGAAAGCGTCTGAACTCGCCGAATGATGTTGTCGTCAAATCGGACGGGTCCATCTGGTTCACCGATCCCTCCTACGGGATCATGATGGACTATGAAGGCGAGCGCGCCGAAAGCGAGATCGGGGCGTGTCATGTGTTTCGTGTGGATCCGATGTCAGGCGAGGTGACAGCCGTCGCAACCGACTTCGTGAAACCCAACGGCTTGGCCTTTTCGCCGGACGAGAGCACTCTCTACATCTCTGATACGGGCATCACCCATGACCCAGACGGTCCGGCGCATATTCGCAGGTTCGGCGTCGCGAGCAACGGAAAAACTCTGACGGGGGGCGAGGTGTTTGCCAATTGTTCGGCGGGGCTGTTCGATGGTTTCAGGCCAGACCGTGAAGGCCGCATTTGGAGTTCCGCCGCAGACGGTATTCATTGCCTGAATCCGCAAGGAGATCTTATCGGCATGGTACACATACCGGAGATGGTAGGAAATGTATGTTTTGGCGGGGCCAAGCTGAACCGGCTGTTCGCGGCCGGAACGAGCAGCCTTTACGCGATCTATCTCAATGTAAACGGTGTCTCACCGGTTTGATATAACTTGCTAAAGTGGGGTTGGAAGCAGGGGAGACATCTGCCGAAGCCGACGCAAATCCCAATCGAACGTTTTTTGAACTAGTCGCAGCACAAGTCTACGAAAGGACGGCTACTTTTTCAAAGAAGCAATTTTTGAAGCCTTTGTTGTGCACCTGCCTTACAAATCATTATACCAGGGCCTGCAAGCATTTTAGTTGAACGTTGCGAGTGTCCGCAACGCGAGTAAGGCTGCAGTATTCAAGCACGCAGGCGAATGGCTGAATTGAGCCAGAACTGCCCAACCTGCTAAACGCCCTAACTCCCACTCGAACCTATTCAAAGTGCCAGATCCGGAGTCGCGACTAGCTTAAAATCCGCGTCGTACTCTGGAACTAAGTAGACATTCGAAACGACCGCAGCATTTGTAGCTTTGGAGCTCGCTCCGGGCATTTTCTGCGGTGCGTTCCGACTAGAATTAAGAGCCCATACCAGCCATTGATCGTGTTTTGGGATTTCGCTCATGCGGCAGGTCGCGAACCGCGTAGGTCGGACTTCGCCTGTGTCGCTAGCAACCGAATTTGATGTTGACAAAGTTGACGTTCAAAAAATCTAAGTGAAGGTCTGCTTACTTTTCTATGCAGTACAAAAATCAAACAACAGGTATCAGAGAAAAAACTCTGCCCGTTCCACTACCCAAACAATCGCGACCAGACTTGCGCACGCGGCAACGACAGCGCGAGAGCTGGCCCAGATACGACCTGGTTGTTTGCACAGCAGCAACACCAATGGCCAGACCAATAGAACGATCATGACTTGCCCAGCCTCAACCCCAACATTGAAGGCCAGCAAGCTGTGCCAAACGTTTGGTGCATCAACACGTAGAATTTGGTGTAACATGAAGGAGAAGCCAAACCCGTGCAGCAACCCAATCCCGGACGTGATGGCAAAAGCCTTCAGGTCGCCATGTCCTTTCTCTGGTGGCCAAACCGCCATTGCAGCTGCGTAGATTATTGAAAGTGCTATTGCCAATTCGACAGTTGGGATGAACCACGCTCCGCTCGGTGCGAAGCCAAAAAAACCCAAAATCAGTGTTACTGTGTGGCCCAAGGTAAAGCCTGTGACGCGGGCGAGAAGGCTATGCAAGTTCAATGCACCGATGATCATGCAAAGTACAAAGAGAACATGATCGGGACCCTCCAAAATGTGCCGAATTCCCTCAACGAAAAAGGTTGAAGCGGCTGCGGTCGCTGATCCGGAAACATCAACCGGGGTGTGCATCAGGCCCCGTGCACGAAATGTCCGAACATCTTGCCCGTTGTAGTCGAGGATCAGGTTCGCCGTTTCTTCTTGTCCAGGAAGCCCCGGATCAGAAGTGTAGGATAAACTGTAGGCTCCTACCTCTCCCATAGGAAAGCGCAGATGTAGGTCCACCATCACCTCGCCAACATAAATCTCCTCGGTCGTTGGAACAACATCTCTTGGCGCAAGTGCCGAACGCGCCTCATCAAGCGTGGCAAATCCAGGTTCTTGCCCCAACGGGTGTAGCGTTATCGAGACGATTTCTGCTGTTCGTCGATGACCGTCGACAGATAGCACAAAGCCGTTTTCAGCAATACGAGCCAAACCGGATGGGTCTTTGTGAAATGCGACCTGATCCAAGTAGTGCATGAGCACGCCATCTTCGATCAGATTGTATGTGTACGGTGCCGGTGCAGGCAAACCGTCCGTACCCTCTGGGCCGACGAGCTCCGCAACCAAATAAGGCATCGGAAGGCGCAAATAGACATCAAGTCCTTCTTCTGAGTGAGCCACATGATGAATGCGAACATTCTGGTTGAGATTGAAATGCGCCTCTGCTCTGCCCGCGCACAAAAAGATCATGGCAAACAAGAACGTGGCAAAAAACAACCTCACGATAGGCACTGAATTATCCTCCTGTTTTGGCGCTGACAATCGTCAGATCATCGAGCATCCAATGATCGCCGTGCCGCGAAACGTCTAGCAAGCCACGATAAGAAACCGCTTGCCTGTGTAGATGCCCCCAATGACCTCCGCTTACACGGGCAGTCCAATTGACGAGGACCTGATGCTGATTTCTGTCTTCGCCGGGCGTGAAGCTCTCGACATTTAGGTCAGAAATCGCTTCGACGCGTGCCATGGCGCCAGAGGGTAAGGTAACTGACAAGCCACGACGCATTTCTGCCTGAACCTTGTCGCGATTGACTGTCTCGACATATGGCTCCATTGCCGCCATGGCATTATCATCTCGCGTCTCAAGCATGGTGGTTCCGATGTTGGTCACCAACCCTTCTGCGATTTGACGCGTCGCGATCTTATCTGGATTGGGCGCTGTCGACGGGCTGGTCAGCGAATACGTGACAATCGCAGCGGCTCCGAATGCCCCGGTCAGACCAAGCAAGATCAGGCGTTGAACGTTTGCAAGCTGCAACGAAAAATAGGCGCATATCAAACACAGAAAACCCAAGCCGAACGCAAACGAAGGCACCTTAGTTACACCTGCGACTTTGACAACGACCGGGCCCGTCTTTGGGTTTGTCCAAGTTTTCAGGTGATTGTTCCAACTCATAACGGGGTCAGTTGCATAAATCTGCGAGGGGACCGCCCCAGCGGGATCGGAGAGGGTAATCGGGATAACATCCAGACCATCTGGGAAAAGTTCCCATGCCAGATCGACTCGGTTCGGCAAGGTCTCAACCGGATAGGAAATGACAACACCCAGCAGCATCGTCTTTCGGTTTGCCTCCGCTTCATCCGGAAGAACACGCAAGCCTTCGGCCCCGACTTCGATACGTGAGACCTGTACCGTTTCCGGTTTCATCGGTTTGCCGTCTACGGCGAGCGGGTTTTTAGTCCCAAGAAAGTCCGATACGCCAGACGTGATCCTGGCGACATCATCTGGAGTTAGGCGCTCTGCGCCACCCAAGCCCAGATCGGCCCAAGTTTCGAAGTCTTTCAAACGCAGTATGATCTCGTGTCGGACCACACGCGGCTCCATGGCCAAGAACGACATCATCGGGGACTTGTGGTGGCGGGTGAGATTTGGGTTTTCAAATTTGCTAAACCAAGGGTCGTCCCAATCTGGCAGCATTGTCTCAGCCTGAGAAAGGTAACGATAGTCTGTAACCGGAACGCCCATGTGCTCTGCCACAACTCCAAGTGAAGCCAAGGGAATCCCGTCTGGACCTAGTGGGGGAATGAACGTGATCCGTTCAGGCTTGCCATTGAACGGAAACTCCATATCCACGTAGACGACATTTTCGCTGCGCGGTCGCGGTTGATACAGAGCGCTCGCTGCTGTTTGCCGAGAAATTCTGGGGCGCACGTCAATCGTATTCGTTGTGCTGGTCAGTTCCTCTTCGTCTGCCCAGATCTGAAGGTTTCGACCCGTACGCTCGGCCAGTGACGTACCCGAACCATCATCTGGAATGACGAATATGGGATAGTCGCTCAAATCGACCTCAAGGAGAACCCGCACATGATCAGGCTGCACCGAAAGTTCAACAAAGTTTGGCGCGGTTTCTCCGCCGTAGGGGGATACAAGATCAGCAATCGATGGGTTTGCGCCAATCGCAAAACTGGCGAGCGCTGAGCCCACCCAAGCCCATGTCTTGCTGCATTCGCCAATCTTAGAAATGAAACGAGACGGCAGCATAGATACCATTCTGGTCCACATCATAGGCAAACTCCCCGCCCGAGCGGTCAGTGGAATAGTCAATTCCATAGAACTGATAGCCAAACCGCAGAGACGTGTTCTCCCAGCCTTTCCAGTCAAACCCAGCCAGAAGGAGGTATTGCAGGTCATCGCCATTCACACCGAAGCCACTGAGTTCAGCGCGGCTGGCGAAACTCCATTTATCGTTGATTTCCATCGCATAGCGGAGCGCGATCATCGGCTCAAACCAATCCTCTGTTCCGCCCAGCGTTACGCCGGGCCCAGGACCAGCAATGTCGATTTCTTGTTTAAGCCGGTTCCACTGAACACCGACGGCTACATCTGCTGCATAGCGTCGACCCGAAGCATTGACGCCGTTCGCAAACCGGTAAGCCCCCTGAACGTTTACAAAGGTCTGCCGGACATCAACATCAATGTCTACATTTCCACCGGGCAAGGTTCCCTCTTCACCAAGCCTTACGTAGTAGACCTCGGAGATGATCCCAAAATCCCCGTTCCAGCCTTCGTAGCGTACGGAAGCTGCGCCTTGCAGGACGTCCAGAACCTCGCTCAAGCTCAGGTCCAGATCGACGCTAGTACCATCAATGGTTGATGTGCCAGTCGTGCTGAGCGGAAGGAACAGATAGGGTGTGATTGAGTGTCGCCAACCGCCGCCATCATTTTCAGAACGTGCAAGTGACTGGGCGTTTGCCGCGTTGGAGATCGCGACGAGCAACCATCCAACACAGACCAAATAGCGAGAAATAAATGAGGTATGTCGCATAGAGAATTCCGATCAGAATTGAAAGAACCGGCGCGTGTTGAAGTCGCGCCGGTCAAATTTGACTCTATTCATCGCCTGGATACGGGAACTCTTGGCCCAAGGCTTCCGATGCTTCTTCGTAGATTGGCCGCAAGACGTCATCTACATCGTCAAAGCCACCTTTGGTGAATTCCGAAAACTCCATCACCTCCGGAGAAAGCCCTACCTTCTCAGCATATGACGTCTTGTCAGCAGGGTTCGGCGGCTCAGCTGGTGCAGCGAGCGGCGGCGCCCAAGTGTGCTCTTCCGTTGCCGCCATTCGAACTGTAATCGCGTCTTTCGTGACATTCCAAACCATGAAGTCATCTGCCAGACTTAGCGGACCATCATAGGTGCTGCGTATGCGTTCGAAAACATTGTTTGCTGTGTCGAAGTCGTTAAAGAAATGATAGGCGACCGCCATTCGTGGCTCAATATCGCTCATGACTTTTCCGAATGCTTCGGGCGCTGTATGTACTTGTGTTCCAACCAGTAGCGCAGATTCGGGCGTAAACCCCATCTTTGCCACCAGATCTGGAACCGCTACAAAGCACTCATGGATGGCGAGGTCTGCATTCTTAGCGTATTCCTTGAACCACTTGTTCGGATAAGTGTCTGAACTGAAAACAAATTTTAAACCGTTCCATTCCAGTGCATAGCTGATTGCTCCATCAATCGAATGGATGGCTGGAAACGTACGAATTTGGACGCCATTTTCTTCGTAAATTACCTCGTTCTCTAACCTGTAATCGAACTCGTTAACCTCCATTGAATAACCGCGGAAATCAGTGATTCCCGCACGCCCCGCCAGATCCCATGTGAGCATTTTTTGCATATGATCTAGTGCATATGCAGTGCCAAGTTCTTCTGCTGGTCCACTTGGGCCCCAAACCCGCAACGGAATATTTCGGCCCATCAACGCTCCACCGATGAACAAATCATGCAATGCGCCGAAATGGTCAGTATGAAGATGGCCGATAAAGACCTTGTCCAAATAATTGTACGGGATTTGCAGGGAAGAAATTCGCTCGGCCGATCCCGAACCAATGTCGAACAAGAACTTGTCTCCATTGCCCATTTCCACAAGGAAACACGCAGCGGCCTGAGCAGCCCGCGTTGTCGGCATTCCAGTTCCACACGCGATGACCCGCATCTCGTCTTCAGCGAGATCTTCGGTATTGGGGTAGTACACATCGCGTGGGCGATCACGCACCATTGTCGGAGAAACTTCCGCTGTTTCCTGCGCGTATGCTGCCGAAGGGGCGACTAAATCGATGACTGCTTCCGTGACCGCTTCAGGAGAAACAGCCCAAGCACCAAATATCGCTCCAATTGCGAAGTGCTTGCTGAGACTTCTGTAGTTCATACGTTTGGCCATGTGTCATCCTCCAGTCGCTTGGTAGATTGGCAAGCTGGGAATGCGGAGTTTCGCACTCCGGCTCGCTGTTCTGGTTGAAAGTTTAGGTTTTGGGGGACATTCACGTAAGTGACTCACGGTGAATAACGGGGTGACTCACGTGCCAATAAATGCAAAAATGCGAATGTGGCACGATCTGGCAACATCTCGGACGGTGAGAAGCGCGCTGCCCTCGGCAGGTTGATTGCCGACGCGCATCTGGATGGATCCGATAGGCTTCAGGCGTTCCTGACCTACATCGTCGAAGAAGATCTCGCTGGTCGAGGAGATCAAATTCGAAGCAAGACGATCGCTCAAGATGTTTATGATCGCGATACTTCAGAGGGGACAGATCCGGAAAACATCGTTCGCGTCGATGCACGGCGGCTGCGTCAGTTCTTGGAGCTGCATTACGAGAGTATCGGAAAGGATGATCCGGTACGACTGTGTATCGATAGCGGTGGATATAGGCCGCGGTTCGAAACTGCCTCGGACGCCAGTGCAGTATCAATCTCAACAAAAGCCAAACGCTTTGGACTGCCCATAGGGGCGTTTACCATTGGGGCCGTCGTTGGAGCATTAGTTTCAGTCGGTCTTGCCCAAGATGGACAGGAAACTGCTTCTGCTGAAGTGAGTGGTTTGGCTGAAACTGACTCGAACGCGTACTTGCAGCGCGTGGCTATTTACGAAAAGTCCCCAGCCGCATTACAAGCGTTCAATTTGGCGGAACAAGCACGGACAATGATATTTCCGATCTTCGACCGCCAACGCCAACTACTGGTTCTATCCGTGTTCGAAGGCGTAATTGAGATCGATCCAGAATATTTCGGTGGGTATGCCGGTGCAGCGCAGGCACTCGCGTCCCTTGCGGTGATAACTCCGCCGTCCGATGCCAAGACCGAATATGCTGAAGCCGCCATGAAGCTGGCGAACCAAGTGGTTAGCCTAGCCCCAGACCAAGCCTGGAGCCAGTCTGCTAAAAGCTGGGCCAATTTTGCCAATCGGGACTATGACGCCGCGCTGCAACTCAGTAGACGGGCTTCAAAACTTGATCCAAATGATGGTGCGGTACTCGACTTTCTTGGCGCTGTGGCAATGTTTTCGGGCGAATTCGAGGAAGCAATTGCAACGGCTGACAGACTCTCTCTGCTAGATTCCAGTAACCAACGATTTGCCAACAGAAATATCTCGGGCGCGACTTACTTTCATCTTGGTGAGTATGAAAAGACCGTAGAGCGCTTTGAAGAGGCTAAGCAGCTTGGCGATCCGCTCAGCGCTCCTTCACTAGCTTATGTAACGGCAGCGTTGTCAGCCATGGGGCAAGACCATGCGGCTAAAGCCAAACTGGCTGAACTTGAGCGTGCATGGCCGGACGCGCCGATAGATGCAATGCTCAAAAGCATCCACAAAGACGTCGAAAACGCAGAAGCCGTGCTACGCGAGTTGCGAAAACAAGGATGGGTAGGCCCAGCACAATAAGATGATGCACAACAACTGGTAGCGATGCCAAGGTCAAAATAGTCTCAGCTGGCGCCGGTACTCAGTTCGACACTCAAATCACCAGCGCGGAGCCGAGATCGATATCAGAAAGCCACACTAGGGACGTTTGCTCAATTTTTGCAAAGTCCGCTTTCTACGCATTATGGTCATTGGGGTACTGTGAAGCATTGATCAAAGTGGGCTCGATGCGGATCTTCGCCGCTTGCTCATCAAGGTCTGAAGGGCGGACAAAACCTCCGATCAGTCATTGGGTGGTTCGTAGGGATCCGGCGTTCCTGGGGGGATCGGAGGAAACTCCTCGAATGTAGCAAGGTGTTCCTGTAACTGTGGCAATGCCTTCTCGGCTGCCCACGTGTGCGGGAAGAGAACGCTTTCGCGCTCATTCGGATCATTGAGAAGGTTGTAGACCCTTGGTGTGTCGAAAGATTCCGTTGCGCCAAAGGCCGTTGTGTTCTCTTTGAACAGAACTTTCCAGTCCTTCCATTTTACACCGAATATCTGTTCTCCCATGTAAACGATCACGCCTTCTCGGTTCGATCTCGACTGGACACCTAGAAAGAACTCGGACTGGTCGATGCCATCAAAAGCCCGGTCGTCCGGCACTTTGCCTCCTGCAAACGCCGCCAGCGTTGGAAAAAGGTCCATCGAGTGGACAACGTCGTTGCTTTCTGAACCAGCGGGGATCTTTCCAGGCCACTTGATCGCAAAAGGCACGCGCATGCTGCCTTCGAGGCTGGTGAACAGAGTGCCGCGCCAAGGTCCTGCAGTACCATGTACCGCAGGAACCGGCGAGACATTGGCGTTTCCAACCGGAAGAGCTTCGGGGCCGTTGTCTGCAGTAAATATCACCACGGTGTCGTCTGAAACACCTGCCGCCTCGATCGCATCGACGATGCGCCCGATATAGCTATCTGTTTGAAGTAGAATATCGGCCCAAACGCCGTTTCCAGTAGCGCCATCAAACTCGTCGGACGCGATGTTTGGATAGTGGGTCTGCGTGTAGGCAAGATAGATGAAAAACGGCGCGTCTTCGGCGCTCTTCGCTTCGATAAAGTCGATAGCCTTTTTCGTCAGGTCGCCATCTATCTCGCCGCGGTAGTCCAAGTCATAGTCCCGCGCGATGGTTGCTGGCTGCCCTGCAACACCCTGCATCACAACAGGCTCTTCCATGTTGGCCTCAGAAAATCCCGGAAGTGTGCGCCAGACTGTAACGTCCGTGGTTTCAACGCCGTAAAACTCGTCGAATCCTTGATTCGTTGGATAGCGTCCTTCGGTCCATCCAAGGTGCCACTTGCCATACATGGCCGTGTTGTATCCAGCGTCTTTGAGCATCTCGGCCATCGTGATTTCCCGCTGAGTCAGACCGTAAACGCCACCTCCCAGTGGGACTGTATGGTTTCCGCTCCGAATGCCGTATCGTCCTGTCATGGTCGCTGCGCGGGACGGCGTGCACTGACTCTCGACGTTGAAGTTCGTAAGCCTTAAGCCCTCAGCGGCCAGAGCATCCATTTCCGGAGTGGCGGTGCCGCGAATTATTCCTCCACCATTGAACCCTGGCTCACCCCACCCAAAGTTATCGAGAAAAATAAAGACTATATTGGGCTTGTCCTGAGCTGAGGCGACAGTGCCAATTAGAAGAGAAAGCAACAGTAGGAATGTTCGCGAAAACCGCTTCATGATGACGCTCCCTATAGATATCATTCGTTCGAGACTGGCGAAGTTGGATGCCTGCGGGCGAAAATGACCGTCTTTTTAGAGTTGGCTTAGGACCTTGTTTGCAACCTGAACGAACGGCACGATTCAGGTCCACAGTGACCGGCCCGCGAAGCAATCCGGTGGCAATTCGTACAAAGCGGAAAGTCAACTTCACGAGTTTGGATGTATCTTTGAAGTGAGCATTCTGTGTCATGATACGCGACTTAGAACAGCAAAACTTTCAAACCTTCTGTGTAGTGATTTGTCTAACCGTTCCACCTTAGGCTTCTGATGCAGGGCGTCGTTTCTTTTCAGGCCAGAATTCGTCAACCACGACATAGGCAACAATTACGAAGATCGCGGCGCTGGCGACTTGTAGAACGCGCGTAATACTCTTTACGTCAGCTTCGTCGGAAAAAGGCGCAATTGACCCACCGTAGACGATCAAAGCGGTCGTAATTGCAGAGCCAGCGGCAGCGGCGAGCGGGGCTTGTGATTTTCCAAGTGCTCCGAGGGTCAGGCAAAAGAAAAAACATAGCAGAATAGACGTGAGAATTACCGGAGCTACTACGTTTATCTCGTAACAAATTATGGAGACTACCGCTCCAAGAAGGTTAGCCGTCAGCATTGCTTTTGCTACGGTTTTGCCCGCCGCAGGCATCGCCGCGAGTTGCTGGCTCAGCAGCGCGACAAAAAACAGAACCAGCAGTGCGGATGCGCCGGAAACGAAGAACGCCATAGCAAACGGAACTGTGACAAGTGACATCCGGACGATGCGGCGATGAGGGTCGAAGTCTGACGACGCTGCGGCTTTCTTCTGAGCGGCCGTCGGAGGTTCAGCGGGAATTAGCACAAACATCAGCGTTGAAACAAAGCCTGCAAAAAACAAATTCAGCGGTATCCAATACACGAGCACCAAGGCCAGATCCTGTGACTGCAGAACCAAATTCGGGATCATCAACGCCCCCATAAGAGCGATGACTCCCGGCAATACTCCGGCACCAGAAACCGACCAAACGAAAGACAGGATTATTCCAATCGCCACGAGGATGAGAAACACAACAGGATATGGTGAGAAAATTGAGGACAGCAGGAACGAAATGAACATCAATCCAATTGAGAAGACAAACAGCTTGCCAAATGCCGCCAAAGGCAATGCGGCAGGCGCTTGCAGAAACAGTGCAGTGAATACCGCCCCGACGACTGCGAGTGGCCAACCAAGAAACAAGCCCAACGAAAAGACACCGGTCACACCCAGCGCAAGCCGGGCGACAGAGCGCTGGTCCTCAGTACGCATAGGACAGAATTGAAACCACGCGGATATAGGTACGGCCTACGAGGTTCAGTAACGAGTTGTCACTTAGATACATAATCACATCGGCCTGCCCGTTCAGCTGAAAGCGAAGGTCATCTTCAGCACTTCCAGCTTCATAACCGGGTAAGACGATCCTGACCGGGAACCTTTCAGGCTCTCGCAAGAACCCCTTGGTACTTGGTGCGCTTGCCAATTGCCCGGGTTCATCACCACCACTCAAAGACACAGCGGCACTGAAGCTCTCAATGACGCCAGGGACAATCTTACCGGGATGCATATCCAATACCACATCAACCGGAGACCCTATCGACGCTCTTCCCAGGTTGTTCTCAGTAAAATACGCCTCGATCCAGACGTCTGTTGCATCCAGAAACGTCAATAGATCTTGCCCTGATCGGGCATACGTACCTGGGGCTATCAGCAAGTTTGAGATGACACCTGTTGCCGGAGCACGCAGTTCAGTCCATTCAAGGTTCAGTTCCGCATCCGCCAAAGCAGCCAACGCGCGCTGGATCTTCGGGTTTTCAACCCCATCGTCACCGAGCCTCTGCTTTGCTTTTTCCAGATCCGCTTTTGCGTTCTCAAAGTTTGCTTCAGATTCTGCCAGCTGCCCTCGCGCATCATCAGCCTTTGAGACGGCAATCAGCCCTTTCTTTTCGAGCGCAAATACGCGCTCAGTCTGAAGACGCATAGTGTCGAGATCACTCTGCGCCCTCGCCAGTTTGGCCTGAGCAGCGCTTACTTCGGCTGACGAGGCACCCACCTCCTGAGTGGCCGCCTCGAGATCGGCTTGGGCTTTGTCACGATCGATTTCGTACGGTCTGGCATCAATGCGAACTAAAACATCCCCTGCCGAGACCACCTGACCGTTTTGAACAAGAACCTCGGTCACCGTCCCAGTGACCTGCGGAACGATCTGGGTCGCCACGGCCTTTACTCTGGCATTTCCTGTGAACGGTGTCTTTCTGTCAGCGACCAGATACCAGACGAGAAAAATGAGAATGACGGCTAATGTCGACCAGATCGTCTTCCTCATTCTGCAGCTCCTTCAGCGGCGTCTTCGCTAACCGGTGGTGCGTCAATCCAAACTTTGAACAACTCATAGAAGACCGCAAACAATACGGGTCCCATGAAAATGCCGATCAAGCCATAGGCCATCATGCCTCCCAGAACCCCGATGAGGATCACAAGCATCGGCGTTTCAAGGCCTTTTGAGATAAAGACGGGGCGCAGGAAGCTGTCCATTATGGTCACGGGAATGGCCAGTATGGTGAAGATCAAAGCTGCACCTCCGGACATGGAACTCCATGCATAGATGATCACTGGTATAAGCACCAAACCGGGTCCAATCTGGATGATCGAGAGGATCAGGCAGACAAACGCCAGCGTAGCGGCCGAGCCTATCCCAAACAGCACCAACAATATCCAAACGACGACGGCTTGAATGGCGGCGACACCAATTACACCCTTAGTGACATTTCGGATCGTTGCGCCTGCCAGAGTAACGAATTCACCACCACGCGGCGCAAATACACGGTTGGCAAAGCGCTGAAGGCCCTGAACCATACTTGGTCCGGGACTGAACAAAGCCCCCATTATCAATACCGACAGGGCAAGGCCAAGAAGCCCAATTCCGATCCCCAAAACCTTACCAAAAAGGGACTTGGTGATTTCAAGAATTTGGGTGCCGTATTTTGCAAGCGCACCGTCCAGATTCCGCTCGAACATGCCCCAAACATCAGCAATTTTCCCGCCGACTACCGGTAGTTCCTTGATACCTTCGGGCGCTGGGGGAATTTTTATTTCGCCTTTGTTGGCTTGTTCCGCAAATTCGGATCCTAGTTCGGCAGCACCGGAAACCGCAGTTGCGACTGGCCCCAGGGTCAGAACAAGGCCCAACAAAACCAAGATCGTCGCTGCAAGCTTCTTTCGCCCTCCCAATTTGGATTGCATCCAATCAAACACCGGATAGAGCGCCACGCAAAGGATCGTTGCCCAGATGACCACGCTTGCGAGCGGGGCCACCATGACCAATGCGCTATAGAGAAATAGTCCGAGAAACAGCAAGCGTATCGCTAGATCGACAATCTTTGCGTCCTGAGTTTTTTCCATTCCATCCCCCTGGGTTTGTTTTCTGATTATTATACTCAAAAAACGTTATATGTATATTATTTTGAGATTGGGCTGATCACCTATCGATTTGAAGACAAAAGTGAATCCGCAATAGGGTTTGAAATGCGCTGGCAATCTGATGCCTGTGCACGAACTCGGTTGGACGAAACCAGGTGCAGTTTATTCGTCTGTTTTCTTGTCGTCTTGGGATAAGATCGTATCAGCCACAGTGGTCGCAGCGGTTACAAAAACGCCCAGTCCTACAATGATGTAAAACATTGTAAAGATTTTCCCCACTGCGGTTTCAGGTGAAAAATCACCAAACCCTACGGTCGAAATTGTAACGACAGAAAAGTAGATTGAGTCGAGCCAACTCCAACCTTCTACAAAGTGGTAGAAGACCGAGGCCCATAAAATCATTCCGACCGTGAAGGCCAAAAGGCCTTTCACTCTGCCATCCTTAAAGGCCGTTCGTATCCCTCTGGTGATTCTGGTAAGCGCGTTCATTGGACTACCTTAGCAACTAACACATAATTACATAGCAGTTTTCGAATTTATTATGAATCGCCTATCGTCGTTTGGTCAAAGAACCTATTCAACTTCATGAGCAAGCCTGCCGTTCCATTCTTCTGTCGAAACTTTGGGTTCAGGCGGATCTGCTATGTAGGACGGTGTCATGATCTGTGTTCCGTTTTCATTGAACACTTCGACTATATTCTCGCGAAGATCGGACAAGATTTTGGGCAAGCTCGATCCACGCGACGTATACGCATTGATCTCATAATTGATCGCGTAGTCAGCCAGTTGCGTCCAAAGGACAAAGGGTTCCGGCGTCTTTTTCAAACCTTGAGTTCGAAGAGCTGCCTCCACAAGCATAGCTTTGATTTTCTTTGGAGGTTCCTCGTATCCGATCCCGACTGAGGTGTGAACCAGCAGTCCTCGCCCATCCACTTTGCGCGAGTAATTCACAACCTCGGAATTTAACAATTGCGAGTTTGGAATACTAATCATCTCGTTTTTTATCGACTTGATGAGTGTTTCCATCAGCTTGATTTCGGTGACATCCCCTATCTTGTCGCCGACCTGAATGCGATCGCCAATGTTGGTACTGCGTCTATAGATAACAAACAGGCCCGCCATCATATTTGAAACAACCGTGTTTGACCCGAGTGAAACCATGATACCTGCGAGAATGGTCAGACCCTGAAAAGCTCGTGAATCAGACCCTGGAATGTAAGGGTAAGCGAATACGAGCGCGATCACGATGATCAATGCCCTGACCAGCATTTTTGTAGGTGCAATCCAATGGTCTTCAAAGTCCTTGATCTTGAAAGCACCATTCTCGAGGTTTTCAAAGAATAGATCGATGCCACGAATGGCCATTCTTGTGACAGCGGCAATGATGGCGAGCATGATGAGGTTTGGAATGTAGCTCATAATTGCCAAGACAACGCTGATGAGGGGCTCACTGACGTACTTCAAAAGGATTTGAGCAATACCCTGTGTTTCGGCGAAAGAAAGCAGGACCAGAGAAAGATAGTAGTAGAAGAAGAACAGAAAAAGGACCCACATCAAGATGTGAATTGAATAGACGATGATCGACGCGATAGCCCGGCTCCTTAAGATGGACTTGGTGGCTTCCTCGACGCCTTCTGCCCTCTTCTCCAAGATTTTTCTTATGTATTTCAATAATTTTTTACGTTTTGCAAAAAAACCATACGAAGCCAAAGCAAAGATTGCCGTCCAAGCAAACGCCGCCATGGCACTGCCCACTCTGCCCTCATTGGACCGACCTTCTCGGTATTGGAGGATTGCCGCCTCGATCGCTTCGGATTGAAGCCCCGCAAGAACCTCAATGGCCATTTGTTCGTGTTCAGCATCCGCTTGCGTGGTGATCGTAACCATTTGTCCATCCGCGCGGATTAGTTTTCCAAACTCAGCATCCGAAATCTGCATCTGGACCGTGTTGCTTTGAGACGCATCTGCGACCTGAGCAATTCGCTCTTCGATTTTTGCCGCCCTTTCAATGGCGGGCAATGCGCTCGATCCTCGAACCACGAACAACTCCGCGCCGTCGATAACAACCGGCGCTATGAACTCGGGATCGTCTCTTTCTTCGGGTGCAACGAGGATCTCCTCGGACTGGGCAAACGCGACATTGCACAAGAGAAGAAATGATACGAACCAAACTGAAAAAGCTCTCATGAGTTTGCTCCTTCCACAGGTATCAAGTGAACATCCCGTTGGGGGAACGGGATCGAAATACCTTCTTCGTCAAACCGCTCCTTTGCTTGACCCGTTAGGTCCCAATAGACTGTCCAATAGTCGTCTGATTTGGACCACGGTCGGCAAAAGATATTGACCGAGTTGTCACCCAACTCACCCACAAAGACTTCTGGCTCCGGCGTTTTCAAACACAGCGCATGTTGGGCTACCAAGTCTTTCAGAACGTCAATTGCCTGGGCTGCGTTGTCCGAATAGGCGATGCCAAAAACCAGATCGACCCGACGTTCTTCAGATGCGCTCACATTGGTGATTACATCCCCCCAAATCTTGCTGTTTGGCACCACTATGATCTGGTTGTCGAACGTTCTGATCTTGGTCGAAACAACTGACATCTCGTCCACAAAACCTGATGAACCCCCGACCTGAATATAATCGCCGGTATCGAACGGCTTGAGAACCATGATCATCAGACCGCTTGCAAGGTTGCCCAGAGTTTCCTGCAAAGCGAAGCCGAGAATAAAAGACAAACCGCCAAGCACCGCAAATAGCGGTGTGACGTTGACTCCGAAGAGAGCTAAGACGACCAGGATGCCAAGCACAAAAACAACCCAGTAAACCGTTGTGGCTATGAAGCGCTTGAGCATCCTGGAAATCGTGGGAATTTTGCCGAGGCCGCGTTCGGTGATCCGTCTCACCATTCTTGCGATAAACATCATGGCCCAGACAGCCAACAAAACGCCCAGGGCGGCCATCAGCACGCCAACGCCGCCATCCCAGGAAAACAGCCAAGTCCAGGCGTTCTGAAAAAGTGTTTGAAGATCGGTTGTCTTAAGAGCGCCGGCTTTCAAAGCGAGAATATAGTCGGTATGAGGCTCGAGATCTTCCGCCTTTGCTCCTTTCAAAGTCCAAGCTTCAAGCACTAGTCGGTAGTTGTTTAGAAAATCTGATCCAGATGCACTTAAGGAAGACAATTGAGACCGCAAGCGGGCCTCTTGCTCTCCCTTTGCTGACCGAAGCTGAAGGTTGATTTGTGCGACGTCTTCGAGTTGCGCTCGCACGTAACCCTGCCAACTACCTGCGACGTCGGATAACTCTTCCGCCGTTAACGGGACGAGTAGGATTTCCAAGTCATCTGCCGGGATTGTTTTTTTAACCACCTCTTCCAACAAGTTGTTGTTTTCCAGCACAACAACTTCCTGCTCTGGTTCAGTGACTTGAGCGACAACAGGAAACCCATTCGACGACACCGCAACGCACAAAAGCAAATACCAGACCAGTCTAAATCTGCGCAGTCGTTTCATCTGATCGTCCCCTACTCCTATAGCGCTTGAGGAGAGCATAGGAGGACCCATCAAATCTAGACTTATGTTTATTTTTGCATGTTTAAGTGCTGGCAACAGCTATGTTAGGTGCGCCTCGTGTTGGAAAATGGTGATCAATCCAATTCGCCGACTTTACGGTATTGCGAGTATGGCAAATTAGTTTCTGCAGCCCTTCTACGAAAGACCCAAAAAGGGAACGGGCTTCATCAGATTTGGACACTTTTGGAAAGATCTCCTCCATGATGCGCTTGAAGTATATCGCAATCGCAAAGGCAATTGCTATCGGCCCAGCCGCTGCGACAACCGCCCAATAAAGTGAGTTCGATCTAGCGAATGCCACCACAGCCGAGCGGATGACCTATCATCGAGCTGTCGACGCAGCGATTTGCGCAATGCCGCTAATGAATTTCAAGTTATATCGTGACGCACTTGCCAATGCAGGGGGCGGTCCCAATGACATTGGGTATAATTCAAAAGTCCAGGATTGGCGTTTCCAGACTGCAAAACCGAATAACACAACGCCCTACATCCACACCCTTTGGGCTATCGAAGACGGCCCGAACGGTTTTGAAATGCCTGCGTCCGAAGAGGGTATCGGAATCTTCGGCACAATTATGGATGCACGGCAACGCCCTTTGGACGAATTCGGTTCCATCGGTCGGGACTGCGGTGCAGGAGCAAGGTATATGCTGGTGCCGCAGTGATACAACGGCCCACTGCTTCCGAACGCTCTGGTCTATGAACAAGACACGAAATTCGGCTTTGTCATGCTTCGTCCGATCCTTGCCAGCGGCGCCACCGAAGAAAACCTTGCGAAAGCCACGGCGCTGACCAAAAATTAAGGTTTACCCGTTGTCTGAAGCAGGCGGTGAGGTGTCGATACAATATGTCGACGTTTACGGGGCGAACTTGGAAACGACGCCTGTCACGCAAGGCGGCATATAAGGCCATATCCATGAGATGATCGGTGAAGAAGTTGTGCTTGACCGTGACATTACAATGATGGGCGCGCTCGCGCGGATTGGTATCAAAACGAAATGAACCCTTTGAACCTAGTGCGGATACGCAAGCCATCTACGACGCCGCAGGATCAGAGGCGTTGGAGTACGTGATCGATCATTATCATTGTGCGCTGAGTCCCTTTGTATTTGAAGGGAAACGTTGGTCCGCGCTGGTCCCGAACGGGTGGCGTTAGACTGATTGGAGTTATGAGTACCCATCCTATTATGACTGCCATGCCCGCGGCGCACTGTACTCCGCGATCATCACCAGCATAAAAAACTACGGAACTTCAACGTACTATCTAGATCTTGCCGAAACGCCGGACCAGGAATAGCTGGACTGCGGCAGAAGCTACAAGTTGACTGTGCCTGCCAATGTTCCGGTTCGGGATTTCTGGTCTATAACCACCTACGATCTGGTAGCCGCGTCTTATCTCCGGGTTATAGATCCCAGCGCCATAGATTCCACTATGCAGGATGTTGAAGTGAACAATGACGGATCAGTCGATATCTACTTTGGTCCCACCTCTCCTGAAGGCAAAGAGAGTTACTGGCTTCCAACTGACCCAGACCGCAGGTTTTTCTTGCTTACACGCTTTTACGGATCGGAGCCGACCCTTCTCGACAAAAGCTTCGAATTGAACGATACGGAGCGGCTGGACTAGGTTCGTTTGGGCTCTTTCGAACAATTGAGCACGGAGCAGAGAATGGCCGCAACGAGCCCAAAGTGGGCCCCTGTCGCAGTGGCAATGAACAATTCAGATATGCTTAAGTACTAGTGCGATGGTCGAGTTGGCTATATCGAAGCGAGAGTAATGCTGGGTGCTACGGTGTTTGGGATAACACCTGACCTCGACTTGTAAACGAGATCCCTTGAGTGCCGCTTCCACCAACCATGATTGCTTCAACGATTGGGGGTAGTACCGGCACTTCTGCCGACCAAGTAACTACGAAATTCGCTCCAATCCCGTCTCCGACGCTATCGATAGGTACAAGAGCACTCATCGACCCAAATGGCATCAATTGAACAGGCTCATTTACTAGTGTTTCCAGAAGCTGCCCCGTTCTGTCGTAGTATTCGACACGCTCAACTTTGATCTCCGATTGTACACTAACGTTGTGCACAACAAGGGTAGATGCGAGCGGCTCGCTGCGCCCCTCTTGCGTAAAAAACTCTTGAATACGAGGGAACATAGATGACTTGAGAGGCTACACTCTCCGAAACCTGCGCGAATGAAAAGTTTGGCGCAGCCGTCAATGAACCCAGAACCATTGAGAATGACCAGAAAGATCTGCGTGAGAAAAACTTCATTTAGGTGAATGCTCCGTTTGTTCTGTGTTGAAAATGAGCATACGGATGACAAGGGTCAGCGCAAGAAAATGACCGTTTTGCTCGCTAATCGGCTATTTCCCATCTGTCTATGATGTAGCGTCTTCCCTGCCATTCGATGGCGTTTGATATCAGAGCTTTCCCGAGTAAAAGCGCCTGTTCCTGCTGATCTGCCACGAGGCGAATGCGGAGGCGCTTCGATATGGAGCTGACCACTAAACCGGAGGCCGCTTCAAAAAACACAGATTCAGTGACGTTTGCCTTTTGTGGTTCCGGAGTGTTCATCTATAGGCTACGCGCTTTTCGGTTTTTGGTAGACACCCACGCTGCCTTCCAAAATGTGTTCTCTTTGCCCACAGCTAGAAATTACTCTAACTTGGCCCAAGCCGCATTCCTTGAAGAGCTTTGCACGCATGCGGCTACAAACTTAACACCGTTGAGTCCGTCATGAACCGTTGGATAAACAACAGACGCGTCAGGTGAAATCCCATTTCGGAAAGCTTGGATCGCCTCAGCAGCCTCTCCATAGATATTGGCGAAACCTTCAAGATATCCCTCGGGATGGCCCGGAGGGACTCTGCTTAGCCGGTTGGCAGCATCACCAGCTCCAGCTCCATTTCGGGTGATCAGGCGCTTGGGTTCGTTGTATGGTGTGAACCAAAGGTAATTGGGGTCTTCCTGGGCCCACTCCAGACCACCTTTTTCGCCGTAGACCCGCAAACGAAGTGCGTTTTCATTTCCGGGAGCCACCTGAGACGACCACAACATACCCCGCGCTCCGCCTTTGAAGCGAAGCAAGACGTGGGCGTTGTCATCGACTTTGCGCCCCGGCACAAAGGCCTGCAAGTCCGCCGCTAGGCTTTCCGCCGTTAGCCCGGTTACAAAGCAGGCAAGGTTGTAGGCATGGGTTCCGATGTCACCGGTCGATCCGCCCGCGCCCGAGCGTTCGGGATCAGTTCGCCACTCAGCCTGTTTGAAATCCTGATGCTCGGTCAGCCAGTCCTGCGGGTATTCAACCTGAACCACGCGGATCTTGCCAATTTCGCCGTTGGCAACCATTTCACGCGCTTGCCGAACCATCGGATAGCCCGTGTAGTTGTGGGTCAAAATGAATAGGGCATTCGCGCTTTCTGCTGCTTTGACCAGCTTTTTTGCATCGGCAAGGGTCGAGGTGAGTGGCTTATCACAAATGACATGAATACCGCGTTTCAGGAACTCACGTGCGGCAGCATAGTGGACGTGATTTGGTGTGACGATTGAGACCGCCTCGATCCCGGATTTCAGCCGGGCTTCGCGGATCGCCATTTGCTTGAAGTCTTCATAGACCCGTTCGAGGCCCAGTGCTTTACCACTTTCAATGGATTTCTCTGGCGTCGAAGACAAAGCACCGGCAACCAATTCGAACTTGTCGTCCAATCGTGCGGCTATGCGATGAACGCCGCCGATGAAGGCGTCGTTTCCGCCGCCAACCATGCCAAGCCGAATGCGCCCTGAAGTTTCTTCACTGCGTCCTGTGACCATCACTCAATCCCCAGCATTTTACGATTGGCGGCTTCGTCAGCGCCACCATCAGCGAAATCATCAAAGGCTTTCTCGGTCACACGGATGATGTGATCGGACACGAACTGCGCGCCCTCGCGCGCGCCGTCTTCGGGGTGTTTGAGACAGCATTCCCATTCGACCACAGCCCAGCCATCAAAGTCATTCGCGGCCATCTTTGAAAACACAGCCCCGAAATCCACCTGACCATCGCCCAGTGAACGGAACCGTCCGGCCCGATCAACCCAGCTTTGATATCCGGAATAAACACCCTGCCGCCCGGTCGGGTTGAACTCGGCATCTTTAACATGGAACATCCGGATCCGATCTTTGTAAATGTCGATATTGTCCAGATAGTCGAGGCATTGCAGCACGTAGTGCGACGGGTCGTATAGCATGCAGGCCCTCGGGTGATTTCCCGTCCGTTCCAGAAACGTCTCGTACGTCACACCATCGTGAAGGTCCTCTCCGGGGTGGATTTCGTAGCAGACATCAACGCCGCAGTCTTCGGCGTGATCAAGGATCGGTACCCAACGACGAGCGAGCTCATCAAATGCCGTTTCAATCAAGCCCGCAGGACGCTGCGGCCAGGGGTAAACATAGGGCCATGCCAACGCGCCTGAGAATGTCGCATGTGCCGAAATGCCTAGGTTCTTTGTCGCTGACAGTGCCTTTTTGACCTGATCCACTGCCCATTCTTGCCGGGCTTTCGGGTTCCCGCGAACGCTTTCGGCAGCAAAGCCATCAAACGCGCTGTCATAGGCTGGGTGAACGGCCACAAGCTGGCCCTGAAGATGCGTTGAAAGTTCGGTGACTTCGACGCCATTCTCCATGGCTTTGCCTTTGAAGTCATCGCAATAGCCGGTGCTGGACGCGGCCTGTTCAAGGTCGAACAACCGGCCGTCCCAACTGGGGACCTGAACGCCTTTGTATCCACAATCAGCCGCCCATTTGGTGATCGCGTCCCACGAATTGAACGGTGCTTCGTCCCCCGCAAATTGCGCAAGAAACAAAGCTGGACCTTTGATCTTCTTCATAAAATTTCCTCCCCAAAACCTAAGCCTCTACGGCGGTAAATTATCCTTCAGATAGATGTCGATACGGATACGTTCCTGCGCTTTGTTGAATGGAACCTTGTCCTTAGTAGCGCGCAATAGACGGACAGCAGAACGAACAATATGCCCGGTGTCTTGCGAGATTAAGGCGTCAAATGTGCCAAGCCTAAGCGCCTCACGACTGAGCGGAGTAAGCTCATGCGCTATGATCACCAGATCTTTGCTGAACCTGTTCTCCGAAAGAAATTGTATCAGGCCGGCATTGCCCGCTGCTGACGAGTATATTCCGACCAGATCTGGATAGGTTTCAAAGATCTCCGGCATCATCTTGTAAATCAGATCCGGGTCATCCCGGCCCTCAACCGACGCCACGACTTGGAGGTGCGGAAATTCCTCGGCCACGACAATGTCAAAGCCTTGGCGACGCTCCAGGTGGTCACGCGCCAAACGAGAGCCTGTAAGAACCAAGACCTTGCCGTCGCGATGGACAAACCGCCCCATCAGCTGAGCGGCGGTTCGTCCTGCCGAAACGTTATCGATTCCCACAAAGTGGTCTCGCTCGGAACTGGGCAAGTCAGATACCAAGGCAACCACCGGAACGCCTTTGTCCCTGAGCCTTTTGACAGCATCGCGGACAGAAGGCGTTTCGGGCCCAAAAACGGCAACCCCATCAACATCCAAACTGTCGACAGCATCCAAAATGTTGACGATATCTTGCGGCTCGAACGGAGCGACCTTCTTTATCGCAATGCGGGTCCGCTCGATAAATTGGTCACGGGATTGTTCTGCGATCTGACTGCTGATTGCCTCCACAAACTCGTTGTCCGTGCCCGGCAGAACAAAGAGGAAGTTGTAAACTCGGTTTCGCGCAAGGTTGGCCGCGGCCGTATCGCGCACATAGCCCAGCTCATCAATTGCCTTTTGTACTTTCTGTACGGTTACGGCACGCACGCCGGGGCGTCTGTTCAAGACCCGATCTACAGTCGCGAGACTGACACCCGCGACGCGCGCGAGGTCGTTGACGGTTGGCTTTTTCACCAATTCTAGTTTTTGTTTTTGGTCTTCCACGTGTTCTTCAGCCCTCAATCTCCCGCGCCAAGCCTTCAAATAACAAAGCAACAGCCTCAGCACCGGGATCGTTATGTCCAACTAGGTTTTCTTCGGGAACATAGGCTGCCCGGCCTGCCTTCGCACGACGAATATTTGCGGTGTTGTTCGCGCCTTCGCGGGCAGCCTCGGCCGCATGCGTAAGACCAGATGGCAGTGCGGCAAGTGCCGGTGCCAAGGCGTCAATCATTGTCCTGTCACCGACCTTGGCACCCCCGACCTGGCTGACACGGTTCAGGCCCTCGACAAGGGATTTAGGCACGGAGGCTCCGCTTGCACAGGCATCCCCGGCTGCGTTGAAAAAGATCGCAAGAATCACACCGGACGACCCACCCATTGTCTGGCTCAGTTCGTTGCCCAACGCCGGAAACAGCTGTGTCAGATCAGCCAGCGGCATCCGGTCGAGGCTACCCTGTAACGCCCGAGCGGCGGTCGCCAATGTGCTTCCTGTATCACCATCCCCGGATTTTGCGTCCAGCTCGTTCAGTGTTTTCTCGGCGTTGATGAGGAGGTCGGACAACCGGGTGATCGTTTCCTTTGTTGCGGGATTGTTCGAAGGAATTGGATCGATTGGGGTCAGGCCATCAGGCAATGGTGCTACTTTGATCGGGTCGATGGAATTGACCCCGGGCCATGCGGCTAGATCAACGGGTGCTTCAAGCGCTGACAAATCGTCTTGGCCTACGGGCAGAATGGAAACCGAAAACCCGTGCATATCCAGCGACGTCATCATGGGTGCCGGGCCAATGATATGGTGGGCGATACCAGTTTCGGACAACGCATGCGTGAGGACAGCCATTTCTAGCGGAGTTGTCGAGCCCAGGTTGTTGACCAACGCCACGCAATCCCCAGACCCAACCCTTTGCTTCAGCTTCTCCACGACTGTGGACATAGCCGAAACAGCATTTGAGAACTCGACTTGCTGTACGCCGGGCTCACCATGGATACCCAAGCCAAGCTCTGCCTTCCCCGGCGCGATCCTGTCTTCTTTCGGAGATCCCGGAACGGTACAGGTGTCCAGGCTCATACCGATGCTGACAACCTTCGCTATAGTGTTTCTTGCGGCGGCAGTGACGGTGTCTAGGTCAGCACCGCTTTCAGCAAGCGCTCCGGCGATTTTGTGAACGAACAACGTACCCGCCACGCCACGTGGTTGCGGAAGGTCGGGCAAGGCGATGTCATCGTCGACGACAACCATCTCGACCTTGCGACCCAAAGCGCGGGCGCGTTCCGCCGCCAGTCCAAAATTCAGCCGATCACCGGTGTAATTCTTGACAATTAGCATGCATCCAGCCTCACCCGTGACCGCAAGAATGCCGGCCAAAACCGCCTCCACCGAGGGTGAGGCGAACACTTCGCCGCAGACCGCGGCTGTCAACATACCGGCGCCAACGAAACCGGCATGGGCGGGTTCGTGACCAGATCCTCCTCCGGACACCAAGGCGACCTTCGACTTATCCCAATCCGACCGGTAGACAACCTTGATATGCGGATAGCCGTCCAGCCGGGTAAGCTGACCGCCAGAGGAAGCCAGAAGGCCGTCTATCGCCTCTGTCACCAGGGTTTCTTTTGTGTTGAGGAACTGGGCCATGCTTTTGCTCCTTAATTCACGCGCGCGCCGGACGCGTCAAAATACAACGGGTTTTGGGGGCGGATTTTTATAATCTTTCCAGATGGGTAGTCCTGATGGACATCAATCAGGGTCACAACCGGGTGACCATTCAGGTCCAGGTGCAGCCGTGTTTGATCTCCCAGATGCTCGGCGCGTATCACACGCGCCTCGCTACCTTCGCCTTCAATGATGTTTTCCGGGCGCAGGCCGATCTGCGGGCCTTTGTGATCGCCTCCGAACAACTCGGACGGTAGGATGTTGATCCGCGGCAGACCCAACCGGCTGGCAACGTAAACACTGCCCGGGTTTTCATAGATATCCCGGGGTGTTCCGTACTGAACCAATCGGCCGTTTTCCAAAACGCCGATATGCGTCGCCATTGTCATGGCTTCGACCTGATCGTGGGTCACGTAGAGCAAGGTTGACCCCAGATCGGCCTGAATCCTCTTCAACTCGACCCGCAGATCCGCCCGCAGCTTGGCGTCCAAAGAGCTGAGCGGTTCGTCCATTAGGAAGATCTGCGGATCGCGCACCAGCGCCCGTCCGATCGACACACGCTGCATTTCGCCGCCTGACAGTTCAGTGGCTTTGTTGTCCAGCTTGTGCGGGATCTGGAGGATTTCTGAGACTTCGTTGACCTTCCTTGCGATCTCATCCTCTGGCGTCTTCAGGATCGGCGACCGCAGAGGGAAAGACAGGTTTTCCCGCACTGTCATATGCGGGTACAGCGAGTATTGCTGGAAGACCATCGCTACATCGCGCTGGGCAGGTGTATCTATTCCAACGTCACGCCCGGCAATGCGCACCGTTCCTGAATCCAGTTTCTCAAGCCCGGAAATCAATCTCAGAGTCGTTGTTTTTCCCGCACCTGTCGGGCCCAACAACACCACAAAGGCCCCGTTGGGGATCGTCATTGAGATATCATCTACCGCTTTGACGTTGCCGAATGACTTCGAGATGTTCTCCAACACGACTTCAGCCATTGCTTAGTACCTCGTCGTTCAGAGCGGACCTCAACGCGCGCCCGGTAGATTTTTCAAACAGGGTTACTGCGGGGGAGCGGAACTCCAATCCAACAGTCTCACCGGGGTTAACGGTTTCACGTGCATCAATCCGGGCTTTCAACTCCCCATTCGGGCTTTGCAGCGTCGCGATCTGGGTGGTTCCCAAATATTCCGCGGCCAGGACCTTGGCCCGGTAGGAGCTGTCGTCTGACAGAAAAACATGCTCGGGGCGAACACCGAAAACCAAGTCACCTTCCGCCCCTTCCATCAGCTTGGGCACGGCTTCGTCATGGCCATTCAGTCGAACCATTTCCGAGCCAGGCGCGACCTTTCCTTGAAACGGCAGGAAGTTCATCGAAGGAGACCCTATAAAGTCCGCAACGAACATTGTGGCTGGTTTGTCGTAGATTTCCTGCGGCGTGCCGAATTGCTCAATCACAGCATTATTCATCACCACGATCTTGTCGCCCATTTGCATGGCCTCCAGCTGATCATGCGTGACGTACACAGTGGTTGCGCCCATGCGATCATGAAGTGCGCGTAGTTCTTCGGCCATATGCTCACGAAACTCGGCATCCAAGGCACCAAGAGGTTCGTCCATCATGAACGCCTTGGGCTCCCGGACAATCGCGCGACCCAGCGCCACGCGCTGCCTGTCGCCGCCTGACAACCCACCTACCGGGCTATCGAGGATGTCGTTGATCCCCAGAATGCTTGCGACTTCCTCGACTTTGGCCTTTACGGCGGCGCGGGGCATACCCTGCGATATCAGGGGATAGCTGATATTCTTGCGTACGTTCATGTGGGGATACAGCGCGAACATCTGGAACACGAAGGCAATGTCCCGCTCTGACGGCGGGCGCTGGCTGATCTCTTCGCCGTCCAGATAAATCTCACCCGACGTTGGAAGCTCCAACCCTGCGATCATCCGCAGGGTCGTGGTTTTTCCGCAACCGGACGGGCCCAGCAACATGAAAAACTCGCCGTCCTCAATCGTGAACGAGCTTTCGCGGACAGCCGTGAAATCGCCGAACATCTTCTTTACGTTTTTGACTACGATCTGGGCCATTTCTACTCCGGGAAATGGCTGACGATGATGAACATGACGGTTCCGATCAGCGTGACGATGAAAGAGTAGGTGAAGGCCCAAAGGACAAAGGGTTGCATCAGCATGAAGACACCCAGTGCAATAAGGATGGTTGCGACCATCTCCCATGGGCCGCGGCGGAGCCGTAGTAATCCGGTCAGAAACTCGCTCATTTGCGTACGGCTCCGAATGTGATCCCACGCAGCAAATGTTTGCGCATCAGGATGGTGAAGATCATGACGGGGATCAGGAAGATCGTGGCACCTGCCGCCACAGCAGGCCAGTCCAGCCCGCCAATACCGATAATGGTCGGGATAAACGGTGGTGCAGTCTGCGCATTCGCGGATGTCAGCAGCACGGCAAACGCGTACTCATTCCAGGCGAAGATCAGGCAGAAGATGGCGGTCGACGCAATACCTGTGGCGGCTTGTGGCAGGACAACTTTGTAGAACGCCTGAAACCGGGTGTAGCCATCGATCAATGCCGCTTCTTCGTATTCCCGTGGGATTTCGTCGATGAACCCTTTCAGCAACCAAACCGCCAGCGAAATGTTCACGCCCGTGTAGAGCAAGATCATTCCCAGATGCGTGTCGCTCAGCCCGAGGTTTCTGAACATCAGGAAGATTGGGATGGCGACAGCAACCGGTGGCATCATCCTTGTACTAAGAATGAAGAACAGAAGATCGTCCTTGAGCGGTACTTTAAATCGGCTGAACGCATAGGCGGCCAGCGTACCAAGGAAGATACTCAGGAAGGTTGAGCCAAATCCGATGATAACCGAATTCATAAAGCGCTCGCCGAACTTTGATGGCCCGACAATCACCATGTCGTATTGGCGCACGATCTCATCGGCCCAGTTCTGCGGTGGGTTGGCTTCCAGAAACTCCTGCGTCTGCCGTGTGCGCGTGGTGAAGAGGTTGACGTAGCCTTCAAGCGTTGGGTCAAAGACCACTTTTGGCGGGTAGCTGATCGCATCGGCCGGAGACTTGAAGCCAGTCAGCAAGATCCACACCAGCGGGATCATCGTGATCAGCGCATAAGTAATGACTAGGAAGCCTGCGATCCATTTGGACCGGTTCGAAGGTTCTGTGACGGAAAAACTGCTCATCTCTGTTTCACCTTGTTCAGGGCTTTGACGTAGATCGACGCAAGGCCGAACACGGTGACGAAAAGGATGATCGCATAGGCTGACGCATAGCCCGTACGCCATTTCTCAAAGGCTTCGCGTTTCAGGTTGATCGAAGTGAGCTCCGTAACAGACCCCGGCCCACCGCCGGTGAGCTGAACCACCAGGTCGAACATCTTGAAGTTCTCGATCCCTCGAAACAGCACAGCGAGCATGAGGAACGGCAGAACCATCGGGATGGTAATCGTAAAGAACTGCCGCAGCTTGCTGGCCCTGTCGATCTCAGCCGCCTCGTAGATGTAGTCGGGAATGCTGCGCAGACCGGCCAGGCAGATCAGCATCACGAAGGGGGTCCACATCCAGGTGTCAACGATCACAATCGCCCAAGGGGCCAACGTTACGGATCCCAGCATTTCAAAGCTCGATGGGTCCTTGCCGGTAAACCAGGATACGATGTAGTTAAACAGGCCGATCTGAGGCTGGTACAGGAACTTCCAGAAGTTCCCGACAACCGCCGGAGACAGCATCATCGGCAACACGATAATCGTGGTCCAAAGATCGTTGCCCTTGAATTTCTTGTTGATCAACCACGCTAGTGTGAACCCGATCAGGACCTGGAAAAAGATCGTCCAGAACAGGAAATGCGCCGTCGCCTGCATGTTCAGCCAGGTGTCCGAGTCCGTCAGGATACGTTCGTAATTCCTGAGCCCTACATCTTTGACTTCACGCCCAATCCGATTGGCCTTGTAGTTGGTAAAGCTCAGTTGGATGGTCCAGATCAACGGAAAGATGTTGATCGCCAGCAATAGAAAAATCGTTGGGGAGATGAATATCCAGGCGATCGCGCGGTCGGATAATCCCCGGATTTTTCGCGCAACTCGCTCGGGCGTTGCCTGCGCAACGCGATATACGGTCCTGTCAGACATCTCTTTGCCAGTTCTTGTTGGTTTAGGACTCACGGGTGAAGGTGGAGCGGGATTGCACCCGCTCCGGCCTGTGTCCGGATTACAGCTTGCCTTCGTCTTCGAAGACTTCCGTCCAATCTTCGATCAGAAGATCCAACGCTTCCTGAGCTGTACCTTGGTCAGCAACCACGTAGTCGTGGATGCGTTTCTGCATTGCCAGCAGAAGTTCCGCGTAAGCAGGCTCTTGCCAGAAATCCTGCACACCGCCCATTGCTTCCAGGAAGTCACCAGCAAACGGTTGGCTGTCTACGAAACCAGGATCTTCCAGCACGGAGTTATGTGCGGAGTAGCCGCCTAGCTCCCACCATTTGGCCTGCACTTCTGGCTGCGCGAACCACTTGATGTACTCAAGTGCGGCGTCTTGCTTGTCGGAGTAGCTGACAACAGAGATACCTTGTCCGCCCAGCGTCGAACCTGCCTGATTTTGAGGTGGGTTCACGAAGAAGTCGATCTTGTCACCGCCCGTATTGGGGTCGGCGTAGAGACCTGGGAAGAACGCAAACCAGTTCATGGCCATGGCGACCTGACCGGACTTAAAGGCGTCCAGGCTCTCACCCATGTAGGAGTTGGTATATCCCGGAGGCGTCGCCGTTTCGTAGAATTCCTTGTAGAACTCCAGAGCTTCAACCGCTTCGGGTGAGTTTACCGCGCCTTCCATGTCATATGAGCCCGGGGTGTTTTCGTATTTGAAGCCCCAAGGATACAGCGCTCCGGTCACACCCATGGTGATCCCTTCAGAGCCGCGCTCGGTAAAGATTGCTGCCCCATAGACGGTCTTGCCGTCGATCTCACGACCTTGGAAGAACTGAGCGATCTGCAACAACTCTTTCTGAGACTGAGGTTCACGCAGGTCCTGACCCGTAGCCTCTTTGTAAGCGGCCTGGATGTCTGGGTTCTCGAACCAGTCCTTGCGATAGAACCAGCCGTTTGCATCGCCCATCGCAGGCAGCGCGTAGTAGTTTGGTGTGCCCTTAGGCCATGTCGAGTAAGCGTAGACAGTGGCCGGCGCGAAATCGTCCATGCTGATGCCTTCAGCATCGAAGAACTCGTTCAGCTGGACATAATGACCATTCTCAGCGCCACCGCCGATCCATTGGCTGTCACCGATCAGCAGGTCGCAGAGCTTCCCCCCCGAGTTCAACTCGTTCAGCATCCGGTCCGCAAAATTTGGCCAGGGAACAAACTCGAAGTTCATTGTGTGGCCGGATTCTGCTTCGAATTCTTTTGATAGCTCAACAAGCGCGTTGGCCGGGTCCCATGCAGCCCAACAAAGCGTCAGATCTTCAGCATTTGCCTTGGTAGAAAGAGTAGTAGCGGCAAGGACTATTGCGCTGGCCGAGGCCAGTTTTGTGTAAGTCATCCATTCCTCCCTTTTTGCGCCGTCAATCGAGGATGTGCGAATCGCGGCATACTTCCAAGGCTATTTGAGGTACGCACCTCAAGTCCAGAATTTTTTGAGGTTCGTACCTCAAATAGTCAAAGAAGGTTGTCGGCATCGCTTTTTAGTTATTGATTTTATTTAATTGTCTTATTTGCGTTGATGCGCATGTATTTTCGACAGTTAGGATTTTTGAGGCCCTGTTGACCAAAATTGGTACAGCCCGTACCGCGGCAATGATGTGTCCAGCAGGTTTAGCGAACACGCTTTTGCAGCACTCACAGATTATTTGGTCGATACCTTGGAGAATTGGAGATAGCGTCAAACAGCACGGACCACGCAGGATCGTGTAAAACTCGTTTGGTCAGGTGCAGACGTATGATCATGCTCTCTATCGTCAGATTGAATCGGTACCCAATTAAAGGTTTGAGTGCCGAGCCCATGCAAACCGTAAAGCTGCGAGCAGGAGAGGGGATTCCTGGTGATCGCCTGTTCGGGTTCGCGCGCTACAACTCCGGTTTCGATGCGCAGAACCCTCAGCCACTGCCGAAAGATCGCTTTGTTGTTCTGTTGAATGAGGCTGCACTGGCAGGCGTTAAGACGAATTTTGATATTGAGACCCAAACTCTAAAGATCAAAGCAAGCGGCAAAACACACAGCTTTAATATGCAAGCACCAGAAGATCGGATGAATGCGGCAAGTTTCCTGTCTTCAGAGATCGATTTAAAAGATCCCGAACCGCCAAATTTCGTTTCGTCTGCTCCTCATCGGTTTACAGATGTGTCTGTCGTCTCACCTAAAATGATGAATGCGATATCCGTATTGAATCTGACGTCGGTGGAAAAATTGGGTGAACAACTGAACGCGGAAATCCACCCAGCACGCTTCCGGGCGAATGTGGAGATAGAAGGCTTACTCCCGTTTTCTGAGCTGGACGCAGTTGGATCAGTTCTTAGATTCGGCGATGTCGAGTTCAAGATACTCTCGCGTACTAAAAGGTGTGCAGCCACTGAAGTGAACCCGGATACGGCCGAGCGGGACTTGAAGATACCCTATCTAATTCGGGAGTTGATGGGCCATATGGACATGGGTGTCTATGTCGAGGTGGCTAAAGGGGGAATGCTGAGCGTCGGCCAAACTGGGGAAATATTAAATTGAATACTGCTCCACCCGCAAAAGCAATAGTCCAAGGCGGTTTGTCTCGCATTGTCTCAAACAGTTTGTGTCTACTCTTTCGCCAGTTGTTTTTTTTTGCGCGCCCAGTGTAGAGAATTTAACTCCCTCGAAAAACGATGCTCCAGTTGAAGCCTGTTAAAAACCGAACCTAGAAGAATTACCAAAAACGTTGTTTGCGAACTTGTCTGACCTCTTCTTGGGCTTGAAAAGAAAGATGGGCCTATGCGCGCTGACTACGAGGTGGAAGGTCTTTGTGTCGTCAACGGCGATTTTGTTGCGCTCGAAATAACTCAGTCTGTACAAAATTAATGGCCTAGCCGACTCTGAAATGCAAATCCATGTGTCGCCCAACATTCCTGTTGAACGTCACACTAACCTGACCCAACCGTCATATTTGGACCAGAAAGGCTCTGAGTTTCCAACACCAGGTAGCACACCAAGTCAATTCGTGTTTTTGAACGAAGTGTGATTCAGAACCGCAGATCAATCGCTATAACTCGAACTTGTTCGATCTTTTGTGTTGGCTGCTATCTGCCAATTACGGCTTATACCGGTCACTCGACTGAGTACCTGAATGCCGCGATCGCATCCCGCATCGCCGACATTCGCTGCATATGCTCGATATGGGCACTGGTCGAGCTTTAGATCGCGGGCAAAGCTGACATTGCGAAATCGAGCAAAAAAAAGTTAAATTGACCTGCTCGAAGATAGGTCAACATCGGCGCTCTGAGGTTAATCTAGTAACTTCCCTAAGACGGCTTTGTCATCCCCCGCTGCCCAGAAATCGCTGATGCGAGCTTATTCGCTGTAGCCGTTCTTGCGATAGAACTCGCGTGTCTGTGCGAACTCGTCTGAGCTTGAAGTATCAGCTATCAAGATACGCTGTCCACGCTTCTTGAGTTCGGCCTCCAGATGCTTAGCGATGGCAGCGCCAAAACCGTTACCCTGCTCGGCCGGCTGGACTGCTGTGGCTAGCATATTCCATGCACCTTTGGTAAGTTCCTCCGGGACTGCGTAGCAGAAGCATACGGCGTTACCTTTCGCTTCGCATGTCACCCAAATATCAGAGTTTTTACTGTCGGATAGGAATGTACCGACAATGTCAGGAAGCATTTCGCTAGGGAAAAGATCCGTGGCGTCAAGCAACTCCTAAAAGGCAACGATATCGTCTTGCTTTGTTGGTCGAATTTTCATTGATCTTTCGTCTTTCTTCGTGTCGCGAGACAAGCAAAGACGCTTGATGTGACGGGCGCAAAGCTCATGCGTAGTTGAGGATAGTTTGAGTGTTCACGAGCTAAACAAAAAGGACGGCCTGCTACCTCTGCGAAGGCTCTATTTGGCTTGGTCGTCCTTCTGTTCAGGACTTAGCGGTTTCCCGCAATCATAAACATAAAATATCCATGCCCTAGCTTCTGTGCCAAGCGTCTAAATAGGTTATCAGTGCAGTAGCTTACGAGCAAGACGAAGTAAGATTGGGCGCAGAGCGGATCATCGAAACACAGTGAGAATGACTAATCGCTGAGATCATACCTGCCATCAAAATCGGTGCAGGTTCTTTGCGAC
>NZ_JBQFTH010000013.1:0-114941 GCF_056538565.1 Ruegeria sp. BG11 | reverse complement strand
GATGCGTCCGATGTCTGGCCGCAAAGATAGGCAACACTGTTGTGTTCGACGATCCGGCCCATACTTTGGCCAGTTTCGATCCGGGTAGTAGTCATGTTTCGAGTGATTCCTGTTAGTGATTTTTGTGGTGGATTGGGTGAAGCTAGGATAGGTTGTCTAGCAACTCGTTTTGGTACCCAAAGAGCGCAGGCAACCCACCCGTGTGCACCATGACAACTTTCTGGCCGGGTTGGATTTTTCCTGCGTTTACCAAGTGCAACAATCCAGCGAAGGTTTTCGCCGTATAGACAGGATCAAGGAATATTCCTTCCGTGCGAGCCATCTTGTCCAATGCAGCCCGCGTGCCTCCACTGAGTTTCCCGTAGCCGGGAGGCAGCGCTTCATCCATGACGTTAAGCCTGTCCTGCAACGGCGCCGCGTCGATATCCAACAAATCCGCCAGTTTCTGCAGAACGGTTTTCATTCGGACCATTTGCTTTTCGCTTTCCCGGCGTACGCAAACGCCAAACACAGAAGCGGCGTTTTCTTCCAAGGCTACTCCAGTCAACAAGCCTCCATGTGTGGCTCCACTACCTGAGGGTACGACAACCGCATCGACATCAGGCATCTGCTGACACAATTCTTGACCAGCGACGACGTAGCCCAAAGCACCCAAAGGCGGATGGTTTAATCCCAGATGAATGACATAAGGTTTGCGCCCTTGCGCCTTCAACTCGTCGGCACACGCGTGCAACGCAGCATCTGCTCCGGCTTCGTCCTCGCCCTCAGGGTAGGTCATGTGTTCGGCACCCAGAATTTGTGCCAACAACACATTCCCAGAACTGTAATACGCCTCGCCCATATCGGACACACGCTCTTCCAGTTGCAGAACGGATTGCATGCCCAGTTTTGCTGCGGCGGCTGCAGCAGACCGAACAAAGTTTGACTGAACTGCGCCGGTGATCAGAATAGTATCCGCACCTTTCTGAAGGGCATCACCGAAATAAAACTCAAGCTGCCGTGTTTTGTTTCCGCCAAACCCAAGCCCGGTTAGATCATCGCGTTTCAGCCAGAGGTCGATGCCCAATTCCGACGACAACCTGTCCAGCCGCTCCAATGGGGTCGGGCCTGACATGAATTGGGCACGAGGAAATCTTTCCAGTTTGTTGTCTTGTGTCATCGTTTGCCTTTCGAGTTTACGCGATCGCAAATGCGCGATGAAACAGAACGCCGCAAGCTATCAGAGAAACCACGCGGATAGCCGTTGTAACCAAAGTTTGAGGCAAATGGGGCCCAACTGCACGACCAAAAAAGCTGCCGATCAACGTGAGCGCCACGAAGCCCCATAGCTGCGGGCCATAACCGAAGGCTTGAACCTCGGACAGGCTGTGCAACAGGAATGCGATGCCGTATGCCACCAGCGCAATGGGTTGAACCAGCTTGGCAACCTCTTTGGCTGGGCGGCCTTTTGCAATCAATCCGAAAACCATTAGCGGGCCGGGCGTCGCTGCCCAAACAGTCGCCAACCCGGACAAGCCGGAAACGGTCGAAAACCCTGCTGTTCCAATTGAGCGGCGCAGGGGCAGCAAGGTCGTTACAAACCCGATCAGCAACAGGCTGGCTGTTAGGGCAAGGACAAAAGCCTCGCTCAGCCAGGGGTAAACGACAAGGCCCGCGACCACTCCCATGAGGCATCCGATGATTGCCGTGCGAATGGTTTGTCGGTTGGCCTTAAGCACCTGTCGGTCTGTCGCCACCGCTGAAACGACCGTATTCAAAGCCAGCAACATTGGAACAGCCGTTGATGTACCAAGCAGGATCATCATCGGTGGTCCGGCAAGGATGCTAAACCCGATGCCGACGCCGACTTGCAGCATTGCGCCAAGGCCGATGGCAACCATCAGGATGGCTAGGTCAACGGACACTTAAATCCTCCAAGTCCCGCGCTGTACTGCTGTTACTTTAGGTCCAAGGCATCATACCAACATAGGATTTGCGCGTCGCAACGGTATGCGCCATCTGCGCCAGAGTCGTCAAATCGAAGACGGGAATCTGCAACTTGTCTTGAAGGTGCGCTGCATAGGGCGGCAGATCGGTACATTCCAAAACAAGTGACCGTATGTCCGGCGCTTTGCCTTTAAGTCGCCGCGCCGCCTCAAGGACTTCTGCCTCAATGAGATCGGTGTCCATGCGGGTGCGCGTGTTTTGTAGGATCACCTCAGCGAATTCGCTGGTGTCCTCTAGGCCTTGTACCGCGACGGGAATGCCCGCAGCGCCGACACCTTCGAAATGCTTCGGCGTCAGGGCAGATGCATCCGCGGTCAACACGCCCACCGGCGCATTCGCCCCGGTCATGTGAAAGGCCAAAGGCACTTGTATCAAGCTGGATGCAAAGACGGGAACGGAAACAGCCGCGGCCAGTTCCTTTTGAAACAAAGCCAAAAATCCACAGCTTCCCGTGATTGCCCGAACGCCCTCGGCTTCAAGCCGTTGCGCACCCTTTATAAAGGGTACCAGTAGATCGGGCGTCGGGTTGTTTAGCAGGGTCGGTACGGTGATGCCGTCGATCATTTCGTAAAGAACGGGAAACGGAAGGCCGGACGGATTCTTGATGTGCCCGGGCGGTTTGGGGAAATAGCTTTCAAGGCACAAAACCCCTATCGAAGCCCCGCAGATGTTTTGGCCACCTTCGAAAATTGGCATGGTGCTCAGGTCCTTTCGAATAGGGGATTTAGAAACGGGCCAGCGAGAATGGGTCCAGGTTGATATTCGGGCTACGTCCCGAAACCAAATCCGCCACAAGCTCTCCGGTCTTTGGCGCCATCATCAGCCCGTAATGAGAATGGCCAAACGCGGCAAAAAGCCCGTCCTTTCCGGTCAGTGGCCCAATCGCTGGCAGGCTATCGGGAAAAGAGGGGCGCCGGCCCATCCAGAACTTTGCCTCGCTAGTATTGAGGTCCGGCACCAAAGATTTTGCCTGATCGGTCAGTATGTTTTCTTTTCGCGGATCGGCTGGGGCATCGACACTGCCAAACTCGGCCGTACCGGCAACCCTCAGACCGCCCTGCATTGAACTTGCGACAACCTTTGCGTCCACATCCATGACCGAGTTGTTCAGCACAGCAGAGGGTGCCGGGAATTCAACGTGGTAACCCCGCTCGGCCACTAATGGCACAGGTATGCCAAGGGGTTTGAGAAGGTCGGCAGACCAAACTCCGGCCGCAAGGACAATATTGCGCGCGTGCAACGTGTCATGTGACGTGGCAAGCTTCCAAATGCCGTCTTCGGTGGAGCTCAGCTTGGTGACTTCGGACAGCACAAACTCGGCCCCTTGCGCACGTGCTTTTTCGGCCAATACAGCGCCCAATCGCCCGGGAGACGTTGCGCGAGCCTGACCTTTGATCACAATCGCTGCCTTGAGGTCTTTTGACAGCGCGGGTTCCAGGCGCCGCAATTCAGCGCCGTCGACACGCTCCAATTCACCGCCTTTTTCCTGGCGGATAAGGTAGCCAAGATCATCAAGATTGGCTTGTTCAGGGTTGCGGAATGCGTGGATATAATAACTGTCCACGATCAGCGCTTCGTGACCCGTGCCTTGCAGGTGCCGGCGGTACAGATCAATGGACGGACGACACAAAACCTCCATCGAATCTGAGATTTCGCGAACCGTCTTTTCGCCGGACTTCCCAAGAAAACGTAGCCCCCACGGGATCATCTTCGGCCAGAAGGACGCCCGCACCGAAAGTGCGCTTTTCGGGTCCAACAGCATCTGAGGCAGCTTTTTCCAAATGCCCGGAACGGCCTGCGGAATAATCGACCAGGGCGATACAACCCCAGCATTGCCGAACGAGGTTTCCTGCCCGGGGTCGCTCCGGTCGATTAGACGGACCGGTATGCCCCGTTCCTGCAGCGACAGCGCGCAACAAATGCCGACGATCCCTGCGCCGATGATGGTCACTTGCTCTGTCATCGTATCAGGCCGGTGAATGGCTGCGATTGCGCGCGATCAGTTGGCTGACAATGACTGGCGAGGCGACTGCAAGCGCGATCAGGTCAGCTGTCAGGCTCGGCGCAACAAAGATCACCCCCGCGATGGCCATCAGCATACGCGACGCAATGTTCAGCGGTTTCAGCCAGTATCCGACCACAGCTGCGGACAGGGCGATGACCCCGGCGATACAACTCGTGGCGGTGTAGGTGAACTCCCACAGGTTGAACCCGGTTGAGGACACGAACAATAGGACAGGCGCATAAACGAAGGCCATTGGCGCGATCACCTTGCCCAACCCAAGGGTAAAGGCAGAGAGACCAGTTCGGAACGGGTTGGAGTTCGCAATGGCCGCCGCCGCATAGGCCGAAGTGCAAACGGGCGGCGTGATCTCGGACACAACACCGTAGTAGAGTACGAACAGGTGGCTTGCGATCGGCGGGACGCCCAGCTGCGCCAGCGCAGGCTGTGCGACTGAGACCAGCATAATGTAAAGCGCAGTGGTGGGGATGCCCGCGCCCATCAGGATGCAAACAATGGCAATGAAGACCAGCGAGATGAACAGTTGCAGGTCTTCCATCGCAAACAGCTGCCAGCTGCCAAACGAGATCATATTGTACAGGTCAGCGGCCAGATTGCCTGCGCCTTGAGTGACCAAGAACCCGATACGGAAGCCAATGCCGGTTGTGTTGATAACACCGACGACAATGCCGACGGCGGCAGCAGCGGCGCCCACGGCCAGCGAGTATTTCACTCCCAACTCAACCGCTTGCAGCATCTCGGGTACTTCGATGCGTTTCTGGGGGTTCAACGTGGCGATTACCGACAAGGCACAAAGGATCGTCGTCATCGTCAGATCGAACCCGCCATCCGAGAATTTCCACAGCACGAAGGCCAGGAACGCCGCGGCATAGACCAGCGTGGGCGGTTGTTTGATGCGCGACATGCCTGCGATCACTGCCAGAGAAATGCCGCAGAAGGCGGACATGAACGGCGTATATCCTGTGAACAGCACGACCAGTAGACCGATCAGAGGTACAATGTTGGCCCAACCTTCGGCCCAGACGGCCTTGAGTTGCGGCAGTTGCTCTTTCGCCAAACCTTGCAGGTTCAGCTTGCGTGCCATCAGGTGCACTACGGCAAAGACGCCGACATAGTGAAGGATCGCGGGGAAGATCGCGGCGATGACGATGGTGGTGTAAGGCACCTCAAGGAACTCGGCCATGATGAAGGCCGCTGCCCCCATGATCGGCGGCGTGATTTGCCCTCCGGCTGACGATGCGGCTTCGACGCCGCCCGCAAAATGGCCGGGGTACCCAAGGCGCTTCATGTTGGGAATGGTCAGCGCGCCGGTCGAAACGGTGTTGGCCACCGAAGAGCCCGAGATCGTGCCGAAGAACGCCGAGGATACCACCGACACTTTTGCCGGCCCGCCGGTATAGCGGCCCGCCAAAATGGTTGCGTTGTCGATGAAGAGTTGCCCCAATCCGGTGCGCTGCGCGATCACGCCGAACAGGACGAAATGGAACACGATGGTCGAGACGACCCAGAGGGTGACGCCATAGATGCCTTCCTGCGGGAAATACATCGACGACACGAATGTTTTGAAGTTCACACCTGGATGCTGCAGCAAGCCGGGAAAGTACGGACCCAACAGGGCGTATGAGATAAACACACAAATGATCATTGGCAGCACCCAACCCAGCGTGCGGCGTGCGATGTCCAGAACCAGCAGGATGATGATTACGCCCAAAACAACGTCATAAGTGTTCGGGTTGCCCATTCGGAACGTCTGTTCTTCGATCCCCAGAAAGGGAACGCCACGCCATGCGACCCCAACATACAGCGCTGCGGTGATCCCCAGCGCCATAAAGACCAAGTCGTACAGAGGAATGTTGCCGATACGGAACCGGCTGACCTTGAGCGCATAGAGGTTTTTGGAGCCGACAATCGGAATTGTCGCGTAGACCAGAATGAACAGCAGCGCCAGATAGATACCCATGTGCCAGTGGTCAGCGGGCAGGCCAAAACCGGCTGTGAAGAATTCGTAGAACGCAAGGATCAGGGCAACGACGCGCAGTACCTTGCCTGCGGTGGGCGTGACCTGCCGGACGGCGGCGCCTTCGTCGAACTGTTCTTCGATGGCGGCCAGTTCCTCGGCCGTCAGTTCGTGGTCATCAAGTTTCTGGGTCTCGGACATGATGGCCCCCCGATTTCGCATAATTCCAGAGTGCGGTGCCCCGCGCAGGGGCACCGACGACAATTGTCAGTAAGCTACGATTACTGAAGCAGACCGGCTTCTTTATAGAATTTCTCGGCCCCAGGATGCAGAGGCACACCCAGCGCCTCGACACCATCCAGCGCCGTATCGGGCGTGATCTGCTTGCCTTTGGCGTGACCATTGTCCAACAGCTTGCGGGTATTGTCGTTCCACAGCGCCTTGGTCAGGCCGTAGACCAGTTCGTCGGACAATTCCGAAGACACTACCAACATCGCGCTGACCGCCGGGGTTTTGGTTTCACCGTCGATACCTTCATAGACGCCACCCGGGATGGCCGAGGGGATGTATGCCGGAATGATCTCGTTGATCTTCGCCATGTCCTCGTCGCTGAAGGAATGCAGGTTCATGCCCTTGGTTGACGACAGCTGCACCATCGCGGCAACAGGCCAGCCTGCAGCGTAGAAATAGGCATCTAGCTGTCCGTCTGCCAGACGCTCGGCGCTTTGGCTGTTGTTCAGCTCGGCCTCATCCATGTTGTCACGGTTGACGCCCCAAGCATCCAGCATCTGCAGCACGGCAACCTGTGTACCGGAACCGGCTTGCGCGATGCCGACGCGCTTGCCTTCAAGATCGCTCAGATCGTTGATTGTCTCACCGGCAGGCAGTACCAAATGCAGGTCTTCGGGGAACAGGTTGGCTACGATGCGAAGATTGGGATGAGGTTTACCTTCGAACTTGCCCTCACCCAGATACATCGAGCGGGTGACGTCGGCTGCGGCCAGACCGGCCTCAAGCTCTCCGTTCTGAACGGCGGCGTTGTTGAACACCGACGCGGTGGTGGATTGAGCGATAGCAATCAGCCCCGGTACGCCGCACTGGCCGCCTTCTTCGCAAGGGCGCGAACCTGGAGGGGCGGAGATTCCGTTTGCGATGGTGCCGCCGATAGGGAAGTAAGTTCCGCCTGCGCCGCCAGTGCCGATGCGGAAAAAAGTTGGGTCCTGTGCCAACGCAGGGGCGGCAAGTGCGCCTGCCAGTGCCAGTCCCGTCAAATATTTCACAAATTTCATCGTCATCTCCCTTGCTGGATCGTCGGATTCGGTTTGGCCGAATTTCGATCCTGCAAGCGTAGTAGCAATTTTCATAAATACAAATTTGTTATATTTCATAAAACTAAGGTTTAGCTTATATATTGACCATGAACCTTATGCAGTTGACCGTTTTTCGTGAGGTGATGGAGACCGGCTCTATCTCTCAAACAGCCAAAAAACTGAACCGCACCCAGCCTGCGATCAGTCTGGCCTTGAAGAACCTTGAAAAGACCCTTGGCCTGACACTGTTCGAGCGTAAGGGACGGCGATTGGTCCCGGTTCCCGAAGCGCACTACCTTTTGGCCGAAACAACAGGTATTCTGGACCGCCTCGCGACGATTTCCAGTACAATGGAAGGGTTAATTAAAGGGCATTCCGGCAGCCTGAATATCGCTACAATGCCGGGCCCATCCGCTTTCTTGTTCCCGCGTTTCATCAGCCAATCTGTCGGCGAAAACCCCGAGATACGTATCACATTGTCGACACGCAGTTCGCCTCAGATTATTGAGCTTGCAGGCACGCAGAATATTGATTTCGGCTTTGCAGACTTCGATCATTCAACCGGGAAAAAGCCTCAATATTCAACAGAACTGATCCGGGCAGATTGTTTTTGTGCCGTTGATCGTGACAGCCCGCTTGCTTCAAGCAGAACCGTATCCATTTCCGATCTCGACGGAGCGCCTATGGGGGGATTGCATGCCACGCACCCGTTCCAGCGCAAAATTCGACAAGAGTTTCAAGATGTTTCGGCTGACTACAACCCAACAGTGACCTGTCAGTACTTTCTACCCCTGATACCCTTTGTGAGCTCAGGTCAGTGTTATTCAATCGTGGATCCTTTGACCGTAGCGACTGAACGAGAACTAAATCTGTCCAACGGAAAAGTTGCGTTCGTGCCCTTCGAAAAGCCGCTCAGATATGAATATGCGCTCCTTGAGCCCGATCACCGACCACCATCTCAACTGGCTTTAAAGATCAAAGCGGGCTGGAAAGCCGAAGTTTTAAAGATGTTGGCAGGTGTGAACGCCAACCCTCATGCAATTGGGATAGATGAAACAGGAAGCGAGCAAAGCTGAATAGCATTGTTGTACAAACAGAAAACTGATCGGAGGGAATGCCGACTTGGATCGACTCGCGACAAGTATACGAATGTTAGCTATGGGGCCGGAACCTCAAGTTTCTTGGACGGGACTTAAGGTTTGCCTTGTCCACAAAGCAGAAGTTCAGAGCGGAATTAAGTATGTCCGGATCGCGCTTATGTCTGAGACTTCAATTGCGTTCGGCAACGGTGGTTGCGCCCTCCCGCAACAATAATTTATAAATGAATACAATATCTACGCAATGGCTTCGGGCGCTGTTTCTATTTACGCCAAACCGACTGGAAGCACTTTCGAAGCAATGCGAGCGGAAAGTCACTGCAGCAACGTCGCAACAATAGCAGCGTCGTTGATGTGTTAGAGGATTACAAAAATGGGCGAGGACTGTTTGGCCCTCATCCATGTAGAGTCGTTCTGTTTTCGAATTCCCGCGCGGCGCTTGCAAACCCCGCAAAGGCAAACCTCAGGCTGCAGTGTAAGTGCTGGTGTTTCCGTTGCGACGCGCATCGACCCATTCCAATAGGTCGCGGCGGCGGTAGCGGACAGATTGACCCCACTTTAGAAATTGGGACCAAACCCCGTGACGCGCCATTTTTTGATCCGGCAGCGCGGTAGTCAGCAGCGCCACCGTCCCACATAGCTTTTTTATGTTGGGACTGCTCGGCGGATCACATCCAGAAACAAACCGCCTCTTTTACCGGCACGCCTGCGGATACGGTGCAGGCAAGGCCACGGCCAGGAGATTCGGACGCCCAACATGTTCGGAATTTGCCGTTTCCGAAGCTCTCAAAATCCAGGCTGTGAACGTTGGTTATGTTACATCGGGCCGACTAACCCGTTCGGCCAGTGCGCCTTCAAGCACTAGTTGTGCTTCCGGCACAAACACCATACACCGCACATCCTTTGACATTTGATCCAAGTTCTTGTTGGTTTCATTAATCCGGGATTGGCTTCGCAATGACCGGCCTGCCAGAACCGGACAGAAGTGGAGGGCCCGTTGCCGATGCTCACATTAAAGTCATGGCTCGAATCTCTGAAGTTGGAAAAGTACCTCGACGTGATGGAAGCCAATTCCATTGATTTAGACGTCATCGGAGAGCTTTCTGAGCAGGATTTCGCAAGCCTTGGCATCGCGCTTGGCGATAGCAAACGACTTCTCAAAGCGATGAGGGAGCTGCCGGAGGAAAGGGTAGACCCCGACGTTTCCGGTCTTCAGGAAGCCGCCTCCACCTTCGAACTCGCGACAGAACAGCGGCGCAGGTCCATCGGCGAGTTGCGTCAGATGACGATCATGTTCGTTGATTTGGTCAACTCGACAGGGCTCGTGCAGGAGCTGGGGATCGAGCAGTATCGAGACTCGCTCAAGGCCTTTCAGAACCTCTGTGTCGAAGCGATCAAAGAGAATTTCGGCTATGTCGCTCAATTCGTCGGTGACGGGGTGGTTGCCTACTTCGGTCACCCGGTAGCTAACGAAGATGATGCAGAACGCGCCGTGCTCACAGCACTTGCAATCATCGAAAAAGTGAGCGTGATCCCTGTTCCCCCGCTCGAAAAACTGTCCGTGCGCATTGGCATAGCGACCGGCGATGTTCTGCTCGAAGACATTATGCACGGCACACAACAGGTCGACAGTTTCGTGCTGGGGGATATCCCCAACCTCGCCGCCCGCTTGCAGGCGCTGGCCGATCCTGGGCAAATTGCCATATCCGGGCGAACGCGGCGGCTTTTGGGGTACAACTTCCGCTGCACTTCGATCGGCAAACGCCAACTGAAAGGATTTTCGAGCCCTGTAAGTGTCTGGCTAGTTGAAGAATCTCGAAAGACGGAGTTACGCTTCGAAAAGCGGATACACGGCGCGCTAACCCCCCTGATCGGACGTGAAGGCGAATTCAACTTGCTGCGCAGACGCTGGAACGCCGCCTGCCGTGGCGAAGGACAGGCAATATTTCTCTCTGGTGAGGCGGGGCTCGGAAAGTCGCGTCTAGCAGAGGAAATACAGCAAACGCTCGTTCTCCCCATGGGCCAGAGGCTCAGCTTCCAGTGCTCACCTTACCATGAAAACAGCTCGTTCTTTCCAATAAAGTCACATATCATTAATGCTGTCGGCCTTAAGGAAAACGACACTCTCAAAGAGCGTGAATCCAAACTGAAAACGTTTCTGGAAGAGCGCGGCAACGCCTCCGACGAAGTGACCTCACTGTTTTCCAACCTGCTTTCTTTCGGTGCGCCGGAGCAACGCCCGCCTGTGGCGCCCGAAGAGATTAAAACGCGCACTTTTGAGATCCTGCAAAACTACGTCGAACGCGCCTCGCTCAAAAAACCTGTCTTTATCCTCTTCGAAGACCTACAATGGATCGATCCCTCTTCCGAAGAGTTGCTCAACAACCTGCTGGAGCGAATCGGCAATCTGCGGGTCATGGTACTGGGCACCTACCGCCCTGAATACACACCAAGGTGGTCGAACCTGCCCAAGGTCACCACATTGTCGTTGCCCAGTTTGGGCACGCGCGAAACAGCGCAGCTACTCGAAGCACTGATGAGCGACGGAATGGCACTGAACGGGCTTATGGAAACCATCATCACCCGCTCGGAAGGCGTACCGCTCTTTGTTGAGGAAATGGTGAGTATGCTGGCCCGCTCCGCGGGTTCAATCCGGCCGGACGGCCATTTGAAACAAGAAACACTATTCCCGTCGAACTTGAAGGACCTGCTCCGGGTCCGGCTTGACCATCTGAGCGTCGCACCGGACACGATTTCGATTTGTGCCGCTCTGGGACAGGGCTTTACGAGTGATCTCGTCGCCGCCGTTGCTGGGCGACCGGTCGATGAAATCCTGTCAGAGCTTCAAAACCTCGCACGCGCACAGACCATGGTGGAGAAATTTGAAGGAGGCGAAAGCAGTTTTTCTTTCCGCCATGCCCTGATCAGCGATGTCGCCTACGAGGCGATCTTACCACAACAGGCAAGGAGTCTTCACCTCCGCATTGCCGAAACCATGGTAGCGCGTTTTGCGAACCTTTGCGCACGTCAACCCGAAATTCTGGCGCTGCACTACAAAAAGGCGGAACAATTCGACGCTGCGCGGGATCGGTGGCACGAAGCTGCCAAGCTGAGCCTGCGCAACTATGCCAGCAACGAAGCAATTGCCCAGATGAGCGCCGCGATCGAGGCGCACAACAGGCTTGAGGACAACGAAACGTCCGACCAGATCGAGATCAAATTGCGCCAGTCTCTCGCCGTCGCCCTGGAAATGCGCAGCTGGGGCTCGCCCGACATCACAAGAAATCTGGAAAAGCTGATCGCGCTTAACGAGAAAAGTGGCGATCACGAAGTGACTTTTACCAACCTCCACCAACTCATAGGCGAACACTTGATCGGCGGCCGCCCCGATGCCGCCTGGCCGTATTGCGAACAAATGACTGACATGCTGGCCGATGACCCCAATGCCGCTTTGCACACCTTAAGCGAACACAATAGCGGCTTGGCTTCGCTGCTCAGAGGCAAATTCGACCAGGCGATTTCTCATCTGGACCGTGCACTGGAACATCGCGCCCAATGCGAATTGAGCGACATCAATCGCTTCTATCCAGCGGATACGGAAATTGTCGATATGGTGATGCGGTGCTGGGCACGCGCTCTACAAGACCCCGAAGGAGACGAAGTACTCTCGGAACTGGAGCAGGCGATTGCCAAAACCCGTGCCGAACGCAGCGAATTCTCCCGCTGCTATGCGTTGAGCATAATCGCGACCATTTACTGCACCTACGGTGAGCCCGCACCCTGTCTAGAATTTGCCAAGGAAGCGTACGAAACCAGCAAAAGAAAGAAGTTCAAGTATTGGCAACATTGGTCCGCCGTGCTTGTTGGATGGGCCGAGACCAGATGCGGCGTAGCATCGGGCGTCAAGACGCTACGGGACGGGCTTGAACAATATGTAGAGACAGGCTCGGGCCAAATCGTTGCCTTCTCACACAGCCTACTTGCGGATGCCTTGCTCCATCAGGGCGATCCGGAGGAAGCCGCCGTGGAAATTTCCAAAGCTCGTGAGATTCTTGCGGGCTCCTCTCTCAGGTTCCACGAACGACTGACAGAAACAATCGAAAAGAAGATTAAGGCCCATTCCGCCGTTTGACCATGCAGCATCCTGCAACCCGAAATCCCGTTCACAGTCCCCATCTTCCGGCAATCTGGGGGGATCTTTAGATTTTTTGAACTGAACGTGCTACGGTGCCGACGTTACTCGAATTATTGTTGTCGGAGTAAATTATTAATAAATCCAGTTTAAATTTGTTGCTGTTAACTTGCATTGCCGCTCTTGTTGCCGGTTGTTCCTATGTAGTGGAAGACGAGAAGGGATCATCATTCAACACGATCAATCTGCCCGACCAGGAGGTGCGCGCGGGCGTAGTATCTCGCGGCAAGAATCTGGGAGCCACTTCCAAACCAGTGGAAGAGTTCACGGATGCGGATTTCAAAGCGCTCCTGGGTGAGCTCAGCCAGCCCCCTTGCGACCCCCAGCAAGAGATTTGCCCAGCCCGGAACCAGGGATCGCTTGTCGGTGATTACGGCGGGTTTTCCGGGATCGCAACCGAACCGGTTGTCAGGGTTGCGAATAACAGAAACCTGTTCGGCACAAGGAAAGTGTCGGTTAAAGGGCAGATATTGGACAAATGTCTGCATGATCCCACGTTAAATGGGTATTATTATTCGGTAGGCGCAGATGGGCCGCCTTCGAAGCCAAGCGGCGACCTTCGTCTCTGTGTCCTGATGCGAACTGCAGTCTCGCGCGCTGGAAGACTGACTCCAGCAGTCCGTTACCAGTACTTCCACGTTGAGGCTAAGAACGCCGGATGGGAAGAAAAAAATCTGAGGACGAGAAAAAAGGCGTATTTCATGAAGCTTTTGATGCGACAGAACTTAAGGTCAGCGCCGCTATGGCGGAGCCGTTTGAATACAAACTTTATGCAGCGAAACAGGACATCAAAATCGTTAACTATTGGGAAGCGAATTGGGAGTTTGGCAAGGGTCGCGCGAAATGGAAAAAGTTCGATCGAGACAGGATTCCGCCAGGTAAACTGGATCGTATCCCCCTGATCTTCGCGAAAAACGAAACCGCCTGTATCGACATGATGTTCTCGAAGGAAAAGGGTGTGCCAATGACGCTGGACCCCGGCGACGCAGCAGGTGTTCATTATTGCCTCGGTCGTTGTTCGGAACCGCCCATTGTAAACACGCGCTGAAAGAATGGCGATTTTGGCGGCCCAGTCGTGGGCTGCGTGTCTCAGCCAGCGTCGTTTTTTCTATTTCGCGAACGTTGACGGTCGCACTTTTAGACTAGCCGGCATGAACTTCCACGTCGAAGGCTCTACCGGCGATATCCCGCAGAAAACGGGATACAAATACGCATGTGAAAGGTCCTACGCTGGGATGCCGCGGCGCCTTTCCCGTGTGGATGCCCTTCATCTTACTCTGAAATGTACGCAGCCAAGAGGTGTCTTTGAACCCATGCCGGACTTCGAGAAACTGGGAGTTGGTTTAGGAGATCTGCGGGTGATCATCCTGATCGAAGGAAAGAACGCGAAAACATAAAGATGCGCGTCGGTGTCGACCGTTCACACTTTCGTCCGAGAAATCGTGTCGAGCGCTGCTTTAACAGGCTCAAAAACGCTCGACGTGTTGCGACCCGCTACCACAAGACCGCAGAGAGCTTCCTGGGATTCACAGACATAGACTCCAGCCGACTTTGGCTTCGCCGTTGTTAACATGAAATAGTCGCAAATTCTCTTAACTAACGGCGAAGGTCGCGATCACCACCGTAGGTCACAAATGCAATGCGCCACTTGCTACGCTCGCATTGGCGCATCTCGAATTTATCGATGCCTCAAATTCGGCGTGCGAGATGAATTGACTTATCGCGTCGCATCCAATCCGGGTGGAACGCCTTTGCAATAGCCTCCGGCACAGAACACACCTGCGTTTGGCAGCGACGCCGGTACGGAAATGTCAAAACCATTAACCTTATCCACGAACCAGATGTCGATGCAGGCATTCCCTACAATCAGGTATGCAGGGCTGTTGGGTAGCAGCGCCGCGCCGTCAATCTGCAAAAGTACAAGCTGAATACCCGTTCCTCTTGCAATAAACCGCTGTTGATACGAACCGCCATTGGGCGGTGGGTTTGAAAAGCCGCCTGCTTCTTCAACTTTCAGGCTTTGGCCATTCACATTGAATACCCACCGCACATTGATTGGGATGCCCTCTATGTCGTTCGTATGTAGATTACGACATAGGACAAACTTGGTGGTTCTTATGTCGAATTGGCCACGACCAAGGCCATTGTTCGCGTCTTGATCAAAAGCGTATTGGACGGCAGTCATGGAACTACGACCCAAAATAGCCGTTTTGTAGATTTCCCATTTGTTATTTGGATTGTTCACATCAGGTGGGACAGGCGGAAGCGCCTTGCACTTTTCTGCACCGATGTCAGAAACAGATAGCATTTCTATCGCTGCCGCGGCTTGCACTCCACCGCCGTGCAGTTCTTCATCTTCAAAAAACCCTAGTGAGTCACCAAGGGCTTCCAATCCAGGGTTGCCGCTTTGTCTCAGGGAGTTAATGAAAGCATCTTCGTTCAATGATCTGTAACTATCCTCCTCTGAAGCATTTATCGCAAGTGCAGACTTGGAACTCAGGCCCAGTTCGCTTATTTGGTTGGAAAGCTCTTTTAGGTCAAAAAACTTCTTTATGTGGTTACCTTCAGCGTCTTTTTCCTCGGACAGATAGCTGTAGAAAACATTTGGCACAGTCACGATGTCGTTGTCCTGACCGCGAACATCCGTCGCAATTGACAATGAAACCAATAAACAAATCGGAGTTCCGTAGCGAGCCTTGCTAATAAAGGCGGCACATAGACTACTGATCATAAAACCCTCCCGGAAAAACGTAGCAACAAAAAAGCAAAGACTTAAAAACAACAGCTATCAGCTGTGTGCGCTTGGACGGCAAAACGTTAACGCAATGAGCTAACCACTATATCTGCGTAAGGATAGCACAATTCAGCATTCGCTGCACTGGGTTTGTAGCAGTGCGAAGTACAGTTGCCCTTGGGCATTTTGTTTTCGCGGGAAGCCTCATTCTTTGCGACGAGACCAAGGAAACGGCCAAACACTGCATCAGACATAAAAATATCGGTCATTTATTCGGCAACAGCGCGAACCTCAGCCTCGACCCGTGCCGCTAGGCCGAGAACTATGATTTTGGGCTAGAGCATGCGCGGAGGACTGAGCTTTCGAAATTTCTTGGTCTCGCGCGCCAAACAAATGCGCATAGCTCGGCGCATGGTGTGCTTCATCAAGTGACAGAAGCGGTCACATCACCGACAGGAGCACGATTACTCTGTAAGCGTCTAAAAGCGCCCATCCTCGTTGTTCGAAGAATTGTTTGGGTTCAGCGGCATCACAGCCGCCCAAGCAAGATGAGCGTAGACCGCCGCTTCTGCTACGGATTCAATCGCTCCCATGTCTTTATTGTATGTGACCTTAAAACCCCGAAAAATTTCGCGTTTCCCGCCGTTCCATCCTTTCGTTCTGGAGTTGGGAACGCTGGCAATGATGACCCTCCCAGGTCGTCCCCCATGCAAGACTACCCTTGCAGGCTCTAATTCAAGATAGTCGCTCAGAATCTTGTCGAAGAGATCCCGGACTTTTTTTGTGCCTCTAACATGGCGTTGCCAGACACTTTTTTGACTGTTGGTAAAGCTCTATCGCTTCTATAAATGGGTTGTTAGCTTCCGCGCCATTATTTTGTGCTCGCACTTCGAACGCTGAAATGCAAAAAAACAAACGCAATAGAACCGAACGCAATAGAAGTAGTGAACACTTGAATGCGTGACGAGTTGTGTATGTTGGTTTCGCGCCTATACGTGACATTTCAATTGCGTTTGGCAACGGTAGTTGCGCCCTCTCGCAAACAATACTCTCGCTTGGAATCCAAATGCTTAGACGCACAAAACGCGGGGCTTTTTGCTTTGCGCCATTCTCGCTGGAAACAATTTGGAAGCAACACGAGCGTAAACGGTGTGTGGCGAGCCCAATAAATAATTAGCCACGTGGTTCACAATTGGGTTTGATCCAAAACTGGTCGATAAAGTGAAAGCCACGCCCCACCAGTGATTTGCCCCCTTTCGTGCGTTTCCCAGTCAGCGTGAGGACTGTCGCGTTCGGAGTGTAGCTGGTGGAAGCTTCAACCTAAACTCGAAAAATGTGAGCACGCAAAACAGCGTGCTTTTTGGTGCTGCCGCATGTGAATTGGTCAACAGTCTGATTAAGCGGTCGCTTGGTTTTTAGGTCTCACTCCTTTTTTGTTACATTCTCATCAAACGCGACCTTGAAGGCGGCCTGTATGTCGGGGCTGGCTTCGGTCTGGTAGTTGGCTTTCCATTCATCCATGGTCATGCCGTAGAAGATCTGACGGGCTTCGTCTTTGCCCATCTCGAAGCCTTTGTCGTTGGCCGCTTCCTGATACCAGCGTGACAGGCAGTTGCGGCAGAACCCTGCCAGATTCATCATGTCGATATTCTGAACGTCCGTGCGATCTTCCATCAAGTGCTTTTGCAGCCGACGGAATGCTGCGGCTTGAAGTTCGATTTCGGTTTGCTTGTCCATGGTCTGGCTCCGAAGAAGTGGATGCGGTCTGTGTCCGAATTAACGCTCTGAAGAGGGCGTTTCAACTGACTCTGCGTTAGGCCAGTTTCAAGGCCAGCCACGGAATGACGCAGAAAATCAGCGTGAGGATTTTGTAGTTGGCCAAATACCGAAAATAGGCACGCTTCACATCAGGCCGTTCCATTTGGAACATTCTGGCATGAACCCCTGCAATCCAGTCCTGTAGCAGCACAATCATAGCGATTGTGAACAGCAAAACAGCGATGTTCAGTATCGCCATCCAGCCAAAAAACTTGTCAGCAACTCTTGTGTCATGGTCGCCTCCTTCCCAGTCTCCAAAGTGGGGGTTGAAGGTGCAACTCACAATAACGTGCGATCAAAGGCCGCTGTCAGATAGTGCATCCTGTAGGATTACGGCGAGCCTTTCGGCCCAGGCCCGTTGCCCTGCGTGATCCGCGATCAGATCATTGCGCAGCTCGATCAATGCATTTGGTCGGCCGTGCGAGGTGCAGTGCGTGTCGATGGCATCGCCGGGCAGAACGCCGGTATAGGGCTCATTCACGCCGACGCACAGATCGTCTTCGGCCATCAGGCGGTTGATCAGAGGGCGTGAGAAGCGCTCATCCGGGGTGTGCAGAACGCCTACATGCCAAGGGCGTGGTTCCCGACCGCGGAGTTGGCGGGTGAAAGAGTGCATCGACACAATCACCGCATGGGGCAGGGCGGCCAGCCGCCCAAGCGCGTCGTGATAAGGACGGTAGCACATGTCCAAACGCCGCTCACGCTCGGCCGCATCAGCGTGGCGATTGCCGGGAATGATCGAACCGTCATAGAGCTTCATCAGCAGGGTCGGGTCGTCCTCACCCCGGTTCGGATCAATCACAAGGCGTGAGAAATTGGCTGCGATGACCGGCGCGTTCAGGATTTCGCCCAGATGTTTCGAGACCTCGTAGGCGCCGACATCATAGGCGATGTGGCGTTCCATATCTTCGCGCGGCAATCCCAGATCCCCGCCGTTGATTTCGGGGGGGACGGTGTTGGTCGCATGATCGCAGGTGATCAGCCATCGGGACGGGCGATCCTCGCCATGGATAAAAAACGGAGTGTATGTCATGTGCCTGTCATCAAGTTTGCGGCAGGTGTATGGCAGTTGCTTCCAAAAGGGAATTGCGCAATAACCACCCACATACTGTTTGCGGTAACATTGCCGCGTCACCGTGGGATTGAGGAGAGCGAAACCAGTGCGACGCCTTAGAAATGTAAAAATCGTGGCGACGCTGGGACCGGCGTCCAATGACTATGACACCATCCGGGCCTTGCATGAGGCCGGGGCCGACGTCTTTCGCCTGAACATGAGCCATGGCAGCCATGACGAGATCCGTGAACGGCATCGAATTATTCGTCAGGTGGAAAAGGATCTGGACAGCCCGATCGCGATTCTGGCCGATCTTCAAGGCCCGAAGCTGCGTGTTGGGGTTTTTGCCAATGATGCGGAAGAACTGGTAGAGGGCGCGGCGTTCCGGCTGGATCTCGACCCCGAGGCCGGAGACATCAACCGTGTCTGCCTACCGCACCCCGAGATTTTTGCGGCGCTGGAACCCGGTGCGCGGTTGCTGGTCAATGACGGTAAGATCCGTCTGACCGTGCAGGATTGCGGTCAGGATTTCGCCAATTGTACTGTCGAAGTCGGAGGGACGATTTCGAACCGCAAGGGTGTGAACGTGCCTGATGTGCTGCTGCCACTGGCAGCCTTGTCAGCCAAGGATCGCGACGATCTGGAGTTTGTGTGCCAACTGGGCGTGGATTGGCTGGCGCTCAGCTTTGTGCAGCGGGCCAAGGACGTGTTCGAGGCGCGTGCGCTGGCGGATGGACGGGCGTCAATCCTGTCGAAGATCGAAAAGCCCGCAGCGGTAGAGGCGTTTGACGATATCCTCGACGCATCAGACGGGATCATGGTGGCGCGGGGCGATCTGGGGGTTGAGTTGCCGGTTTCGGCGGTGCCTCCCATCCAGAAACGTCTGGTTCGCAAGTGCCGTGGTGCGGCCAAGCCGGTCATCGTCGCGACCCAGATGCTGGAGAGCATGATCGAAAGCCCGATGCCAACCCGCGCCGAGGTCTCGGACGTTGCAACCGCGATTTACGAAGGCACGGATGCCATCATGCTCAGCGCGGAATCTGCGGCCGGTTCTTACCCGATCGAGGCCGTGCAGACCATGAATAAGGTCGCTATCGAGGTCGAAGCCGACCCGACCTACACGCAGATCATCGCCGCCTCGCGTACTGCCAAAGGGTCGACCATCGCGGACGGTATCGTGGCAGCCGCGCGGGAGATCGCGGAAAAGACCGACATCAAAGCGATCTGCTGTTTCACCCAAAGCGGCACCACAGCACTGTTGACTGCACGCGAACGTCCCGGCGTGCCGATCATCGCCATGACGCCAGCGACCGGAACCGCCCGCCGCCTGTGCCTGAGCTGGGGCTGCCACTGCGTGATGACGCCCGAGCTTGAGCGGTTCAAAGGGGCCGTGGTCAATGCAGCCCGCGCCGCGCGCGCAGGGGGCTTCGCCGCCGAGAGCGACCAGATCGTTGTCACCGCAGGGGTTCCGTTCAATGTCCCCGGAACCACCAATATTCTGCGTATTGCCCCTTGTGATGAGCGGCTGATCTACAACACCGATCCGGGCTGAGTCCGCCCGGATTTCAGGAAGGATCATATTGAGAATTCTCAAGTCGCCTATTTTTTAGGCGGCTTTTCTTTTTTGTTTTCAAGGGGAAGATGCCCGTAAGGTTGTATTCAGCAAAAATACCTCTGTTTTTTGGTGATTTTGCCGGATACTGAACCTTAGGGCGATCATCTCAGATAGTTCCAGGTTCCGGTCGCCCTACCGGGGGCACGGGTCCCGGTCAAACCAGAAAAAAAATGGAGGAACGTCATGACAACAAAGATTGTCATTGGACTGGACGGGACAGAAACCGGAGAGCGCGCCATCGCCTTTGCCAAGGATTTGGCCGGGCGGATTGGCTCATGCGAAATGCTGGTTGTTTATGTCATCGAATGGTCCCCTTTCACTTTCCAAACACCGGAAGAAAACGCCCAACGGCACAAGCGGCGCGAGGAAGAGGTCGAACTGGCTACTTCGCGGATCATTGCCCCTACGGTTGAGGCGCTAAAGGCCGATGGGTTCGAAGCGCACGGCATCGTGCGCCATGGCGACGTGGCCGAGACGCTGAACGCGATCACGGTCGAAAACGGCGGCACTCAGATCATCGTCGGCCGCGCCTCGGCGGATGGGTTCAAGAAACGGCTGTTTGGAAGCTCGACTCAGAACTTGGTCATGCATGCCGACGTGCCTGTCACGGTCGTGAACTGAGCGGAGGGATTAGGATGAATATGCTTCAAAAACTGGGCCTTGGTGCGACCATGGCTCTGATGTCTGGCCCCGCTTTCGCGCAAGAGGCGCCCGGTCTGGACGAGAAGATCAATCAGGCTTTCGCGGATTTTACCGGCCCCTTCGTCAGCTTTATCTTCGCGCCGTTTCCGGGCACTGGATTCCCATGGATCGTGGGGTGGCTGGTCGTCGCGGCCACAGTGTTTTCGCTCTATTTTGCATTTGTGCAATTCCGATTCTTCGGACATTCGATCAGCTTGGTTAAAGGAGATTACTCCGACCCCAATGACGCGGGTGAGGTCAGCCATTTTCAGGCCCTTGCCACCGCGCTGTCGGGGACTGTTGGTCTTGGAAACATCGCCGGTGTGGCAGTTGCGATAGGGATCGGTGGACCGGGTGCTACATTCTGGATGATCGTCGCAGGCTTGCTGGGCATGGCGTCAAAATTCACCGAATGTACGTTGGGTGTTAAGTACCGCAACGAATATGAAGACGGCACCGTTTCGGGCGGCCCGATGTATTACATGTCTAAGGGCTTTGCCGAGCTGGGTTTGCCGGGCGGCAAGATCTTGGCGGTGCTGTTTTCGATCTTCTGTATCCTTGGCGCATTGGGCGGGGGCAACATGTTCCAGGCCAATCAGGCGCACCAGCAGATTGCCGGGATTGTCGGAGACTATCCGGGCTGGATCACAGGTCTGGTCTTTGCGGGCATCGTCTTTGCGGTGATCGTGGGTGGCCTGAAATCCATTGCGCGCGTGACCGAAAAGGTCGTGCCGTTTATGGGTGTCATGTACGTGCTGGCGGCGCTGGTCATCATCCTGATGCATGCCGACCAGATCGGCTGGGCTTTCGGTCAGATCTTCGCAGGTGCCTTCACCGGCCTCGGCGTTGCTGGCGGTATGGTCGGAGCGCTGATCCAGGGCTTCCGTCGTGCGGCATTCTCGAACGAAGCGGGTGTGGGTTCCGCGGCGATTGCGCACTCGGCCGTGCGGACCAAAGAACCGATCACCGAGGGCTTCGTCTCGCTGCTTGAGCCGTTCATCGACACGGTTGTGATCTGTACAATGACTGCACTGGTGATCATCATCACCCAGCAGCTGATCGTTGATCCGGCAACCGGCAACTACATGCTGAACGAAGCGGGTAACGCGATTGCTACGGTCGATGGCAATACCGGCGTCAGCCTGACCTCGGCGGCGTTTGGCAGCGCGTTCAGCTGGTTCCCGTTCATTCTGGCAATTGCCGTGGTCCTGTTTGCCTTCTCTACGATGATCAGCTGGTCCTACTATGGCCTCAAGGCATGGACCTATCTGTTCGGCGAAGGCCATACCAAAGAGTTGGTCTTCAAGATCATCTTCTGCATCTTCGTTGTCATTGGTGCGGCGGCCAACCTTGGCCCGGTCATCGACTTCTCGGATGCGGCGATCTTTGCGATGGCGGTTGTGAACGTCTTTGCGCTCTACTTCTTGATGAAAGTGGTGCGTCAGGAGCTAGCGTCCTACTCCGAACGTCTGAAGAGCGGCGAAATCCGCAAATTCAGCCACTAAACACTTCACCGGGGCGGCCCTGTGCCGCCCCGGTGCCAAGGCCGCTGCGAAAAGCGCAGATTCTGGGCCAAACCCCCTTGCCAGTATGACCGAACTTGCGTAAACGGCGCATCTGATCGCGTGACCGGCCGAGATGGCATGCCGAGTCGCGTTTAGTACCGAACCCTGAAAGGAGACGGAAATGCCTAAGATGAAGACCAAGTCGAGCGCCAAGAAGCGCTTCAAGGTGACTGCGACCGGTAAGGTCCTTGCTGGCCAGGCCGGCAAACGGCACGGCATGATCAAGCGGACCAAGAAGTTCATCCGCGATGCCCGTGGCAACACCACCCTGTCCGCCCCCGACGCCAAGATTGTCAAGGGCTACATGCCCTACGACCGCTAAGAGGAGATTAAGAGATGTCCCGCGTTAAAGGTGGAACCGTAACTCACGCCCGTCACAAGAAGGTCATCAAGGCCGCCAAAGGTTACTATGGCCGCCGCAAGAGCACCTTCAAGGTTGCCCGTCAGGCCGTCGACAAGGCCAACCAGTATGCAACCCGCGACCGTAAGAACCGCAAACGCAACTTCCGCGCTCTGTGGATCCAGCGTATCAACGCTGCTGTCCGTTCGCATGACGAGGCTCTGACATATTCCCGCTTCATCAACGGCCTGAACCTGGCCGGTATCGAAGTGGACCGCAAAGTTCTGGCTGACCTGGCCGTACACGAACCGGAAGCGTTCGGTGCGATCGTCGCCAAAGCTCAGGCTGCTCTGGCTGCCTGATCTCTGAAAAGAGAGACAGTGAACAAAGGGCCGTCCTATTTGGGGCGGTCCTTTTTGTTTCTGATGTGCCTGTCCCTTAAAGGAGTCCCGTTCAGTCCTCGGCCGGAGGGACGGCGCGCTGATACAGGTGCCACGTGGTGTGACCAAGGATCGGTAGGATGAAGATCAGGCCCAAGAATGCCGGGATCAGCGAGAGCAGCATGGTTACCGAGATGATCGCGGCCCAACCCAGCATCACCACCGGGTTCTCGGTGACGACTCGGATCGAGGTCAGCATGGCTGATACGAAGTTGGTCTCTCGATCCAGAAGTAGCGGCATTGCGACAACGGTGACCGAAAACAGCACGGCCGACAGGCCCGCGCCGATACAGGTGCCAATGGCCAGAAAGGTCCAGCCCTCGGGCGTGAAGAAGACGGTGTTCAGAAATCCGTCAAAGTCCGAGAAGGACGCATTCTGCAGGATGATCGCCAACCAAAGGCGCACCTGATAGACCCATACCCAGAAAATGAACAGGGTGACAAAGGCCATCCAGCCCATCTCGCGTTTGCGTTGATTGGCCATCACCGTCAAGATATCGGACCATCCGAACTGTTCCCCGTTCTGCAATCGTCGCGACATCTCATAGAGCCCGGCAGCGGCAAAGGGCGCAACCAGTGGAAAGCCCACAATGGCCGGAATGATCATCCAGACCTTGCCGAGCCAGATCAGGCACCACACAAACACAAGGCCAAAAACGGCGTAGAATAGGCCGAAAAACCCGCTCATCACGGGCCGGGCCAGAAAGTCTGCCACGCCCGCCTTCAGCGAGTCCTTGATGTCCTGAGCGCTTACTGTGTTGACCTTGAGCGCTGCACCTTGCGGCGATGCCAAATCGCCCGACGGTTCCGTGTCTGAGGTTTTGGGTGTCATGATACACTCCTCTGAATGCAAGTCTGCGCTGGTTAAAACGCAAGAGCAAGAGGTGTGTCTGATCGTCTGGTTCGCAAAAGGTATGCGACCCTTAGGTCGGGAAACCGGCGCAGGAACGCCCGGTTTCCCGTTTTTTATTCTCTAGCCGAACACACGCTCCAGCGCGCTGTCGACCGCATCGGTGATCTGGTCGATATCATCCGCCGCCGCGATCAGAGCAGGCGAGAAGCACAGCGTGTTGTTGCGACCCGGCAGCGAGCGGTTGGTCGCGCCGATGATGACACCCTGCGCCATGCAGTCTGCCACAACGGCCTGTACCTTCTTTTCGTCCATCGGTTCACGTGTGGAGCGGTCTGCAACCAACTCTGCGCCCAGGAACAGGCCTTTGCCGCGCACATCGCCGATGACCTTATGCTTCTCCATCAGCGCTTGCAGGTTGCTCATCATGCGATCGCCCATGTCGACGCAGTTTTGCAGAAGGTTCTCATCCTCGATGATGCGCATATTCTCGATCGCAGCGGCCGGACCAGCGGTGCAGCCCCCGAAGGTCGAGATATCGCGGAAGTAGTTCATCGGATCCGCCGCATCGTCTTTGAACATGTCAAAGACCTCTTCGGTGGTGACCAGGCAGGCGATGGCCGCATAGCCCGAGGCAACGCCTTTGGCCATGGTGACAAAGTCAGGCTTCACGCCATACTGCTGGTAGCCGAACCAGGTACCTGTCCGACCGACGCCGCACACGACCTCATCAATATGCAGCAGCACGTCGTACTTCTTGCAGATCTCCTGTACGCGCTGCCAGTAGCCTTCGGGTGCTTCGATCACACCGCCACCCGCGGTCACCGGCTCAAGGCACAGCGCGCCAACGGTGTCTGGCCCTTCGCGCAGGATGACCTCTTCGATCTGGTCGGCAGCCCACTCGCCAAAGTTTTCCTCCGGCGCGCCGTTAAGTTCGTGCTTGCGGTATTCCATGCAATGGGGAACACGTACGAAATCCGGAGCAAACGGGCCGTATTGCGCGTTGCGCTCATCCTGACCACCCGCTGACATCGCCGCCAGAGTCGAGCCGTGATAGTCGCGATCGCGATACAGGATTTTGGTCTTTTTGCCGCCATGGCGCTTATGAGCGATCTGACGGATCATCTTGAAGGCTTTCTCGTTCGCCTCGGAGCCTGAGTTTGTGTAGTAAACGCGGCTCATGCCCGGCATCTTTTCGATCAGCTTCTCCGCAAAGATCGAACCGGGAATCGACCCTGCCGAATTCGCAAAATAACAGAGCTTCATCAGCTGGTCATAGACCGCCTTGCAGATGGATTCGCGGCCGTAGCCGACGTTCACCGTCCAGACGCCGCCAGAGACCGCATCCAGATGCTCTTTGCCTTTCTGGTCCCAGACACGCATGCCTTTACCTTCGACAATGATGCGGGGATCGTTTGTTTCAAAGGGTTTATGCTGGATCAGGTGGTGCCAGATATGGGCGCGGTCGGCCTCGACCACGTGGGAAAGATCGTTTTCGTTGAACGTGCCGTCCATGACATGTCCTTTCAGTCTGATGCGGTGTGCAGATTGTGGGATCGGTCCCACGATAGCAAGTAAATGCGATGGCCCAGATCACCGCGAATGGGGTCGCGAATATAGGGCCAGATGTCATCATAGCGTATCGCCAGAGCCCCGCCACTTGTCGTATTTCTACAAGATGGTCACAGCCTCGTGTTTATGGTCATGTGGCGACACACGCGAATTGGGAGGGTTGGCGGATGCAAGCAGCCAATATGTATGAGCGTCATCTGGATAAGAACCGTGCGAATTACACGCCGCTATCCCCGCTCAGCTTCATCGAACGCACGGCGGCGGTGTATCCCGACTACCCGTCCGTCGTCTATGGAGACCGCCGCTATAGCTGGGCGCAGACCTATGCGCGCTGCCGCCGTCTTGCCAGCGCCCTGACGGCCCGTGGGGTGGGCAAGGGGGATACCGTCTCGATCATCGCCGCCAATATCCCCGAGCTCTATGAGGCCCATTTCGGCATTCCCATGGTCGGCGCTGTTCTGAACGCGATCAACACGCGCCTTGATGCGCCGATCATCGCCTTCATCCTTAACCATGCCGAGGCCAAGGTGCTGCTGGTCGACCCCGAGTTCTCTGCTGTCGTCAAAGAGGCACTGCCGCAGGTCGATCATGACCTTTTGGTGATCGATATCGAAGATCCCAGCTTTGATGGTGGCGAACGCCTTGGCAGCCTGACCTATGAGGCCCTGCTGGGCGAAGGCGACCCTGAGTTTGATTGGTCTCTGCCCGCGGATGAGTGGGATGCGATTACGCTAAACTATACCTCTGGCACGACCGGTAACCCCAAGGGCGTGGTCTATCACCACCGTGGGGCCGCCTTGAATGCGCAGTCCGACCTGCTGGATTGGGGCATGCCGAAGCATTCGGTTTATTTGTGGACCCTGCCGATGTTCCACTGCAACGGCTGGTGTTTCCCCTGGGCCATGGCGCTGAATGCCGGGGTCTCGGTCTGCTTGCGTGCGGTTCGGGCCGAGCCGATCTATGCCGCCTTCCGGGAGGAGAAAGTCACCCATTTCTGCGGCGCACCTATCGTGCTGAACATGCTGGCGCATGCCCCCGATCACCTCAAGGATTTCGACCACCAGATCAAGGTGATGACTGCCGGTGCCCCGCCGCCCGCCGCCGTTATCGAAGCGATGGAAGGGATGGGCGTTGAGGTGACCCATGTCTACGGCCTGACCGAGACCTATGGCCCTTCGGTCGTCTGTGCGTGGAAGGATGAGTGGAATCTGAAGGCTCCAGCCGAACGGGCCGCCCTCAAGGTGCGTCAGGGCGTGCGCTATTCAGCGCTGTCCGGACTGATGGTGGCCGATCCCGAAACGCTGGAGCCTGTGCCCGCCGATGGCGAAACCATGGGTGAGATCTTCATGCAGGGCAATGTGGTAATGAAAGGCTACCTCAAGAACCCGGATGCCACCGACAAGGCGTTCAATGGCGGTTGGTTTGCCTCGGGCGATTTGGGGGTGATGTACCCCGATGGCTATGTCGCGCTGAAGGACCGATCCAAGGACATCATCATCTCGGGCGGCGAGAATATCTCATCCGTCGAGGTTGAGGGTGTCCTCTACAAGCACCCTGCCGTCATGGAGGCAGCCGTGGTCGCCCGACCGGATGAGAAATGGGGCGAAACCCCGTGTGCTTTCGTTGAGCTAAAGCCCGAGGCAAGTGCGACCGAAGCCGATCTGATTGCGTTCTGTCGGGACAACATGGCCCATTTCAAAGCGCCCAAGACCGTGGTGTTCGGAACCTTGCCCAAGACATCCACCGGCAAGGTTCAGAAATTCGTGCTGCGGGATCAGGCGCGGGCGTTGGGCTAGACCTTGTCGAAAATTGACAGGTCCAGATCCAAAAGCTCTCCCATCCACAAGGCGTGATCCCGGTGGTCGGCCAGGTGATCGCCGGTTTCAGCATGGGTGAAGATCGTCAGGCCCTGTCGGTTGAGCATCAACCACGGAATGACCTGATCGAACGCGTCGGCGGCAAAGACCAGCTGGCAGCTCCACCTCGGATGCGGGCCAACCGGGCGCGCGTGCATACGCCCCATTTGGACCGGAAAAAGGCGGGCGGCCTCTTCGCAAATCTGTTGCGCTAAATCCTGTGTGTCGGCGTCGAAATAGACATGGGCGTGATAGCCGGTGATCTCAGACATCGGGGGCCTCATTGCTTGGATGCAACGAACCTAGGTGTTCTTGGTCCTCAATCCTACCAACACCGGCACACAGGTGCTGTGCGGCATGGCTCAGGGTTTGAGAGGGTCCTCCAGCGCCGGTAGCACAGTGCCATGGCAGGTCCCGAACCCGATTGTATAGCCATCCCCCTGCGCGGAGCCGGACAGCGTGAGCGTGTCTCCGTCCTCAAGGAAGCTGCGGGCCTCACCGGTTTCAAGGCTCAAGGGGTCTTTGCCGCCCCAGCTGAGTTCCAGCAGCGAACCTCGGGTATCGCGCGTCGGCCCGGAAATCGTGCCGGACCCCAGCAGATCACCGGTGTTCATCGGGCAGCTCGAACTGGCGTGATGGGCCAGTTGTTGCGCGGCGGAGTAGTACATTTCGCTGTAATTCGTGCGGGTGATTGTGGTCGCAGCCCGCCCCTCGGGGGCCAGCGTCACCTCAAGCGAAAGGTCGTATAGCATCGGGCCGCAGTCCTTCAGGTGATCCAGCAACTCGAATTCGCGCTCGGGCGTGTCACAGCGGAACGGCTCCAGTGCCGGTTTGGTCACGATCCATGGGCTGACGGATGTGGCCGTGGCCTTGGCTTGGAACGGCCCAAGGGGCTGATACTCCCACGCTTGAATGTCACGGGCGGACCAGTCGTTCAGCAGCACGTAGCCGAAGATATGATCGTCCGCCTGCTGCACCGAGATCGGGCCGTCGGACGGAGTGCCAACGATTGCCCCCATCTCGAGCTCAAAGTCGAAGCGGCGACTGGGCAGGAAGGTAGGTTTGTCCCGATCGGGCGACTTCAGCTGCCCCCACGGGCGGCGGATATCCGTACCCGACACCACGACCGAGGATGCCCGGCCATTGTACCCAATGGGAATATGCAACCAGTTCGGCGGCAGCGCGTTTTCGGGGTCCCGGAACATCGAACCCACGTTAAAGGCGTGATGCCGACCAGCGTAGAAATCGGTGTATTCGCTGACCGCGAAGGGCATGTGCATGACAACCGCGCTTTGCGGTACCAGCAGGGGCTCCACCGCCTCTTGTGCCGCCGCACCTTCAGACAGTAGCGCCGTCAATCGGTCGCGCAGGGCGGCCCAGACGGCGGGGCCTTGCTCCATCAAAGGGTTCCAAAAGGGCAGGTCGAACAGAGGCTCATCGGTCAGGGTGATCAGCCCTTCGGCCTCGGCGGTGGTGACATCGAGGATCATGTCCCCAATTGCAACGCCACATCTGGGCTCCTCATCGCCGACGGCAAAGACCCCGTAAGGCAGGTTGTTCAACGGAAACGGATGGGTCGCATCATTGGCCGAGGCGACCCAGGATTTTAGCAAAGGCATCTTTTGATCCTTGTCTTGGTTTATTGAGCGTCTCGCAGAGACTTAAGCCCCAACAGAACGGCAGCCAGAATCATGAACCCGCCACCTGCGCGATCCAGCCATAACCGCGCAGACCCTTTGAGCCGCGTAGCCAACCAACTGGCGCTTGCTCCGTAGGCGGTCAGAAACAACCCGTCCATGATCAGATAGGTGGCCGAGAGGATCGCGAATTGCGGCCAGAAGGGCAGCGCGCCATCGATGAACAACGGAAACAGTGCAGCAAAGAACACCACTGCTTTGGGATTGGCGGCTGAGGTGATGAAGCCCTGCATCCACAAGGTTTTGCGGCTGGCCAGCTGCGCGGTTTGCGCTGTTTGAGGTTTGGCTTTGACAATCGCTTTGACGCCGAGAAAGACCAGATAGGCGACACCCAACCATTTGATCACAGCCAGCGCGGTGCCCGAGGCCGCAATAATCGCGGCAAGCCCGAGACCCGCTGCCAACATCTGCAACAGGTTCGCCGTCAGATCACCGGCAGCCGTGAACACGCCCCGGCGCAGCCCGTTGGTGGCCGAGTTCGAAAGCATCAGAAGCTGGCTTGGTCCTGGAGTGCTCATCAGCAGCAGGACGGTGGCGACATAGGTGATCCAGATATCAAAGCTCATGGCAGGTTATTTCTTTCCCGGTGTTCCATCGAACTTTTTCTCAAGCGAGGACCAGCAGTCAATATAGTCGTCTTGCAAGGGCGCCTCGGTCGCGGCGAAGGCGGTCAGATGCTGTGGGAAGCGGGTTTCGAACATGAAGGACATGGTGTGGTCCAGCTTGTCCGGCCCCAGATTGGCGTTTGAGGCTTTTTCGAATGCTTCGCGATCCGGGCCGTGCGGGATCATCATGTTATGCAGGCTCATGCCGCCCGGAACAAAGCCCTGCGGTTTGGCGTCATACTGGCCGTAGATATTGCCCATCAGCTCGGACATGATGTTCTTGTGGTACCACGGCGGGCGGAATGTATCCTCGGCCACCATCCAGCGCTCGCGGAACAGAACGAAGTCGATATTGGCCGTGCCGGGCTGGCCCGAAGGCGCTGTCAGGACGGTGAAGATTGACGGATCCGGGTGGTCGAACAAGATTGCGCCGACCGGGCAGTAGGTGCGTAGGTCGTATTTGTAGGGCGCATAGTTGCCGTGCCAGGCTACCACGTCCAGCGGGCTGTGACCGATCTGAGTGACGTGGAACTGCCCGCACCATTTGATCGTCACGGTCGAGGGCACCTCTCGGTCCTCGAACGCCGCGACGGGTGCTTTGAAGTCGCGCGGATTGGCCATGCAATTGGCGCCGATTGGTCCACGCCCTGGCAGTTCAAATTTCTGCCCGTAATTCTCACAGACAAATCCGCGTGCCGGACCTTCCAGCACTTCAACACGGTAGAGCAACCCGCGCGGCAGGATTGCGATTTCCTGTGGCTCCAGATCTATGATCCCCAACTCGGTCACAAAGCGCAGGCGGCCGTCTTGCGGCACCACCAGCAGCTCGGAATCGGCCGAGAAGAAATAGTCATCCACCATCGAGTCGGTGACCAGATAGACATGGCTGGCCATGCCGACCTGCGTGTTCACATCCCCCGCGGTCGTCATGGTGCGCATACCGGTTAGCCAGGTCAAAGAGGTATCAGAATGCGGAACCGGGTCCCAGCGATACTGGCCCAGGCTGATCACATCCGGGTCGATACAGGGCGCGGATTTCCAATAGGGCAGGTCGATCTTTTCGTAACGATGCGAATGCTTGACCGACGGGCGAATGCGGTAGCACCACGTCCGCTCGGGTGGATTGGCGGTGAAGGCCGTGCCGCTGAGCTGTTCGCCATAGAGGCCATAGTTACAGCGCTGCGGGCTGTTCATGCCCTGCGGCAGCGCGCCAGGCAGAGCCTCGGTCTCAAAATCGTTGCCAAAGCCTGGCATATAGCCGGGATGCGTTCCTACAGGTGTGACGGCCTGCGTCAGACCATGCGGTTCAGCCTTGTTGGTCATCTTGAACTCCTCGGTTTTCTGCTTGTGAATTATTAGTTGTTTTTGTAACTAACAAGCATGTCCGAAGAAAAAGATGATTTTGATCTGCAGAATTTTTTGCCGTTCCTGTTGAATCAGGCAGCTGAGGCAGCCTCGTTAGAGTTTCAGCGCCTCTACAAAGAACGCTATGGCATGCTGCGCAGCGAATGGCGGGTGCTGTTCCATCTGGGTGTCTTCGGCACTCTGACCGCGAAAGAGATTGGCAAGCGCGCGAAACTGCACAAAACCAAGATCAGCCGCGCGGTTCATAAGTTGGAACAAAGCCGCTACCTCAAGCGCACAAGGGATGAGGGTGACCGAAGGGTCGAATGGCTGACGCTGACGCCCGCCGGTCAGGCCGTCTATCTAGAACTGAGCGGTATCGCTGAGCGCTATGATGGGAAACTGGCGGGCGCATTCTCGGAAGAAGAGGCCGCCATGCTGAGGAAAATGCTGCGGCGGCTGGCAGGGATGGCATAAGGTCTGGTAATTTCCATGACGCGGCCCACATTCAGGGCAGTACTTTGACGGACAGTTCCATGACCTCTTCAGATCCCATCTTTGACCTTATAGACTGGCTTGTTTCGAAAGGGCTTGAAGGGGCTGGTCAGGAAGAATTGCTAGACGGCTTTTGCAACCGCCTGATTGATCTGGGCCTTCCGCTGATGCGATTCCACGCGGCGCAGTCGACGCTGCATCCGCTTTATGGCGGCACTGGCTATAGCTGGTATCGGGATTCCGGCGGGGAATCCGAGCGGTTCGCAAACACCGACACCCCAAGCGAAGTCTGGCAACGCAGCCCTCTCTATGCGCTTTTGCATGAGGACATGGATGACCTTCGCGTTCGACTGGTTGATCAGAACGAACCCAGCCGTTTCCCCTTGTTGAATGACCTGCGAGAGATCGGAGCGACGGATTACTACGCAACGGGCGTGTCGTTTGAACGCTCCGAACAGGTGCGTCCGGCGGGTGAGAAAAAGATCGGTGACGGAGTGCTGATGTCCTGGACCAGCGACGCTCCCACCGGTTTTGATGACAGTGATCTGGGGAAGATTCACATCGCTCTGCCGCATCTTGGGCTTGCGTTGAAATCCGCCAAGAACCAGACCATGGCCAAGGATCTGATGCGCGTCTACCTTGGACGCGATGCGGGGCGGCGTGTCCTATCTGGCGAAATCCGTCGCGGTTCGTTGCAACAGATTGATGCGGTAATCTGGAATTTCGACCTCGAAGGCTTCACCACCCTGTCCGAGGATATGCCGGGTCACGAGATCATCGACATGCTGAACGACTATCTGGCCGTTGCCGTGGGCGTGGTACACGACAATGGTGGCAACATCCTAAAATTCATGGGTGACGGGCTGATGGCCATGTTCGACGTGGGAGAGAGCGATGCCGATGCCCGCGCGGCTCTCGCCGCCGTCGCCATGCTGCAAAGCCGGATGGAAGAGCTGAACGCGCAAAGACAGGCGAATGGGCAGAGGGTGGCGAATTTCACTCTGGCGCTACATTCGGGTGAGATCCTCTATGGCAATATCGGATCAGAAACTCGGCTGGATTTCACGGTGATTGGTCCTGCGGTCAATCAGGCGGCCCGGATTGCCGGGATGCATCGGTCGTTGGGCCAGAGGATTCTCGTCTCCGACGACGTCGCCCGCGCCGCACAACCTTGCAGCCAGGAACTGATTTCGGTCGGGCGCTACATGTTGCGCGGTGTGAACGAACCGAAAGAGCTGTTTACGATCTACAGCCCCACGCAGGTCTCGGAAGAGACAGAGGTTAAGAACGCAACGTAACGGTGGCGTGGCTCGTGCCGTGGTGAAACCTTCTGGTCAAATGGGAAAAAAGGGGCGGGCCGTCTAGGCCCGAAAGGGGCGCATGTTCGGGAAGGTTCTAAAATACTCGGTTGGGACGTTGGCATTGGCTTTTGTCGCAGCAGGTGGTTACCTGTGGATGGCGCCACCGGATCTGTTGAAAGTGGGCACCAACTATTCCGCCAAGATCGTCTGTTCGAACGTGTTCCTGGCCAGGCGCGATGCAGAGACTGTGTTGCAAAGCGATGTTCAGGCGCCGGGACATCCCTTGCTGAAGCAGGTTTCGGTCAGCGTCGACGAACAGCGCAAAACGGTTGAGGCGCGGGTATTTGGCTTCTTCGCTCCGGCCACATCGCAGTATCGCCCCGGTTTGGGATGCACCAATGTTCATGCGGCAAAGCTGGCAGATCACACGCTGCCCGAACCCGCGCCCGTACCCAACGGTCTTTGGCCGCATGGAAATGAGGTGGTTGTGTCCGAGAACCTCGCGTTGGCTGATGTATTGTCGGACCCGTCCTTGCTGGGAGAAGGCTACCGCGCTGTCGTGGTCGTCAAGGACGGGCGCATCATTGCTGAGGATTATGCTGATGGCTTTGACGCAGAAACCCCTTTGTTGGGATGGTCGATGACGAAAACGATCACCGCAGGGTTGATTGGTACGCTGATCCAGTCGGGCGATATGGCGCTGGGCGATGATCTGACGGATATCTTCCCAGATTGGGCGGGGGACTCGCGCCGCGACATCACGGTCGAGGATATGCTGGCCATGTCCAGTGGCCTGCAATGGGATGAGGAATATGGCGACGTCTCGGATGTAACGCGGATGCTGTATCTCAAGGATGACATGGTTGATTTCGCCGCCGGACGCCCCGCTGCACATCCCACCGCGACCGAGTTCAGCTATTCCTCGGGCACGTCCACAGTTCTGTCGCGGGTGTGGCAGGGCCAAGTTGAAGAGGGCGACCTCAGCTACCCCCGCACCGCATTATTCGACCCTCTGGGGATGCACTCCGCTGTGATGGAGACCGATGGGGCAGATACATTCGTGGGCTCAAGCTACATGTACGCCGCCGCGCGCGACTGGGCGCGCTTTGGGCAGTTTCTGCTGCAAGGCGGTGTTTGGAAAGGGCAACAGATCTTGCCCGAAGGCTACACCGATTGGATGTTTGAACCCGTCGCAATCTCGGACGGAGCTTATGCCAAGGGGCATATGTGGCTGGACGGCCCACGTGGTGAGCCGCAATTCGAGGACACCGTCTGGCTGCAAGGCCATGACGGCCAATCCGTCGGTATTTTCCCCGCGCATGATATGGTCGTGGTGCGTCTGGGGCTGACGCCGTCACGGTTGGGATATTCGCCACTGCCTTTGGCCAAGGCTCTGATTGCGGCTGTGGGTGACTGACGGCTAGAAGTCGATCTCTACGCCCGGCAGATTTAACTCGCGCATCATGTCGCGCAGTTCCTGACGCGCGGCGATGTTCGAGATGTTCAGCTGTTTGACGCCAATATCTTTGAGGTCCAACAGAGTGAGGCCGCGGGGAAAGAGCTCGCGGAAGATGACCCGTTCGGAAAAGCCCGAGGCGACGCGGAACCCGATGCGTTGAGACAGCATCTCGATCGCGCGTTGCATCTTTTCCTTATTGACCATGCGCTGAGTACCGACCCGGTTGCGCACGACGACCCAGTCGATCGGTTTCAAACCAGCCTGCGCCCGCAATTGCCGCGCGTTCCAAACCATTTCGGAATAGACCGAAGGGCCGAGGATCTTCTCACCTTTGGAATCAATCCGGGCCAGCAGGTCGAAATCAATGAAACTGTCGTTCAGTGGTGTGATCAGCGTATCGGCCAGCGAATGCGCCACTTGGCTGAGGCGGGTGTGTGAGCCAGGGCAGTCGATCAGGATAAAATCGCTGTCATTCTCAAGCTGCGAAACAGCCGCCGACAGGCGATGGTCATAGATATTCTCACCTGGTTTCAGGGTGCTGGCGTCGATCTCGGGCAGGTCGTGGTGGCGCGGGCTGGGCAGGCTTGCCTCAGCGTTTTTCAGAAAGTTCGCCCGGTTCTCGAAATAGCGTCCCAAGCTTCGCTGCCGCAGGTCAAGATCCAGCGTGCTGACCTTGCGACCCAGACGCGCCAGAGCGGTGGCCACATGCATGGAAACGGTCGATTTGCCTGCGCCGCCCTTTTCGTTCCCCACCACGATGATATGTGCCATGCCGTCGTTCCCAAGCCCTGCCGTGTTTGTCCACACGTTGTTATTAGCCACTATATGTTGTGTCAGCGGGGAAGAAAAGAACCTCGGGGCGTTGTTTCGACCAATATCAGGCTCTAATTTGGAAAACCCAATCGCTTTCGCAGTTTAGAACGCCATGCTTGCCAAAACCGGGTCCGTGATTCACTGTTCAATCGGGGATCGGACAGGAGGATACCGGTTGGAGCAGCTGTTCCTGAGCGTTCTGAATGTGGTTTTACCGGTCCTGATTTGCGTGGGCATCGGGTATGGGCTGGCGCTTACCAAGTCTCCGTTTGACAATAAGGTGGTCGGAGGGATCGTCTCGCGGGTCGGCTATCCGACCCTGATCCTGTCGCATCTTGCGGGCACCAAGCTGAATGTGGGCACGTTTCTGGATATGATGAGCGCCGCCGCGCTGGCTGTGGCCAGTTTTGGCGCTCTGGGCTTTGTGGCTTTGCGGCTTTTGCGCCTGCCTGTAAGGGCGTTTCTGACCCCTCTGATGCATGGGAATGTGGGTAATATCGGCCTACCGATCACTCTGCTGGCGCTGGGCGATGCGGGGATGGCCTACACAATGGCCTTTGTCGTCGTTGTCCTGATCAGCATCTTTACCGTTGGCATGTGGATCCCGGCGGGTGTGTTCTCGGTCAAAAAGCTTGTTACATCACCGATCATCTATGCTGTGGCCCTGTCGTTGATCCTGATGGCCACAGGGAACAGCCTGCCGCAACCGATCGCCAAGTCCTTCGATATCCTCGGCGGGTTGTCGATCCCGCTGATGTTGCTGACGCTGGGCCACACGCTGGCGACGCTAAGGATTGCCAGTCTGGGGCGCGCAATCTTGCTGACGGGGCTGCACCTGGTCATGGCTGTGGGAATCGCCATGGGGCTGGTCTGGCTCTTCGGCTTCACAAGCGCCGAGCGCGGCGCCTTGATCCTGTGCTGCCTGATGCCGTCCTCGGTGGCGACATACCTGTTCATCGACCAGCACATACCGGAATACGGCCCGGATGTCGCCGGGTTCATCCTTTTGTCTACCCTGACCACCATACTCGTTCTACCGCTGGCCCTGACTTATTGGATTTGATGTAAACCCTATGCGTGGGCGCAAAAATCGCTAATCTACTGATAAATTGCGGTAAAGAGCCCCAAGCTCAGGGTGACACGATGAACGGAAAGACGCCGACAGACGTAACCCCACAAGCCCGCGCCCGCGTGGTGCTGGCGATGACTGCAATCTGCATGATGGTTGTGGGGTTCAACACCACCGCCGTTGCGACGATCCTACCTAATCTGAAGGCCGAATTCGACCTGACACCGTCCGGCCTGCAATGGGTAATGGCGATCTATACTGTCGCCAGCGCCTCGCTTGTTACCATCGTCAGTCGTCTGGGCGATATCACCGGCAAGATGGGGGTTTTCTTCTTTGGTATGGTCGTCTTTGCCTTTGGGTCTGGCTCGGTCCTTTTTGCGCAAGACGCAACCATGCTGTTAATCGGGCGCGGTGCGCAAGGCGCGGGGGCGGCAGCGTTGTTCGGAACCTCTCTTTCCCTGCTGACAGCGGCGACACCTGAGGAGCAGAGGGCAGGTGTCACCGGATTCTGGGGCGCGATTGTCGGGCTGGCTATCGGAGTTGGTCCCATCGTAGGCGGTGCCTTTGGGCATTACATTAGCTGGCGTGCGGTGTTTGCCGCCGATCTGGTTCTTCTGGTCGTGGCCTTCACCATTGGATTGCATGTCAGCAAACGGAAGTACGTGCCTGACACACGCCTTGCCGGGGCACGATTCGACTATCCTGGAGCAGTTGCCATTCTGTTGTTTCTCGGGCCGCTGTCCTTTGCGCTTAGCAATGGGGAAAGCGGCGGGTGGAGCACACCACTGACGCTAATACCGCTGGCTGTGGCGGCCCTGGCGACCGTCCTGCTGGTCATTGTCTCGCGTCGCAGTGATGACCCGTTGATCGAACTGCGGTATTTCCGCCATCCGCGTTACTTCATGGCCGCCGCGGGAATGTTCTTTACCGGTTTCACGCTTTTCTGTTTCTTTGTCTATTTCAACACATTTGTGCAATCGCCAGATGCCTTTGGCTATACCTCCATTGGCGCGGGATTGGCGATCATGCCGCTAAGCCTCAGCATGTTCGTCATATCTGTCACCGCGCCCCGGTTTCTGGCACCCTACAGTTTCCAGTGGCCGGTTGCGATCGGACTGGGGGCAATGGCATGTGGGTTCCTGTTGCTGACGACAGTTTCGAATACCACGCAATATTCCGAGATCTGGTGGAAGCTGCTGATCGTCGGGATCGGGTTGGGTATCTGTTTCTCGCTTCTGCCACGCCTCGGCCTGCGGCTGCTGCCCGAAGAGCATGTAGGGCAGGGCTCAGGCGTGATCAACGCCTGTCTCTATTTCGGAGCAACCATGGGGGCAGTGGTCGGTGGGTTGGCAGAGTCCATCACCATACGCCGGGGCCTGTCCGAAGTGATTGACGCACTACCCTCCGGATCAACGCAGCGGGCTGATCTGGCACATGCGCTAACCCACGGCAAACCTGGCGAGGTCCAGCAGTTACTCACCAGCTTGGAGCCGACGGCAGGAACAGCTTTGGCTGAGGCGCTGCGGGATTTGCAGGACAACGCCTTCGACAGCGCAATGGTGGTCGCCGCGATTGCCGCTCTTATCGGGATGGTTTTGGCGCTATTGCTGCTGCGCGGACCAGTGCCGCCACTGCACAGTGCAGTGGAACTGACGAAGTAAGACAGTTATCGATCCTATTTTTTTGTAGGCAGGTCAGCGGGGCGCGGCGTGCATCATGCATTTAGTCGGAAACAAAAAAAGGCCGCCCCCAAGGGACGGCCTTTCGAAATCGAACGGGGTAAGGCTTAGAAGCCCAGACCTTCGTATTTCTTTTTGAACTTCGACACGCGGCCGCCTGCGTCCATCAGGCGCGACGAGCCACCGGTCCATGCGGGGTGCACGGAGGGGTCGATTTCCAGAGCCAGCTGATCGCCTTCGCTGCCCCAGGTGGATTTCATCTGAACAACGGTGCCATCGGTCATTTTGACGTCGATGACGTGATAATCGGGATGGATGTCTTTTTTCATCTTTCCGTTCCTTACGCTTCGGCGCCAGCTTTGGGCTTGTAGTTGGTGACCTCTGCGATACGTGCGGATTTACCACGACGGGTGCGCAGGTAGTACAGTTTGGCGCGACGAACGCGGCCACGGCGAACAACGGTGATGCTGTCGATGTTGGTCGAATGCAGCGGGAACACACGCTCCACGCCTTCGCCGAACGAGATTTTGCGGACGGTGAACGAACCGGCGATGCCGTTGCCACCTTTACGCGCGATGCAGACACCTTCGTAGTTCTGCACACGGGTACGCGACCCTTCGGTCACTTTAAAGCCGACACGAACGGTGTCACCGGCTTTGAAATCGGGGATGTCTTTCCCCAGGGCGGCAATCTGTTCCGCCTCAAGCTGTGCGATCAGGTCCATCGCATTCACTCCTATCTGCTCGTGGTTGGTCCACGAAGTTTGGGCACGGCCTGAGAGCTCTTGGTCTTCACCGGGTCCTGCGTACAGCCCGCCAGAGGTCAGATCGAATGTTCCTTTGGTCCGGTCTGCCCTGACACGCGTTGGCCGAAGAAAGCCAGGCGGTGCGCCATGAAACAAACCAAAACACCGGAGTCGCATCACACGGCACCGGATTGCGCTGCTTTAGGGGGTTTGCGGACAGGGATCAAGCCTAAATCGCAGGCATCAGCGGTGGGATTTTGCCAATTCCCGAATGCGACGTTGCTTTGTGTGTTGGATCAGGCATTCTGAGGTCAATTACAAGAGCAGTTATTTCAGGCTGAAACAATGACCCGATTTGCAATCATGCTGGCCCTGGCAGCCGCTGTTTTGATGTCCTGCGGGCGCAGAGGACCTCCGCCGCAGGTCGTAGAGGCCACGCCTGGCGTGGACCGGACCGCGCCCGCCGTGATCTATCCCGATTTTGGCGATGCTGACCCCCATGACTGGGACGGACGACATCCCGGCCTGTATCCGGTTCACGGGTTGGATGTATCGCGCTGGCAGGGGCCGATTGATTGGCGTCAGGCCAAGGCCTCGGGCGTCAGCTTTGTGTTCATGAAGGCGACTGAGGGGGGTGATTTTACCGACCCGATGTTCAACGAACATCGCCGTGGCGCGCAGGAGGCGGGCGTGCCGTGGGGGGCGTATCACTACTACTATTTCTGCCGACCGGCACGTGAGCAGGCGCAGTGGTTCATTCAGAATGTCCCGAAAGGCGCGGACCTGCCGCATGTGCTGGATATGGAATGGACGCCGCATTCGAAAACCTGCACCATTCGCCCTGATGGCAAAATCGTTCGGGCCGAGGCGCAAAAGTTCCTCGATATCCTCGAGCGGCACTATGGCCGTCGGCCGATCGTCTACACGACTGTGGATTTCTACCAGGACACCGATATCGGACGGCTGTCAAAGACCGAGTTCTGGCTTCGCTCGGTCGCGGGACATCCTCGCCAGGTCTATCCCGGCGCGGTCTGGAGGTTCTGGCAGTACACTGGCACCGGGCTGGTGCCGGGTGTTCAGGGTAAGGTCGACATCAACGTCTTCAGCGGCCCGCCCGAGATTTGGGCGCAGTGGAAAGGGTAGACGCCTTAAGATTGAGGTGCCGCGTAGCTTTCCACGGTGCCGCCCGCGACAAGGTGATCGAGCCTGCGCACGCCTTCCTCACCATAGGCATTGCGCAGCCAGAACGATTCACCCTGGCTCAGGACGCGGCGGTCAAAGCCGCGCTCGCTCAGGCAGCGGTCTACCTGATCCATCTCGCCTTGCGCTCTTAGTTCGTGTCGACTGCCATATGCAATCACGGAGCCGACCAAGGGCGACGACATCAGGATGAAGGCGGGATAGGCTCCGATCACTGCTGCATTCCCGCCGATGTCAGCCTCGTTCGAGCAAGACAATACCGCGTTTCTGGCGGATGCCATATTATGTCCGGCCTGAGTTGGCACGGAGTTTTCCAAAGCACTGGTCGCGCATGCCGAGACAAGTACGCAGCCCAAGAGTAATAGCTTTTTCATGTATTGCCGTTCTTTCAAATGTGCGAATCTTTTGAGTCCATCGCAAAACTCAGGGATGAGTATTCCGCGATTTCTTCAACTGCAATTAGCATTAGCTTTAACAGTGGACCTGCGGTTTGCGGGCCACAGTAGCCTGTGTCATTTGATAGATTTCTGATTGGCGCGAACGTAATCGTCCCACACATCAGGCCGCCGTTCCCGCGTTATGTCCTCGGCCATCTGTTGGCGCCATTCGGCGATGCGGCCGTGGTGGCCGGACATCAGGACCTCAGGGATCGGGCGGCCGTTCCATTCTGCGGGGCGCGTGTATTGCGGGTGTTCCAGCAGGCCCGAGGAAAAGCTCTCTTCTTCGGTCGAGGCCTGATTGCCCAGCACGCCGGGGATCAGCCGAACGGTGGCGTCGATCAGGGCCTGCGCTGCGATCTCGCCGCCAGTCATGACGAAATCGCCGAGGCTGACCTCTTGCACGCCGTAGTGCTCCAAGACACGCTCGTCTACGCCCTCGAACCGGCCGCAGATCAAGGTTATCCCGTCGCAACGCGCGAGGATCTGCATCATCCGTTGGTCCATGCGCTTGCCGCGCGGGCTGAGGTAGATCAGTGGCCAGTTGCCTCGGATACCGGCCATGGTCTGTTCGATGGCAGGCCCCAACACGTCGGCCCGCAGCACCATACCAGCGCCGCCGCCTGCGGGTGTGTCATCCACATTGCGGTGTTTACCGATCCCGAATTGCCGCAAATCAACAGTTTCCAGCTGCCAAAGCCCTTCCTGCAGAGCCTTACCTGTCAGGCTTTCGCCCAGAACGCCGGGGAAAGCGCTGGGAAACAAGGTGATGATCTTGGCTTTCCATACGCCGTGCAGATCCGGCGTTGGAGTCATCAACTCGCGCGGTTGCAGAGTGGGTCGGATGGCCTTGCGACCGTGGGATTTGCTTGGTGTATCTGTCATGATTGGGCAACCAGATCGTCCTTGGCGCGTTTGATGAGGGCCTTCTTTTGCGCCATCAAAGCCGCATCGTCCAGCGCGGAACGGTTCAACTCCAGCAATTCTAGCAGAACATCATCAGTCGGACGGGCCTTGTGCGGCTCCGGCGCGACCAGTTTGAACATCTTGTCGCGTGGTAGATTCAGAAATGCCGCAAACGGAGCGCCTGGACCAAAGCGCCGCTTGCGCAGGTCCTCCATCCACTCGGTCTGGACCTTGACCAGCGGCAGCCGGTCCTGAAGCATATCGGCTGTCTCTTTTGGGGAGGGGAGGTCGTTCAGCGCGTCTCGGAAGCCGTCATAGTCCTGCACCAGCCGTGTCCGCCGCAGATCATGTGCCCAGAGGCTGCGCATCCAATCCTCACGCTGTCGCAATGACAGATAGATCGTGAGGTCGACCGGCTCAGGCCCCAGACGGTCTGTCACCTGCTCAACCAGCGTCGTCGCCAATTCCGGGGTCGCCCCGTAGCCTTCGGCGCTGTTGCGACTGGGGCGCAGGCCGGCGAAATTCTCCTCGCTGAGGATCAGGCCGCGACTGGTGCCAAAATCGATCAGGTCCAGAAGCGCGCGGACACCTGTTTCGAACTCGGCCAGTGTGCTGTTCATCCGATAGACCGAATGCCGAGTGGCAATGTCCGCGAGCCCGGTTTTGCGGGTCTTGTAGGGCAGGATCAGTGAAAAATGCGGCCAGATCAGCTGACGGTTCTTGTAGAGAAACGACTGCGCAACGGTGGTGCCGGTCTTGTGCAGCCCCAGATGCAGCAGAACACGCCGCATCAGATCAGGCCTTCTGGCGGATCGGCGACGATGCGACCGGCCTCCAGATCAACTGTCGGAACAGCGTCCAGAGTAAAGGGCAGCAGGACAGTCGATTTCAGACCCGGCCCGTGCAATTCCAACAAATCCGCAGCGCCGTGATTTTGCACGGACTTCACCTTGCCCAAAAGGGTGCCGCCGGTGTCATACACGTCCAGCCCGATCAGATCGGTATGATAAAACTCATCATCCGGCAGCGAAGGCAGTTGATCCCGCCGGGCATACAAGCGCAGACCGTTCAGGGCGTCCGCCTCTTCCTTGGTTACAACCCCGCCCAGACGCGCAGCAAATCCGTTCTTGATCGCGCGGGTCAGCACGACGGGAAAGCGCTCTTTGCCGTCTTCGTCGGTCAGTGGCGAATAGGCTTCGATGTCTTCCGGCACAGCGCAAAAGCTTTTCAGCCGCACCTCGCCGCGCACACCGTATGAGCCCGCAATGCTGCCAACGCAGATCAGATCACTCATTTGAGCCTTCCGTTATACATAGTCCGTTTCGCCATTGCCCGATCACTTCGCAGGCTTCACGCTGGTTATTGCGTTCAAAGAACACGCCGACAATAAATGCGATCAGCAGCAGGATGGGAAGCCGTAACAATCCGAACATCGGCCTATCGCACCTCGATAGGCAGAGTCTCGTCGCGGTCTTCCCAACCGGCCCGTTCCAGCTCGGGCGTGTCGGTCTCTTCTTCCGGCCAGCCGACGCAGAAGTAACCGATTAGCCGCCAGTTGTCCGGCACGTTCAGATCGGTGTTCATTTGGTCGGGGTCGAGGATTGAGACCCAGCCCAGCCCCAACCCCTGCGCGCGCAAGGCGAGCCAGAACAGGGTGATGGCCGAGACAACCGAATAGCGCCGCATCTCGGGCATGGTGCCCGCGCCCAGACCCTGGCCTTTGCTGGTGGTGTCATCGCAGAACACCGCCAATTGCACTGGCGCTTCCTGCATGCCCGAAAGTTTGAGGCCGCTATACAGCTGTGCTTTCTCACCGGAATACCCGGCCAGAGCGTCCGCATTGGCGGTTTGGAAATTCTTGAGCGCCGCGTCGCGCGCGGCCTTACTTTCCACGCGGATCACGCGCCAGGGTTCACTGAGCCCCACCGAAGGGGCCAGCAGAAACGCGTCGAGGCAGCGCGTCAGCACTGCCTCGTCCACAGGGTCGGTGCGGAACCGACGCACGTCGCGTCGTAGCCGCATCAACAGATCGAACTGCGTGCGAAAATCGTCGGTGAAAGCCTGATCCTGCACGCGTCGGCCTGTTTATTCTTCCGCTGCAGCTTCTTCAGCCGGTGCAGCAGCTGCTTCGGCAGCTTCCGCAGCCTTTGCAGCTTTCTCTTCCGCGCGCTCTTGGGCTTTCTTGCCCGGAGTACCCTTGTTCGGGTTGTTGCGCTCGGCTTTGTCACGAGTGCCGGCAGCTTCCAACATGCGTGCGATACGGTCGGTAGGCTGAGCGCCCTGATCCAGCCAGTACTGGATGCGCTCCATGTTCATTTTCACGCGCTCTTCGCTGTCTTTCGGCAGCAGCGGGTTGTAGGTACCGAGTTTCTCGATGAAACGGCCGTCACGGGGCATGCGGCTGTCAGCAGCTACGATGCGGTAGAAAGGACGTTTTTTCGAGCCGCCGCGGGCGAGACGAATTTTCATTGCCATGGTGGTATCTCCTTTAGATGGCGTGTGCCGGGAATTGCCCGGTCAATTCTGGTGTTTGTTGAACCGGAGGTTCACTCTTGATGTTTCCGGTGGTGTCGGATGACTTCCTGAATGATGAAATTCAGAAAAGCCTTGGCGAAATCGGGGTCCAGATCGGCCTCTTTCGACAGGTCTTCTAGCCGTGCGATCTGCGCGGCTTCGCGCGTGGGATCGGACGGGGGAAGGTCGTGTTCGGCCTTGAGCTTGCCAACGGCCTGCGTGTGCTTGAACCGCTCGCCCAACGTATAGACAAGGATCGCGTCCAGCCGGTCGATGCTTTCGCGATGCTCTTTCAGCAGCGTCGCAGCTTGTGTCACGGGGTTTGTCATTGGCCGATCCTTTCGGAGGTCAAAGCAGTTTTAGAAACGGTGATACGCGGGTGACGCCACATCTGGGCTTTCTTGCCCAGCAGCTCGGCCTCGCGCTCATAGGTGGCGCCAAGACGCTCGGCCAAAGCGCGCGAGCGGTCATTTGCATGGGCGATATAGGACATCACACTGTTCAGGCCTTGGTGCTGGGCAGCGTAGTGACGCGCGGCTTGTGCGGCCTCAAAGCCCAGACCTTTGCCTTCTGCCTGCTCCATCAGGGTCCAGCCCAATTCCGGCTCATCCCAGCCCGGAGCAAAGATCATACCCGCCCAACCAACGAACGCGCCGCTCGTTTTTTCGGTTAGATGCCACAGGCCAAAGCCATTGAGCGCCCAATGACCCAGCCGTTTGGCCAGCGAGTCCCAGCTGCCCAATTCATCCTTCGGACCTCCGACCATGTAGCTACGTTCTGTTTTGAAGAACGCGGTCATCGCGGGCAGGTCGTCCTGATGCGGTGCGCGCAGGATCAGACGGTCGGTTTCGACAGTGGGGATTGTGAAAGAGGTCATGCATAGGCCTCCATTCCACCATTCACCAGATCCGCCGGGGCAGGGTGGCGCCAGATTTCCGAGGTCCCATACTTGGGATGCTCGTAATTGTATTCGAACTGTGCGCCCAAACGTTTGGCAACGGCGATGCTAGCGTGATTTTCGGGGTCAATCAGTGAGATCGCAGTATCCCAACCCAGAACATCATAGGCATAGCTGCGCGCTGCAAACCCGGCCTCAGTCGCGTATCCCTTGCCAGTGGCGTGGTTCAGCAGCGTCCAGCCAACCTCGGGTTCAGGCCAGCCTTCGGGGCACCATAGACCGACACGACCAAGATATTCGCCGGTGCTTTTTTCATCGACGCTCCAGTATCCGTAGCCGCGTAACGACCAATGGCCCAGCAGAGCAGCGATCACACGCCACACCTCATCCCGGCGCATCTGACCGCCGACATACTTCGCAGCTTCGCTGGCGAAGAACGCGGTGTCGGCGTCAAGATCAGCCTCGGACGGCGCGCGCAGGATCAGGCGCTCGGTCTCAAGCTGGGGGATATGAGGCGTGAGGGCAGTCATCTACTTCTTTTTGCCAAACCCGCTGAGGCCCTGAGGCAGGCCCATGCCACCGCCCAGTCCGGGCAGACCACCGGGCATCTTACCGCCCATGGCCTTGGCTGCCTGTTCCAGCGCCTTGGGGTCCATGCCTGCAGCCATATCCTCGGGCGAGGGGCCGCCTTTGCCGAACATGCCCTTCATGGCCTGTTTCAGCATCTTGCCTTTGCCCATCTTGCCCATCTTCTTCATCATGTCCGACATCTGCCGGTGCATCTTGAGCAGTTTGTTGAGGTCGCTGACCTCCATACCCGAACCCGCTGCAATCCGTTTCTTACGGCTGGCCTGCAGCAGCTGCGGGTTGGCGCGTTCGCGTTTGGTCATCGACTGGATCATGGCGATCTGCTGGCGCAGAATCTTGTCGTCGAGACCAGCCTGATCCATCTGCTTGGCCATCTTGCCCATGCCCGGCATCATACCCATCATGCCCTGCATGCCGCCCATCTGGATCATCTGTTCCAGCTGCATTTTTAGGTCATTCATGTTGAACTGACCTTTGACCATGCGCTTCATCATGCGCTCGGTCTGTTCCATCTCCATCGTTTCCTGGGCCTTTTCGACCAGGGCAACGATGTCGCCCATGCCCAGAATACGACCGGCGATCCGGTCCGGCTCGAAAGTTTCGAGCGCATCCATCTTTTCGCCCAGACCGACAAAACGGATCGGCTTGCCGGTAACCGCGCGCATCGACAACGCCGCGCCGCCGCGCCCGTCACCGTCCATCCGGGTCAGAACCACGCCCGAGATGCCGACCTTGGCGTCGAACTCCTCGGCGACTTCAACCGCGACCTGACCGGTCAGGCCGTCAACCACCAACAGGGTTTCGCGTGGGTCAACCACATTGCGGACCTGCTCAACCTCGTCCATCAGGACTTCGTCAATGTGCAGACGGCCCGCGGTGTCGAGCATGTAGACGTCATAGCCGCCCAGTGTCGCCTGCTGCTTGGCGCGTTTGGCGATGTCGACGGGCGACTGGCCCGGAACGATCGGCAATGTATCGACACCGACCTGAGTCCCCAGAACGGCTAGCTGATCCATCGCTGCGGGGCGATAGACGTCGAGCGAGGCCATCAGGACCTTCTTGCCCTCTTTCTCTTTCAGCCGTTTGGCGAGCTTACCGGTGGTCGTAGTTTTACCCGAGCCCTGCAGACCGACCATTAGGATCGGGGCAGGCGGGTTGTCGATCTTCAGCTTGCCGGGGTCTTCTTCGCCACGCAGAGTTTCGACCAGCGCGTCGTGCACGATCTTGACGACCTGCTGGCCGGGCGTGATCGACTTGGTCACCGCCTGACCGGTCGCCTGTTCCTGCACCTTCTTGACGAACGCGCGTGCCACGGGCAGCGAGACGTCGGCCTCAAGCAGGGCAACGCGAACCTCGCGCAGGGCGGTTTTGACGTCTTCCTCGGACAGCGCACCTTGTTTGGTCAGCCGGTCAAAGACGCCAGAAAGGCGTTCGGATAGATTTTCAAACATGCCTTCGGCCTCCTTAGCCGGTTATCTGATGGCCCTTCCTAGGTAGGAAACACCGGTTAAATACACAATTGCCCCCACGGGCGAAACTCGCTGGTGGGGGGCGATCCCTGAACGACTCAAGGGACCGGAAGGTCATACGCTTCCGGATGTTTGGATGCGGCTTTAGGCGGATTGGCTGTCAGAGTCAACCTTGTGCGCCGGAAGCCAGCCATTGACCGCATCGACCATCCGCTGTGCGCCGCCTCCGCTTACATAGGCTTCGACAATCGGGTGACGGCCAGCACTCATGCCTTTTTCCAGAATCAAAACGGGGCGATGCATCTTGGACGAGGTTCCTTTACGGCTCGAGGTGGTGGTCTCCACCTCGGCATGGGAGAGGTTCGACAGATCATGTTCCACGGTGTCATAACCAAAGATCGATTGGCGACGGATCACGATGCTGTTTGTGCGACGGTCGAGTATGACCTGCACGCGTCGCACAAAGACGCAGAAGGCGCCAAAGCCCAAACCGCCACCGACCAGGGCAAAGAAAATGCCAAAAAAGATACCCTCACCCCCTTCGGTGGCCATGAAGAGGCCTGCGCCGACGAAACAGAGGATGAAGACAACCAGCATTATGCCAATCAGCCAGGGTGTATTGGATAGGATCAACTGGTTCGGGGTGTTGAGCGTGACTTTCATGGCGGCACGCTAGCATCGAATTCTGGGTCTGTCGTGGCTTGAATTTGCCCGCGCGTTGCGCGATGAGCGCGTCAAACAGGAGGCTTTCATGGACGCATCATCCGCTTATCAAGATACATTGCCGCTCAGTTCTGATGCGTTGTTGGCGCAGTTGGATGATTGGGGGTTGGCGTATCGGCTGCATTCTCATGTGCCACTGCGCACAGTTGAGGATGCGAAGGCAGTTGAGGGCCAGTTCATGGTGCCGGGCGAGAATGCGTTGCGGTTGAAGAACCTGTATCTGCGCGACAAGAAAAAGCGCAACTATCTGGTGACGCTTGAACAGAGCCGCGAGATTGACCTCAAAGCGCTGGGCGCTGAATTGGGGATCGGTAACCTGTCTTTCGGCTTGGCGGATCGCTTGTTGGAGAACCTCGGCATCCGTCCGGGTGCAGTCAGCCCGCTGGCGATGATCAACGGGGTACAGAATAACGTGCGGTTCTTCATGGACGCAGCGGCGCAGCAGGCCGATGCGATCTACATGCACCCGCTGGTCAATGACCGAACCGTCGCGATGAAGCAGTCCGATTTGATGGCGTTCTTCGATCGGATCGGATGCGACGTGACCTGGCTGCCGTAATCACTCCTCCAACGCTTGTTTCAGCGCAGCGGCGACATGGGCCGCCGACGGATTGATGAACAAATGTCCATCGGCTTCGAACACCGGGTCGTCCAGATGGTTGGGGAAAGCCAGCGGCAGTTCCGTACAAGCCAGTAGGATGGCCGTGCCCGGTTCTGCATGCTTGTTACAAAAGGCCAGCAGCCGGTCATGAGCGGATTCTGACGCACCGCCATAAAACTCACTGTCGATCATGGCCTGCATCTCGGCGATTTCGGCTTCGGGCAGACGATCATTCGCGGCGATGCCCTCATCGGCCAATCTGTCTGCGTAGTTGGTCGCCTGCATCGTCACGGTTGTGCCCAAAACCAGCGCCCGTGACGCGCCTGTTGACGCGGTGACCTCGGCCGTCGCGTCGAAGATGCTGAGAATGGGCATCGACACGCCCTGCCGGATCGCATGAAGACGTGCGTGTGGAGTGTTTGAGGCGATGATCCCAAAATCACATCCCCCATTCTCCAAGGTCAGAAGCGCTTCGCGAAACACTGCGTCGAATGCGGCCCAACTGGCCTCATCGCCGGCCACTCCGCGTAAGACACGTGTTTTGGCTTGCGTGACGGACTCGATTGTCATCGGCGGGATAGGTAGGGGGGACTCGTGTCCACGCGCTGCGAAGTGGCGGCTCGCCCCTTCGGAAATCGCACGGTAGTAATCCACCGTCGAGGCCCAGCCGACGCCCCCAAGAATTCCGATCTTTTTCATGACAAACGCCCAATCCGCAGAAAGCTAATGCTGCGCAGATTGGACGTTTCGCTTTGCTTTGGCCAGAGCCTGATCAGGCTGCCAGTTCACCAATGGCTTTGTGGGCATTTTTTACCGACGAGTCGGCATCGATGGCCAATTGATCTGCAGCTACGACGTCGACGTCAGTGATGCCGATGAAGCCTAGAACATGTTTGGCGTAGTTGGTTGCAAAGTCGATTTCAGATCCGACCGCCGTGCCACCTGATGCGATTGCCAGAACGGCGCGTTTGCCTTCAAGCAGACCTTTGGGGCCGTTTTCGGTGTAAGAGAATGTCAGACCGGCTCGGGCAACCAGATCAATCCACGCCTTGAACGCCGCCGGGACCGAGAAGTTGTAGATCGGTAGGCCGATCACGATGGTATCGGCGCGTTGCAGTTCGTTCACCAGTTCGTCGGACAGGGCCAGTTGATCGCGCTGAACGGCATCGCGTTGGTCTGCCGGGGTGAAGTTAGCGGCGATCCAGTCCTCGGTCAGTAGGGGCAGGGGGCTAGCCAGATCGCGGCGGATGATGCGTTCCGCGCCAAGATGCTGGACGACGCGATGCGACAGGTCGCGGGTTGCTGATCCGTTGCGGCGGGCCGAGGCGTCGATATGCAGGATTGTTTTGGTCATGATGTCCTCATTGGGGAATTTTCGCTCTGCTTCCAATATGAGCATTGCGCTGACGAACAAAACTCGGCTAAGTCAACATTGAGTGTTTGAAATTGCACATTATGAGGTCGTGATGGACAATTGGGACGAAGTCAGAACCGCGTATCAGGTGGCCCGTATGGGAACGGTCAGCGGCGCGGCCGAGGTTCTGGGCGTGCATCATGCGACGGTCATTCGCCATATCGACGCCATCGAGGCGCGTCTGGGCGTGAAGCTGTTCCAGCGTCATGCGCGGGGGTACACCCCGACCGAGGCGGGTGAGGACCTGTTGCGCGTGGCCCAAGCAACCGAAGATCAATTCAACCAGCTGGTCGGTCGCATGAAGGGGCGCGGCGATGATGTCTCGGGCGAGTTGGTCGTGACCTCTCTGGCGTCGCTGGCCCCTCTGGTCGTGCCGACATTGACCGAGTTTCAGAGGTCACATCCGGGCCTGATCGTTCGCTATCTGACCGGGGATCGTCTGTTCCGACTGGAATATGGTGAGGCACATGTGGCCATTCGTGCCGGTGCCGCACCCGATCAACCAGACAACGTGGTACAGCCCTTTGTCGCGCAGGAAGTCGGGCTCTACGCTAGCAAGGATTATATCGCGCGGCGCGGCAAACCTTCGGGCGTCGAGGATTTTGGCAACCACGCCTTTGTCGGAAATGACGACGAAAACAGCCGCGCGCCGTTTTCTCGCTGGCTGCGTGCGAATGCACCGGTTGAGGCAATGACCTTCTTGTGTTCCAACAACTTCACCTGTGGCGAAGCGGTTCTGGCCGGGGCAGGCATTGGCTTCATGGCCCGGTGGGAAGCTGCGCGCCATCCTGAACTCGAAGAAGTCATGGAGCCGCTGCCGGAATGGTCCGGTAAACTGTGGCTGGTGACCCATGTTGACCTGCATCGCACGACCAAGGTGCAGTCTTTCCTGCAATTCCTGAAAGACCAGTCCAAGGGCTGGCTGCCATGAGTCCACAAGCGCGTGGCCATCTGGCCATGCTGGTCTTCTCGGCCCTGGTCGCAGGCAGTTTCTCGTTGGGTTCGATCATCGCCAATGAGATCGCCCCGGCGGCGCTGAATGCGGTGAGGTTCGGGATAGCAGCAGGTGTGATCGGCCTTGCCGCATTGGCCACCACCGGTTTGCCACGCAGCGCGGCGCAGGCGCCTTGGCGGTATCTTGTGCTTGGCGGGCTGTTCGCCACCTATTTCGTGCTAATGTTCTACGGGCTGCAAACCGCCCCACCGGTCAGCGCGGCTGCGGTGTTCACCTTGACGCCCGTCATCGCCGCCTTCGCCGGGTGGGCGCTGTTGCGTCAGGTCACAACACCCCGGATGGCACTGGCTTTAGTGGTCGGTGCGGCAGGCGCGCTTTGGGTGATTTTTCGCGCGGATTGGCAGGCTTTCCGGGCGTTCTCGATCGGAGGGGGCGAGATCATCTATTTCTGGGGCTGTGTCGCCCATGCGATCTACACCCCGATGGTGCGCAAACTGAACCGGGGCGAGCCGGCTGTAGTGTTCACCTTCGGCACGCTTGTCGCAGGGTGCCTGTTACTGACCGGCTTTGGCTGGCGCGATATCCTTGCAACCGACTGGGCCAACCTTCCGGGTATCGTCTGGCTGGGCCTGCTCTACCTGTCCTTCTTTGCGACAGCTGTCAGTTTCGTGCTGGTGCAGTTCGCCGCTTTGCGCCTGCCCTCGGCCAAGGTGATGGCTTATACCTATCTTGTCCCAAGCTGGGTGATCTTGTGGGAGATCGCGCTGGGCAACGGCGTCCCGACGGGCCTTATTCTGGGTGGGGTCGGGCTGACCATCCTCGCGCTTCTCATGCTGTTGAAAGACGAAGCGCCTGCTCGGCAAACAGCGCCGGAATGACTCTTGTGCCTGATCCCAGCTGTGGCAGATTTGGCCTATTCTGCGAAAGGAACGCAAAAATGACCCGAGTTTTCGTGATTGGAACGGCCCTTTTCCTCTGTGCCTGTGCCCCAACCGTCTCTGAACAAAAGGGATCAGATCTGCAGGCCAGTTGCGAGGCGCTGGTCTCGGCGGAAACAGGTGTGGCATCTGGCAATGTTCAGGCGACCTCAACGCAGTCAGAGGCAACGGGAACGGTCGTGAGCGTCTCTGTGGCGGGTGCTGAAGCCCCCTGGATTTGTCGGGCGGATGTGACCGGTGTGATTACCGATGTAGAGTACAGTCAGGAGGGGTAAACCGGCCCTTTTAAAGGGGTTGAGCCAGATCAAGGCCGCAAGTTGCCGTGTCCTCTAGTCTCAAACCCGGAGAGAGGAGGACATCATGTACAATCACATCATGATCCCTGTCGACTTGCATATGCCGCCTGAGGTCCAGAAGGCAACTGCAGTCGCGGCTGAAATCGCCAAATGGCAGAGCGCCAAGGTTACCCTCGTCAGCGTGACGGGTATGCAGCCTGGTGAAGCCTTGCAAACAGATGAGGCGATTGCCGAAAGCCTATCCGCGCTGGCAGACGAGATCGGCAAACTAAGTGGCACCGTGGTTGAGACGCGCAATATCCACTCTGTCGATGTGGCCGCTGAAGTGGATGGGGATCTTGCGAAAGCCGCCGAAGAGATTGGCGCGGATCTGATCGTTGTTGGCACACATGCCCCGCGGATCACAGACTACATCTTCACGAGCCACGCCGGGAAACTGGCGCAGCATTCAAAAATGTCGGTCTTCGTGGTCAGATGACTTAGGGGTCGTCTCCCGACGGTAGCTCGACTTCCAAGAACCGTTCGAACGCGTCCAGATTGACGGGTTCGAACTGCCCGAAGCCCTGCATCCAGACCGAGGCCGCGCGCAGGGCGTCCGGCTCAAGCTTGCACCATTTTACCCGCCCGCGTTTTTCCTGGCTGATCAGCCCGGCCCGGGTCAGAATGACCAGATGTTTCGAGATCGCGGCCAGAGACATCTCGAACGGTTCGGCCACATCCGTGACGGCCATGTCATCCTCCAGCAGCATCGCAAGGATGGTGCGGCGGGTCGGATCGGCCAAAGCGGCAAAAACAGTATCGAGATCGCTAGACATGTCACGTTCCTAATACGCAGGAACCGGTTTGACAATTTGCAGCCCATTGCGATGCTGCGCCGTGACTTGCAAATGGGTGTCTCAATGCCGCTGAAATACTGGCTGGTGATCTGTATCCTCGGCATCGGCTGGGGCATGTCCTTCATGTTCAACGTCATTTTGCTGCGCGAACTCGGGCCGCTGTCCGTCTCCATGGGACGGGTCGGGTTCGGAGCACTGGGGTGCTGGATTTACGTGATTGGTGCCCGTTTGAACGTACACCTGTCAGTCAAGCGCGCGATTACTTTGCTAGGGTTCGGTGCGCTCAGCTATTCCGCACCTTTCGCGTTCTACGCACTGGGCCAGCAGTATATTGGTGCTGGTGTCACCGGTATCGTAAATGCAACGACGCCTACTTTTGCGGTCATCGTTTCACATTTCTGGCCGGGTGGTGAGCGGGCAACCTTCTTGAAGTCTTTGGGCGTGGTCAGTGGGTTTGCGGGCATTGTCGTGCTGTCGCTGCCTGTTCTGTATTCCGGGGCCAACTCCCAGTTCTGGGCCATTCTACTGATCCTACTGGCTCCGGTCTGCTATGCTTTCTCGCTCAACTTTGCGCGCGCGTTTCGGGACATGCAGCCGGTCGTGCTGGTGGCCGTGGCTCTGACCGGAGCAACACTGGCAATCACTCCGCTGGCCCTCTGGCAAGAGGGGTTGCCCCATGTCACCCGGGTTGAAACCTGGGCGTCTCTGCTGATGATCGGATTTGTCCTGACCTCGGCGGCGTTCATCGTGTTTTATTGGTTGCTGCCCAAGGTGGGTCCGACGAACATTTCAACCGCTACCCTCATCGCGCCGGTCTCGGCGTTGGTGCTGGGAACGTGGGTGTTACAAGAGGCTTTGCGCCCCGAGCATATGCTTGGTATGGCTGCGATCCTTGTCGGGCTTTTGCTGATCGATGGGCGCATTGTTCGGCGGATGCGCCAAGGCGCGGAAGTTAAAGATCAACCAAAGGGTTGAATATGGCATTTTAGGTAGATTGCCTGACTTTGGCCTTTGCCTGTGCAGTTGAGCGATTTTGGATAGGTGATTTAATTATTTAAAAACAATGCATTAACCTGCGTCAATTCGGGCGCGCAAGCCCGTTGACTCTGCGCCCCTTGACCCTTAGCACCTAGCCTCAAGACTGTACGAGGGAAACGCCCGTGACCGATGACGACCAAAAGCAGCGTATGGCGCAGCTTGAGGCCAAGATTGACGCGGCGAAAAAGGCGAAACAGCCAAAACCCCGTGCAGATGCTGACGTATCCGGAGGCGAGCTTGCCTGGAGGATGGTCATCGAAATGGTATCCGGTCTGGGAATCGGATTTGGTATCGGATACGGGCTGGACAGCCTGCTCGGGACAATCCCGATCTTTCTGGTGCTGTTCACATTGCTGGGCCTTGTCGCGGGCGTGAAGGTTATGCTCCGCAGCGCGAAAGAGGCCCAAGAGAAACAAATGGCGGCGACGGCCGCCGAGAAGGACGAGAGGGACTGAACGTGGCAACTGAGACCACCGCAGCAGAAGGCAGCAGCCTGGTATTCCACCCAATGGATCAGTTCATCGTCAAACCGCTGTTTGGCGACGGCGCTGTTGGCATGTTCACCATCACCAACGTGACTCTGTGGCTGTTCTTTGCAATCGTCGCGGTTGTTCTGCTGCTGGTTCTGCCCACATCGAAGCGCGCAATCGTTCCGACGCGTACGCAGTCGATCGCAGAGCTGACCTACGGCTTCGTCTACAAGATGCTGGAAGACATCTGCGGCAAGGAAGGCGTTAAGTTCTTCCCTTATGTCATGACCCTGTTCATGTTCATTGTCTGCGCCAACTTCCTGGGCCTGATCCCGACCTCGTTCACCACAACTTCGCATTTCGCGGTTACCATCCCGCTGGCACTGGCTGTGTTCCTGACCGTGACCGTTCTGGGTTTCGTCAAAAACGGTGCTGCGTTCCTGGGTCTGTTCTGGGTGTCCAGCGCGCCTCTGGCCCTGCGCCCGATCCTGGCGATCATCGAGCTGATCTCGTATTTCGTACGCCCTGTCAGCCACTCCATTCGTCTTGCCGGTAACGTCATGGCTGGCCACGCGGTGATCAAGGTTTTCGCAGGCTTCGCTGCGGTTGCCGTGATTTCGCCCGTGTCCGTTCTGGCGATCACCGCAATGTATGGTCTCGAGGTCCTGGTGGCCTTCATTCAGGCCTACGTTTTCACCATTCTGACCTGTGTTTATCTGAAAGATGCGCTGCATCCGTCGCACTAAGGTCCGAACACCCAACATCGAAACTTCCAATTCGTAAGGAGATACATCATGGAAGGCGATCTCGCACACATCGGCGCAGGCCTGGCAGCAATCGGTTCCGGCGCAGCCGCAATCGGGGTGGGCAACGTAGCAGGCAACTTCCTGGCCGGCGCCCTGCGCAACCCTTCGGCGGCTGCTTCGCAGACCGCAACCCTCTTCATCGGTATCGCGTTCGCAGAAGCCCTGGGGATCTTCGCATTCCTGGTCTCGCTTCTGCTGATGTTCGCCGTATAATCTGCGGAACCTGATCCTTACGCGCAGGTGGGCCCAAGCCATAGCGGCCCACCTGTTGTAAAGACACGTTTCTGACGGAGGATATCATGGCGACTGAACCCCTTACTAAAGAGGTAGCTGGCTCGTGCGTCGACTCCTATGGCTCTGCCATCGGGATGCCGCAGCTCTGCTTCGATTGGTTCCCCAACCAGATTTTCTGGCTGGTCATTACGCTGGTCGTCATCTTTCTGGTCCTGTCTCGCGTGGCTCTGCCTCGCATCGCGGCAATCCTGGCTGAACGTCAGGGGACCATTACAAATGACCTGGCTGCGGCCGAAGATCTGAAGGCCAAGGCGGTCGAGGCCGAAGAGGCCTACAACAAGGCGCTGGCCGATGCCCGTTCTGAGGCTCAGCGTATCGCAGCGGAAGCCCGCGCCGAAATCCAGTCTGGTCTGGATGACGCGATTGCCAAAGCGGATGCGGAAATCGCTGCAAAGGCGGCTGAATCGGAGAAGGCAATTGCCGATATCCGTGCCGGTGCGCTGGAAAGCATTCAAGTGGTTGCCAAGGATACGGCGGCTGAACTGGTGACCGCACTGGGCGGCGAGGCAGATGCCAAAGCCATCGACAGTGCCGTTGACGCGCAGATGAAAGGATAAGTGACATGCGGAACACTCTTGCACTTATCCTGACCTTCGGCGCAGCCAGCCCCGCATTGGCAGCCAAAGGCCCGTTTTTCTCGCTGGGTAACACTGACTTTGTCGTTCTTCTGGGCTTCATCGTCTTCATCGCGGTTCTGTTCTACTTCAAGGTCCCCGGCTTGATCGGTGGCGCCCTGGACAACCGTGCCGAGGGCATCAAGTCCGAGCTGGACGAAGCTCGCGCCTTGCATGAAGAAGCGCGCAGCCTGCTGGCCTCGTATGAGCGTAAGCAGCGTGAAGTGCAGACGCAGGCAGATGCCATCGTGGCTGCGGCCAAGGACGATGCGGCTCTGGCAGCGGAACAGGCCAAGGTCGATCTGGAAAAATCTATCGCACGCCGTTTGGCGGCCGCGCAGGATCAGATCGCTTCGGCTGAGGCTTCGGCCGTGAAGGAAGTTCGCGATCAGGCGATCTCGGTTGCGGTATCTGCAGCCAGCGCGGTTCTGGCGAAACAGATGACTGCGGCGCAGGCCAACAAGTTGATCGACGCGTCGATCGCAGATGTAGGCACTAAGCTACATTAAACACCGTTTTCAGTGTTTGATTTCAGGACCCGAGAGCTTCCCGCTCTCGGGTTTTTCCAATATTCCGGGGCCATGCGAAAAATACGAGTAGAGCGGCACTGAAATTGACGGGTTAGACAAACGGGAACTATTGGGTGAGTGATTCTGCTCCCACTATTGTTACGATGAATGGGATTCTGATCAGTTTGTGCGGAAAAACATGCATGCGCACGGATTCTCCTTGTGCAAACTAGTTTTGCCTTGTTTCATGTTCCAGCTTTTGCTGCGCAATAATCTCGTTCCGTTCCGCCTTTTGATGATCCGTCATGCAGCGCTCGACGAAATCCAAATGCAGTTCCACCGCCAAACGCGCTTCGGCAGGGTTGCGCGCCTGTAAGGCGGCGTTAATCGCTCGGTGTTGGTCGAGGATGGCTTCGCGGGTTGCGCGTTGCTGGAACATCATTTGGCGATTGTAGAACACGCCCTGACGTAGCAGGTCATACATTGACCTCATCATATGCAGCATGATCACATTGTGGCTGGCCTCGATGATGGCCATGTGGAAATCCGCGTCCAGTTGCGCCTCATCTTGGGTGGCGTTGCGGTCATGGGCGGCCTCCATCCGGTCAAAGATCGCCTGAACGACCTTCAGATCACTGGTCGATCCCAGACGCGCGGCACGCTCGGCCGCCAGCCCCTCGAGGTCGCGGCGGAAAGAGAGGTAGTCGAACACTGCCTCTTCATGGCTGCCAAACAATCGGATTAGTGCTGGCGAAAAAGCGGATCCTAGCACTTCGGCCACGTAGATTCCTGACCCGGCTTTTGCGGTCAGCAGGCCCTGCTCCTGCAATTCGGCGATGGCGTCGCGCAGGGACGGGCGTGAAACACCCATCCGCTCGGCCAGTTCTCGTTCTGACGGCAATCTCTCGCCGGGGCGTAGGATGCCACGCAGGATCAGCAGTTCGATCTGCCGAACCACAGCAATCGAAAGCTTCTCGGTCTGAATTTTCTGAAAGGGCATAGGGTCGTCCGAAATTGGTCAAAACATATGACCACAGGGCGCGTGCGGGTTCAAGAACTGGGCTTCACATCGTGTGAAACATTAGGTCAGCATTATTGACTTTACTTAGTGTCTGCATAGGCTGCGCGCATTGAGATCGGAGGAGCCCAATGAGTACACATCCGCTATTCGCCACTCGGACGCAGAACATGAAGGCATCCGAGATCAGGGAGTTGCTGAAACTCCTGGATCAGCCGGATATCATCTCATTCGCCGGTGGTATCCCCGATCCTGCCCTGTTTCCGGCGGACGCGTTTGCGCAGGCCTTTCAGACGGCCCTTGGTCCGGACCGGCAAGCACAAGCGCTGCAATATTCGGTGAGCGAAGGATACGCGCCGCTGCGCGAATGGTTGGTCGACCATATGGCCTCGATCGGGGTCGCGTGTGACATGAACAACATCCTGATCACTTCGGGCTCACAGCAGGCGCTGGACTATTTGGGCAAGCTGTTCTTGTCTCCGGGCGATACCGCCTTGGTTGGCTGGCCGACCTATCTGGGTGCAATCTCCGCGTTCAATGCCTATGAGCCGCGTTTCGACCGGCTCAGCATTCCTAGCAATCAAGGGGCCGAGGAATACCAAAAAGCCGCCGGCGAGGGACGGGTCAAATTCGCGTATCTCTCGCCGGACTTTTTCAATCCCACGGGTGAAACTGTCGATCTGCGTGGGCGCGAGGCGCTGCTGGATCTGGCTGAGGATCTGGACTGCGCGGTCATCGAAGATGGGGCCTATCAGGCGCTGCGCTATGACGGTGCGCCAATCCCTCCGATTCTGGCGCTGGAGCAAGCGCGGAAGGGGTCGATTGAGGCCTGTCGGACGATCTATTGCGGTAGTTTCTCGAAGACCCTGTCGCCGGGGTTGCGGGTTGGTTGGGTTGTGGCGGCCAAACCTATCATCTCGCAGCTGGTTCTGATGAAGCAGGCGGCGGATCTCCATTCAGCCACGATCAACCAGATGGCTGTGCATCAGGTGGCGCAGGCCTGTTTCGAAAGCCATATCCCGAAGGTCCGGCAGACCTATCGCGCGCGCCGCGATACCATGCTGACGGCATTGCAAGCGCATATGCCCGAGGGTGTCTCCTGGACCAAACCCGAGGGGGGGATGTTCGTGTGGCTGACGCTGCCCGCCGGGACCAGCGGTGCTGCGCTTTTGGCCCGGGCTCTGGATACGGTCAAAGTGGCCTTTGTGCCCGGTCAGGCGTTTTTCCCGGATGGCAGTGGTGAAAATACCCTTCGGCTGAGTTTCTCAAACTCCGATGAGGACACCATCCGCCAGGGCATTCGGCGCCTTGGGCAGGTCCTTCGTGCTGGCGGTCAGTAAGGCTTCGTTAACCATATCACCTTTAGAACGGCAGCATGATACGTCTGCTTCCTATCCTGCTGCTGGCTGCCTGTTCGGGTGGCTCGCCTCACTTCCGTGATATGCCTGCAACGCGGGTTGCGGTGAATGGTAGTGTCTTTGACGTGCGTGTGCGCGGCCCATTGGCCGAGGCGGTGCGGGTGAACTCTCAATACGCGCCGCGCCTGGGGCCGGTTCGCGACCGGGCGGCACTGGCTATGGCGCAGGTCTCGGGCTGTCCGTTGATGGATGTGTTGGGCGATGCGGCGGTGACGGTGGGTGTGTTGGAGTGTGATCAGGAGCTGGGGGAAAAGCTGATCTTTGGTGCGCTGCTTTTGCGGCCCTATGAATGCGTCAACTACGGCTATTCCGGGGAATCCGGTTATCAGGTCTTCGAGTGCACGCCCTATTAGCGCGCGTCGCGTTGCGCGTGAAACTGCCAAGATGTTGTGGATAACTCGGGTCCATTGCCCATATCCTGCGCATATCCGTTGACTCGGCCCCAATCCGTTGCGCAGACTTCCCTGTATTAGGAATCATGGGACAGGCCGCCTTTGCGCTTTAGCAAACTCAAACTGACCGGCTTCAAAAGCTTTGTTGACCCGACCGATCTGATCATTGCGGACGGGTTGACCGGTGTGGTGGGTCCCAATGGCTGCGGCAAATCCAACCTACTTGAGGCTCTACGCTGGGTGATGGGCGAAAACCGCCCCAAATCCATGCGCGGCGGCGCCATGGAGGATGTGATTTTCGCCGGGGCGGCCACGCGACCTGCGCGCAACTTTGCCGAAGTGGTCCTGACCATGGACAACTCGGAACGTCTGGCGCCTTCGGGTTTCAATGACAGCGACCAGTTGGAGATCATCCGCCGCATCACCCGCGATGTCGGCAGCGCCTATAAGACCAATGGCAAGGACGTGCGCGCCCGCGATGTACAAATGCTGTTCGCGGATGCTTCGACCGGGGCGCACTCGCCAGCGCTGGTCGGGCAGAACCGTATCGCCGAGCTGATCAACGCCAAACCCCGTGCCCGCCGTCGCATTCTGGAAGAGGCTGCCGGGATCTCGGGCCTCTATCAGCGACGGCATGAGGCCGAGTTGAAGCTGAAAGGCACCGAGGCCAACCTGACCCGTGTCGATGACGTGCTGGAACAGTTGGGCGGTCAACTTGCGCAATTGGCGCGTCAGGCGCGTCAGGCGGCCCGCTACCGCGAGATCGGGGAACAGCTGCGGCAGGCCGAGGGGATGCTGCTCTATCGGCGCTGGAAAGAGGCCGATATCGCCCGCCAGGTTGCTGAAGACAAGCTGCGCGACCGGATCACTGAAGCCTCACGCGCGGAGGCCGCCGCCCGCGAAGCCGCTGCCAAACGCGCCGAGATCGAAGAAACCTTGCCGCCCCTGCGCGAGGAGGAGGCCATCGCCGCCGCCGTTCTGCAACGCCAGCAGGTGCAGCGCGATCAGCTTTCGGATCAGGAAACCCGCGCGCGCCAGACCATTGAAACGCTGACCAACCGCATTCAGCAACTCGGGCACGATATCGAACGCGAAACGGGCCTGAACCGCGATGCTGGCGAAATGATCGAGCGCCTTGAATGGGAAGCCCGCGAGCTGATCAAAGCCGCGGAAGGTCATGACGAGAAAGTCGCCGAGGCCGCCGAGGTGGCGCGCGAAGCGGCCTCCATCCTTCAGGAACGCGAAGACCACCTGTCTCAACAGACCGAGGATATGGCCCGCCTGGTCGCGCGCCACCAGTCGGCGCAGCGCTTGGTTGAGGACAGCCGCAAGACCTTAGCCCGGTCTGAGGGCGAAGAGGAAAAGGCACGGCTGGCGGTGGACGAAGCCAAGTCTGCCCTTATGCGGGCGGATGACGCTTTTGAAGCGGCGCAAGAGGGTGAAGAAGAGGCCCGGGAAGCCGCCGAAGCAGCCGAGGAAGCGCTGGCTGCCGCAGATGAGATGCGGACCGAGACGCAGGCGCGCGAGGCTGAGGCACGGGCCCAACGGTCCGAGGCTGAGGGTGAGTTGGGGGCCATCCGGGCCGAAACCACCGCGCTCGCCAAACTGGTCGAACGGGACACCGCCGAAGGCGGGCAGGTGCTGGACCTTCTGCGCGTCGCGCCGGGCTTTGAAAAAGCGCTGGGGGCGGCTTTGGCTGACGACCTGCGCGCGCCGTTGGTTGAGGGCGACGGGCCATCGGGTTGGGTTCAGGTCGCGGGGTATGACTCAGATCAGCCTCTGCCAGAAGGGGCCGAACCTTTGGCGCTGCATGTCTCGGGACCGGATCGCCTCAGCCGCCGGATAGCGCAGATCGGCTTGGTGGATGCTGAGCTTGGCGCACAGTTGCAGACGTCATTGAAGCCGGGTCAGCGGCTGGTGTCGCGCTCGGGTGATCTGTGGCGCTGGGACGGATTCCGCGCCTGGGCCGAAGATGCCCCCAGCGCTGCCGCCCTGCGATTGGAGCAGCTGAACAAGCTGGAAGCCTTGAAACAGGAACTCGCCCGCACCGAGGCGCAGGCCGAAGGCGCCCGCGCCGCGCATGAGGCCCTGTCGCAGCAATTGGCCGATGTCACCGAAGCTGACCGTCGCGCGCGTGAGGCACGCCGCGCTGCCGATCAGCGCATGGCCGAAACCGCCCGCGCCTTGTCGCGCGCCGAAGCGGATCGCAATCTGGCGCAGGGTAAGCTGGAAACTCTGACCCTGTCTGTGGATCGCCACAAAGACGACGCCATGTCTGCCCGCGCGCAACTGCGTGAAGCCGAAGCGGCGCTGGCCGAACTGGGCGACCTCGACAGTGCCCGTGCGCAGGTTGAAGACATCAAGCAAACGGTCGAGGCCGCGCGGATCACCATGCTGACACACCGCTCGACCCATGATGAACTGCGCCGCGAGGGTGAGGCTCGGACACGTCGCAGCCAGGAGGTGACGAAAGACCTCAGCGGGTGGAAGCACCGGTTGGAGACCGCCGAAAAGCGGGTTTCCGAACTGGCCGACCGCAAGGAGGGGTCCGAGGAGGAACTCTCCGAGGCCATGGCCGCCCCCGCAGAAATCGCCGAAGCGCGGGAAGAGCTGAACGAGTTGATCGAAGCCGCCGAAGCCCGCCGGGCCGAGGCCGCCGACAAGCTGGCTCAGGCGGAAACCCAGCAGCGAGAAGTGGTTCTGGCCGAGCGCGAAGCCGAACGTCTGGCCTCGGAGGCGCGCGAAACCCGTGCGGCGGCCGAGGCGCGCTGTGATGCGGCTAAGGAAAGCGTAACCGCGGCGGCGGAACGGATTGCCGAGGATCAGCAGCTGACCCCGAACCAGCTACTGAACCAGTTGGACGTGAACCCGGATCAGATGCCCGCCGCCGACGCGCTTGAGGCAGAGGTCAACCGCCACAAACGTCAACGTGACGCGATGGGCGCGGTCAACCTGCGGGCAGAAGAAGACAGCAAGGAAGTACAGGAAGAGTTCGATACTCTGAACGGTGAAAAGGCCGATCTGGAAGAGGCCATCAAAGCTCTGCGCAGCGGCATCGCCAGTCTCAACCGTGAAGGGCGTGAGCGACTGCTGACCGCGTTTGAACAGGTGAATTCGAACTTCGCCATGCTGTTCAAGCACCTGTTTGGCGGCGGCGAGGCCAATCTGGTCATGGTGGAAAGCGATGACCCGCTGGATGCCGGGCTTGAGATCATGTGCCAGCCGCCGGGCAAGAAGCTCTCGACCCTCAGCCTATTGTCGGGCGGTGAGCAGACTCTGACCGCGACCGCGCTGATCTTTGGCGTCTTCCTCGCAAATCCGGCCCCCATCTGCGTGCTGGATGAGGTCGATGCGCCGCTGGACGACGCCAACGTCACCCGGTTCTGCGACCTGCTGGACGAGATGTGCCGCCAGACCGACACACGGTTCCTGATTATCACCCACCACGCGGTGACCATGGCTCGGATGGATCGGCTGTTCGGCGTCACGATGCAGGAACAGGGCGTCAGCCAACTGGTCTCGGTCGATTTGAAAAAAGCCGAGCAGATGGTCGCCTGACCCCCTCACTGCAACGTTATACCTGTTTCACGCCGCTTCGGGCTAGGGTGGCCGCATGATACGTTTTCTATTGCTCGCCCTGCTATCCGCCAGCCCGCTTTCTGCCGCCGAATGGGCCTTAAAGCCCGGAGACGTGCCTTTGACCTTTGAAGAGCTGAACGGCTTGGCTGGCCGGACTTTGACCTTTTTTGACGACGGTCAGTCCAAATACTCGGCCGGAGGGGCCTATTCCTACACCTACGCCAGCGGAGAATCCGCCTTTGGCACCTATTCCATTGCCGAGGATGGCAGCGTTTGTATCGCCTATCGCAACGGGTTCAGCCGGTGCGATCTCTATGTGCGCAGTGGCGATCGGTTGATTCTGATCGATCAAAAGGGCGATCGGTATCCAGTTAGATCCGAAGCGCAATAGCTGTCTGCGCTACTCACGCGCGATCAGACAATCGGAATCCTCAACTCCTGACCGGGGAAAATCACATTCGGGTCGCTGATAAAATGCGCGTTCGCCCTTTGGATCACCGACACCTGCCCGGCATTGCCGTATTGCGATACAGAGATCGCGGTCAGACTATCTCCGGGCGCGACGGTATAATTCCGATACCCGACATATCCCGGCAGAATGCGGGGGCCGTAAAAGACCGGGACGTGGACGGTTGGAATCCCGCCCTCACCACCGGCGCTGTCATCCTTGACCGTCAGGATCAGACGGTCGAGTTGGAAATTCGGATTGTCAGGGACATCCAGCGTGGCTTGGAACTGGCGAAGCGCAATAGCCCCAGCCGTCGCGGCTCCATTGAATTCCACATGACCTTCGGTGACCGAGATGGAGAGGTGTCCTTCAAAGCCAACGGCGTTGCCGGCGATCATGATTGTCTGGCCGACGATGTCGAAGGGTTGGGGCTGAAGTATCTCAATATTCATCAATGAACTCCTTCGCAATGGATAAGGAAATCATACCCCGAACAGGCTTTGGGACAAAATCGGACCGGTGGAAAACGGCCCATCACGCGCCCCGGCTGACGTTCTGGTCAGCCGACAGGGTGCGATCGTGCTAAAGTCTGTTCAGTAGGTCAGCCGTAGGCCAGGCGTCCGCAGGCAGGCCCAAACGCGCCTGCTCTGCCTGTACTGCGGCCCGAGTGCCCGCCCCCAGAATGCCGTCAATCTTGCCTACGTCATAGCCACGTGCTTGCAGTTTGCTCTGTAATTGCTTCATTTGTGCGCCGTTCAGGCCTGCTGCGGGATTGCCCGCGTCGTAGATCTGTGCGCCCTCTAGCCTTGTTCCGAAATAGGCGGCTGTGAGGACGTAGGTAAAGCTTTGGTTCCATTCGAAATAGACGTCGAAATTCGGATAGGCCAGAAAAGCCGGCCCTTTGTGCCCCTGCGGCAGGATCAGCGAGGCAGGCAGGTTGGCCAACGAGCCGCTGCGGGCCTGAACACCCATCGCTTGCCAGTCAGAGACGGAACGCGGTTTGCCCGGCCCAGACAGAGACCAATCCATTTGCGCGGGCACCGTGACCTCTTGCAGCCAGGGTTGGCCCGGTTGCCAACCCAGATGGGATAGCATCTTACCCCCCGACATCAGCGCATCCGGGGCCGAGGTTTTCAGCGAGACCTTGCCGTCCCCATCCCCATCCACGCCGTTTTCCAGTATGTCGTGGGGCAGCATCTGAACCATGCCGATTTCTCCGGCCCAGGCGCCAGTAGTGCGGGCGGGGTCGAAATTTCCCTGACTGTACAGCTCAATGGCAGCGAAGATCTGGGGGCGGAACAGCTCGGGGCGGCGGCAGTCGTGGGCCAGCGTGACCAGAGCATTGCGGGTGTTGAAATCGCCCTGAAACGCGCCGTAGTCGGTTTCGAACGCCCAGAAGGCCAGCAGGACCCCGCGTGAGATACCATATTCGCGCTCGATCCGGTCGAAGACCGCGTCGTATTTCTGCGACATGGCCTTGCCCCGGTCGATCCGGTTCTGCGAGATCAGACGGCGCGAAAAGTCGATGAAGGGTTTCTGGAACACGCCCTGCGCACGGTCAGCTCTCAGAACGGCGTTGTCCTGCTGGACGCCCTTGAAGAAGGCGTCGACAGTCGGCTTGTCGAACCCTTGCTGAACGGCCTCGGCCTTCAGCCCTTTGACGAACGAATTGAACCCTCCGCCACATTGCGCGAAAGCAGGTGAGGTCATTAGGGCGGCGGCGAAAAGGCCGGACAGAAAGCGCATGGGGCGTCCTTTAGAAGATCACGTTGATCCCAACCCACACTGAGACGAGGCCAAGCGCAAGCCCCCAGACACGCCAGAGCATGTCGCATGCGCGGAAAACCTCTTCCGCGCCGATCTGACGGCGCGCATCGCCATTGACCCAGGCCAGGTCGCGCAACTGTCCGTCATAGCTGCGCGGCCCGGCCAGTGCGACGTCCAGCGCGCGGGCCATGGCGGCCTCAGGCCAGCCTGCATTGGGCGAGATATGGCGACGGGCATCCTGCAGGATATCCCTCCAACGCGCCCATTGACCTGACAGCGCCACGATCATCAAGCAGGTCAGGCGCGCAGGGATCAGGTTCAGCAGGTCGTCGAACCGGGCCGAGGCCCATCCAAAGTCGCGGTGTTTCTCGGTGCGGTAGCCGATCATGCTGTCAGCGGTATTCACGGCCTTGTAGACCAGCAACCCTGGCAGGCCCGCCACCAGAAACCAGAAAGCGGGCGCGATAGCGCCGTCGCTGAGGTTCTCTGCCGCGCTTTCGATCGCGGACCGGGCGACCTGTTCCTCGGTCATGTCGCTTGTGTCGCGTGAGACGATCATGGCCACCTGCGCCCGCCCGTCAGCAAGCGAGGCGTGTAGCCCTTCGCCGACGGCGCGGACATGGGTCACAAGCGACTTCTGCGCCAACAGGATCGCACAGACCAGAATCTCAACAACTCCGCCAAGCTGCGCCAGCACCCAGCCGACACCATAGGCCGCAATGACCAGTAGGAGCAGTGTGCAAACGCCCTTGGCACGCCGCGCTGTGCCGTGGTTCAGCCGCTTGTCCAGCCATCCAATGGCATTGCCGATCACCACCGCAGGGTGCCGGATGCGGGACCAGAGCCAGTCCGGCTCGCCCAACGCCGCGTCCAGACACATCGCGCAGACCAACAGAAAGGGTATGCTCACAGCGCGGCCTCCAGCCGATCCCACCCGTGTGCAGGAGGGAGGCCAAGGCGCAGATAGCTTTGCGAATAGGGGAAGATGCGGCTCCAGATATGTGCCTGCGCCAAACGGTCTTGCCAGAGGGCCGCATCCTCGACTTCGTAGAGGCGGAACAGGCTTGTGCCTCCGACCAGCCGCGCGCGTTTATCAATAACCATGGCGTCCAGCCGGGTGGTCTCGGCTTTCAGACGCATGCGGGTCTCGTTGGCCCAATCCGTGTCCTGCAGAGCTTGTGTTCCGACCCGCAAAGCAGGACCCGAGACAGCCCAAGGGCCGGTCAGGTCGTTCAGTCTGGCAATCAGGTCCGATGCACCGATGGCAAAGCCCAGCCGCATCCCGGCCAACCCCCAGAACTTACCAAAGCTTTTCAGAACGATCACGCCGGGCTGTCCGGCCAGATGGATCAACGAGGCACCGGGCATCACGTCGCAAAAGCTTTCGTCAATGATGGTCAAAGGCGCGGTGGCGTCGTTGGCTCGCCACACCCGGCCATCCGGGTTGTTCGGGTGTACGATTACGCGCGCATCAGCAGGGCCGGTTTCCTGCACCGACCAGCCTTGAGCCCGAAAGGCGGCGGCGTGTTCGTTATAGGTGGGCATCGTGATCAGCACCCGGCCTTGCGCCGCCAGTGCGGGAATGCGCGCGATTAGAGCCGAAGCTCCGGGCGCGGGCAGGATTGCCGCCTGCGCCGGGACATTCCAGAATTGGCGGGCGGCTATTCTGAGCCGCTCGAACGCCCCATGATCGGGCAGTTCGGTCCAATCCGAGGGGTGCAGCCCTGCGATCGGGTAGGGATGCGGGTTGATGCCGGTGGACAGGTCGATCCAATCGCTGCGCGCGCCGCCATATTGCGCGATGGCCCCATCCAGACCGCCACCATGGTCGCGTTTCGCACGAGGATTCAATTCGCTATCGTTCATCCCACCGCATGTCCCAAATGACGTATTCGCTCCGCTTCAAGCGGATTTTCGCCGTTTTGACAAGCAAATCCGCGTGATCAGACCCGCTAGCAGGCAGAGTTAACACTTTGTTAAGGAAATGACGTGATCACGGGACTTGGGGGTCGGCACCACTCACCACACCAAGTGCCGAGGTTGTAGTATGAAAGTTTTGATTGTTGAGAGTAACCCCGATCTGGGTCGGGTCTGGAAGAGGCATCTTGAACGACAAGGTGCCGAGGTGACGCTTGTGGCCGGGCAAGAGGCCGCGATACTGGCGCTCTATGGCTCGGAGTTCGAGATTATCGTGCTGGATCTGGTCCTGGAAACCGGCAGCGCGCTGGCCGTGGCCGATTTCGCCAGCTACCGTCGCCCCGAGGCGCGGGTGATTTTTGTCACCAACACCACCTTCTTCTCGGACGGGTCGATCTTTGCCCACAGTCCCAATGCCTGCGCCTATGTGCAAAGCGGCACTCCGCCCGAGGATCTGGCGGCGATGGTTGAGCACTACGCAGCGGGGCGCTGATCCCGTCCATGCGGTTCAAGATAGTCAAGCGTCGGGTTCACCGGAATGATCCGGTGCGGATTGATGCTGTCGTGACTGTAGTGATAGTGCCGCACGATATGGTTCATGTTCACGGTCTGCGCGACGCCCGGCCATTGATATAGCTCACGTGTATAGGCCCAGAGGTTGGGGTAGTCGATCAGCCGGTGTTTGTTGCACTTGAAGTGCAGGTGATAGACCGGATCGAACCGGATCAGAGTGGTGAACAGCCGCCAATCGGCCTCGGTCACGCGGTCGCCCATCAGGTAGCGGTTCCGGGCCAGGCGGTCCTCGAGCCAGTCCAACGTGTCGAACAGGGGATGGATGGCCGCGTCATAGGCCTGCTGTGAGGTGGCAAAACCGGATTTGTAGACACCATTATTGACGTCTGAGTAGATCCGCGCGTTGACCTCTTCGATCTCATCCCGCATTGCCTCGGGCCAGTAGTCATCGCGGTTGCCCGTGATCTCGTTGAAGGCCGAGTTGAACATGCGGATGATTTCAGAGCTTTCGTTCGAGACAATCGTCTCCTGCTGTTTGTCCCACAGGATCGGTACCGTAACCCGGCCGGAATAGGTGGGGTCGGCCTTGGTGTAGATCTGATGGGCATAGTCCAGGCCGTAAAGCTCATCTCCGGTCGCGCCGTGATCATCGGCTTCAAAACTCCAGCCCTTGTCCAACATGTCTGGATGCAGCACCGAGACTGAGATCAGATCGGTCAGCCCCTTGAGTTCCCGAAAGATCAGTGTCCGATGGGCCCAAGGACAGGCGTGACTGACATAGAGGTGATAGCGCCCCGGTTCGGCCTTGAAGCCACCTTTGCCGGACGCGCCAGCGCTGCCATCAGCCGTCAGCCAATTGCGAAACTGAGCGGCGCTGCGCTTGAACGCGCCGCCGGTGGATTTGGTGTCATACCAGGTGTCATGCCAGGTTCCGTCGACCAACAGGCCCATATCGCGTCCTCCGTATCTGCGTTTCGGCAAAGATAGGGCGCAGAACCCGGCCTTCCTACGACAGCCGGCGCGCATGCAGCCTGCACCTGCGCACATCACCAGCCTGAGATGTGAGCGCAACATTTGCGTGCGCCGTGATGTTATGTGGTCTGCTTCACTGGATTTTTACAGTTTTGCCCTCACAATAAGAGATATCGAAGGGGGAAATTTGATGAGTACCTATGTTTCCAAGGAAATGAGCGCTGAGTTGGAGGCCGCGCGAATCGCCAGTTTGAAAAAGACCAGCCGTTTGCGGGTGGAAATGGGCGACAATTACTTCAAAATTCTTAGATTGTGGAGGAATGGCTTTACAGTCGAGGCCGAAACCACGCCGCGTCTGCGTGGGCTGGTCGATATCCATGACGGTGCGAACCATTTGTATCAATGCCTGATCGTCGCGGATGAGGAAGAGGCAGGCGAAATGCGTTATGAGTTCAAGCGCAACACGGCGGCTTCCGACAAGGCGCCGCTGGATTTCTACCGCGCACCGGATGCTCCCATTGCCCTGCTGGGGTACGAGGACTAAAGCGTTTTGCATTTTGCCTGAGGCTAGACCATCGAAATGCGTGTGCGACCGTCGGGAATGTCCGCGTGTTTCGATTCAAACCAAACGCAAAGCGACCTAGGGTCGAATTTCAACGGTCGTTCCGGTCGGAGTCAGGCTCCAAAGCTGGGCCATCTCGTCATTGGACAAAGCGATGCAGCCCAGCGTCCAGTCTCCGGGCAGGGTGAGGCCGACAACGCCATTTGGTTGCCCGTGAATGAAGATATCTCCGCCGGGGTCTATGCCCTGTTGCTGGGCGCGGGCGATGTCATCGGGTTGAGGGTAGTCGATCCCAAGTGAAAGGTGGAACGCACTGTTCGGATTGCGGCGGTCGATGGTGAAAACTCCAACAGGCGTCTTACCGTCGCCTTCCTGCTCCTTATCTCCTTCCGGCGCGAAGCCCAGTGCGATCTCGCTCTGCAGTACGATGGCGCCGTCCAACGTTGCGGTCAGGCGACGGGCAGATTTTTCGATCAGAATGTGGTCGATCTGCGCAGCGTCAGGCGCCATGGCAGGCGCGGGAGGGCGCGGCCCGTATCTCTGCCAACCGATCCAGCCAAGGGCCGCGATCAGAAAGACCAGCGTGATCCGGGCCAGCAGGCGCATCCGCTACTGCAGATCCCCGAACGCCTGTTTCAGCCGCGCGCAGGCCTCTTCGACGCGGGCGTGTTGGGTGGCAAGGTTGAAGCGTTCGAAAGTCTCGCCGCCCGCGCCAAATCCGGGGCCTGATGAGGTCGCGATCCGCGCGTCCTGACGCAGACGTCGAACAAACTCATCATGGCTCATCCCAGTGCCTGAGAAATCGACCCAGGCCAGATAGGTTGCCTGTAGGGGCATCGACCAAAGGCCCGGAATCTCGGCGATCGTGGCGTCAAACAACTGGCGGTTTCCATCCAGATGCGCGACCTGAGCATCCACCCATTCCGCCCCTTCGGGCGTGTAGGCGGCGGTGATCATGGCCACGCCCAGGGCGCTTGGTTCATAGTCCAGCGTATCCAGCCGGTAGCGCATCGCTGCACGCAGCTTAGGGTCGGGGATAATCATGTTGCCGGTGCGCTGTCCCGCAATATTGAAGGTCTTCGACGCTGCCGTAAGTGTCACGGTCCAAGGCCGTGCCTCAGGTGCTGCGACATCCATCGGGACGAACTTCGCCCCGGGGTAAACCAGATCATGATGGATCTCATCCGAGACCAGAATCAGCCCGTTGCGCCCGGCGAATTCAGCCACCGAGCGCAGCTCCTCAGTCGTCCATACCCGGCCCGACGGGTTTTGCGGCGAACACCACAGCAGCAGCTTTTCCGACCCGTCCAAGCGCGATTGCGCGTCGTCCAGATCAATCGCGTAGCTGTCGCCCTCGCGCACCAGCGGGCATTCGACCACGCGGCGTCCGGATTTGTTCACTTTATGGGCAAACTCATGGTAAACGGGCGTGAAGATCACAGCGCCATCGCCCGGTTCGCTCCAGACATCCAGACAGAGGGCGATTGCATTGCCCAAACCCTGCGAGGTCAGCACCCAATCGGTGTCGATTTGCCAGTCATGGCGGGTTTGCATCCACCACTGAACCGAAGCCAGATATTCAGGATGTTTCCACGAATAGCCAAAGACCCCATGTTCAGCTGAACGGCGCACCGCATCAATCACGCAAGGCGCGGTTTGATAGTCGGAATCGGCCGTCCACATCGCCAGCCCATCATCGGGGGATACGCCGTAGAGTTGCTCCATCTTGTCCCATTTTGAACTGTGGGTGCCGCGGCGGTCGGTTGGGGTATTGAAAGTCATGTCTGCTCCATCTGTCGAGGCGAAAGCTAACTACAAATCGGGCGGGTGCAAGGGGGGCGTTGCGGCGACGGGCGGGATGCCCTAAATCAGCCTCATGAAACGCACTATTCTGATCCATCCCGATCCTCGCCTGAAAAAGGTCTGCGCCCCGGTTGCCGATCTGACAGATGATCTGCGCAAGCTGGCCGATGACATGCTTGAGACCATGTATGATGCGCCCGGCATTGGTCTGGCCGCGCCGCAGATCGGAGTGCTGGATCGCCTGATCGTTCTCGATTGCATCAAGGAAGAAGGCGAGGCCCCCCGTCCGCTGGTCATGTTCAACCCCGAGATCATCGCCTCGTCGGATGAGACCAATGTCTACGAGGAAGGCTGCCTGTCGATCCCGGATCAATATGCCGAGGTCACGCGGCCTAAAACCGTCGACGTGACCTGGATGGACCAGAACGGCAACGCGCAGCAGGAAAGTTTTGATGGGCTCTGGGCCACCTGCGTGCAGCATGAGATCGACCACTTGGATGGCAAGCTTTTCATCGACTACCTCAAGCCTCTGAAACGGCAGATGATCACGCGCAAGATGCAAAAGCTCAAGCGCGAGAAGGCCCGCACATGACCGTCCGAGCCTGCCTGCCATGGCCGGACAAACGCTTGCGGACTAAGGCCGAGGATGTGCCTGAGATCACCGATGAGATCCGCGCCATCTGGGACGATATGATCGACACGATGGAGGCGATGCCTGGTGTAGGCTTGGCCGCGCCTCAGATCGGGGTGATGCTGCGTTTGGCGGTCGTTGATGGCTCGGCCGAGCGGGGCCGGGTGGTACGGCTGGCGAACCCGGAAATCCTGCATAGCTCGATCGAGTTGCGCGAACATGATGAGGCCAGCCCGAACCTGCCCGGCGTATCGGCCAAGGTAAAGCGCCCTCGGGCCGTGACGGTCAAATTCCTGAACGAACAGGGCATCATTGACCGCCGCGATTTCGTGGGGATCGAGGCCACCAGCGTGCAGCACCAGATCGACCATCTGAACGGCCGGATGTATTTCGACCGCCTCAGCAAGGTCAAACGCGACATGCTGCTGCGCAAAGCCAAGAAACAGGGGTAGGTCGGGCTTCAGACCGGCACCCGGAAACCGTACCGGAGCGGAAGATGCGACTAATTTTCATGGGCACGCCCGATTTTTCGGTCCCGGTATTGGACGCTCTGGTCGATGTGGGGCATGAGATCGCCGCCGTCTATTGCCAGCCACCGCGCCCCGCTGGCCGGGGCAAGAAAGACCGCCCGACGCCTGTCCATGCGCGGGCCGAGGCGTTGGGGCTAGAGGTCCGCCACCCGGTCTCGTTGAAATCGCCTGAGGAACAGGACGCGTTCGCTGCATTAAACGCGGATGTGGCGGTGGTTGTGGCCTATGGCCTGCTTCTGCCGCAAGCCATTCTGGATGCGCCCGCACAGGGTTGTCTGAACATCCATGCGAGCCTTTTGCCGCGCTGGCGCGGGGCCGCGCCGATCCATCGGGCGATCATGTCTGGCGACGCGGAAACCGGCATCTGCATCATGCAGATGGAGGCGGGTTTGGACACCGGCCCCGTTCTGATGCGTGAAGCCACGCCGATCGAGGCCGAGGAGACCACCGCGCAGCTACACGACCGGCTCTCAACTATCGGGGCTGCGTTGATCACTGACGCGCTGACTCAGCTGCCTGATCTCACCCCCCAGCCTCAACCCGAAGAGGGCGTTACCTACGCCTCAAAGATCGACAAATCCGAGGCGCGGATCGACTGGACCCGTCCCGCAGTTGAGGTCGACCGCCAGATCCGGGGCCTGTCGCCCTTTCCCGGCGCGTGGACCGAGATGGAGGGCGCGCGCCTCAAGCTGCTTGCCTCGCGCGTGGCCGAGGGGCAGGGCGCTCCGGGAAAGGTCCTGACACCCGAATTGCATGTCGCCTGCGGGCAGGGCGCGGTTGAACTGTTGCGCTTGCAACGGGCAGGCAAAGGCGCGCAGGATAGGGAAAGTTTTCTGCGGGGTTGGCCCATACCGGTCGGCACCCGCCTGACTTCGGAGTAGAGACAGATGTTCATGGTCCTGATGGGCACCGTCGTGATTGCCGGGATTGTCGGCTATCTGTCTGAGAAGACGGAATTCACTCATAACGGTTATCTTCAATCCATCATCATCTGCGTCGGCGGAGCGTTCCTGTTCTACTTCGTCCGCATCATGTTTGGCATCAGCTTTGGCCCGCCTGGGTTGGACGCGGTTCTATCCTCAATCGGTGCGCTGATCATCGTGCCGACCCATTGGAGGCGATGACATGCCTGTCGTCGCCCTGATCGTGATCGGAGCCGCCGCAGGGTTCCTCGCCACCCGACTGATGCGGATCGAGGCTGACATCCCCACCACCATGCTGATCGGTATCGTTGGCGCTCTGGTCGGTGGGTTCATGTTGCGTCTGCTGATCACCGTTTCCGGCTGGTTGTCCGGTTTTGTAGGGGCCGTGCTGGGCGCGTTGCTGGTGATCTGGATCTGGCAGAGCTTAAAGCGCCGTTAAGGCTTGACCTTTCCCTTGGGTCGCCGCCAGATCAAGCCGAGTTTTAAAGCAGGTGACCCATGTCTTATGATCTGAACGCTGGTGATGTTGCCCTGATGGGCGTTCCACTGGACTTGCATTCCTCATTTCTGCAGGGTCCGGCCTTCGCGCCCGGTCGCATTCGCGAGGCGTTGCATTCCGGTGCGGCCAACTTGACGGCCGAGGATGGCACCGATTTGGGGGCCACGGATCGGTTCAAGGATACCGGTGATTTGGATGTGTTCGAAATGCGCGGGCAAGAGCCGATCGACCGGATCGAGGCCGGTGCTGCCGCACGGATCGAAACCGGTGCGCGGCTGTTGTCTCTGGGCGGTGATCACTCGGTCGCGTTCCCGCTGATCAAGGCCCATGCCGAGCGGTATGAGGGGCTGAACATCCTGCATATCGACTCGCATCCCGACCTGTATGACACACAGGATATCGGGCCTCTGGGTCATGGCTGCCCTTTCGCGCGGGTGATGGAGACCGGCAAGGTCAAACGTCTGGTGCAGGTCGGCATCCGCACCATGAACAAGCACCAACAGGAGCAGGCGGACAAATTCGGGGTCGAAGTGATCGACATGCGCAATTGGCGTCCCGATCTGGAGATCAGCTTTGACGGACCGGTCTACCTGTCTCTGGACCTCGACGCGCTGGACCCGGCCTTTGCGCCGGGTGTGTCACATCACGAACCCGGCGGGCTCAGCACGCGCGAGGTGATCGACCTGATCCATCGCTTCGAAGGGCAGCTGATCGGCGCGGATATTGTCGAGCTGAACCCGCATCGCGACCCTTACGGTATGACCGCGATGGTGGCTGCGAAATTCGTCAAAGAGATCGGCGCGCGGCTGCTGTCGCGCTGAGTTCAGCGCGTGTCGCAGGTCGCAGTTGACCCCAGCCGCGCCACGCGCGTGGTGGCCATGTCGTAGCTGTTGGCCTCGGCGGCTGTCATCCAGTGCATTTCGTCCTCCGAGGCGACTTCTAGTGTGTACCAATAGAAATCCTCGGACACGCCGATATCGTCATAATAGTCCAGATACCGGTCGTGTTCGGGGTCGTCCTCGGGCAGTTCGGTGGCAATGATGCCCCCTCCGCCCCAGCTATGAATGCCGACGCAGGCGCCCGGCTGCAAGGTGCGCCTGTTGCCCGCCAAAAAAAGGTCTGTCCCACCCGAGGCGACCATGCCGTCGGACGGCACGACAGTGTCAAAGCCACGGTTGCGTACCTCGCGCGAGAAGATCACGTTGGCATCGTCATCCACCGATCCTTCGATGTTTTGCAGGACAAGCGTTTTGATCTGCGGGTTGTCGGCGGCCACCACTCGAAAGGCACCAAGGGTGGTGTGATCGATGGCTCCGGTGACAACGATCTGATCGCCCTGGGCCACGAATTGCGTTGGACTGTAGGGTTCCGCGCAAGCGGCAAGGCAAATCGCACTGGCGGCGAGTAAAGACAGGGCAGGTTTCACAAGCGGGCCTTCGGTTTGTTTAGGCGGTACACGCCCTACTGGCGTGGCGGTCGGGCTTTGTAGACAGGAAGCCTCCAACCGAAGATAAGCGATCCGGCGCGCAAGGCCCAGCAGATCGCGGCACATAGCGCCAGCGCAGGCAGGCCCTCGAGCCCAAGGCGTGTTGCGACCACTGCCGTCAAGGCACCGGCAAACGCGCAAGAGACGTAAAGCTCACCCTGTTTCAGCACCAGGGGGACCTCATTGCAGACCACATCGCGCATCAACCCGCCCAGACATCCGGTGGTGACGCCCATCAGCACCACGATGGTGCCGGATTGATCTAGCGAAAGTGCTGCTCCGGTTCCCGCAGCAACGGCAATGGATAAAGCGAAACTGTCCAGCCAGATCAGCCAGCTATAGCGGCTTTCGACCAGATGCGCGGTGAAGAACACCAGAACAGCGGCCCCGACAGCGATCAGGATGTAGTCCGGCTGGCCGACCCAGAAGACGGGATGGCGATCCAGCAGCAGGTCGCGCACGGTGCCGCCTCCGACCGCAGTCAGGCAGGCGATGAACGCAAAGCCCACCAGATCAAGCTGCGCCCGGCTGGCCACCAGTGCCCCAGTCAGCGCGAAGACCAGAACCGAGGCATAGTCCAGCAGGGCAAGCGCGCTCACTCCTGCGCCTTTGCGGGTTTGAAGGGGGCCATGCCCGCACGGGCCAGTTCATCCGCTTTTTCGTTTTCGGGATGGCCCGCATGGCCCTTGACCCATTCCCATGTCACGTCATGACGACCCTGCGCCTCGTCCAACCGCTGCCACAGGTCGACATTCTTAACGGGTTTCTTATTAGAGGTTTTCCAACCGTTCCGCTTCCACCCGAAAATCCATCCCGTTACGCCGTTTTTCACATAGGCGCTGTCGGTCACAACGGTGATTTTGGACGCGCGCTCCAGCGCCTCTAGTGCGCTGATGGCGGCCAGCAGCTCCATGCGATTGTTGGTGGTCTCGGCCTCACCGCCCTTGAGTTCCCGTTCTTTCAGGACCGAGTCCCCCTGCATCGCGCGCAGCAACACGCCCCAGCCACCGGGACCGGGATTGCCGGAACAGGCCCCATCGGTATAGGCAAAAAGCTCAGGCATGGGCGGCAAGCCCGATCCAGTCCGAGACCGAGCCATCCAGCCCGGTTCCGCTGCCAAGTCGTCGTGCGGTGACGGTAAAGCCCGCCTTTTGAAGATAGGTTTTCAAGTCTTCCTCGGAATAATAGCTGTAGAAGCGCCCCAAACGATCCGGCCCTTCACCCTGTCCCAGCTTCATGGCGATATAGAAGACGCCCTTGGGTTTCAACGCCCGGTGAATGGCGGCCAAATGGTTTGGGAAATCCGCGCGCTTGGCGTGCAGAAGGCTGAAATTGGCCCAGATTCCGTCATAGACATCCTCGTCGTTTAAGTCGGAGAACGCCGCCTGGCGGGCGGAAACGCCAGGGTGGGCCGAGGCCAGCCGGACCATCTCGGCCGAGGCATCCATGGCCTCAACCTGTAGCCCCGACTTCGCCATGATCACTGATGAGGCACCGGGACCGCAGCCCAGATCCAACACCTTTCCGCCCGTTGGTACCGCCTGAATGAAACGGGTCAGTTGTGGGTCCTCGGTGTTCGCTTCATCAGTCAGATCGGCATAGCGCGCGGCCTGTTCGTCATAGACTGAGATCGTCTCACGATCGCTCATAGATACACTCCGACTGCAAGGCACAGCAGGACGATGGCTGTCAGCAGGATACGCAATCGCATCCACCAGCGCGGCGCGAGGCCCCAATACCAAAACAGGGCGTCTAGAACCAAAAGCCCGGCAAAGCCGATCATCAGATTGGTGCCGGCGCTGATTGGCCCGCCGCCTGTCATGAAGAAGGCCCAAAGGGCGGGAAGGACCGATAGAGTATAGCCCACAGTCGCCTTGGTGCCCGAGGTCTTGGTGGCAAAGCCCCACAAGACACCGGACATGAAACTCAGGATAACCGAGCCATAGAACAGCTGGATGTAAGGCCCTACGAAACGAGAGCCCAGCTCGCGCATGCCCAGATCGTGCAGATCCGAGTTCAGATAAGTCAGCGCCCCCCAAATGAACGGGATCAGCCCCGCCAACCCCAGATAGAGCGCGGATTTGGGGACGCCGTTCATGCCGGTTGCCTCAACACGCGGGGGACTTTGAATTCTACGTTTTCGACGGCGATTTCCACGAGGTCGACGGTTACGTCGTAGTGATCGCTGAACGCGTCGATGACCTCATTTACCAGTACCTCAGGGGCTGAGGCCCCAGCGGTGATGGCAATGCTCGAAATTCCCTCAAGCGCGCGCCAGTCAATATCGGAGGCACGTTGCACCAATTGCGCATAGTTGCATCCAGCGCGCGAGGCGACCTCGACCAATCGCCGTGAGTTGGACGAGTTCGGAGCGCCCACCACCAGCAGCGCATCCGCTTTCGGCGCTACGGCTTTCACGGCCTCTTGCCGGTTGGTTGTGGCGTAGCAGATGTCTTCCTTATGCGGGCCGACGATCTTGGGGAACCGCTCTTCAAGCGCCGCGATGATATCTTTGGTGTCATCGACCGACAGGGTGGTCTGGGTGACAAAGGCCAGCTGATCCGGGTCGCGAACCCGAACCGTGGCGACATCTTCGACGGTTTCGACCAGTAACACCTCGCCTTCGGGCAGCTGTCCCATGGTACCGATGGTCTCGGGGTGGCCTTTGTGGCCGATCATGATCATCTGCAGGCCATTGTCCGAATGGCGCTGCGCCTCGACATGGACTTTCGAGACCAAAGGGCAGGTGGCATCGACATAGATCATATCACGCCGGGCAGCGGTGGCAGGTACGGATTTGGGGACCCCATGAGCTGAGAAGATCACCGGGCGATCATCAGGGCATTCATCAAGTTCCTCGACAAACACGGCCCCTTTGGCGCGCAGCCCGTCGACCACGAATTTGTTGTGGACGATCTCGTGCCGGACATAGACCGGCGCGCCCCATTTCTGCAGCGCCATCTCGACGATCTTGATGGCACGGTCTACGCCCGCGCAGAACCCGCGCGGTGCGGCCAGGTACAAAGTCAATGGCGGCTTGGTCATGTCGCTGTCTCCTTGCGCCACAGGTAGGTCTTTTCACGGCCTTGGTCCAGACAGGGCGGCGTCATTGATCTGACATGAATCACTGATAGCCGTTGGGTGTTTCAGTACCAAACCTTAGTTAAAGAAGCGCGGCCAGGGTTTCATACCCTGACCGCGCTAATCTCATCCCCAATTGTGACGCCGTGGGCTAGTGCCCGCCGGCGGCAGCAACACTACGTGGTTCGGTCGGCATTTCCCTAGGCGGGCGGCCGATCACGTCGCGCAGGTCTTCCAGTTCGATGAAGTTGTCGGCCTGGCGGCGCAGCTCGTCCGAGATCATCGGCGGCTGGCTGCGGATCGTCGACACGACCGAAACACGTACGCCCTGACGTTGCAGGCTGGCAATTAGCGGGCGGAAATCCCCATCGCCCGAGAACAGCACAATGTGATCAACGCGTGGCGCCAGTTCCATAGCATCGACGGTGAGTTCGATATCCATGTTACCCTTGACCTTCCGACGCCCCATGCTGTCGGTGTATTCCTTGGCCGGTTTGGTCACCATGGTGAAGCCATTGTAGTGCAGCCAGTCAACCAGTGGTCGGATCGGAGAGTACTCGTCATTCTCCAGCAGCGCTGTGTAGTAGAAAGCACGCAGAAGCTTACCGCGGCGCATGAATTCCTGCCGCAGAAGCTTGTAGTCGATGTCGAAGCCAAGTGCTTTTGCGGCGGCATAAAGATTCGAGCCGTCGATGAACAGCGCTAGCCGTTCGTCTTTATAAAACATAAATAGGTCCTTCCGGTATAATCCAGCCCGCTGCGCGTTTAAGAGTGAGTGGTGTAAAATTAAGCGTGCTGATGGGCCTATAATTAGGGCTTTTAATGCGCATCGCAAGTATGCATTTGGCCGAATATGGGGGTATTAATGGGCAAAACCACGTCAAATGCAGTTGTTGCGATGGGCGCAAATCTCAATCTGAGCGGACTAGGGCCCAAGGTGACACTTCGCAACGCAATAATAGCGCTTGCGGACCGTGGTGCGGTGATTCGCGCCGAAAGCCGGTTTTTTGCAACCCCCTGTTTCCCTCCGGGTGCGGGCCCCGACTACGTCAATGCAGCCCTTTTGATCGAGACTGACCTTCCACCGACGCAGCTGTTGGAGGTCCTGCACGATGTTGAACATGAGTTCGGTCGTGAACGGGTTCAGCGCTGGGGAATGCGGACGTTGGACCTGGATCTAGTGACCTACGAGGATCAGTTACTGCCCGATCCTGCCACCTTCGATCGCTGGCTGACCCTGCCAGCGGATGCGCAGCGTCAAAAGGCGCCAGAGCAGCTGATTTTGCCGCATCCCCGCCTGCAGGACCGGGCGTTTGTGCTTGTGCCCATGGCCGACGTGGCCCCGGACTGGAACCATCCGGTTCTGGGTCAGACCGTCCAGCAGATGCTCGAGGCGCTGCCAGCGGAAGACATCGCCGCGGTCACACCTTTGTAGATTGGTGGATTTGCGCTATTTCCTGCTTGTCAAGGCGTTCAATCGGTCTTAGATACAACGCTTCCTGATATGGACTCAGCAACGGAGTAGCGTTCCATGGCCCGCGTGACGGTTGAAGACTGCGTAGACAAGGTTCCCAACCGGTTTGAACTGGTGATGCTTGCCGCCCATCGTGCGCGTGAGATTTCCGCCGGTGGACCGATCACTGTGGACCGTGACAACGACAAAAACCCTGTTGTCTCGCTGCGTGAAATCGCGGACGAAACCCAGAGCGCAGACGAGCTGCGCGAGCGTCTGATCGAGGCCAACCAGACCCAGATCGAGGTTGATGAGCCGGAAGAAGATCAGATGGCTCTGCTGATGGGTGCCGAATCGGACAAGCCTGCCGAAGATGACATGTCGGAAGAAAAACTCCTGCGCGCTCTGATGGAGGCTCAAGGGCAGGGGTAAGCCCTCAAAACGAAGGTGCGGACCGGATGATTTCTGCTGACGACCTGATTGCGCTGGTCCGCAATTATAACCCAAAGACAAACGCTGAACGCATCGCCAAGGCCTATGAATTCGGCCATCAGATGCATGAAGGGCAGTTCCGTCATTCCGGCGAGCCCTATTTTACCCATCCCGTTGCCGTTGCCGCCATCCTGACCGAACAGCGTTTGGATGATGCGACCATTATCACGGCGCTTTTGCACGACACGATCGAAGACACCAAAGCCAGCTATGGCAAAGTAGCAGAGTTGTTCGGGGATGAAGTCGCCAAACTGGTCGACGGCGTCACCAAACTGACCAACCTGCAACTCTCAAGCCGCGAAACCAAACAGGCTGAGAATTTCCGCAAGCTGTTCATGGCCATGTCCAAGGACCTGCGGGTGATCTTGGTCAAGCTGGCCGACCGGCTGCACAACATGCGCACCATCAAGGCGATGCGCCCCGAAAAGCAGATCGTCAAAGCACGCGAGACGATGGATATCTACGCGCCGCTTGCGGGTCGGATGGGGATGCAGTGGATGCGCGAGGAACTCGAAGACCTCGCCTTCCGTGTGCTGAACCCCGAGGGACGTCAGTCGATCATCCGCCGCTTCATCACCCTGCAGCGCGAAACCGGAGACGTGATTCACCGGATCACCGGCGATATGCGCCATGAGCTGGAAAAAGCGGGCATAGAGGCCGAAGTTTTTGGTCGTGCCAAGAAACCCTATTCGATCTGGCGCAAGATGCAGGAAAAGGATCAGGGCTTCTCGCGCCTGTCCGATATCTACGGGTTCCGGATCATCACCGAAACCGAGGAAGACTGCTACCGCACCCTCGGTGCGATTCACCAGCGCTGGCGCGCGGTGCCCGGCAGGTTTAAGGACTATATTTCTCAGCCGAAATCGAACGGCTACCGCTCGATCCACACCACTGTTTCGGGTCGTGACGGCAAACGGGTCGAAGTTCAGATCCGTACTCGTCAGATGCATGATGTGGCAGAAACCGGTGTGGCCGCGCATTGGTCATATCGCGACGGTGTCCGGACCGAGAACCCGTTTGCGGTCGACCCGGCCAAGTGGATCTCGAACCTGACCGAGCAATTCGACAATGAGGAAGATCACGAAGACTTCCTCGAAGCCGTCAAGCTTGAGATGTACTCGGACCAGGTGTTCTGCTTCACGCCGAAAGGCGATGTCGTGAAACTACCGCGCGGGGCGACGCCGATTGATTTTGCCTACGCCATCCACACCCGTATCGGCCACGCCTGTGTCGGAGCAAAAGTCGATGCGATCCGCGTGCCGCTCTGGACCCGGCTGAAGAACGGGCAGTCGGTCGACATCATCACCGCTGATGGCCAGACCCCTCAGGTCACTTGGCTTGAGATCGCTGTCACCGGTAAGGCCCGCACCGCGATCCGCCGCGCCCTGCGCGAGGTTGACCGCGAACGGTTCATCAAGCTTGGCAAAGAGCTTGCGCGTTCCGGGTTCGAACATGTCGGCCGCAAATCCACAGATAAAGCGCTGGATACAGCCGCCAAACACCTGCGTCTGAAAGACCGGCATGAGTTGCTCGCGCGTTTGGGCAGTGCCGAACTGACAGCCCATGACGTGGTCAGCGCCGTTTATCCGGAACTGACACAGGATGACGGCGATGCGATCCCGCTGCGGCGCGCCGTGATCGGTCTTGAGCCAGGTCAGAAATTCGACCGCGCCCCCTGCTGTCAGCCCCTGCCGGGCGAGCGGATTGTCGGCATCACGCATCGGGGCAAGGGCGTCGAGGTTCACGCCATCGACTGCAACCGCCTGGGCGCATACGAGAATGAACCCGAGCGTTGGGTCGATCTTCACTGGCATTCCGGCACCCACCCGGCGGTCTATGGCGCGACACTTGACCTCACCATCGGCAACGATGCGGGCGTACTGGGACGTATTTGCACATTGATCGGCGAGAAAAAGGCCAATATCTCAAACCTTGAGTTCGTCGACCGCAAACCGGATTTTTACCGACTGCTGATCAATGTCGAACTGAGAGACCTTGAACAATTGCATTCGCTGATGCTGATGCTCGAGGCAGAAAGTGATGTGGCCGCTGTCGAACGGTACCGAGAGCGTGAAAATGCCGCCCTGCCGGCTGGTTGAGATGAGGTGATCAGGAGTGGTTTTCAAGCGCCGAGATCGACGCTCTCCCATTCAGGCCGCATCTGAGTTTGTCTATCCACGTGGCGGATGGACCCGCGCCTTTCACTATGTCAAACATCGCGTTCGCCGCTTGCCGGACTCGCCCGAGCGGATCGCACGCGGTATCGGGGCAGGGGTGTTTGCAGCGTTTACACCCTTCTATGGCCTGCATTTTCTGGTCGCTGCCATCGGCGCGCGCCTGCTCAACGGCAATATCGTGGCCGCCCTCAGCGGCACGTTCTTCGGCAATCCGCTGACCTATGTTCCGATTGGCGTCATCTGCTTGCAGACAGGGCATTTCCTTCTGGGAACCGAATTCGAAAAAAGCGAAACCCGCGGCCTGATGGGGAAATTCGCGGATGCGATGGGCGATCTGAAGAACAACTTCCTCGCCATGTTTACCGACCGCGTGGCGGATTGGCACGGTTTGGGCTTATTCTACCGCGAAGTGTTCTACCCCTATATGATCGGCGGCATTCTTCCCGGTTTACTGGCGGGGGTAGTCTGCTTTTATCTCAGCCTGCCGCTGATCCGCACCTATCAACAGCGCCGCCGCGCGCGGATCAAAGCCAAATTCGAAGAAATCAAACGTCTGGCCGAAACCGAGGCTGACACTTCGGTGGAAAAGGCACTAGCTTCAGCTCAAACCGTGAAAAAGGAATCGCGCGATGTCTGACACTTATCTGCGTCTTGGTGTGAATATCGACCACGTCGCCACTGTGCGTAACGCACGCGGTGGGGCTTACCCCGACCCGCTGCGCGCCGCCAAGCTGGCCGAAGAGGCCGGGGCCGATGGCATCACGGCGCATCTGCGCGAAGACCGTCGCCATATCTCGGACGCGGATATCGATGGGCTGATGGACGTCCTCTCGGTCCCGCTGAACTTTGAGATGGCGGCCACCGAAGAGATGCAGAAGATCGCCTTGCGGCACAAACCTCACGCGGTCTGTATCGTGCCGGAGAAGCGCGAAGAACGCACCACCGAAGGCGGGCTGGAAGTCGCGCGCGAGGAAAACAAACTGGCCCATTTCATCGCCCCCTTGCGCGATGTCGGCTGTCGTGTGTCGATCTTCATCGCCGCTGACCAACGCCAGATCGAGGCTGCCCACCGCATCGGCGCCGAGGTGATCGAGCTACACACAGGCGCCTATTGCGACGCCTTCGCCGAAGGCCGCATGGAAGACGCCGAGCGTGAGCTGGAAAGCCTGCGCCGAATGTCGACGTTTGCTCATTCGCTGGGCCTCGAAGTCCATGCGGGCCATGGGTTGACCTATGAGACGGTGAAACCTGTAGCGGCCTTCCCCGAGGTGCGTGAGTTGAACATCGGCCACTTCCTGATCGGCGAGTCGATCTTTCTAGGCCTCACCCCCGCCATTCAGGAAATGCGCCGCCTGATGGATGAGGCGCGGGCGTGATCACGCCTGCTTTCGTAGCGATCTGGTTTGCCTGGCTGATGGCCGGTGGCTCACCCGGTCCGGCCACCATGGGCATTGCCGGTACCGCCATGACTGAGGGTCGCCGCGCAGGGCTGGTCTTTGCACTTGGCATATGCGCAGGCTCTGCGGCTTGGGGGATCGCCGCCGCGCTGGGCTTGTCGGCGATCATGCTGGCCAATGTCTGGGTCTTCGAGGTGATCCGTTACTTTGGTGTCGCCTATCTGGGCTGGCTGGCCCTCAAGGCCCTACGCCGCGCTATGACCGCCGGTGAGGTGCCGTTGGGCAAGCCAGTCACCGGGTCGCTACGTACGATCTTTGCGAAAGGTGCAGCCATTCACCTGACGAACCCCAAAGCCATCCTTAGTTGGGGATCAATCTATGCGATCGTGGCCCCAAATGACGCCAGCCTATTGATCTTGTTGGGGTATTTCTGCCTACTCTATGCAGGATCGTTGCTGATCTTCATCGGTTACGCCTTCCTGTTTTCCTCGGTGCGTATGGTTAGCGCCTACCGGCGCGCTCGCCGCTGGTTCGATTTTGCCTTTGCGGGGTTCTTCGGCGTCGCCAGCTATAAGATTTTGACGGTGCGGTTGTCGTGATCCTCGGCGTTGGCACAGACCTCGCGAATATTGAGCGTATCCAGCGCACGCTCGACCGTTTCGGCGACCGCTTCCGCAATCGCGTTTTCAGCGAGACCGAGCAGCGGAAGGCCGAACGTCGCCACGATACCGCAGGCACCTATGCCAAACGCTGGGCCGCGAAAGAGGCCTGTTCCAAGGCGCTCGGCACCGGTCTGCGCATGGGCATCGCCTGGAAGGACATGGCGGTCAGCAACCTGCACACGGGCCAGCCCGTGATGCATGTAACCGGCTGGGCCGCCGACCGGCTGCGCCAGATGACTCCGGATGGTCATGAGGCGATCATCCACGTCACCCTGACCGATGACCACCCCTGGGCGCAGGCCTTTGTGGTGATCGAGGCGCGCCCGCTGCAAGAACCCGGTACGCAGCCTTGACTTGCCCCCGCATGGCCCGCATGTAGCACCCAACACACCAAGGAGCGAAAGAGCAGTATGGCCGAGGACGTCAAAACCGGAAATCCCATCTGGGAGACGATCAAAACCATCGTCTACGCCCTGTTGATCGCAGGCGTTTTCCGCACCCTGTTCTTCCAGCCCTTCTGGATTCCCTCCGGCTCGATGAAGCAGACCCTGCTGATCGGCGATTTCCTGTTCGTCAACAAGATGGCCTACGGCTACTCCTACGCCTCCTGCCCCAGCCTGATCATCCCCAGCGTCGGTCTGAATATTGACGCCGAGGATATCTGCGGCTGGCTTACGGGTGACGACAATACCCGCATCTGGGGCGGAGAGCCCGAACGCGGCGATGTGATCGTCTTCCGCCATCCTGTGACGGGGCGTGACTACATCAAGCGCCTCATCGGTCTGCCGGGCGACCGCGTTCAGGTCCGTCAGGGGCAGATCATTCTGAACGGCACGCCCGTCCCGCAACAAGCAGATGGCGTGTTCACCGAAGTGGCTGCTCCTCAAGGCCCGCAACGCCTGCGTCCGCGCTGCTCCAACGGTCCGGTCGGTATCGGTGGCGTCTGTGAGAAAGAGCGCTTTGTCGAAACCCTGCCAAATGGTGTGTCCTATGACGTGCTAAGTATCGGCAATCAAGGGTCCGACAATACCGGCATCTACACGGTGCCCGAAGGCCACTATTTCTTCATGGGCGACAACCGCGATAACTCTGCCGACAGCCGTCTGCCGCAATCTGCTGGTGGGGTAGGCTATGTTCCTTACGAAAACCTGATCGGTCGCGCAGACCGGATCATGTTCTCGTCGGCTGGCCGGTCTATGCTGTTCTTCTGGACATGGCGCAGCGACCGCTTCTTCAAGGCGGTCAATTGAAGGTATCGGCCGATATAAAGGCATTTCAACACCGCTTGGGGTACGAATTCTCGAACCCCGAGTTGTTGGTGCGGGCACTGACCCACGGTTCAGTTTCGTCCGCTACCCGGCCCGATAACCAACGGCTCGAGTTCCTGGGTGACCGCGTTCTGGGTCTCGTTATGGCGACCGCCTTGCTGGAGGCGGACAAGAAAGCCTCCGAAGGCCAACTGGCCCCTCGTTTTAACGCGCTAGTGCGTAAAGAAGCCTGCGCCGACGTCGCCCGCCAGATTGATCTGGGCGCCGTGCTCAAACTCGGCCGGTCCGAGATGCTGTCCGGGGGGCGCCGCAAACAGGCGCTTCTGGGCGACGCCATGGAGGCAGTGATTGCCGCCGTCTACCGCGACGCCGGGTTCGAAGCCGCTCGCGATGTCATCCTCGCCCTCTGGGGCGATCGCATCCATACAGTCGAATCCGACGCCCGCGACGCCAAAACCGCGCTCCAGGAATGGGCACAGGCCCGCGGCCAGAAACCGCCTAGTTATATCGAGGTCAAACGCAGCGGCCCCGACCACGCCCCGGTTTTCACCATCGCCGCCCGCCTGCAGGACGGGGCCGAGGCACAGGCTACCGCCGGATCAAAACGTCAGGCCGAACAGGCGGCGGCAAAGGCCCTTCTGGACGCGCTGCCAAAATAGCCCCGTTCATCTTCCAAAACCCGATCCGCTCTTCATCTGGCTAAAAATATCCCGGGGGTGAGGCCGGATGAAATCCGGACGAGGGGGCTGGCCCCCTCCCAGTTGGATTGGCGCAGCCAATCCAATCCCTAGACCACGCGGATATACCCGGTCAGACCGGTTTTCTGATGCTCAATCACATGGCAATGAAAGGCCCAGTCGCCGGGATTGTCCGCGACCAGAGCGATCTCGACCACCTCATCCTTCAGCAGTAGCATTGTATCGGTCAGCAAGGGCGGCAGCTTGCGTAGGTTCGACTTCAACGGTGTGAACACAAGCCCATGCAAATGGATCGGGTGCAGGTTCGGCGATTCGTTTCGCAGCCGCAGAACATAGCTTTTGCCCATCTCCAAAACGGCCAGAGGGCCAATGCCCTTGGCGGCATCGCCTTCCCAAGGGGTCCGGTTGATTGACCAGAAATTATATCCCAGAGAGCCACAGAACCCGTTATTCGGCTCTCCCCCCTCGGGCGTCCAGCCAAAGACGAACTCATGTAGCTCAGCCTTGGCCAAATCAGGCCGTACTACCGGGTTTGGGGGCAGTGGTTTCAACTCCCGCAAGTCCCGCGCAACATCCGCGCCTACGGCCCGAAGACGCGCCATCAGGCGATGCGGCTGACCCGGCAGTTTTGCGACCAGATCCACCATCTGTCCCTCGCCTGAGGGCATCGCCACCGCGAAATCCACCCGTTGGCCCGGTCCGACCAGCAGAGGGTCCTCGGCGCTAGGCAGGGGAACCTCGACATCAACCGGATGCCCGTCCCATGCGATGATCCGAGCCCCGGCGCCCTCAAGATGCAGCCGATAGATCCGGGTCGTATCCGTGTTCACCACCCGCAGTCGTACCAACCCGCCCGAGACGTGGTCATAGACAGGCGCATCCAGCCAGTTTGCGGTTTGTAAATTGCCGAATGTCCCGGCTCGCGCAGCGCCGCGCTGGGTGTACGAGGGCAAGAACTGGTCCTCGTCATCCAGCCGGAAATCACGCAGATTGACGACCTGTTCGCTGTCAAATCCGGGATCTTCGGCCTCGGCAATAACCATCATGCCGGTCAGGCCATGGGCCATCTGCTCCATCGTCATGCAATGGGGGTGGTACCAATAGGTTCCGGCATCGGGGGGCGTGAACTCATAGTCGAACAGTTCATTCGGCCCCATTGGCATCTGGGTCAGATAGGGCACGCCGTCCATCGCATTGGGAATACGCAGCCCGTGCCAATGCATCGCGGTGTAGTCCAGTGTCGAGTTGCGCACCGGCAGGCGCATCGCCTCGCCCTGACGACCCTTCAGCACCGGCGGCGGCGCATCAGAGGACAGGCTGACCATCCCGGTCGTCACCTGATCGCGCAGTGCAAAACTGGCCGATTGGATGATCAATTCAGGCGCGGCCGAGGCCAGGCCGAACCCTCCCAACCCGATTGCTCCTGCGGCGGCGCTGCTGCCCAAAAGGAACTCGCGACGTTTCATGATTTGCCTCTTTGATGAAATCCTCGCCTGGCTGTCATCGGCGTGGCGTTTGGCTACAGTTTCACTGCGTTCCGCGGACCGCAATGCGACAAATCCCTCTGGCCTGCGCGGGCATTCTGCTATAGGGGTGCGCACTTGCAAACAGGATCGCAACCACATGACCACACGCGCCGGATTTATCGCCCTGATCGGAGAGCCAAACGCAGGCAAATCCACCCTTTTGAACCGCATGGTCGGGGCCAAGGTCTCGATCGTGACGCATAAGGTGCAGACCACCCGCGCCCGCATCCGTGGCGTGGCGATGGAGGGCGACGCGCAGCTGGTCTTTGTGGACACGCCTGGCCTCTTTAAGCCCCGCCGCCGTCTGGACCGTGCGATGGTTGCCGCTGCGTGGGGTGGGGCGGCTGATGCGGATGTGGTTGTCCTGATGATCGAGGCCCATCGCGGCATCACCGAAGGGGTCGAGCGGATCCTCGAAGGTCTCGAAGAGATCGGACAGGGCCGCACCATCGCGCTGGCCATCAACAAGATCGACAAGGTGCCCTCCGAGAAGCTGTTGGCGCTGACCAGCGACTTGAACGCTCGCTACCCTTTTGCTGAGACCTTCATGATCTCGGCCGAGAAAGGCCACGGCGTCGACGACCTGCGTAAATGGCTGGCGGGTGAGCTGCCTGAAGGTCCTTGGCTTTATCCCGAAGACCAGATCGCCGATCTGCCCCTTCGCATGATCGCCGCCGAGATGACGCGCGAAAAGCTGACCCTGCGCCTGCATCAGGAACTGCCCTATCAGCTGACCGTCGAAACCGAGAGCTGGGAAGAGCGCAAAGACGGCTCGGCCCGGATTGATCAGATCATCTATGTCATGCGCGACGGCCACAAAGGCATCGTGCTGGGCAAAAAGGGCGAGACGATCAAGGCGGTCAGCCAGGCCGCGCGGGCGGAATTGGAAGAGTTCCTCGACCGCAAGATTCACCTGTTCCTGCAGGTCAAAGTCCGGCCCAACTGGTTGGAGGAATCCGAGCGTTACTCGGAAATGGGTCTGGATTTCAAAGACGGCAACGCATGACCCGTCTGACCGCAGACTTCTGGGTTCATGCCTATCTGGCGCGGCTGCGGTTTCAGGAGATCCCGGCCTTCGTGGTGGCGCATGGCGATGACACGGCGGGTGCGGTTCTGGTCAAGCTCAACACGCTTGATGGGCACGCGGTGGCCTTCCAACGCAGCTTTGACCTGATCAGTGGCGCGCGCAAATGGGTAGAACTCTCCAGCGGCGCCGAACGCGATGTGGACGAGGCCATCCAGCGCCAGCGCAGCTTTGACCCTGATCTCTGGGTGATTGAGGTCGAAGACCGGCAGGGGCGGCATTTACTAGATGAAGAGGGGCTGGAATAGCTCCACTCACAGGGACTTGGACAGGCGGCCCAAACCGTCTAGTTTTAAGGGCAGGTCGGCAAAGGCTGATCGTTGAGAAAACCGCAAAAAGGTCAGGTGTTGGCGTGGCTGAAACACTCGCTGAGAAACTTGAAAAATCGAACCTGGGTCATTGGATGCAGCGATTCGAAGGCTTCATGGTCTTCATTGGTGTCGTCGGCCCCTTTGCCACGCTGCCGCAGCTGATCAAGCTGTTTTTCACCCATTCACAACACGCCACCGGCCAGTCGCTTTTGTCCTGGTCCCTCTACGCTGCGCTATCTTTCCTGTGGTTTGCTTATGGGTTGGTGGTCGGGAAGCTGCCGATTTACGTGGGCAATGGGATTTCGATGATCCTCAACCTGTTGATGGTGGTTGGTATCCTGATGCACGCGGGCCTGACGTTCTGAGCGGGCTCTAGCCTAGCACCAGCGGCTCCAGCGACACTCGCAGCGATACGGCGGCGAAGAACAGAACACTGCCTGCTAGAACGAAAACATGCCAAATCGTATTGTGATAGGGCATCCAGTCGGACAGGTAGAAGATGACGCCTGCGGTGTAGACTACCCCTCCGGCAATCATCAGGGCGAATACCGAGGGCGGCAGCTCGTCCAGCAAGGCATGCCCGCTCCACACGGCGGCCCAGCCCATGCCCAGATACAAGACCAGCCCGATCCAGCGAAAGCGGTGCGGGTCCACCATTTTCAGCACCGACCCCAGCGTCGCCGAGGACCAAAGGCCGATCATCAGCCCCGGGGCTTGCGCTCCGGACAGCAGCAGGAAAGGCGTGTAGGTTCCTGCGATCTTCACATAGATGCCCGAGTGATCCAGCCTGCGCAGAACTTCTGACCATCGGTCGCTGACGACCATATTGTAGAGCGCAGAAAAGCTGAGCATCAGGATCAGCGTCATTCCGTAGATCGACGCGCCCATGACCGCGTCCGGGTCGGCGCGATAGTGCATGGTCATGACAATCAGAATGGGAACCGCGATGAGGGCTAGAAACAGGCCCAGAACATGTACAACTCCGTCACTGATGCGCTCGGCCCGGCTGTAGGCTGGCCGGATATGTGCAAAAGATGGCATGGTAAAAGGGTAGGGCCGCTGTCGCCTTTGGGCAAGTCTGCCGGGCTGAACTTATCGTGTGGGTGTCACAGCTGGCGGCGCTGGCGGGTGTTTTTCATCCCCTCTTCATCAAACCGCAATGCTCAGGTCGGATCTTCGCCGGGCTTTGGGTCTTTGTACCGGTTGAGGTCCAGAATGCCCGACTGGATTGGGTTATCCTTCAAAAAACGGGTGTGGATCTGATCGCTGATGGCCCAGAAATCTTCGCTGGTCCGACGCACGCCGAAATCGGCAACCAGCTGCATCCAGTCTTCTTGCGTGGCGACCGCTTTCACAGCCTGAACAAAGTCGGGCAATTGCGCTTCAGGCAGTTTGAAGAAGAAGTTTGGGTAGCTTCCGATCATCTCAGGCAGAATGGTCAGAACGTCTTTTTCGGGCTCTCGCCGGGCGGATTCGTCAAACAGGAAGGCTATGTTGGTATGGGCCTTGTCGTGGATCAGGGTGAAAACCTCGGCTTTCTCGTCGCTTGTCTCGACCACCAGCAAGGAAAGGTCGGGCAGGAACTTGACCCAAGGCCCGGTCTGGCTAGTGAGGGAAGTCAGGGCATTCTGCGCGCAATGCGCGCCATCGCACCGGTTGATCGGGTCTGAGCGCGACCATAGCCCGTTGCCGCGGGCCAAAAGCTGCAGAAAAAACTCCTGCTTGGGGGCGTCCGTTTCAAACGTGATCCTGGTGGGCATCGTGTCGTCGATGCGACGGGTGTGCCAAAAAGTGTGCAATCTGGCCAGAACGCCTCGGTACCAGTTTTCGTGCATCCCCGGCCGCAGATTGCGCGGCATGAAGGTCAGGAAGTTATCCTCACTCTCCATGCGCAATTCGTCCATGTAAATGCGGGTCGCCAGTTGATGCTCGACACGTCCAAACACGTCATATCCAGCGACCAGATTATAGTAGATCCGTTCAAACACCGGATAGTCGATGACCCAGGCAGTTTCTGGAATATCACCATGAAACCCGGTCAGGGCCGAGGCGTTGTCGAAGTGCCGAAACACGGTGATCAAGGCGTTCGGGTTGGTGCCCTCGCCATCCCAGATCGCGTCATAGCCCCAACCGGTCTGATGCGCGGGGCTGTTGCCATAGCGGGTATCGCGGAACTCAAGGTACTGGGCCTGGTTCTGATGCGAGAAGATGTGCAAGTCACCAAGGCTTTGATCCACCTGCGCGACGGGCAGTTCAAGAAGCGCAGCGCCCTCGGCCAGAAAACTTGGGTCGGTGATCGAGAGGTCGGCGTCGGGGTCAAGGAAACTGACCCAGAACCGGTCCTCGATGACGTCAACGGCAGTCTCTCCGTGACAGACGGGGCCGCGGATGAAACTGCGTACGAAGAACAGCGCGTCGTCCAACAGGAATTGATAGCGGCTGCGCGCGGGGATCGCCGCGAAGGTCGAGAACGGGTCTCCGCCTTCGGCATCGCCATAGGAGGGCAGGTCGGTCAGCGACCAGTTGGGCTGTAGGAAAAGCGCCTGAAACCGCGCCATGCGATCAGGGCTTAGCGTGTAGACCAGATGTTCCTTGTGGACGATGGTCTCATCGATCTGTTGCAAACGGTAGAAGAAAGGGTCAGCGCCGGGATCATCAAACGGGCGGCGGGTGGCGATGATGTCGATCTCTTCTCCATTGGGCGTTCTGGACCGGACGATTTGAAAGAACCGCCGTGGGTCATCGCCTTCGAAATGCAGGCGAGCCAGAAACAGATGTTCGAACAGATACCGGCTCATCAATTGCGCGCGCGGGTCGGGGGCGTTCAAAAACGCTTCCCAAGCAGTAACCTGCTCTTGGATATCGTCCGGCAATGGCGTAGCCGCGTCAGGCAAGGCCGATCCGTTCTGCACCCAGTCCATCAACAGCGCATGCTCTGAGGCTGATAGTGGCGCGGTCCCATAGGGCATTCCGGCCATTGGATGGCTTTCGCGGAAGGCGTCGAACTCCTGATCGGTTGGACAGACCAAGGGGCGGTCAAGCGCTAGCTCCAACGAGTCCGGCAGGGGCGCGTTGGGAGGCAGAGGGTTCTCGGCCCCCAAAGCCAGATAGCGCTCCAGCAGGCTGGTCTCGCCTTGTGCCTGTGGAAGAACCGGATGGAACCCCAAATCCCGCCACCCCTCGACCGTTGTAGCATCCTGCCCCAAACGGGTGGGTTGGGCATCTTCCAGACGCTGCGAATGGTAAACCGCCAGCTTACTGCCGCCGCGCAGCAGCCCCTCGGGCGAGGTCAGCTTGACCTGACAGGGCGCGTCGTAGCAGCCGTGGCAAACCACGCATCGCTTGTCGAGAACCGGCTTGACCTGCGACCAGTCTGCCTGGGCGAATGCGGAAAGAGGGCTAAAGCCGATAAAGCTTGCAAATAGCGAAACCCAAACTCTACCTGGCATCTTTGTCCTCCCGCCCAACGCGCGCCCAATGATAATCTTGGACCAAGCGCCCGGTTTGTCGAGTCCCCATCCCGCTTGCGCCCGCCGCGCAGTTGCGCTCTTGTGAGGCGACCGATTTCCAACCCCGACCGGAGCTTGCCTTGGACTGGCGCGATCACGGCATCTTACTGACCACGCGCCGCCACGGTGAAACGGCTGCGATCATCGAGGTCTTCACCGAGGCACATGGCCGTCACGCGGGCGTGGTGCGCGGCGGAACCAGCCGAAAGATTGCGCCGATCTTGCAGCCCGGCGCGCAGCTGGACGTGCTGTGGCGGGCGCGACTTGAGGAACATATTGGCACCTTCCAGGTCGAACCCCTGCGCTCGCGTGCAGCAGCGGCATTTTCTGGTCGGCTGGCGTTGGCAGGGCTGAACGCCGTGGTGTCGCTGTTGTCCTTTTGCCTGCCCGAACGTGAGCCGCATCCCGCAATCTACAGCCAGACCGAACAGTTGATGGATCTGCTCGGGCAGGATGAGATATGGTCGCTGGCCTATCTGCGGTGGGAACTTGCGCTGCTTGAGGAGCTGGGCTTTGGCCTCGACCTGTCCTCCTGCGCTGTGACAGGCGCGACCGAGGGGTTGGTCTATGTCTCGCCCAAAACGGGTCGGGCCGTCAGCGTTGAAGGCGCAGGGGAGTGGGCCGACCGCCTGTTGCCCCTGCCACCCTGTCTGCGGGGCGAAGGGACGGCCCCGGATGCCGAGATCGTGCAGGGGCTGAACACGACGGGGTATTTCATGGAACACCGCGTTGCGCCCGCGCTGGGCCATCATCCACTGCCCGAGGCGCGGGCGCGGTTCGTCGAGAGGCTTACTCGGCGGCTTTGAACACCATCTCGTGCCCGTCCTCATTGCGCAGAATAAGAACATCGCCCGAAACCTCGGATTGGGTCATCGCCAACAGGGCGGCGAAATACATGCCCTCGGCCTCAAGCGCGGCACAGGCGGCGCGGGTGGCGGCAAGGTCCTTGATCTCGAACCATGGATAGGGCGCGTTCAGCGTACCATTGTAGCTATTGCAAGGGGCACTGCCCGCGATCTTGCCCTCTTTGGGGAATTGCAGCAGGGCGCTGGCCTCAAATGGCTGCCCGTCAATCTCTTGCAGCACCCAGGACCGGTCAGACGCGCCATAGGCCGCCACGGTTTCGTCGCGGTCGCATTGAAACAGCGCCATCAAGGGCAGAACGAGGGTCAGGCGTAGCATGGGCACAATCTAGCGCGACTTCGGTTTGTGCTGAACCAGAATCTCAGCTGCCCGCGCTACCAGAGATCAGCTCTTCCCGCACCTCCAGCCGGGGCCGCCAGTTGTAACGGTCGTCTTCCGAGATCTCGCCCCAGAACAGGTCGCCGCTCTGCCGCCAGGGATCAAGGATCACGCCGTCCTTCAGGCTGTCTCCCCGCGCGCTGATCGCTGCCGAATGGTGGATGATGCGGAACGTGGTCGGAGGAGAGGTGGCCCAATGTACATCCAGCGTTTGAAAGTTCTCTTGCTGCAAGCGCCGGGTCATGGCCTGCGCCCAGTCATTGCATAGGCCGTAGTCGCGAAAGCCGTTGATGACCTTGGCGTTGTGAACGATCGGCGAATCCGTCACGTTCCAGTCCCGCTTCAACTGCTGCGAATAGCTGTACGAGATTTCCGCGGCGCGGCGGGCCTCGGCCGGATCGACATCGGGGCCAAGGCTGCGGATCTCAAGCGCCAGCCCATCGACATCCGCCCGTGTAACGGTCGAAGACGGAGCGCAGGCCCCAAGGGTCAGCATCACCAAGGCAGCCAGCAGCGCGGTCAGGCGTATCACGTTTGTCTCTCCGTCCGGGTTTCGAAAGGTCGTGTAAGTGATCTGCGCAGAATCGGGAAGGGGGAAGTTGCAGTGAGGAGTGTTCAGAATTGGTTATGTACGCGTGGTTAGCGCCACGGACAAAATGTGCAGTTCAAGAAAAAAACCCGGCGCGGGCGCCGGGTTCAGTTGGGGAAATGAAGTTGCCGAATTTCGGTCAGCCCAGCAGACGCCGTGCGATGACCTGTGCCTGAATTTCGGCAGCCCCTTCGAAAATGTTCAGGATACGCGCGTCGCACAGGACGCGGCTGATTTTGTATTCCAGCGCGAAGCCGTTGCCGCCGTGAATCTGCAGCCCGTTATCGGCCGCGGCCCAGGCCACACGCGCGCCCAGCAGCTTGGCCATACCGGCCTCTAGATCGCAGCGTTGGCCGTGGTCTTTTTCCCAGGCCGAGAAATAGGTCAGCTGCCGCGCGATCATGATCTCAACCGCCATCATCGCCAGCTTGCCGGACACGCGCGGGAAGTTGATCAGCGATTTGCCGAACTGCTTGCGGTCCTGCGCATATTGCATCGCGATATCCAGCGCGCTTTGCGCCACGCCGATGGCGCGGGCGGCGGTCTGGATGCGGGCGGACTCGAAGGTCTCCATCAACTGCTTGAAGCCTTTGCCTTCTTCGCCGCCCAGAAGGTTTTCACCCTTCACGTGGAAGCCGTCAAAGCCCAGCTCGTATTCCTTCATGCCGCGATAGCCCAGCACCTCGATCTCACCGCCGGTCATGCCGGGGGTGGGGAAGGGGGCTTCGTCCGTGCCGGGGGTTTTCTCGGCCAGGAACATCGACAGGCCCCGGTGGTCGGTGGTGTCGGGGTTGGTGCGGGCCAGCAGGGTCATCACATGGGTCCGGGCCGCGTGGGTGATCCACGTTTTGTTGCCGGTGATCTCATAGTCGCCATCGGCGGTCTTGACCGCGCGGGTGCGCAGGCTGCCCAGATCCGAGCCGGTGTTGGGTTCGGTGAACACGGCCGTCGGCAGGATCTCGGCGCTGGCCAGTTTCGGCAGCCAGTTCGCTTTTTGCTCATCCGTGCCGCCTGCGATGATCAACTCTGCCGCAATCTCGGAGCGCGTACCTAGTGAGCCGACGCCGATATAGCCCCGCGAAAGTTCCTCGGACACCACGCACATGGATGCTTTGGACAGGCCGAACCCGCCGAACTCTTCGGGGATGGTCAGGCCGAAAACGCCCATCTCGGCCAGCTCTTCGATGACCTCGATCGGGATCAACTCGTCCTTCAGGTGCCAATCATGGGCGTGCGGTTCGACCTTTTCGACGGCATAACGGCGGAACTGGTCGCGGATCATCTCAAGTTCTTCGTCCAGACCCGACGCGCCGAACATGGTGGCTCCGGCCTGATCTTCCATGAGAGCGACAAGGCGCGACCGCGCGGCTTGCGTATTGGCCTGTGCCATCAGCGTCTGGATCTCAGAAGTCTGGAACCCGGACAGAGCATCCCAGCCCAGCCCCAGATCCTGCAGGCGGACAACCTCGCCCTGGTTCATGGGGATACCACCGGTGACCTGATGCAGATACTCGCCAAAGGCGATCTGGTGCAGCAGTTGCTCAATCTCGCCAAACTTGCCGTCCGCCTCAAGCGCTTCGGCCCAGCGTTGCATCTGCGCGAGGGACTGATGATAGGTCGCCAGCCATGCCAGCCCGTGAGCGGCTGTCTGGTTCGCCTCGATCAACGCGCCCGAGATGCGACCGTCCGCCTCGACCATAGACCGCACCGAATCGCGCGCGCGCTCAAATACAGCTTCGACCGCTGGTACGGCGGCCTTTGTCAGGGCCAGAAGGTCCGGCAAAATCGCAGCTGTCGTCATCTGGGTCATATCCTGTCCGTCGTGGGCCATGAATCACGTCCTCTTTTGCATCGTCTGGTCATATCATGCTGCACGTGCAGCGCAACAAAAATACTTATTACGCTGCAAAAAAGTTCAAATATTACCTTGGTATTTTTGCAGTGCAGAGAGCGCACAGGGTGATATCTAGACGGCATGACATTGTTTTCCACACTCTCTCCGACGGATCTTGCCCTTGCCGCCGCGATTGCCTGTCTTGCCGGATGGGTCAAAGGCATGGTCGGTTTCGCGATGCCGATGGTTCTGGTTTCGGGGTTGAGTATGTTTCTGCCGCCCGAGCTTGCTGTTGCCGGTCTGATCTTCTCGACCGTTGTGACCAACGGCGTTCAGGCGCTGCAGGAAGGGGAGCGGGCGGCTATTGCCTCGATCCGGCGGTTCCGGGTCTTTCTGAGCGTTGGTTTGATCTTTCTGCTGATCGGAGCGCAGTTGGTGACGCTGGTTCCGGCCTCGACCTTCCTGATGTTGATCGGCATTCCGGTGACAGCCTTTGCATTGCTGCAGATCCTCGGGGTCACCTTTTCCCTCAAGGAAGCATCAGCGCGTATCGAAGCGATCTTCGGCGTAATTGCGGGTTTTGTCGGTGGGATTTCGGGCGTATGGGGGCCTCCGACCGTGGCGTATCTGACGGCCCTGAACACCCCAAAGCAAGAGCAGTTGAGAGTGCAGGGCGTGATCTATGGTTTGGGTGCTATTGCGTTGACAGTGGCACATATCGGATCAGGGATACTGAACCGAGAGACAGCGCCGTTCTCAGCCGTTTTGGTCGTGCCAGCCCTTGCGGGTTTGTGGCTGGGGATGCGGTTGCAGGACCGAATTGATCAGGCCCGGTTTCGGAAAATCACCCTGTTGGTGCTGCTGATTGCCGGGCTGAACCTTGTCCGCCGTGGTCTCTTCGGTTAGCGGATCAAGCCCGCTTGTCCGCAAAGCGAAACGCGAAATAGAGGCCGAGCATCAGGAAGAAGAGGCCCGAGACGTCTCCGATCAGAAAGGCTATGTACTCAGCGGTCGCACTGCCGAAGGCCAAATTCGTCAGACCTGAGACCAGGAACGAGGTCACGACGCCGACGCCCATGATGCAAATCCAGCAGGGTTTGCGGTCAGCGCGCGGGAACAAATCCCATCCGAGCCACTTGCAGAGATAGAAGACCGCGGGAACCGTCGTTACGGCGATTGCCATCGCCATAAGACGACTGGGTAAGAAAACATCGCTGCCGCCGAGAGCTGCGAAAACGATGAAAACACCGGGAAGAAGGGCAAAGATCGCCCTCCAGCCCAAGAGCCACGCGGATAAAACGCGCACGCCATGTGGCAGAAACAGCAAACTTGCCCGGCTTGGATATTCGGGAAAGAACAAGTTCTGCAAAGGCATCAGGACCTCAAAAGTGAGGAAGGATGCGATTACATAGGCCAAAGAGGCAAAAAATGTTTCCGAGGCCCACTTGCGCACGTCGATCAGCCGTTGCTCTGCCGGGGCGCGGCGTCACCGTGGTGCATGTACGATATACCGTCCGCGATTGGCTGTGCCGCTTTGCGACAGATAACCCTTTTCGACCAGCGACTTCAGCGCGCGGAAAAAGGTGGGCCGCGAAACGCTCTGGACCAGAGTGTGTTCGATCAAGCCGAATGTCCGGACTTCTTGGTCGGCTTTCGATAGCTCTTCGGCTGCGTAATAAATGTCGCGCTCGACCGGAGAAAGCTGTTCAAGGCCCAGTGTGCGCTCCATGCTTTGCATGAGCTTGCGAAGTTCGGTGAGTTTCGAGATTTCGGTCATATCTTACCTGTCTTTTTCGTGCCAACGCGGCCAAAGCCGAAACCTGGAAATATGTCCAAACACCGTGGTGTCTGGCTGGTTTCATATTGACACTTTACCCCATCTACTTAGACTAGCGTTGTGATTAGGTTGCCCAATTCGCTGGTGTGAGTGTCCGCGCATGAGCTGCCCAAAGGTTATTTTAAGATTCGGCCCGGTGCAAAAGCTCCGGGCCAATTTAATGTAGCGACTGTAGCGTATCGGAAACTTCGGAACAACGCATTTGTATATGCTGTTTCCGCGCGGTAACCGGAAGGTGAACGTACAGGCAAAGAAAAGGGCGCCGAAGCGCCCTTGATTCAGGTCAGCCGATGGCAACAGCCTTGATGTCTTCGTCGATGAACGGAATGTACTGTTCAAAGTTTTCCGCAAACATCTGCACCAGCTTCTCCGCCTGCTTGTCGAACGCAACCTGATCATCCCAAGTGCGGCGCGGATCCAGCAGAACCTCCGGCACTCCGGGGACCGAGACAGGCACGTCAAAACCAAAGTTGGCGTCCTTGCGGTACTCGGCATCGGCCAGCGAACCGTCCAGCGCAGCGGTAAGCAGGGCACGGGTTGCCTTGATCGGCATCCTGCTGCCGATCCCGTAGGCGCCACCGGTCCAGCCTGTGTTGACCAGCCAGCAGGTCGCGCCATGCTGGGCAATCTTGTCACGCAGCAAGTTGCCATAGGCCTCAGGGCGGCGCGGCATGAACGGCGCGCCAAAGCAGGTCGAGAAGGTCGGTTGCGGCTCGGTCACGCCACGTTCGGTACCTGCCACCTTAGAGGTGAAGCCCGACAGGAAGTGATACATCGCCTGCGCCGGTGTCAGCCGTGCGATCGGAGGCAGAACGCCAAATGCGTCACAGGTCAGCATGATGATGTTCTTCGGGTGACCACCCAGAGCGCTGCTGGATGCGTTCGAGATATACTCCAGCGGGTAGGCACAGCGCATGTTCGCTGTCAGCGAGTCATCGTCGAAATCAAGTTCCTTGGTTTCGGGATCGAAGACCATGTTCTCGATCACGGTTCCGAATTTCGACGTCGTCGCGTAGATCTCGGGCTCAGCCTCGGCGTTCAGGTTGATGGTCTTGGCATAGCAGCCGCCTTCAAAGTTGAAGGTGCCACGATCCGACCAGCCATGTTCGTCGTCACCAATCAGAATGCGTGCTGGATCGGCGGACAAGGTGGTCTTGCCGGTGCCGGACAGGCCGAAGAAGACGGCAGTGTCGACCGGGTTGCCAACGGCGTGGTTGGCCGAGCAGTGCATTGGCATCACGCCTTTTTCCGGCAGCATGTAGTTCAGAAGGGTGAAGACGGATTTCTTGTTCTCACCCGCGTATTCGGTGCCGCCGATCAGGATCAGCTTGCGGTCGAAGTTCAGTGCAATCACAGTCTCGCTACGGCAATTGTGCTTCGCGGGATCCGCCTTGAAGCTGGGGCAGTTGATGATGGTGAAGTCAGCCGTGAAATCATCCAGATCTTCGCGATCCGGGCGGCGCAGCAGATGGCGGATGAACAGGTTGTGCCACGCCAGCTCGGTGACCATACGCACATTGATCGAATAAGTCGGATCGGCCCCGCCAACGAGGTCCTGCACGAAATAGTCGCGGCCTTTCATATGGGCCAGCATGTCTTCGTACAGTGCGTCAAAGCCTTCGGGGCTCATGGCGGCGTTGTTTTCCCACCAGATGCTGTCGGCGACGCTGTCGGTTTTGACAACATGCTTGTCTTTTGGCGAACGGCCAGTGAACTTGCCGGTGGTGACCAGAAAGGCCCCGCCATTGCCAAGAGTGCCTTCGCCGCGCTTCAGCGCTTCTTCGATCAGCGCTGGTTCAATGAAGTTGTAATAGACATTGCCCAGACCCTCGATGCCCTGATCTTCGAGGCGGAATTGCGGGTTAACCCGTCCAGATGTCATGTGTGTCTTCTCCTGTGGCGGCGCAGAGGCAGTTCTGCCGGGTGCGCTCTTGGGGCAATCATGCCGGACGACTCCGGCGGACAGGCGTCCTCTTATCATGGTCGTTTGGGGCATGAACAGGAGGCTTTGACGCAGTTAGCGCAACCAAGTCTAGGTTTAGCGCCATCACAAATTTCCTGTCGGAAAACCGGGCAGCATTTTGCGGTCAGCAAGGCATTTTTGCCGCAGAACTGCCGCAAGAATGGCTTGATTCGTGGTTACGGATTGATTCGGCGCCTTAAAACCGCCAACAATATCCTACAAAAAAACGTATTATTGCGTATATGAGCAGGAATAGGGGTGACCCCAATGTCAAAGATTGCACTTGTGGATGACGATAGAAACATCTTGACGTCGGTATCCATGACGCTCGAAGCCGAGGGTTTCGAGGTTGAAACGTATAATGACGGTCAGGCTGCGCTGGATGCTTTCAATAAAAAGCTGCCTGATATGGCTGTTTTGGATATCAAGATGCCGCGGATGGACGGGATGGATCTGTTGCAGCGGCTGCGCCAGAAAACCCAGATGCCGGTTATCTTTCTAACATCCAAGGATGACGAGATCGACGAAGTTCTGGGTCTGCGCATGGGCGCGGACGACTATGTGAAGAAGCCGTTTTCGCAGCGCCTTCTGGTCGAACGTATTCGCGCCTTGCTGCGTCGTCAGGAAGCCACCGAGGGCGATAGCGCTGCGGTTAGTACGGGTGATGCGAAAGTCATGGAACGTGGTGAGCTGCGGATGGACCCGCTGCGTCACGCGGTGACCTGGAAGGGCAATGATGTTTCATTGACCGTGACCGAGTTTCTGCTTCTGCAGGCCCTGGCACAACGCCCGGGCTTCGTCAAAAGCCGCGACCAGCTGATGGATGTGGCCTATGACGATCAGGTCTATGTCGACGACCGCACCATCGACAGCCACATCAAACGTCTTCGCAAGAAGATGCGCGCCGCTGATCCTGAGTTCTCGGCCATCGAGACGCTCTATGGTATCGGCTACCGCTACAACGAAGAATAGGCACGCGCCCCGTTTGAAGGTATTGTGGTCCCGTGCGTGACACTGACCAATCTGACGAGCTGCACGACGGTGATGTCGTCATCGGGGATGACTGGGTTATCCCGCAAGACCCCGAGTCTGCCGAGCTGCGAGAAAAGCGGTCGCGGAGGAACCTGTTTTCTCTGCGCGGCTCGCCTTTGGCACGCAAGATCGTCACCTTCAACCTAATCGCCTTGGTCATTCTGGTGACCGGGCTTTTGTATCTGGACGATTCCCGTAAGGAACAGGTGCAGCAAACCGCGCGCAATCTCATGGGCGATGCGCAGCTGGTTAGCAACGTGTTCGAAGCTCAGATTCGTCAGAACGCAGCCGCGGGCGCTCAGAATCCGCGGGTGCTGGATGTGGGTGACACTCTGGCAGGGTTAAGCCTACCAGAAGGTGGCGAAGTTTTCGTCTACGATGCAAGCGGCACGTTGATCGGCTGGACGCGTGGTGCCTCAGTTGCCGTGGATCTGTCGACCATCCTGCAATCGGAGGCGGACATCCAAACCGGAAGCACCGTTATCAGTGACGCTTTGAATGCGGTCTGGACCGGGGTGTCCCGGGTGTTCAACTGGTCAACGACTGACGAGGCCCCTACGCTGGCCCAACGAGTGCAAGCCATCATCCCCGATACGCTTGGCGGCAGAACGCAGGTGCAGGCCGTTCAGGACGAGATGGACGAGACGGTGATCGTTGCCGCCTCTCCCATTGTGTTCAACGACGCGACGGTCGGAGCCGTCGCCATAACCGGCCCGGCAGGTGAAATCGACGCGCTGGCCCGACGCGAGCAGGAGCGGATTCTGCAAATGTTTGTTGTCGCTCTGCTGGTTTCGGTCGGTCTTAGCCTTGTTCTGGCGTCGACCATTGCCAATCCGTTGGCCGATCTGGCCGCCGCGGCCGAGATGGGCAAAGACCGTGGCACAGGCGTTAATCCGGGCCGCATTCGTATCCCGGATCTGAGCGCCCGTCCTGATGAGATTGGTCGCCTCAGCTTGGCGCTGCGGGGCATGGTCACGGCGCTCTACAACCGGATTGACGCAAATGAACAATTCGCGGCCGACGTGGCACATGAGATCAAGAACCCGCTGGCCAGTCTTCAATCCGCCGTGGGAACGCTACGGATGGTCAAGCGCGACGATCAGCGCGAAAAGCTTATGGGCGTCATCGAACATGACGTGCGGCGTCTGGACCGCCTTGTCAGCGATATCTCCAACGCCTCGCGGCTGGATGCGGAGCTTGTGAAAGAGGCTGAGCAGCCCTTTGACCTGCTGAAACTGCTGGACAATCTGGGCCAGTTTTTGGGCGAAGATGCCAAGTCCAAGGGCATTGAATACGCCACCGATCTGCCCGCCGACCCGATCGTGATCAATGGGCTTGAGGCGCGCTTGGCACAGGTTTTCGTCAACCTGATCACCAATGCGATCTCCTTCTGCGAGGAGGGCGATGCGATCCGCGTCTGGGTACGTCAACGCGACCAGCGTGTGCTGGTCGTCGTCGAGGACACAGGCCCCGGCATACCGGAACAGGCCCTGACCAAGGTCTTCAAACGCTTCTACTCTGAGCGCCCCGAGGAGCATTTTGGCAATAACTCGGGCCTCGGGTTGGCGATCTCGAAACAGATTGTCGAGGCGCATGGCGGCGTGATCTGGGCCGAGAATATCCGACCGACCGAAGCCGATGTCACCTCGGAACCGCTGGGCGCGCGTTTCGTCGTGGGGCTTCCTGTCTAGGGTATGAGCAGTCATACGCTTTCAGACATCGCGGATAAAGACAGGGCCTGTATTCACGCGACCTGTGTCGCCGTTCAGGGGCGGGGGCTGCTGATCATTGGAGCCTCGGGGTCGGGTAAATCCTCAATCGCCCTTCGCATGATGGCCCTTGGGGCTGATCTGGTTGCCGACGACCGGGTCGAGCTGCGCCGGGATGAGGGTGCGGTGATTGCCGACGCACCACAGCGGATTGCGGGCTTGATCGAGGCGCGTGGCATCGGACTGTTGCGCGCCGCCCCTTGCGGCCCGGTGGCTTTGGATTATGTGCTCGATATGGACCAGACGCAGCCCGCCCGCCTGCCGGAGCCCGTTACTTTGCAGTTGCTGGGGCACTATGTACCCTTGTTGTTTGGCGCCGGCGTGCCCAATTTGGCCGAAGCACTGATGCAACTGCTTAAAATGGGGCGTGTAGACCTGGAATGGACCAGCACATGACAGCGCAACGGCGGATCGTCCTGGTGACCGGGCCGTCCGGGGCAGGGCGTTCGACAGCCATTCACGTGCTTGAGGATCTGGGGTTTGAGGCAATAGACAATCTGCCCATGGGCCTGCTGACGCGCCTGCTGGAAGGGGCTGGGGATGATCGGCCCATGGCTTTGGGGATTGATGCGCGCAACCGGGATTTCTCGACCATCGGGTTCATCGAACTGGCCGCCAAGCTGGGCCGTATGGAACAGGTTGACCTGACCGTTCTCTATCTGGATTGCAGTGATGAGGTTCTTCTGCGCCGCTTCTCGGAAACCCGCAGGCGTCACCCTGTCGCGAAGGATGCGGGCCCTGAAGCCGGGGTGCGCCAGGAAAAAGAACTGCTGGCCCCGATCCGCGAAATCGCCGATACCCTGATCGACACCAGCGCCCTGAATGTTCACCAACTGCGTGAAGAGGTCGAACATTGGTTCGCCCCACAAGGTGGCCGCCATCTTGCGGTCTCGATCGAGTCTTTTTCCTACAAACGCGGCCTGCCGCGCGGCCTCGATATGGTGTTTGATTGCCGTTTTCTGGCCAATCCTTACTGGCGGCCCGAATTGCGTGCCGCCGACGGTCGAAACGCTGACGTGGCGCGCTATGTCCAGTCCGATAAGAACTACGCTCCGTTCTTTGACCAGGTGGTCGGAATGCTGGACCTTTTGCTGCCTGCCTTTCGCGCCGAGGGCAAAGCGCACCTGTCGGTTGCTTTCGGGTGTACCGGTGGCCAGCACAGATCTGTCGCTTTGGCCGAGGCGATTGCGAAAGCCCTTGCAGACAGGGGGCAGCAGGTGGCAATTAGGCACCGCGAGATGGAGCGACGCGCATTGAATGTGAGGCCGGATTGATCGGGATAGTGATCGTAGCGCATGGAGGGTTGGCCAAAGAGTATCTGGCCGCCATGCAGCATGTTGTCGGGCCTCAGCCCGGCCTCGTCGCGATTGCGATCGAAGCCGATCATGACCGTGATGAAAAGCAGGCCGAAATCTGCCGCGCCGCAAACGACGTTGATATGGGGGGCGGTGTGGTGATCGTCACGGACCTGTTCGGCGGCAGTCCTTCGAACCTCAGCCTCCGGGCCTGTGCGCCGCAGGATCGGCGCATTTTGTATGGCGCGAACCTTCCCATGCTGATCAAACTGGCCAAAAGTCGCCACTTGCCCGTGGCCGACGCCGTGCGTCACGCGATGGAGGCTGGACGCAAGTACATCAATGCGCAAAATGTGACATTGGACTAGGACCGGACGTATTGAAATGACCAACCGAAGCTTGAAAATCATCAATGAAAAGGGCCTGCACGCCCGCGCCTCGGCCAAGCTGGTTGAGGTGGTAGAAGGTTTCGATGCCAGTGCCGAAGTCTCCAAGGACGGACTTTCTGCATCAGGCGACAGTATCATGGGCCTTTTGATGTTGGCAGCCTCGCGCGGAACCACTATTGACGTCGAGACCTCCGGGCCGGATGCTGAGGCATTGGCAGAAGCCTTGGAAACGCTTGTGAACGACAAGTTCGGCGAGGGGTTCTAAAGCCACCCCGCCGGGACAGGAAGAACGGGAAGACCAAGAATTGGCGGAAACAACGCACGACACCAAGACAGGCCCCGTTGTCAACGGGACCGAAGATCAGGGCGAGGTCTACGACCGTAGAACGCTGACCTATGCCAATTCGTTCGACGATGCCTGGACCGCGACGGCAATCCGCGCCATCGAATGGTGTACTGGCAAGCTGACCATTCTTCGGATGGTCAATAAATTCGAAAAGAAAAACGAGCAGTATCGTGGCCAGCGGTTCTGGGGTGGGGCGCTCAAGACGATGGGGATCACCCTCACCACGCCCGAAGAACAGATTGCGCGTATTCCCAAAACCGGCCCCGTTGTCGTTGTTGCCAACCATCCTCATGGCATGGTGGACGGCATGATTTTCGCCGAGCTGATTGGACGGGTCCGTAGCGACTACCGTATCCTGACCCGCTCGGTTCTGACTGGCCTGGATGAGGCCGCGACCTCGTTTATGATCCCCGTTCCCTTCCCGCATGATCCTGAAGCGCAAACGAAAATGCTGGAAATGCGGACCAAGGCGATGGACCACCTGAAAGAGGGTGGCGTGGTCGCCCTGTTCCCATCGGGTGTGGTTATGTCCTCGGATGATTGGTTCGGGCCGGCGATTGAACGCGAATGGAACGTCTTCACCGCCAAGATGATCCGCCGTTCAGGCGCGACCGTGGTGCCGATCTACTTCCCCGGCCGCAACTCGCGCGCCTATCAGATCGCCAACAAACTGTCGCCGATCCTGCGGCAGGGCCTGTTGCTGCATGAGATCGTCCGCTCTTGCAACAAGCCCCAATCCCCGGTGATCGGAGAGCCGATCTCGGGCGAAGACATGCAGCTGCTCGAACGCGACCCGCGCGGTTTCATGGCGTGGCTGCGAAACCACACGATGTCTTTGGGCGGCATAGCAAAGCGCTGATCCGCTCCTTTATCTGTCTAAAATATCCCGGGGGTGAGACCGGATGAAATCCGGGCGAGGGGGCTGGCCCCCTTTTAGCGCGTCGGAACCGGCACGTCGCCGCGATAGTCGTAGAATCCACGCTGGGTCTTACGCCCCAGCCAACCGGCCTCGACATATTTCGTCAGCAGCGGGCAGGGGCGATACTTGGTATCCGCCAGCCCATCATGCAACACGTTCATGATCGCCAGACAGGTGTCGAGCCCGATGAAATCGGCCAGTTCCAGTGGCCCCATAGGATGATTGGCGCCCAGCTTCATCGACTGGTCGATGGATTGAACACTCCCCACACCTTCATAGAGCGTATAGACCGCCTCGTTGATCATCGGCATCAGGATACGGTTCACGATAAAAGCCGGGAAATCCTCGGCGCTGGCGGCGGTTTTGCCCAGTTTGTCGACCACGGCCTTACAGGCGTTATAGGTCTCTTCGTCGGTCGCAATTCCCCGGATCAACTCGACAAGCTGCATGACAGGCACCGGGTTCATGAAGTGGAACCCCATGAACCGCTCTGGCCGGTCGGTCCGGCTGGCCAGACGCGTGATCGAAATCGAGGATGTATTCGAGGTCAGGATTGTATGCGGCAGCAAATGCGGTTGCAGATCCTCAAAGATCGCCTGTTTGATCGTCTCACGCTCGGTCGCGGCCTCGATCACTAGATCGGTTTGGCCCAGACGCGGCAGCTCCAGTGTCGTTGTGATCCGCCCCAAAGCGGCCTGCACAGCCTCATCCGAGATCTTCCCGCGGGATGCCTGACGCGCCAGATTGCCCTCGATCGTCTTAACGGCATTGTCCAGCGCGTCCTTGTTGACGTCATTGACCAACACGTCATAGCCGGCCAAGGCCAGAACATGCGCGATCCCGTTGCCCATCTGGCCTGCGCCAATCACTCCGACCGATTTGATTTCCATGCTCTGGTGCCTCTGCTCTCAGCTCGCCGCGACATTACCGGCAGTTTGGGGCGGGCGGCAAGAGGCATCCGAGGTCTGCAGACCGGTCAAATTTGCCTCAAATCCGCGCATTAGCAATTTCGCAAGATTTGCGACGGCAAGATGGCAACCGGGTGAAAAATTGGGTGAGTGATATGAGCTATCATCAAACGGGCGCAGCAGTGCCCGAAGACAGCATCCGTCAGTATGGGGAGTCAAAACTACGGTTCCGGGGGCCGTCGCGCGCATTGGACGGCTCCTATCTGGCATGTATCGGAGGGGATGAGACCTTTGGGACGTTCATTGAGCACCCCTATGCCGCGATTCTCGAAGGTTTGCTGGACCGCAAATGCGTCAACTTTGGCAGTCTTCTTTGTGGGGTTGAGGCGCTGTGCGGCGATTCCAGCTTGGTTGAGCTGGCGAATGATTCCGATCTTTGCGTGCTGCAATTGCCGGGGGCGCTGGGGCAATCGAATCGCTTTTACCGGGTGCATCCGCGCCGCAATGACCGGTTTCTGTCTCCGACACCGGACTTGCTGATGCTTTACCCAGAGGTGGATTTTACGGACGTCCATTTCGTGCGTCACTTGCTGGGACTGTTGCATTCCTATTCGGATGCGCGGTTCGAAATCGTTGCCCACGAGTTGCGCAAAAAGTGGGTCGAGACGCTTGGCGCTTTTCTACAGGAGATCCGGCCTCCGGTCGTTTTGCTGAACCTGCAGGTCGATGGCGAAATCGCCCATGAGGTTGCAGGGCGGCTGGGCTGTGAGCCGGTCTTTATTGATACCCAGATGATTGAAGCACTGCGGCCGTACAGTGCAGATGTCGTCTCTATGTCAGTCCGAATCTCCGGCGAATCGGATGAGTTGGAGGATATGCTGTTCGGGACCCTTCAGCAGCCTATGGCCGAACATATGATCGGCCCGGCGACCCATCGTCGGATCGCAGAAACTCTTTTTCGATCGATCCGTGATTTACAGTGAAAAAGGCCCGCCTTAGGGCGGGCCTTACAATAGTTTTCCAAGAAAACGCTTGGCTCGATCAGCCGAGTTTCTCGGTCAGTTCGGGCACGGCCTGGAACAGGTCAGCAACCAGACCGAAGTCAGCAACCTGGAAGATCGGCGCTTCTTCGTCTTTGTTGATCGCAACGATGACCTTCGAGTCCTTCATGCCAGCCAAGTGCTGGATCGCGCCCGAGATGCCGACAGCGACATACAGGTCCGGTGCAACAACCTTACCGGTCTGACCCACCTGCCAATCGTTCGGGGCATAGCCCGAGTCCACGGCGGCACGCGACGCGCCAACAGCGGCGCCGAGCTTGTCAGCCAGAGTCTCGATCAATTTGAAGTCTTCTTCCGAGCCGACACCACGGCCGCCCGAAACAACAACACCAGCCGAGGTCAACTCGGGACGGTCGCTCTCGGCAACCTTGTCCTCAACCCAGGACGACAGGCCGGGGTTTTCGCCAACCGAGATGGTCTCAACCGCAGCCGAACCGCCTTCACCTGCCGCATCAAAGGACGCGGTGCGGAAGGTGACGACTTTCTTGGCGTCGTTCGATTTGACGGTCTGGATCGCGTTGCCTGCATAGATCGGACGCTCGAAGGTCGAGCCGTCAACCACGCCGGACGCATCCGAGATCACCATTACGTCCAGCAGCGCAGCAACGCGCGGCATGACGTTCTTGGCGTCGGTGGTGGCAGGGGCAACGATGTGCTCATAGCCATCGGCGAGACCTACGATCAGTGCTGCGGTCGATTCCGCAAGGCGGTGGCCCAGCGACTCGTCTTCAGCAACCAGCACCTTGGACACGCCGTCGATCTTGGCAGCAGCCTCACCGGCAGCAGCGGCAGAACCACCCGCGGCCAGAACGGTCACATCACCCAGCGATTTCGCAGCGGACACGGCCTTGGCAGTGGCGTCCAGCGACAGTTCGCCATTGTTGACTTCGGCAAGCAGAAGTACAGCCATTACACAGCCCCCGCTTCTTTGAGTTTCGAGACCAGCTCATCAACCGAGCCGACGACGATACCAGCGGCACGTGCCGGCGGCTCATCGGTTTTGACGATTTCCAAACGCGGAGTGACATCGACGCCGTAATCGGCGGCAGTTTTCTCATCCAGCGGCTTTTTCTTCGCCTTCATGATGTTCGGCAGCGAGGCATAACGCGGCTCGTTCAGGCGCAGGTCAACGGTCACGATGGTCGGCATCTTGACGTTGATGGTCTGCAGACCGCCGTCAACCTCACGGGTGATCTTGGCGGTGTCGCCCTCGATGTCCAGCTCAGAGGCGAAGGTGCCTTGGCTCCAGCCCAGCAGGGCCGACAGCATCTGGCCGGTGGCGTTCATGTCGTTGTCGATCGCCTGCTTGCCCGCCAGAACGATGCCCGGCTGCTCTTCCTCGACCACTTTGGCCAGGATTTTCGCAACGGCCAGAGGTTCGATATCCGTGTGGACGTCATCTGCTGCCACAACCAGGATCGCGCGGTCGGCACCCATGGCCAGAGCAGTCCGCAGTGTTTCCTGCGCCTGCTTCACACCGATCGAAACAGCAACGACTTCGTCAGCCTTGCTCGCTTCTTTCAGGCGGATCGCCTCTTCAACTGCAATCTCGTCGAACGGGTTCATCGACATTTTTACATTGGCGAGATCAACACCGCTACCATCCGCCTTAACACGGACTTTAACGTTGTAGTCAATCACGCGCTTGACAGGCACAAGTACCTTCATTTTTGCGTTCGCTCCTTACAAAAACGGCAAGCCGCGTCGCGACTCCACCAATGCTCTCGCGGGACTAGATAGCGCCTCAATCTCATCGACAACAGAGCAAAATCGTCACGTCATGGGCTTGAGACGTCGCGTTTTGTGTTTTTTGACGAATAGGGAGCAGAGTTTTTTTGATGGTTAGCTGTCGATGCTGGGATTTGGTTGCCGGTGGCCAACCTGTCCAGCTGAAACCAGTAGGTTGATTGTTCTGGTCAGCGGGACACCGAGTAAATGACACTTAGCACCCGTTCTTTGGGCCGGGGCTCCGCCCTTCCGGTCGCCGGGACGTCCACTGGACGTCCCGCCGCTTTCAGCGGTTCGCTCCCGGAACCCACAAGACATCATCCTTGCCGCTGTTGTTGGCGCAGCGGGCGGCGACGAAGAACCAATCACTCAGACGGTTCAGGTACTTCACGGCAACCTCGTTTACAGGCTCCATATTGGTCAGCTCAACCGCTAGACGCTCGGCTCGGCGCGAGACGGTGCGGCAGACATGCAGATGCGCCGCCAAAGCCGAGCCACCGGGCAGGATGAAGCTGCGCAGCGGTTCTAGATCAGCATTCATAGCGTCGATTTCAGCCTCTAGCCGGTCGATCTGGGCAGGCGCGATGCGCAACGGCGGGTAGTCGGCCTCGGCGTCTTTTTCCATGTCGGGGCGGCAAAAATCAGCCCCCAGATCGAACAGGTCGTTTTGAATGCGGGCCAGCGCGGCGTCAGTTTCGCCCTCGGCTTCGGTCCGGGCAACACCGACAAAGGCGTTCAGCTCATCAACCGTGCCGTATGCGGCCACGCGGCCCGAGTATTTCGCAACCCGTTCGCCATTGCCCAAAGCGGTTTTTCCGTCATCGCCTGTACGCGTGTAGATTTTGTTCAGAACGACCATCTTCAAACTCCTTGTCCGCGCAGGAAGACGTAAAGCACAATCAGCAATACGGCAATGAATTGAAAGAGGATGCGCAGGCGCATCATCTTGTTGCTTTTCTTGGCGGCATCCATGCCGCTTTTACCGAAATTTGCGATTCCAAGGGTCAGCACGACGACAACCGCCGCCATCGCCAAGAGCAAAACGACCATCAAAGGGTCCATCGTCAGTCACCGTCCGCTTTTTCTTTGGGTGCGCCTGATCTAGCTCCTACTGGGCCAAAAGCGAACGGGAAATTTTGCCTCAGATGTCTGACAGGATGCGGTCGATGGCTTTTGTTGGCAGAATTCGCCGCAAATAGCCCGCAATATAGGTCGGAGTCGTCACGTAATAGCGCGCCTTGGGCCGTTTCGCTTCGACCGCATGGGCCAGCTTGCTGGTCACGGCCGAGGCGGGCAGTTCGAACGAGTCAGGCCCCGAGCCTTCGTAGAGCCGTTTCAGCAAAGATGCCTCATACCTGTCACGCAAGACCGAGTTCTCCCAATCCACGAAGCGCTCGAACACCGGAATCGCCTTTTCGCGGATTTTCGACGTGATCGGACCGGGTTCAATCAGGATGACCTTGACGCCACTGCCGCGCAGTTCCAGGCGCATCGTGTCGGTCAGACCTTCGATCGCATATTTGGTGGCGACATAGGCGCCGCGCCAGGGGAATGCGACCAGCCCCAGAACTGAGGAGTTCTGGACAATGCGCCCATGACCCTGTTCGCGCATGACGGGAATGACCTGCCGCGTCAGCTCGTGCCAGCCGAAGACATTCGACTCGAAGATGAACCGCAAACCGTCGGTCGGCACATCTTCGACCGCGCCGGGCAGTCCGTGCGCCCCGTTGTTGAACAGGGCGTCCAAAGTGCCTCCGGTGGCCTCAAGAACCTCGGCCAGTCCGGCTGTGATGCTGTCCGTGTCCTGATAGTCGATTCGCGGGCTTTCAAATCCCTGCGCGCGTAGCCTGTCGCAATCACGCTGCTGGCGGCACGAGGCAAAGACGCGCCAACCGCGTGCACGCATACCGTGTGCTGCATCCAGGCCGATGCCGGACGAGCAGCCGGTAATAAGAATTGATTTCTGCATGATGGCCCCGAACCTCAACGTCCCCAACACCTAGGCTGCGAGAGGAAACAGGGCAATGACGCCCGGACGTCAGTTTGTGGTTTTGCGGAGCAGTGATGCCGAAATCCATCCGACCTGTTGCCCGGGAAACACGCGTGTGCGCAACCAACCCGTGCCGGAATCGCTCAGGACCTCGACCCGTTGCCCGATCGTGGCCTTGCCGATGATGGGATAGATCGTGCCCGGACCGTCACGCATGTTCACGCGGGTGCCAGAGATTTCGCGGATGTCCTTTTCGGGTTCCGGGACAGGGGTCACGGCGGGTTCCGCGTCGGTTGTGACTTGCTGCATCGCCGTCACGCCGCCTTCCAGTGAGGCCAGCGTAAGCGTGACATCCTGATCTTCGAACAGAGACGGATTCGCCTGCAGTCCGGCTGCAACCTGAGACAGAAGCGCCTTGGTTTCTTCCTCGCCCAGAACAGGTTCGGGTTCTGCAATAAACTCAATAACGGGGATGGGTTGAACTGCGGCGCGGGTCACCAATTCCGCAACCGGAGCGGCTGCCAGAGGCGTCGCCTTCGGTGCAGGTTCGAACGTGGCAGCCATGCGCTGCGGATTGTCACTGCGCAGGCCGCGCGGCTCAAAGTCGGGGCCACCGCTCATGACGTAGAAGGCCCATCCCAGGGCGGCGAAAGTAACAAGTATCAGGCGCGTCATGACGCTTCCCCCCGAAGAAATCGTAAATACAAGAATTGGCAGCAGTTTAATTCATGAGAGCATAGCATATTTCGAGGCGGGAGTCGAAAAATGGGGGAAATCCGTGGGTTGCCTCCCCCTGTTGCAAAAAGCGCGACTTGTCCCCAGTAAAATAAGTCTTGGTTGCTTTACCAAGCCGCGCTTGCGTCGTATCACATCATATATGAACGATACGATCGACGACCCCAACATGGAGGCCCCTGACAATGGGGGCGAGGTAGCCGAACCGCTACGCCGCGCAATTGGTGAGCGCTATCTGACCTATGCGCTGTCCACCATCATGCACCGGGCACTGCCAGATGCGCGTGATGGTTTGAAACCGGTTCACAGGCGAATCCTCTATGCGATGAGGGAACTGCGACTCAGTGCAACCGGAGGTTTCCGGAAGTCCGCGAAGATCTCGGGCGATGTGATGGGTAACTATCACCCGCATGGTGACGCCGCGATCTACGACGCGATGGCGCGTCTGGCGCAGGATTTCAACGTGCGCTACCCGCTGGTCGACGGGCAGGGGAATTTCGGCAATATCGACGGCGATAACCCGGCGGCCTCGCGTTACACCGAAGCGCGGATGACCATCGTGGCCGAGGCGCTGCTGGAAGGTCTGAACGAAGACGCCGTTGATTTCCGCGACAATTATGATGGGACGCTGACTGAACCGGTCGTACTGCCCGCTCAGTTTCCGAACCTGTTGGCGAATGGTGCCAGCGGTATTGCTGTGGGCATGGCGACGAATATCCCGCCGCATAATATCTCGGAACTCTGCGACGCTTGTCTGCATCTGATCAAAACGCCGGATGCGCGCGACGACACTCTGCTAAACTACGTGCCCGGCCCGGATTTCCCGACCGGCGGCGTGATCGTCGAGCCGCCCGAGAATATCGCTCAGGCCTATCGCACCGGGCGCGGGTCCTTCCGGCTGCGCTGTAAGTTCGAAGTCGAAGATCTGGGTCGCGGCCAGTGGCAGATCGTCGTTACCGAGATTCCTTATCAGGTTCAGAAGTCCAAGCTGATCGAAAAAATCGCCGAACTGATCCAGACCAAGAAAATCCCGATCCTCGCCGATGTACGGGACGAATCCGCCGATGACATCCGTCTGATCCTTGAGCCGCGTTCCAAGAACGTGGATCCCGAGGTGCTGATGGGCATGCTTTATCGCAACTCGGACCTTGAGGTGCGGTTCAGCCTGAACATGAACGTGCTGATCGACGGTGTGACGCCTAAAGTCTGCTCGATGAAAGAAGTGCTGCGCGCCTTCCTCGATCACCGGCAAGAGGTCCTGATCCGTCGCTCGCGTCACCGCATGGCGAAGATCGACCATCGGCTGGAGGTATTGGAGGGCTTTATCGTCGCCTTCCTCAATCTCGACCGTGTGATCGACATCATTCGCTACGACGACGACCCCAAAGCAGCGCTGATGCGCGAGGATTGGGGCATCGACCACGTTCGTGCTACAGATGAGTCCGATTACATCTCGCCCAAACCGGGCGAGGGCGAGCTTTCCGAAGTTCAGGTTGACGCCATCCTCAATATGCGCCTACGCAGCCTGCGTCGTCTCGAAGAGATGGAACTGGTCCGAGAGCGCGACGAGCTGATGCTGGAACGCGCCAACCTCGAAGACCTGCTGGCCGATCCCGCCCTGCAATGGGCTAAGATCGCTGAACAACTCAAAGAGACCAAGAAGACCTTCGGCAAAGACTACGAAGGCGGCGCGCGCCGGACGCGGTTCGCCGAAGCGGGGCAGGTCGAAGAAGTGCCGCTTGAAGCGATGATCGACCGCGAACCGATCACGGTGGTCTGTTCCCAGATGGGCTGGATCCGCGCCATGACCGGTCATATCGACCTCAAGCGCGAACTGAAGTTCAAGGATGGCGACGGCCCGCGCTTCATCTTCCATGCCGAAACCACGGATCGGTTGCTGGTCTTTGCCTCGAACGGACGCTTCTACACCGTCAGTGCCGCCAACCTGCCCGGCGGGCGGGGCATGGGTGAGCCGCTCCGCCTGATGGTCGATCTTCCGAACGAGGCGCAGATCATCGACATCCTGATCCACAAACCGGGGCGCAAGCTGCTGGTGGCCTCGGACGCTGGCAACGGTTTCATGGTGCCCGAGGATGACGTGCTGGCGCAGACCCGCAACGGGAAACAGGTACTCAACGTCAAGGGCGACGAGACGGCGATGATCTGTAAACCCGTCGCAGGCGATCACGTCGCAGTAGTCTCGCAGAATGGCAAGTTCCTGGTTTTCCCGACCGAAGAGCTGCCCGAGATGACCCGAGGCAAAGGCGTGCGTTTGCAGAAATACAATATGGCGCGCGGCCGGCAGGGCACGTTGGAGCTGGATGGCGGCCTGTCCGACATCACCACCTTTAACTGGGAAGAAGGGCTCAAGTGGTCCATGGGCGGCGACAAAACCCGACACGAGGCGGATATGTCCCAATGGCTGGCCAAACGCGCCAGCGTCGGGAAAAAACCCCCTTATGGTTTCCCGCGTGACTATAAATTCTCGTGATCTGTCGAGGGTTTCGGGCGAAATCCGCCGATACGGCTTGGCACATGCCGTATCGGTGCGCTAGATCAAAGAAAAACAGGCCTATCGAGACGAGATCATGCTGCGCATTTTGACCCTGATTACTGGACTGGCCCTCATGGGCGCCTGCACGCAGACGCAAGTGTATGAAGAACCCGAGTCGTTGGGGGAGTTCAAGCTGCGCGTAAACTACGCTTTCGCTGAGAAAGCCCGCCAAGGACCGGTCTCGCGCGATGCGACTCCAAAAGAATGGGAAAACGCCATTCAGAACGCGGTTGATATCCGTCTCGGCCGTTATGAAGGCGCACAGGAATATGACATCGGTATCAGTCTCGAAGGCTATATGCTGGCGCCTCCGGGCATTCCCGTCATCTACAATCCCAAAAGCACGGCGATTGTTCTGGTCAATGTCTACGATGTGAAGAAGAAAGAATTCCTCGCCAAGGGTAAGCAATTCCAAGTTCTGGAAGACACGACCGGAGAGAGCGCTCTGACAGGATCGGGCAATACCCGCACAAAAGAAGAGCAGATGAGCGGCCTTGCCCTGAAAGTTGCCGACCGAGTCGAAGAGTGGCTGGCCGAAGAACACAAGGACAATGGTTGGTTTGATCGGCGTCCGGACCTGATCCAGCCGCTGAAAACGAGCGAGCTCACGCAAAATCCGGCGTGATCGGCGCATTTCCCTCAGGATGTGCTTGATTTTCCCCTTTGAACCAAATATCTCGCGCGCGCAGATGTAACCACGGGACCAAGGGTCCCCCAAATCGCAAAAGGGCGCCTGAGGAATGGCAAAGGAAAAGTTTGAGCGTACAAAACCGCACGTCAACATCGGCACGATTGGGCACGTTGACCATGGTAAGACGACGCTGACCGCAG
>NZ_JBQFTH010000012.1:0-154522 GCF_056538565.1 Ruegeria sp. BG11 | reverse complement strand
GACCGTCAAAAATATCCGTCCCGGCCGTGATCTGCGCAAGATTGTCATCATTGCCATCCGTCAGCTGAACCGCCTCAGGATCAATCGGGTCATAGAGCGAGCCCACCGTCACCGACACCGTTGCGGTCCGGCTCTCGGTGCCGTCCGAGACCGCATAGCTAAAGCTGTCGTTGCCGATATATCCCGCATCCGGGGTATAAAGAATCTCGCCATTCACCACCGACACAAATCCGTTCGACGGGGCCGAGCCCGACACATCGATCGTCAGTGCATCGCCATCCGCATCACTGTCATTGGCCAGAACGTCAATCGAGATCGCAACATCCGGGTCTGTGGTCGCCGTGTCATCCTGAGCGTCCGGCGCGTCATTGAGCGCGTCCACCGTCACCGAGACCGTGCCCGCCGTACTCTCCTTGGTGTCGCTGAGCGTATAGCCGAAGCTGTCCACCCCGTTGAAATCCGCATCCGGCGTATAGGTCGCAACCCCGTTTGCCAGGGTGACCGAGCCATGCTCGGTCTCGACCACGCCGACGGTGCCGGGATCGTCGAAAGCGCTGGTCAGCGCGGTCACGCTCAGCGGGTCGCCATTGGCGTCGCTGTCATTGGCCAGCAGATCGATCACCACCGCCTGGTCTTCGTTTGTGGTGGCGGCATCGGGGGCGGCCACCGGCGCGGCGTTGGTCTCATAGACCGTCACCGTCACGGTGGCGGTGTTGCTGGAGCTGCCGTCCGAGGCCGCATAGGTAAAGCTGTCCTCGCCAACAAAGCCGGGATCGGGCGTATAGACGATCTGCCCGTTCGAGACCGAGACCTGACCGTTTGCGGGCGTCGAGCCCGAGATATCGATGCTCAGCGCATCGCCATCCGCGTCGCTGTCATTGGCCAGAACGTCGATCTGGATCGGGCCGTCCTGCTCACCGCTGGTTGCATCGTCCTGCGCCACCGGCGCATCCGGCGCCGGCGTCACCGTCACCGTCACCGTCGCAACGGCCGTACCACCCTGACCGTCCGACACCGTGTAGCTAAAGCTGTCGGTTCCGTTGGCATCCGTATCCGGCGTGTATTCAAGCTGACCTGCATTGATCACCACAGAACCAAACTGGCCTTGGGTGACCGACTGCAGCGACAGCGTGCCGCCATCCGCATCGCTGTCATTGGCCAGAACGTCAATCGTGACACTCTGATCCTCATCCACCGTCGCTGCGTCATCAACCGCATCCGGCGCTATGTTTGTGCCTGCCGTCAGTAACCGTCCGTTTGCTTCCATATCGGCTTCGGTTCCGGCCAGGTTGCGGACGCCGGTGAGCAGGGCGACCTGGACGAAGCCGCTGGCCCCGTCCGGGTTGATCTCCAGCAGCGTGTCATTGCCAACCGTGGTGAAGCGCACAAAGTCGGTCAGTGTGTCGACACCCTGTGTGTAGCCCACCAGCGCATCGCCCACATCCAGGAAGTTCCACCAGGCGTAATCCTCGACCGTGTCCAGCGCACCATCGACCACCGAGAACTTGAACGTGTCATTACCTTTGCCGCCCGTCAGCGTATCCGCACCCGCGCCTCCGTCCAGAACGTCATCGTTCTTGCCGCCGTCCAGAACATCATTCCCAGACCCGCCATAAAGACTGTCGCCGCTGTCATTGCCGTTCAGAACGTCATTGCCGATATTGCCATAGAGCAGATCGCCGCCATCCCCGCCATAAAGCGTGTCATCGCCGGCCAGACCGTCAAAAATATCCGTCCCGGCCGTGATCTGCGCAAGATTGTCATCATTGCCATCCGTCAGCTGAACCGCCTCAGGATCAATCGGGTCCAGCCCTACCTGTACAGTAACCCAAGCTGTGTTTGAGACTTCTCCGTTGTTGTCCGAAACTGTGTACTCGAAGCGTTCGATTCCGACGAAATCTGGATCAGATGGCGTGTAGGTAAACAAACCGGTCCCGAGATCTTGTGACAGGCTGCCGAATGTTGGTGCTTGCGTGATTACGATATCGCTGTCGGTAAGTGGCAGGCCGTCGGGATCATTGTCGTTTGCCAGCAGATTCAGAATAACCGGCCCGCTCTCGGTCAAGACGACCCAATCCTCCTGTGCAATGGGTGCCGTGCGCGCAGTGAAGCTTACGGAATCATAGGTTGCAGAAGTGGATGGTGCGAACGTGGGGGCGCCCATCCAACTCGGCGTCCCGTGCCAGATGCTCAGAAAAATCTGCGCGTCTGCGGTTGGAACTTCTAGGTCGGTGGGATCAATCACAGAATGTAAAAGATTCCCATCTGCATACCATTCAATCGAGTCTGGTCCCCATTCGATCGTGTAGGTGTGCAATCCGGCTGAAGAGTCGAAGCCTAGGTCAACAACGACTCCCGAACTCTCGCCGCCAAAGTGATATGTCACCAGTGCCTGGGTTGGATCACTGCTAAGGAACTCAAAATCGATTTCGGTCTGGGGGGAATATAGGAAAAATGTCGAGTTTGCACCGCTGCCATCTGCCGTCTGCATCGTGACGGTGTATGTTCCAAAACTAAAGTCTTCGACAGAGCGTATTTCACCGCCGCTATAGGATTTTCCATCCAGTGGTTGATCATCAAGTGTCAGGGTAAGTTGACCCGCTTCAACCGTGACATTGGAAGGCGACCAGGCTGTATCAATCCAGCCTCCGGGCAATGCGTAGTCCGATATCAGCCAATCACTGGCATGCAATGGAGAATCAAATTCTTCAGAGAATGTCGCCATGTAACCCAACCCACTATTAAACCAGTGACCACATCCCGCGCGAAACTAGGTTGTTGCCACCCTACTGGCTAAAACAAAACTCAAACAATCTCAGCCCTATGTATTTGTATAGCTAAGAAGGGCCTCAGGGCAAATCAACTCTACGCCAAAATCACCGGATAATCGTTTCCCTTATTGAAACGTTTGCTTTCAAATTCCCATTTCGTGCACTGATCGCAAATATATGGCGCGATTGCAAAAAAAAACGCCTCCTCTGAATGCTGCTCTTTTGTCACTTATCTGCGATACGGTTGACACGGGGCTCAGTCAAACCAGGTACACTCTGGCTGGCCTGTTCTGCGCTCTGGCGGGATGTCTCGGGGGCAGTGTCCTTGAAGTTAACCTCGGTCAAGAGGTTGCGAATTTTAGTTTCGTAGATTGGGCGCGCATATTTTTGTTCATATAATGTGCGGGCATTCCCCGCGCGTCGCTTGGCTTCGTCGGGGCTATCCAGCACTTCACGCATACCTTCGGCGATCGAGTCTGGTGTCGGGTCGACCAAGAAGCAATATTCATCATCCAGCACCTGCGTGTGCGACCAGATGCGCGTAGCAATCAACGGCTTACCGCTTGCAAGTTGTTCGTAGACCTTCAGTGGCGTGTTGGTGCCATCGATACGGGGAGACAACAAAACGTCTGCGTCCCGGTTCAACCTCAAGGCAGCCTTCTTGGATACTCGGCCGGTAAACACACATTGATCTGACAACCCTTCATAGGTCGCCACTTTTTTCATAGCATTGACCTGATCCGGAGTGCCGCCGGCCAATATTAGCCTTGCCTTTGGGTGTTGATCGGCAATCTTTGCAAACGCTTTGATGACCCGATCGATACCTTGGTATTTTTCGAATGTCCCAGCGTAGACCATAGTTGGGTTTTCTGCGGAAAACACGACATCTTCAGCCTCGGAATCTACAGCTGCAGATGCACCGTGAGAGGCCTTTAGTTTGACATCGTCGAAGATCGAATTTTCGATTAGGAACTGCTTTTGCTCGGCGACGCCCTGTTGCAGGGCATAGTCTCGCAGATCCGGACATATCGTGATCACCGCATCCGCAGCTTTCAGGCAGCTTTCCTCGAGAAAGCGGAAGATACCGATCAGTATTTTCGATTTCGTGAAGCCGAAGTTTTCGAGTTGTTGAGGTAGGCTGGAATGCATGTCGTAGATCATCCGAAACCGGAAGATCGGCTTCAGCGCCCTGCACCAGAAGACGGATTCCTCATGGGCATGGACCAATCCGTACCGGTGCCTGATGAGCATACCGACCGTCCAGAGCAGGACAAAGACATCCAGAAACATCTTCTTTATAGATGGTCCGATCGGAACAGGTTCCAGGAACGCGATACGCGGGATACGCACGATGCGCACGCCCGGAATATCCACATCCTGTCCTGGATGATAGGTCAGCAGGTCTATTTTCACGCCTGCCTCGGCCAGAACGAGCGTCCGATAGTAGACGCTGAACGGTGTCCCCCGGGGGGTGAAGAACGGATGTGGTGCAACAACCAGCATATCCGCTTTTTGGTGCGCTGAAAGCGTGTGCTGATCAGACATTACAACCATCCCTCTTTGATATACCAGTCGGCGGTATCCGCCAGCCCGCTCTCATTCGTATAAAGATATTCGTATCCGGTCTGCTCTCGCATCTTAGACGTATCGAACGCGCGATCCTTGGTGAAGAAGGCGACCCGTCTTCGGTAGATCGGCGGCTCGACCCCTAGCGGTTTGCAAATGCTTTCGCAGATGTCGCCAGCGATGAAAAACGGGGTGACGGGCAGGCGGATGATCGCGGGTGTCGCCTGCAGGTCTTTTGCGATGACGCGGATCATCTGCTCGATACTGATGGGATCCCGGGCACCGCAGATATAGACCTCACCGAGGGTTTTCTCATGCGTCGCGGCTAGGATCATGAAGCGGACTAGGTCTTTCACGTGGATCAGGTGGTACATGCCTTTGCACCCGTATCCCAAGATGGGAACGACTGGTTTCTTCGCCATCCTGAAGACCTTCAGCAAACGGCGATCCCCGGGACCGTAAATGGCCGCGGGCCTGACCACGGTAAGCGGCAGATCCTCGGTCTCGGCAAAATCCCGGATCCAGAGTTCCGCTTCGACCTTGGTGTCTTGGTACCGATCTCCGGGCGAGAAACGATATTCCTCGTTTGCGGGCGGGTCTTCAATATGCCCGTGAACACCTATGGTAGAAACATGGACAAACCTTTTGAAGCCAGGATTTTTGGCGACGGCCCGGGCCAAGTGATGCGTGCTTTCCACATGGACCTTCCAGTAGATGTCGTCACTAATCTTGGCTTCGCGATATGCTGCAGCAACATGGAAAACATAATGAACGCCATCAGTAGCCTGTTTGACCACGCTTTCGTCGAATACATCGCCCTGGAAGAATTCGATCGGCAGATCCCTGATGTCATCAATCTGTGACGACTTGCGTACGATTGCGCGCACCGTGGCACCTGTCGCACACAATTTCCTGACCAGATGCTTGCCGGTGAAGCCGGTCGCTCCGGTCACCAGTACAATATCGCCTGCACCAATACTCATAGTGACGTCGCCTCTAACTCGTTGATCAATGTGTTTCTAAAGGTAGACGGAGCCAAACGATTCAGAACCTGCTGCGCTTCTTTGCGCCGCAGGTCATCTGGCCAGCTAAAATATTCCGCCATCGTCCATAAAATCAAAGCAAAGTGTTTTGTACTCATCCGGCCTAATACAAGGTCATTAGTCCGGCGTAAGACAATGTCGGCAAAGCTGAAAGCCTGCGTATTTTCGACATGCGTCACTACAAAGTCGCGCAATTGCGCATCAGAAAGCTTACAAGTGTCATGCGGCATGTCCGGATAGTCCGGAAGAGGTGTCCGGCGCGTCTGACATGTGCGGCGGTCATTCCAGTGCTCCAGCAGCCGGTCCACGGCCTGTTCCGCCGTCAGCCGGGCCGTGGTCCACTTGATGCTGACAATGCTGAACAGACCGCGGATGTCATCCGTGGCCTCATGATCAATGATCTTGCTTTCGTGCAGCTTTGCCCCGTCCTCGCTGACGCTGTCGTGCCCCGGTGTCAGGCCCTGGTAGCAGTACAGAACATCTTCGGTTTTCAGGTCCATCGCGGGGTAGGCCACGTTGAATTCGTCCACAAATGCCGCGATTTCATCCTGATCGACGGTCATGTCACCCGTGGTGCTGCGATATGTGAAATGTGTCGTGCCAATCACGGCCTTCCCTTGCCAGGGCACGACAAAATACATCCGCTTGGCTGTGTCGATCCTAGAATCGGAAGCCCGGTTACTCTTGACCGCAATGGCATGTGGCAACGCGGGCTTGTTGGTCACAAGGTTCATGCTTTTGACCAATCCAACGGTCAGCGACAGATCAGAGTGTCCCGCATGTTTCAGCCAGTTTGCGACCCAGGGTCCGGTTGCGTTGACCACTGAACGCGCCTGTATTTTGATCGCTTCACCGGTTCGCATGTCGGTTGCCTCAAGTCCGCAAACGACATTTGGATGGGTGGTGTTAAAGCGCAGCTTTTCGGCTTTCACGTAATTGGCGATACATGCGTCATGATCCACTGCTTGCTGTAATATCTGCAAAACGGCCTTATCCGCGAAACCAACCTGAGCGTCTGTCCATAGACCCCCGCCCGTCATGTCACTTTGATCTATGCCAGGGGCAAGTTTTTTGCAGGCGGCAGCGCGCATGAGCCGCCCCTTCGGCCAACCCGGTCTGCTGCCGTTTCGCAAGGAAACAAAGGCGCTCAACACCTCAAACAGGCCAATCCCCGCTCCCAATGCCAACGGTCCCCGCATGCCGAACCCGTAGGTGGGCATCAGAAATTGCAGGGGCTGAACAAGATGAGGCGCGGTCTTCAGGAAAATCTGCTGCTCCCTGATGGATTCAATAGCGCGCTTGAAATTTAGATGCTGAAGGTACCGGATGCCGCCATGTATGGTCTTCAGGGAATTGTGGCTGGTTGCGCTGCAAAAATCCGCTTGCTCAATCAGCGCGACGCTCAGCCCCCGCAAAGCCGCGTCCCGTGCAACACATGCGCCCTGAATGCCGCCGCCAATAACAGCCACATCAAAGATACGATCTTGCAGGTGTGACGGGTCGCGCTTCATGGTTTATTCGGCCGAGTCCGGTTTCTGTAAAAAGGCAAGCATGTGATATCCGGTATTCCGGGTCATGCGCGCCGGAAGGGCGTGGAACAGATCAACGAAAAGGGTGTTGTAGAGGGTTGCTTTCCACCCCTTGTGCACCTCTGTCCTTTTGGGAAACCGGTAAAGCCTGATTTCTCTCTCATGGAACGGGCCGATCAATTCCCTGAACTCACTCAGGTCCATCTTGTGAAACACCGGAGCATCCATGTAATCAATTTTCACTCCGGCGGTGCGGTGCATAAAATACAACCACGATCGCCTGTTAATTGTCATCAGAAGAGCTCTTCCTTCCGGCTTCAAGACACGGTAGATTTCACGCACCATTTTTTCGGGCGATGGCGTAAAATGAAGAACAGTGTGGCAATAAACAAAATCGAACGTATTGTCCGGAAACTCCAACGCCTCTCCGTTCATGACTTGAAAGTGCCCCGGAAGCCCTCTCCATCCGAAGTTTTCCTTTGTCAGTTCTATTGCCCGTGGCGAGATGTCTATGCCGGTGACATCGGCGCCATGTGATGCAAAGCAAGACGTATCCGTCCCAAGACCACATCCGATATCCAGCACCTTCTGACCGGACCATCGATCATACCCGGCAATGGGAGCAAGGTAATCGAGCTTTTCAAAGCGATACCGTTCGACTTCTTTGAAGAAGTCTGGCGTCCCGACCTTAATGTGACGCGCCACTTTCCAGTTCGAAACGTTCTGGTCCCAAAAATCCGAGATGCTTTTCACCGGCCAACACCATCCAAACTAAAACTCTTAACCAATCGTGTTGCGCGCACTCTACGGTTCCTTGAGCCTTATTGGCAACATCGCTCTGCACTGCAGAAAACGCGATGGCGACTTCTGGACCATGCACATTGCAGATTAGTTGATGCGCGTCTGTTTTTGATGTTAGGCAACACATAGACTGGGGTCAAAGCAGGGGAATGACGTGGAAAACCAGCGCAGTGCCGTCCCGAAAGATCGCGTTGTCGATGCCCTGGGCGGCAGCGGTTCGGCCCTTAAGAAATACCAAGGATTCTTTATCGGCAGTGAAAGCTGGCGTGTGCTTTTACACTATGAATTTGCAATGCTTTTTGCCGCGGGAACTCGTGGCGCACTGGGATTTTTCTTGCGAAAACATCTGTTCCCGGGACTGTTCCGCAAGTCGGGTCGGGGCGTGAATTTCGGACGGGATGTTTCTTTGCGCTGCCCGGGGCGGATGCATCTGGGTGACAACGTCACGATTGACGACGGATGTGCGCTTGATGCGCGAGGTACCACCGCGCCAGGAGATTTCTCGATCGGCGACCGCACTCTGATCGCGCGCGATACAGTCCTGCTCGTCAAGAGCCATTATCTCCGGATTGGCTCCGATTGTTCGATTGGCAGCCAGTGCAATCTAAGCGGGGTTTCAGGGATCGAAATCGGCAACTACTGCATCATTGCCGGACAATGCTATTTCGGAGGGGGGCGCTACAGGATGGCTTTGGGCCTGGGTCCGATGGTGCTTCAGGGGCTTGAAACCAAAGGTCCGGTCAAATTGGGAAATGATGTCTGGGTAGGGGCAAACGTCACTGTACTGGACGGTGTAACCATTGGCGATGGTGCGATTTTAGCGGCCGGTTCAGTCGTGACGTCGGATGTTGCAGAAAACGCGATCGTGGCGGGCGTTCCGGCGCGGCAGATTCGAATGCGAACCTGATACGCCGCTTCCACCGGGCTTTTGTAAGAACAAAGCCTCAAAAAAGACTGGATTGGTTACATTTTGCGGGTTGCGCTCAGCATTTGGACACTTCAACTTAGCTTTGAATACTGACCCAACTGGCCTGCCTGGCGGGTTTCAAACTGTTGTGGCGCTTCCACAGACATACAAAATACATGGTTCGCCTGTAGTTTATATCTGAAAACACTGCAAAAACAGGTGCAGTAGGCCATTGCGACTATGCCTGATGATCCCAGTGAATCAGAACAAAACAGCCAAGGCTGGTCATCTTTTTCAATAATTGCTTTCGCATTTGTGCATTGCTAGGGTCGCTGAGCACCGGAGAGTGGACCACACTGATCGCGCATTTGAGTTTTGTAGCCGCAGGTATTGAAGCGGGAGTAAGGTATTGACCATCAGGTATTCGGTCATCGTTCCGATACTGAATGAGGAAGAAAGCGTTGGTCTGTTGTACAGCAAGGTTGCTGACACGATGGATGCTGCTGGTCTTTCATTCGAGTTGATCTTTGTCGATGACGGATCTACGGATACGAGTTTCCAGAAACTGTCGGATCTGGCCGCTGCAGATCCGCGGGTTGTCGTGCTGAAGTTTCGCAGGAACTATGGTCAGACCGCTGCGATGACCGCGGGTATCGAATATGCGCGTGGTTCGGTTCTGGTGACTATGGATGGTGATCTGCAAAACGATCCGGCGGACATTCCGATGATGCTAGCAAAGATCGACGAAGGTTATGACATGGTGATCGGCTGGCGGATCAACCGGCAGGACAAATGGTTGTCGCGCAAGCTGCCATCGATGATTGCCAACCGGCTGATCGGCAAGGTCACGGGCCTGCCGGTGAAAGATAATGGATGTTCGCTCAAGGTGTACCGCGCGAACATCATCAAACGTGTACCGCTTTATTCAGACATGCATCGCTTTATCCCGGCCATGACGCTACCTGTTGGTGCCCGTATTGCCGAAGTTGGCGTGCGCCATCACGCGCGTCAGTTCGGAGAGTCTAAATACGGGCTGTCGAGAATTTTCAAGGTTCTGCTGGATCTTATAGCGATCAAGACGTTGCTTTTGTTCGCCCGGAAACCGATGCGTCGGTTCACAGGGCTAGCTGCTGTATCCGCTCTCGCGGCGCTCTTGTTTGCGTGGCCGATCTTGTTTGGAGCTGGGGCTACAGGATCGGGCAGTGTCATGGTGTATACGTCAGCTGCGATGCTCTGCGTATCTCTGACTTTGTTTTTGTTTTTAATCGGTGTGGTGTGCGTCCTGGTACATCGCCAGATCGGCCCCGCCGAGCTGTATTGGCTGGGCGGCCAATCCGCGCGTGCCCTGCCTGAGAGGGAATAACATGCTTCACGACCAAAACCCGACCGTAAACAACGCGGCCGAAACCGGGCTGATATCCGTGATCGTCGGTGCAGAAGGAGATGGAAGGGGGCTGGCGGATCTGTTGACGGATTTTCGATCCGTGCTGGATCAAAGACCCGAACCATACGAGATGATCGTTGTATTCGAACAGGTCTCGTCCGGTATCTGCGCAGCGCTGGAACCGCTGGCGGCCCAGTGGCCAAACCTGAAACCTGTCCCGCAAAGACCATGGAATGGCGAAGACGCGGCGATCAAACTTGGGATTGGTCAGGCGGTTGGCGATATTGTTGTGACCCTGCCGTCCTGGCCCGAAATAGACCCGTCCTCGATCAATACGCTGATCGATGCGCTTGGCGAGGATGACATGGTCGTGGGCAAGCGGAGTGAGTTGAACAGAAGCGGGATGCAAAAGGCCCGGGCCCGGGCCACGCACGGCCTTTTGAAGCTGCTGTTTCAACAGGATTTCGCGGATGTCTTCTGCCGCGCGCGGGTGGGACGTCGGGACGTCTTCCTGAAGGCGGCAGAACTTGGCGTACGCCAACATTTCTTGCCTCTGATTGCCGCATCGGAAGGTTATAATGTCAGGGAAGTGGACCTGCCGGTTGTCAGGGATGTTGATGGGCAGGCGATCTACAAGTTCAAGCCGAACGCCCATGTTGGAGCTTTGGTTGATGTACTCACCCTGTTTGTCGGGTTGAAATATCTCCGCCGGCCTTTACGCTTTTTTGGATCGGTCGGTGTGCCCCTCATCCTGATCGGCGGGCTGCTGATTACCTATCTGGTGATCGAGCGCCTTTTCTTCGACACACCTCTCGCGGACCGTCCGGCACTGGTGTTTGCGGTCCTGATGCTGGTTTTGGGCATTCAGGTCGTTGCCCTGGGGCTGGTCGGAGAAATTATTATCTTCTCGTCAAGCCGAAGATTACGAAGCTATGAAATTGATGAGGTCCTGCGCGGTCGGCCTTCAGTTGTACCCGGTTCAGACGCGGAACCGATTCATCAGACAGAGACCCCACCAAATGACGATCATCAAAAGCCCGATATAGGACGCAAAGTTGCGGATGGCTGAGGGATGAATGTGAAACTCCGCGACGCGGATCGCCGCGGATGTTTCGAACTGCCCGCGGATTGAGGCGATTTCACTCCGCATGGGGAACGGTGCAATCAGCTCAAACTCTTCTCCAGTCCAAACCTTCAGGTGGGTTCCGTTGATATGGGTGACCAAGCGACTCCGGTCGAATTCTATCGGTTTTCCAACCCGGCTTTCGACATCAGTCAGTGTTGCGGCATAGTGTAAATCTGCAGCCCGGGCACCCTCCTTCATACCGATAGGAAGAACGACATAGGCCACTAAAAATAGCGCGGCGGTCACCGCCCGCCAACCGGCGGGAAACTGAAGATCCTTGCCGTATCGCGGTTCCTTTACCCAGATCCAGATGCCGACGGCACCTGAAAGAGCAAACAATGCATAGGTGGGCCAATCCTCGGGCCAGAACAGACCGAAATTAAGCAGATTCCAGCGTAGCGGTGCAAATAGAACAATCCCATTCGCCCATTTGGTCTGCAAAGCGTCCAAACCCAGATGCAGAACAGTCCCCAAGGCAAGAACAACAAACACGCTTCGGGCATTGCGGCTGAATTGAGCCAGGAAGGCGCACAGGATTAAACTCATCAGCAAAGTGCTTTGAGCGATAACGTATAAGCGCAGCTCAATCGGGGGTAAGCCGGTCAGGGAGGGCAACGAGCGCTGAATAATCCACGGAATATCCGGCACGACGCATCCGGCCAAGATCCACTTCACATCTGCTTTGGGCAGGTACAGCTTTGTTACCAGATATTGAACCCCGATATGACCAAGCGTTGCGGGCATGGGCTATCGCAGGCGTTTTCTGATCTGCATGGCCGCCTGATACCTCAGAAACCCTACCAGCCCCTGCAGCGTCCCATAGCTTTCCGGAGAGCGCCTGCAGGCACGCAACCAGGTCTCAAGGGATTTGAAGGGGCGATCCGGGTCCAGAGGAAATTCGGCGATAAACCCGAACCGGCCAACGGCACTGGCCTGGTTCGACAACGGCAGCGGGTCGGAACCGGCCAGAACGCACCAGCCGTTCTCTTCGGCCTTGGTCAGAAGCCTAGGCCGGGGGGTCCCTCTAAGACGCACACCACTATCTGCAAAGAAGAACCTGTCCGAGGTCGGAGGGGACGAGGCCAGGGATTGTATGATACGCCCCCGCGCGCCGGTCCATTTGCCAACACCCCAAGGGAGAACAGCAATAGCCTTGTGATCCTTCGCGGCTGCCATCACGTCAGGCAGCGGCAGGCCATCAGGGATGATATCTTTGACCCCGTGCACAAGAACTTCGAGCCCCTCGGACGTCACGATCTGGCGGCCCGCTACAATGAATATCCGGCATCCGCCATCATAGCCGGCACACATGGAAGCCGGTTCTGCACAGGGTTCGATGAACCAATTCCCGGCTGTTTTGGGAAGCGTACTGAAGCGGTCGACGCCTGCCATTTCTGTTAACAACAAAACTCCGGTTGATCTCACTTGTGCAGGAAAAAGTGCCATGTTGCGGATCGCGCTGTCTAGCGCGTGGGCGACATCGTAATTTGGATGCAGGTGTACGTGCCCGTCTACTCTACACTCCCTCTGGAACGTATTATTTTTCACTGATCCGATGCTGCTCAAAGCAATAAACCTTTGCAAATTAAATCTCTGGAATCCAGCATCTGGCTATATGCAGATTTATGGAAGCCCAAACCAAATTTTAAGAGTTAAGCTCCAGGCTCATTGATATACAGTCAGAACAGAACTGTGGCAGCGAGAACGATGGCCGAGAGGAATACTTTGGGCATCTGTCATATCGGGCAGTGACGCACCGCCAATCTTCCAGGCGTCCAAACATGATTTCAATGCGGTTGCGTCGTTTGTAGCGACGCTTGTCGTATCGGACAGGCTTGTCGCGTGATTTTCGACCTGGGATGCAGGGCCTAATTCCCCTGTCACTAAGGGCTTCGCTAAACCAGTCTGCGTCATAGCCTCGATCTCCCCGTAGCCAGTCAGCCGGCGGCAGACTGTTCACCAGAGCCCAGGCGCCCGTGTAATCGCTGACTTGGCCTGCGAAAATGAAGAAGCCGCTGGAGCGTCCGAGGCTGTCAGTAATACCGTGCAGTTTCGTCTTCATACCACCCTTGGTGCGCCCCCATTTTTCAACCGCAGGCTGGAGGCCGTTCGGTGCGCTTTGAGATATGTTGTGTCAATCATGATCGTCTTGTGATACGTGCTTTCAGCAGCCAGCCCGGTTATGATTCGAGCGAACACACCCATATCGCTCCATCGTTTCCAGCGATTGTACAGCGTCTTTGGAGGTCCATACTCACGCGGCGCATCTGATCAACGTAACCCATTACGTTTGATGAAAATAATCCCGCACAGTACACGACGATCAACAACCCTCGGCTTGCCATGGCTCTTTGGAAAGTAAGGCTGAAGCCGCGCCATCTGGTCGTCGCTCAGCCAGATAGATTGCTCATGTTATACCCCTGAAACTCAGGGGCTTGAATCACGCAGCCGAGATGACGGCAACCAAATTAATAGGTCCAGAATCTAGTCTAATTTCTAATCATTTACGATGATTGTTCTAGCCATAGACACATTCAAAAGCCCACTGGCTTCTTTAATCTCCTTGAAATTGACGAAAGCTGTAGGCGCTGCTTCACTCAATCATTGGTAGTAGTCATTTTTTTGTGTGCTTTTGCACAACAATCAGCGGTGCTGGATTGAAGTTTGATGTTAGCCTACGAGTATATAGGTTGGTTTTTCCTTTGAACTACCTCGACTATAAGAGCTCCGCCTTTCAAAAGGCAGCGAGTTAGCCAAAATCTTTTGATTTTTAAAGACTTGTGCAACCATAGGAAAGTACCAGTGACAGAGAGTTCGGGACAGTTGCAAATGAGCGTTCACCCCGGCCGAGGCAGCCGAGAAATGCGCGTTTTTTCGCTTATTCTGATTGGTGTAGCTGCATTTGTCGCGGCCCTTTTCACCCGGATAGGTATGATTGACCATCCTCTGATCTATGATGAGCTTTATCAGTCACTGCCCGCTGTCAGTTGGCAGGATAGTCAAACGTTCGCGGTTCTCGACGGCATCTACGACCGGGCCGCGCGTTTTACCCAGTTGATCGCATTGAGTTTCGACATCATGGGCGAGCAATCTGCCTTTGCCGCGCGCCTGATCCCATCGGTCATTCCTGGGGCCTTACTTGTTTCGCTGGTAGTGGCATGGGCCTATCATGTTAGCGGAAGCGTCACGGCGCTAACCGCATTTGTATTTCTGCTGTTTTGGCCAAACGGTATCGAGGTCTCCCAGTATATCCGCTTCTATTCGGCACAGGGCTTTCTCTTCATAGTCGGAGCTCTGCTTGTCTACGCAGCCGTTACGAGTCTCAGGATCTTTGTCTGGCGGTTGATCGCTCTTGCAATTGCGGCCGTATTATTCCTTGTTGCGCTTGAATTGCAGATGTCGACGGCACTGGGAATAGGCGCGATCGTGCTTTGGGTGCTGGTTGTCTTTGCACCGGGGTGGCTGCGAAGCTATCCGCATTTGTGGTGGATAGTCGGCGCTGTGCTGATCACAATTTCCGGAGTGTTGCTGAGTGGTGTTTTCTCTGACAAAATCCATTGGCTCTGGACAACATATAACTGGGAGCCGTGGCCTGCTGAGAACGATACCACATTTTATCACCGAGACTTCAGGGACAACTATCCCACGTTCTGGCCGCTGTTTCCCGTAGCTGCAATCATAGCACTGCGAGTCAATTTCGTGCCCGCATCATTCTGCCTGACTCTGTTTGCTACAACCTTCGTGTTGCAGTCCTTCGGTGGACTGAAAAACATCCGATATCTCTATCCCACAATGCCTTTCTTTTTCGTATTGTGGGGTATGGCATTGCAAGCTGTATTGCCCATACTATGGCGATTTCTAAATGATAGCGTGATCGATGCGATATCGTTCCTACTTCCAACCTCGTTAAAAAGGCCGACTGCCTTTCTAGTATTGGTCGTCACTGCCGGGTTTATCGTTTTTGCGAACCCGGCCTTTCTACGCAGTACAAAATTGATGCTCGGAAAGGACCAAAACATTTTGTTAGGTAAAACGCGGTGGCAATGGACAAACGTCGAGCCACTACTGGCACCTTGGCTCGCGCAGAATGCTCTCATCGTGACGGATGAGGAAATGCGCGCCATCGAGTGGCTTGGTGATTTTGATCTAGGATATAACAAGCCGCGATTTTCCGAGTTTTTCTATTCAATCGATCCCGACACGCCCCCATTTACGATCGATCGCAGAACCGGGCGACCTTTGATTGGAGATTTTTCGAATTTCAAACTCACAGTCCTGTGCCATCCGGTGGGTGTTTACGTCACGAACCAGCCCGGTATTCGGGGGGCGAATATTGTCAGACTTCTACAGGAGACTCGCGATACGAACATGGAGATCACGTTGCAAACCGGGGACGGGGTTTCGATAATGGGGTGGCATCATGATGAAGGCATGCTGCCCCCTGCCGAATGTGTCAGTCTGCCGGACTTTGGAACCCCCTCAGCTGCTGGCCGCATCCTGTCCGGTAAATCTGCACCTCAAAGTGTATCGTCAGCAGCTGCCGATAAATATTGACCGCAAACAGATACCCAAGGATCGACTAAACCATAGTCGAATTCAGTTGCCCGGTTCTGCTGGATCGCAATGATGTTGCTTCTGGTCAGGATTGTGCGCAGGAACCGATCCTGCAAGGCAGTGGCCGGACCAATCATCCGCGCTTGATCACCGTGCCATGCAAAATACACCTCGGCGGCCAGTTGTTTGGCGGGGCTGCCTTCGCCAGCCAGAGACGCAAACTCGGTGATGAAATCATCAATACCGTCAAGCTTCAGAACCTCGGGCCCGAAGTGGTCCCGCAGCGTCCGCCTTAGAAACTGTGTTGTCCCACCCAGGGCTAGAGGCAGCGCGATCAACGCTGCAGCGGCACCACCGCCAATCAGGAACATCCGGCGGCGCATATTCATAGCATTTCCCCAGCATAAAGCGACAAGGCAGCCAGCGTCAGAGTCGGATTGGCGGCCGCCCCTGTCGTGAAAACGCCTGATCCCAGGCAAACCAGGTTCGACACGCCAAAGACACGGCAGCTCCTGTCCACAACGCCGCTTGAACTGTCAGTGGACATGGGCGTACCACCGATAATATGTGCCTCGGTCGGTTCAAAACCGCCGGTTCTGGCGATCGTATGCTCAAATGGAATCAGAGAGGGTAGAATTTCGCGCCCACGCGCAAGGCCCGCGTAAGTGTATTCGCTATGCCCGGCCCACAGGATAACCGGTTCGTCGTCTTTCAACACAACCCGGTTGCTGGCTTGCGGTAAATCTTCGGCCACCAGTTTGAGCTTGACGCGTTGCAACCATTTCCCCCGCTCCAGCCGCAGCGAGGGCGGTGCATTCCAGCTTTCGATCAACACTGACGCCGCCTCACTACGAAAGTCGCCATCGTAAAGCCCATATCCCATGCCTGTCAAAGACGTGCCGCCGTAATAATTGTCGAATGGAATATCAACCCAAACGAACTGACCCAGCTGTTCATGAACACCGCGCCCGACCAGATCGGACCCGATGCCGGACCGCAGAAGAATAGCCGAGTTGTAAATCGGATTGGCACCCAGCCCCACAAAATCAGCGCGTAAGGTGACCAGGCCTGACTCAGCGGTATTGACCGCAACCCCTGTCGCTTGCCCGGCAGCAGTCTCCACCGTTCTGCATTCGGCATTGAGAAGGAAATGAAATCCTTCATCCTCGAATAGATCCAGCGAGTTCAGGATCGTGAATTTTGCATCGATGGGGCACAGGTTACAGGCCCCGGACACACAGCAATTGGCCCGCCGTCCCCCATTGGAGCGGGCACAGGGCATAGGTTGCCAGCTTGGCTCGGCCGCAAACATCTTACGTTCCGCGCGGGTCGGTACATGTGGCGGAAAGGGAAACGGAGCACTGCGCGGCGCATACCCGGCCTCGTCAGAACCGGCTATATCCATGATGTATTCCGCCTCGACCATGTAAGGCTCGAGCTCGGCATACGAAATCGGCCAGTCCTGCGCCACGCCATAACGTGACTGAAGTTCAAAATCGCTAGGTTGCAGGCGTGGCGTGTTCCCCCACCAGCAGTTCGAACATCCGCCGAACTGATGGCGCACGATCCAGTCTTTGCGCTGACCGGAACTGTTCTCCTGAACTACTGGGAACGACATAGGATTCAGCCGGTTCTCAAGCTGTGTCGCGTGGTCGACAAAAGATCCACGTTCGACAAAAAGGACTTTCAGACCCTTGCCTTTCAGCTTGTAAGCGAAAAAACACGAGGCAAAACTTGACCCAACCAGGATAATATCCCAGCCGGTCTTTTGTGCATCTGCCGTGGATATCGGTTTCAATATGCTGCCATGTCTGCTGCTGTTTCGAACCAGAATATAATTCGCACTTGAAATTGGGCAGAAAGCTGCCCCATCAATATTTCAGAGTGCTTTGCCTCAAATATGCTTGGGGTCAAAACTCCCAACCGGAAAAAGTGAAGACCGCTGAATTGATCAGGCTGGTCCGTTCAGGACAATGCCAGTTCCGCTCAGCTTAATTTCCCTAAATATATCCATGCTATCCGCAATGCTCCCCGCAGTTACCTTCTTTGCTTCAATCGTAAAAATACCAAAATCCTGTGCGCCTTGATTGGCAAAACTGTTCGAGGTATCTTCAAGCCCCGGTGCATCGATAATCACCACATCGTAATTCTTGCTCAACAGCGTTATCAGTTCCTGAACTCGATCTGCGTTATAAATGATCGAGGGGTCCGCTGCGGACACCTGCGTTCCAATGCAGTTGAACCCACCATCTGAGGCCGTCGCCAATACGCATTCATTCAATGGCTTGTTGCTGTGGATTGCCGGTATGAAGTTCGCCTTGTCCATAATGCCAAGGCTTTTGGTCAATTGTGCGGTCCGAAAGTCTCCGTCCACCAGAACACAACTTTTACCCTTTTGAGCGCTAGCCCAGGCCAACAGAACCGCCGTATATGTCTTGCTTATATTTGCATCATGCGACGTCACAAAAATGGAACGCAAGGCGTGCCCGGAATACAGATCGACGTTATCCGCAAGGCGCAGGGCTGCCTGTGCCAGATCTTCATCATTTGATAGGCGCCCAAGTAATTCCTGCGCTGATCCAACCTTGGATAAACGCGGCGTATTTCCAAAAACAGGCAGCTTTGTCTCGTTGAAAATCTGCCGGGTATCTGCAAGCCTCCTCGGCCGCCACTCGAGTGCCAGCGCCAGCGCCGCACCAAGCGACAATCCACCGATCAGAGCCAGAACCGCGGCCACTTTTTTGCGCGGATGCGATGGGCTTGATGGTGGGTTCGCATATCGAACGATCCTGGCGTCCGAGATCGGAATCTTCTGAAACTCACGAATCTCCCTGTAACGTCCAAGGAAGTCCTCGTAGACGCTGCGGTTGATGTCAGCGACACGCTGCAACTGATTCAGTTCGATCAGTTGCTTTGAGCGTTCCAGGTTCAAGCCTTCGAAACTGCGCAGGCTGCTCTCAAGGGTTCTGACGTTGAGCCTGAGGGTCTCAACGCGGTTATTCAGTTGAAGCAACTGGTTTTCGACTTCGTTAGACAAATCGGATTCGGTTTTTGCAATCGCGCGCCGGATCGATTCCATCCGCGCGGATTCTTCTGAAAAATTCAGGGATTCCGCTGCTTCTTCTCGGCGCAGTTCAATGAGTGTTCTGCGAAATTCATTTAGGGCATCACTGGCCAGAATATTGGCCGTCGCCAGCGGGCCTTCTGCTTCGTTCAACTCGGACGCGCGCCGAACCTGCGCCTCGGCCTGCGCCAATTCCGCTCGGGCGTTGACCAGCTTTGTCGTGAACTCCTGCATCTGCTGTTCCAGACGCGCACCGTTTTCCGCATCGGCCTCCATCGCGCCGCGCATTTCGAGCACAGCGCGTTCAGAGGCCTCTACGTTATTGGCCAGTTCCTCGACCCGGCCTTCCAACCATGAGGTAAAACGGCCAGCTGCCTGAAATCGCTTGTCGGCCAGAAAGCGAATGTACTCACTCATGACCGTATTTGCGATCGCCGCAGCCTTTTGAGGGCTTTCCGTAGTGGACTGGATCGACATCAGAAATGAGGTACCCTGCTGGCGGATGGACAAGCCACGGCGGACGGTGCTGACAGCAGATCCAAGTTCCCCAACTAATTGGTCATTTACAGAGGCGGCTTCAAAAATTTCCGAGTTTGCCGAAGCACCTGTAACCGCTTCGCTCTCTGTCTCCTGCCGAGACGGGCTGATCACCGATTTCACTGTATCCTTAAGCCAGGTAAATGCGGCAACCGCCAGGTTTGGCTCTTGTTTTTCTCTGAGACTGGGATTGAATTCCGGATCTTCATCCAGCCTCAGCTTGCGCACGACATTGATCAGGATGTCGTTGGACCGCATGATGGCGATCTCACCTTCGATCACCGCATTGCTCAGCACCTGGGCTTCAACGAGATCGAACGAGTTCTGCTCACTCAGCCCCTGCCCGCCCAGCAGAAGTTGACCGCCGGATGTATAGGTCGGCGTGATCGACATGAGATAATAGACTGCACCGAAAAGACAGATCAATGCCGTCGCTGCGATCAGAACGATGCGACGGCGCAACGCAGTCACAACGTCCATGAACTCAAGCGCCTTGGGAGGAGATCCTGCAGCAGTCGGCAAACGCATGTTCAGTTTTCTGTCAGGCGGTATAGCTTTGTTCATACTTTTTCACAGGATGCAGAGGTCAACACTAACCCGTACGGTCAAAGTTCCGCGGGTCACAACAACGCTCTTTCGTCCACAATCACTACTTTTGGGCGAAATTCACCCTTCGGCACAACCATATTTCAATCTCGAAGATTACAGCCAATTCCAACTCGTGAAAAGTCGGGACGTTCCCTGTGCCTGGAATTGTGTCATCCGGATGATAACTGTCTGCAATAACGATGCAATAAGGGGCGTTTGAGTTGAATTGTTCAGCCGGACCGGGCTGGCATAGCGTACCGCCCCTCGGGCCGCCAATGACATTGGTCGCATGATGACTCGTTCCATCAGACCACAGTGACAATCCCGTCTGTTCTTCTGGGCTGTTTCCAAATCCGGGCAATTTCCAATGCGATATTGTGACCTTCTTACAAGGGCTGCCTTCAATACTTGCCACACAGTTGCAACACCACGTTAGCCAAGAGCGCGGGAGGTGCCGCAGCCTTCAACTTGGATTGTAACGTCCGGTGAATATCCATATTGTTGCAAGCAAAGAATTGTTTTGGCGTTGTGTTAGTGATGGTGCATTTTTCATATATTGGTGATTTGGTGGTATCGGAAAGCGGTCGCTTCCAGAGTTCCAAGAGATTTTCTCACCAATGACCAAGCCCTCAGGAAGCATCGGAATTGCATTTATCGGATGTGGCTATGTAGCCGATCTGTATCAAGCGACACTTGCTAACTGGGGGCAGTTGCTTTGCCTGCGTGGCGTTCACGACCGCAACGCAACCCGGCAGCGACGGTTTGCGAAACACTACAATCTGCAAGAATTCAACAGCGTTGGAGACATCCTGGCAGACCCCGACGTCGAGATTGTGGTCAATCTGACCCCGCCCGATCAGCACTATACGGTGACGAGGCAATGCCTTGAGGCGGGACGGCATGTGTATTCGGAAAAGCCGCTGGCGCTTGATTTCGGTGAAGCACGACAACTAGTCGAACTGGCCGAAGAACAAGGCCTCCATGTGGTTTCTGCCCCGTCCAGCTTTCTGGGAACCGCAGCGCAGACACTTTATAAAGCCGTGCGCAGCGGTGAGCGTGGGCAGCCCAGACTGATCTATGCCGAGATGGACGATGGTATGGTGCATCGGATCGGTTACGAGAACTGGAAAACGGCGTCGGGTGCATATTGGCCGGCTGAGAATGAGTTCGAAACCGGATGTACACTGGAACATGCAGGCTATGCACTGACATGGATGGTCGGCATGTTCGGACCGGTGCGCCGGATGGTATCTTTTGCCAATTGTCTTATTCAGGACAAGGGCCCGCATACTCCGCCGAATTATTCCACCCCGGATTTTACCGTTGCCTGTCTGGAGTTCGACAATGGTCTAGCGGCCCGGCTGACCAACAGCATATTGGCACCGCATGACCACCAGTTCCGCATTTTCTGCGAAGACGGCGTGCTAAGCTTGGCCGAAACATGGGATTTTTCTTCCCCTGTCCGCTCATCGCCTGTGCCGTCGACCAGATTCCGGCGTGGTGCCAAAAAGCTCCTTGGGATTGATTTCGGTCGGTGGATCAAACCTGAAAGCTCTCGGGACATACACACTGCCAAGCGGGGCTATCCGATGGATTTTGCGCTGGGGGTTGCAGAAATGGCAAACGCGATACGCAATGGTGCCACGCCGCGCTTGGCCGGTGAATTCTCACTTCACATCACCGAAGTTTCGCTGGCCATTCAACACCCCGAAATATTTGGTGCCGAGTATTTCCCGACCACCGCCCCAGGCCCCGTAAAGCCCATGACCGCGTTTTAGGTTTGTTTGTTCAGCGCACTTCGCCACAAGCCGGAACCGTCACCTCTTGTGAGCCGTGACATCGTGTCGACCGATTGCTATTCAAATGAAGGATTTTGAGAAGGCCATCAGAACATGCAAGTTGAAGAAACCGCCCTGCCCGGTGTCCTTATCCTGACACCGGCGCGGTTTGGGGATGCGCGGGGGTTCTTCAGCGAAAGCTGGAACCGACGCACGATGGCCGAGGCTGGTATCGACCTTGATTTCGTGCAGGACAATCATTCGCTCTCGGCCACGGTCGGCACCATTCGCGGGCTGCATTACCAAGCCCCGCCACACGCGCAGGACAAACTGGTGCGATGCGGGCACGGGGCGCTGTTCGACGTGGTAGTGGACATCCGCAAAGGGTCTTCCACCTATGGACAATGGATCGGGGTCGAGCTTTCCGCCGAAAATGGCTGCCAGATTCTGGTGCCAAAAGGGTTCCTGCATGGGTTTGTCACCCGGGCACCCGATACTGAAATTATTTACAAATGCACCGATTATTATGCGCCCGACTGCGACGGCGCAGTGCACTGGGACAGCTGCAACATCGACTGGGGGCTTGATGATGCCCCGGTATTGAGTGAAAAGGATGCCGCAGCTCCGACTTTTAGTGAGTTCGACAGCCCGTTTGTCTGGAAGGACAGCCTATGAAACTATTGGTCACGGGCGGGGCCGGGTTTATCGGATCAGCCGTGGTACGGCGCGCGATCCATGACGGACATCAGGTGGTCAACCTGGATGCGCTGACCTATGCAGCCTGCCTTGAAAACGTGGCGCCGGTTGCCGATTCATCCGGTTATACCTTCGTTCGGGCCGATATCCGCGACCGCGCGGCACTGGATGCGGTCTTTGTTGAGCATATGCCGGACGCCGTGATGCATCTGGCGGCGGAATCTCATGTAGACCGCTCAATCGATGGGCCCGGAGCCTTTATCGAGACCAATGTGACGGGCACCTATATCCTGCTTGAGGCCGCGCGTGCCCATTGGCTGGGACAGGAAGAGCCGGGCAGCTTTCGTTTTCATCATATCTCGACTGACGAAGTCTATGGCTCGCTGGGGCAGACCGGACAATTCACCGAAGATACGCCTTATGATCCGCGTTCGCCCTACTCGGCGAGCAAGGCGGCCAGCGATCATCTGGTGCGCGCCTGGCACGAAACCTATGGCCTGCCAGTGGTGTTGAGCAACTGCTCCAACAATTACGGCCCCTATCACTTTCCCGAAAAGCTGATCCCGGTGGTGATCCTGAATGCGCTGGCCGGACAGCCAATCCCGGTTTATGGACGGGGCGAGAATGTACGCGACTGGCTTTATGTCGAAGATCACGCCGAGGCGCTGTTGCAGGTGGTGCAGCGGGGCAAGGTTGGCCGATCCTACAATATCGGCGGCGAGAACGAGGCCCGCAATATCGACCTGGTGCAGATGATCTGCGCGATCCTGGATGCCAAACGCCCCAAAGCCAAACCCTATGCAGACCAGATCACCTTTGTTGCCGACCGCCCCGGCCATGACCTGCGCTATGCCATCGACCCCACCCGCATCCGCGAAGAACTGGGCTGGCGGCCCTCAGTCACACTGGAGGAAGGGCTGGAGAAAACAGTTCAGTGGTATCTGGATAACGAAGCCTGGTGGCGGGCGCTGCAAAATCGGGATGGCGTGGGGCAAAGGCTGGGGGTGAAAGCATGATCCACCTGTTTCATCTGGCTGAAAATACCTCCGCCGGAGGCATGAAAACCCGATTTTCCGGACGGAATGAAAGACCGCGCCCATGACCATCCTGGTGTTTGGACAGACCGGGCAGGTGGCACGCGAGCTGGCACGGCATCCTCAGGTGCGATGCCTGGACCGGGCGGCTGCGGATCTGAGTAGCCCCGGCGCATGTGCGGCGGCCATCCGCGCGGCGCAACCACAAGCGGTTATCAACGCGGCTGCCTATACCGCTGTGGACCGGGCCGAAGAGGAAGAGGGGCTGGCCACAGCCATCAATGCCGAAGCACCGGGAGAAATGGCGCAGGAAAGTGCGGCTTTGGGCATTCCCTTTGTCTCGCTCTCAACCGATTACGTGTTTTCCGGCACCAGCCAACACCCATGGAGGCCCGAAGACGTAACCGCTCCACCTGGCGCATATGGGCGTTCAAAACTGGCGGGGGAACAGGCCATCACCGCTGCAGGAGGCGTGACAGCCATTCTGCGCACGTCATGGGTGGTGTCGGCGCATGGAGCTAATTTCCTAAAAACCGTGGTGCAATTGGGCCGCGAGCGGGACCGCCTGACCATTGTGGCCGATCAGATCGGCGGACCAACGCCCGCCCGTGGCATCGCGACGACCTGTCTGGAGATGGTCACGCAACTTGGCGACGATCCGGGCAAAGCAGGAACCTATCACTATGCAGGCACGCCCGATGTCAGCTGGGCGGATTTCGCGCGTGAAATCTTCGCCCTGGCGGGAATTTCCTGCGATGTCGTGGATATTCCCAGCGCCGACTATCCGACGTCAGCACATCGCCCGCTTAATTCCCGCCTCGATTGCTCCTCACTGGCGGCCACATTCGGCATTAAGCGACCGAACTGGAAATCAGGCTTAAAAGATATTCTGACAGAATTGGGAGAGATCCGGTGAGCACACGCAAAGGGATCATACTGGCGGGCGGCAGTGGCACACGGCTTTATCCGATCACCATGGCTGTCAGCAAACAGCTTTTACCGCTTTATGACAAACCGATGATCTACTACCCGCTCAGCGTGCTGATGCTGGCGGGCATTCGCGACATCTGCATCATCACCACGCCGCAGGATCAGGATCAGTTCAAGCGCACCCTGGGTGACGGCAGCCAGTGGGGGGTCCGGCTGAGCTATGTGGTGCAGCCCAGCCCTGACGGGCTGGCACAGGCCTATCTGCTAACCGAAACGTTTCTGGACGGCGCCCCCAGCGCGCTGGTGCTGGGCGACAATATCTTTTTTGGCCATGGCCTGCCGGAGTTATTGGTCGCAGCGGATGCTCGAGACGAAGGCGGCACCATCTTCGGCTATCACGTGGCCGACCCCGAACGTTATGGTGTGGTGGATTTCGACACCGATGGCCGGGCGCGTAAAATCATCGAAAAGCCGGCGCAGCCGCCTTCGAACTATGCTGTGACGGGCTTGTATTTCCTCGACGGCACCGCCCCTGCACGCGCGCGCGGCGTGACGCCCTCGGCCCGGGGCGAGCTTGAGATCACCGATCTGCTGCAGACCTATTTGGACGACGGCAACCTTCAGGTTGAAACCATGGGGCGCGGCTATGCTTGGCTGGACACCGGCACCCATGGCAGCCTGCTGGATGCGGGCAATTTCGTACGTACGCTTGAGGAACGACAGGGGCTGCAGGCCGGGTGCCCCGAGGAAATCGCCTGGCGACAACGCTGGATCAGCGAACAGGCACTCCGCAATCGGGCAAAGATGTTTTCCAAAAATACCTATGGCGCCTATCTGGAAGAGCTTTTGAAATGAAGATCCTGTTCGTACATCAGAACATGCCTGGTCAATACCGCGAGTTGATCCAGTGGCTGGCAGCCCAGGGCGAGCACGAGCTGGTCTTTCTGACCCAACGCAACCCCGCGCCACAGATCGCCGGGGTCAAATCCGTTGTCTACAAGCCTCATCATGTCCCAACCAATGATGCTTATGGCCTATCCAAGGTCTGGGAAGAGGCCACAGGCGCGGGCTTTGGTGCGGCGATGGCGGCGCAACAGCTTGAGCGGCAGGAAGGCTTCAAGCCGAATCTGGTGCTGGGGCATACCGGTTGGGGTGAGTTGCTCTTTTTCAAAGAGATCTGGCCGGATGTGCCGATTCTGGGCTTCTTTGAATATTTTTACATCCGTACCGGGGGAATGGTTGGTTTTGATCCTGAGGAACCGGTGTCGGAACACACACCTTTCCTGCTGCATGCACGCAACGCGGTGCCTTTTGCCAATATCCAGACGGTCGATTTGGGCCATGTGCCCACCGAGTGGCAAAAGAACACCTTCCCTGACAGTTTCCACGACAAGTTCTATACCTGCCATGACGGTATTAGAACCGATCTGTTGGGACCCGACCCACAGGCCAGCCTGTCACTGGGGCGGCTGGGGCGGTCGCTGACGCGCGAAGATGAGGTCTTTACCTACATGGCGCGCAACATGGAGCGCGCCCGTGGGTTCCACATCTTCATGCGGGCGCTGCCGAAAATTCTGGAAGCACGCCCCAATGCGCGCGTGGTGATCATCGGCGGAGATGATACGTCTTATGGCCGCAAAAGCGGCCATCCCGGTGGCTTCCGTGGTGAGATGGAGGCTGAGGTCGGCCATCTGCTCGATTGGGGCCGGGTGCATTTCGTCGGTAAGGTGCCCTATTCCAGCTATTGCCAGATCGTCCAGCTCAGCCGCTGCCACATAGCGCTGACCATGCCGTTCGTAATGTCCTGGTCGCTGCTGGAAACTATGGCGATGCAGGCCACGGTGGTATCATCGGATGTGCCCTCAGTCCGTGAGGCGATCACCCACGGCGAAACCGGGCTGCTGGTTGATTTCTTCGACCATGGCGCACTGGCCGATCAGGTGATCGATGTGTTGGCTAATCCTGCAGCCTACGCCCATATAGGCCCGGCGGCGCGGGCAAATGTGGTCGAAAAATACGATTTCCTGACCCGCTGCCTGCCGGAGCATATCACCCGCATGAACAGCCTCGTACCACAGGCCGCGCGGATCGAAATGCCGGGTTGAGCCTTTCATGACGAACGGCAATCCTCTGTATGCAGGGCGTGGCTATGCTGTTTGGCTAGGCCGCTGAATCCCTGGGTCAGTTCCCGATATTGCTGGTCGCGTTGAACACGCCAACAAAGTTACCGATGACGTTGGACACGGTTATCACATCGTTGATTGGCGATTCCGTGGCGATCAGCAGATCGTCCGGGTTGATTTGAAATTTCCGTGCGGAAAACAATCCGTCAGCGCTGGTCAGGTCCACCGAAAAGACCACCCGCGATTGTTCGGGGCCGGTCATCCCCGCCTTCTCTGTCGCGCCAGGGTATTCGCGCAGGATCAGCAGGCCCTTCGGATCTGCCTTGTTGTCCTGAAGCCCTCCCATGATCGACACCGCGTCCATGGCAGAGACATGATCCTTGGGAAAGATGTGAAGGGCTTCCTGCCCTGTGGCACCAAATGACAGAAAATAACGCTCATCTTCTTCCACAAACACCCGGTCTCCGCTGCGCAACAGTGTATCGAGTCGGGGGTTGTTCAGCAAACGCTCAATGGATGTGCCATAGATGGCCCCGCCACGAACCAACCGGATTTGCGGGTTGTTGAGATTTGGACTGATGCCGCCCCCTGCCGAAATCAACCCCAGCACCGTAAAGTTACGGTCGGGCATCGGGTAAATGCCCGGCTGCGCGACGCCGCTGACCAGATCAACCGAGTTATTGCGCCCCTCGGTCATGTCCAACTGCAACTGGGCCGACGGAATGATCGCCTCGAGTGTTGATTGTAGCTCTTCGCGGGCCAGGTCCGGGGTCAGACCGATGACGCTGACATTGCCAACATAGGGCATGAAGATCGTGCCGTTTGAGGCCACGGTGACATCCTGCAGCTGCACCAGCTTTTGTTCGATCGAGGTGAGTAGCGAGTTCTCACTGCTGTCCCAGATCCGCAGTGTCAGCATGTCACCGGACTGAATAATCTGGGTTTTCGCGCCTTGGCTGGCCCCGATCCAGCGAAGGTTCTCCTGCGTACCAGTCGGCGGCCATTGCGCAGCGGTTGGCAAAAAGGCACGGGTGACCGGATAGAGGGCGAATCCGGGATCCTCGGCATCGGCCTGATCGAGGATTTCTTCGCTGACCGGCGCACCACCGGGCAAGCGCCCGCGGGAACACGAGGCCGTCATCAGCGCAAGGCTGACCAGCACCATAATATGGATCTTGAAACGCATATTCACTGCCCAATTTGGCGAAACGCCTTGTCATTATTGTTGAGGTTAAGATACTGCCCCCCCAAAACGGGTCAATAAGAACGAAGATTTCCATGCAATTTCCTGAGGTTTTGGTCCTTGGTGCAACAGGTCGGATCGGTGCCATATTGCGGCAATGCTGGTCTGCGAACCGAGCACGTTGGCAATCTCGGAGTACACAACCGGGGTCAGATTGGCTGCATTTCGACCCACTGAATGACCCCTCAGCGCTGATCCGTGCAGCAACCGGATGTGGTGCGATTCTGTGCCTAGCTGGTGTCACCAATGCCCGCGCAGCAGCAGGGGGTGACCTGAATGATAACCTGACGCTGGCCCGCGCGGCGATCCGCGCCGGAGCCGAGACAGGGGCGCGGGTTCTGCTGGCCTCGTCAGCTGCGATATATGGGGCCAGCTCCGGGATTCTGGAGGAAGCCTGCCCCCCTGCCCCGGCATCCGATTACGGGCGCATCAAGGCCGTCATGGAAACCGAAGGGGCCAAATTGGGAGAACAGTTGGGTGTGGATGTGACTGCGCTCAGGATTGGCAACGTCGCCGGGCTTGATGCCGTTCTGGGCGGTTGGCGGAAGGGCTTTGCACTAGACCGCTTCGCCGATGGTCGAACACCGCGGCGCAGCTACATAGGCCCTGTGTCATTGGTCCGTGTGCTGACAGAGCTTTGTGCAGCAGAGGACCTGCCTGACGTATTGAACATCGCCGCCCCTACCCCGATCGAGATGGGTGCATTACTGGATGCAGCGGATCTGGAATGGACCTCGCGCCCCGCGCCCCAAACCGCGATCCCGCAGGTCCATTTGTCAGTTGATCGGCTGACCCGCCTGGGCCTTGCTGCCTCTGCCAACCCATTGGACATGGTGGCAGAATGGCAGCGTCTGAAATCTGGTGTGCTTCAAGGGGACCATATATGACCTGGCAAAAGCGCATCTTAGATTTGTTCTTCGCCTGCCTGCTGGTTGTTATCCTTGGACCGGTCCTACTGGCTCTGACACTGTGGCTACTATGGCGTGAAGGGCGCCCTGTCTTTTACGTGGCCGAGCGGATGAAAGGGATGGATAAGCCGTTCTACCTCTGGAAACTGCGCAGTATGATGGTGGAAGCCTCCGATGCCGGGGTGTCAGGCGGCGATAAAGTCGCACGGATCACACCGACCGGCGCCTGGTTGCGGGCAAAACGTCTGGATGAGCTACCGCAGTTGTGGAACATCCTTAAGGGTGATCTGAGTTTTGTCGGCCCACGGCCACCGCTGCGAGAATATGTCGATCGCTACCCCGAGCTTTATGCACAGGTGTTGAAATCACGCCCCGGAGTGACCGGTCTAGCCACGATCGCATATCACAAACACGAAGAGCTGTTGTTGGCACGCTGCAGCGCGCCCGAGGAAACCGACGCGGTCTATAGCCGTTGTTGCGTTCCAACCAAAGCGCGGCTCGACCTGATCTACCAGCGGCACCAAAACATATGCTACGATTTTGCGCTGGTATTCATAACCATCGGCAATCTGTTTCGCCGCTGAGACGGGCTAAGCTTTGCGGCAAAGCGGTCGGCATCTGGAAAGCACCACTCTCTCACAGCTCTTGATTGAACGGTTTGTAACACAACCACCTTATCCTGTCATACTCACCAAGAAGATAACCAGGGTGATTTGAGCAACCCACTATGCCTCAAATTGCTTGCGCAGCAGATCTGCTCTCCGCAACATGGCGCACGCAGGAAAAGATGCCCACATTTCATGCTTCGCCGAGGCAATCTGATGTCAAAACCGCACACAAGTACATTAATCTTTCATTAATAATCACGGTCCTGCCCTAGACAGCGTTGATCATTAACCAAGCCTTTACCAAAATGAACGCACAAGTCGTGAAACAGCGATCATGGTCATTTTAGGGATGAGAATGACACAGGAAATCACCATTTCGATTTCATTAATCACAAACTTTAGAAACATCCATTTTCTGAAGACGCAATGAGCAGGATCGTGCATCTTCTGTCTTCGGACAAAGACGGCAATTTCTGCGGGTCACAACAATCCGCCACAACTCTGCCAATCGTCAAGCGATTAACCGCCCGCTTGGTTTCATTGAAGAAATCCCTTTGGGAGATACCCAACCTTGCGCTAGGCTCCCCTGACGGGTGCCTCGCTGAACGATTTGAAAACAGACATCGGCGGAGGCGTCTCATAGTCATGTTGCACAAGCAACCTACGGCCATGGGATCCTTTGGGGGATGTGATAGATGTTGAATTTGGTTAATTCTTTAAGCCGAAAACAGAAGGCTTGGATTTTTTTATTCATCGATTTGGGGCTTATACTGACTGCGATGCTGGCGACCTATGCCTTGCAGCCAATGCTCATATTTACGGATATCAAACTGGATCAGATCATTTCGGTTCTGCCTTACCTGATATTCGCCTCGGCGCTTTTATCTTTGTTGCTGGGACTACCCCACATCAAACTTAAATCCTACGAAAGAAATGCTGTTGGCCTGACCGCGATATACGCTGCAGCGGTGGCCGGGCTATCCTTAGTCGTAACCCGGATCGCCGGGCTGAGCTTGCCCCTGGGCACTTACATCGTTTTCGGAATTCTCTACTTCCTGATGATCGCGGCAACTCGCGCCATGCTGTTTCATATCGTCAGCGCCATCTACCGAAGCGGGCAGCCAAGCTGTCGGGTACTGATCTACGGCGCGGGCCCAACCGGCATGCAATTGGTTCAGGCCCTGCGCGCCCATGACAGCATTACCCCGGTTGCCTTTGTGGATGACAAAGCTTCGTTGCAAGGGGTGTTGCTGGCGGGTCTGCCCGTGCTGTCGCCCAACAAGATTGCCGAGCTTGTGGAACAGCGCAACATTCACCGAGTGCTGCTGGCGATGCCATCACTGAGCCAGCCTAAACAGGCACAGATTGCCCGCCGATTGCAGAAGATGGGGCTTGAAGTACAGGCGCTTCCCTCTTTCGCCCAACTGATCGGAAAAGAAGCGCTGGTCGACAAGCTGACCCCGATCGCACCAAAGGCCTTTCTGGGACGGGTTGCCCATGATCTGGAAATGGCCGAGGCGTGCCACAGTTATACAGGCCGCTCGATCCTGATTTCGGGTGCAGGGGGATCAATCGGGTCAGAACTCTGCCGCCAACTACTGGCCTGCCGCCCTACGCGGCTGGTGTTATACGAACTGAACGAACTGGCGCTTTATTATATCCATCAGGAACTGACCCAGCTGAACGATGGGTTGAATATCGAAATCGTCCCTATACTTGGGTCGGTCACCAATCCGCAGCAGGTTGGTCGGACACTGGCCAAGTACGAGGTACAGGTTGTATTGCACGCCGCAGCTTACAAGCATGTGCCTCTGGTCGAACTGAATCCTCTGCCCGGTTTGGCCAACAATGTTCTGGGAACCCAGACGCTGGCGCATGAGGCCGCCCGGGCCAAGGTTGAACGGTTCATTCTGATTTCGTCAGACAAGGCGGTGCGTCCCGCAAATGTGATGGGGGCTTCGAAACGACTAGCCGAACTAGTGGTACAGGATTTGGCCACTCGCTATACCGAAACTGTTTTCACCATGGTCCGGTTCGGCAATGTACTGGGCTCCAGTGGTTCGGTCATTCCCCTGTTTCAAGAACAGGTCAGCCGTGGTGGACCCGTTACCGTCACCGACCGGAATGTGAAACGCTATTTCATGACCATCCAGGAAGCTACGCAACTGGTGCTGCAGGCTGGGGCCGAGGCCCGCGGCGGTGAGATGTTTGTCTTAGATATGGGCGAGCCGGTGCCGATCATGCAGCTGGCCCGGCAAGTGATCGAAAGCGCAGGGTACACCGTGCGCGACGTAGAAACACCTGACGGCGATATCGAGATCAAGGTGATCGGCCTGCGCCCCGGCGAGAAGATCAAAGAGGAACTGACCCTGTCAGACGGTCTGATCAGCACACGCCATCCCAAAATCTTCTGCGCCCACGAGGAGTTTCTCTCAGAGATCGAAATCGCCAGTGTTCTGAAAGGGCTGCGCGAGACCGTATCCAGCGGTGACGAGACCGGTAGCCTGGCCTTAATCCGGCGATGGGTTGAAGGATATCAGGAGGTCGAACCGGAGATGAAAACCTCCTGACCCAGAACAGGCAGCACCAGGCGACTACAGTGAAACAATTTTGGCAAAATTGCCCCCATATTGGAAACAATCGATCTTCACACAAAATCTCGCGACCAATCCAAACGAGCTGGTTGCGCCATATAAGGTAGCCTGCCGCCATCGCCCCTCTATATACGGGGGGAAACGACCTCTATCGCCCATACCCGCGTAATCTGATGGTGACGACAGATGCGTCGGCGGCTACGCTTCTGGAGCGATTCACAAATTTATTTGCCTTCATTAAGATATTTGACGGGGTGGTTCTTGCTCCGATGGCGCAGGGAATGGAGAAAACGGATGCGGAATTCTGAGCGTGCTGTAGGGCAGGCCGAACTGCGTGACGTGCGCCGCGAAAATCGCGGATTACTTTGGAGCGCAGGCATTTTCAGTATCTTCGTGAACCTGCTGATGCTGACCGGTCCGCTTTTCATGCTGCAGATTTATGACCGGGTTCTGGGAAGTCGCTCTGAAGAAACGCTAGTCGCGTTGTTTGCGCTGATGGCCTTCCTGTTTCTGGCGATGGGTGTACTGGACTGGGCCCGTGGGCGGCTACTGGCGCGTATGGGCGCGCGGTTTCAAGCCAGCCTCGACCGGCGGGTGTTCAGCGCGATGTTGATGAAGGCGTCACTGAACCGGGACGTCAAGCAATCCGACAACCAGCTCAAGGATCTCGAAGCCGTGCAACGGTTCTATGCCTCACCGACCTTTGCTGCCATTTTTGATATTCCGTGGACACCGGTCTTTTTGCTGGGGATAACGCTATTCCACCCATTGCTGGGTATTCTGGCCATCGGTGGGGGTACGCTGCTGATCCTGATCACCGTGCTGAACCAGATCACCACCAAGGGTGCAGTGATGCAGTCAACGGCGGCAAGCTATACCTCGGACAGCATGGCGGAACATCTGCATGGCGAAGCGGAACATATCCGCAGCCTTGGCATGCAGCGCAGCTCGTTCGAACGCTGGTACAAAGCCCGTGGCAAAGCATTGGATCAAAGTCTGCGGGCAAACGACCTGGGTGGTACCTTCTCGGTCACCACCAAAACCTTCCGGCTATTCCTGCAATCAGCCATGCTGGCACTTGGTGCCTATCTGGTGCTGCAGGGGCAGATGACCCCGGGCGCGATGATCGCCGGGTCGATCCTTTTGGGTCGTGCCCTGGCACCTGTCGATTTGGTCGTGGGTCAGTGGACCATGGTGCAGCGCGCCAAACGCGGCTGGGACAATCTAGTCGAACTGCTGGCCGAAGTCCCCCCCGAAACCACCCGTGTCGAATTGCCCAAACCCAAGGCGCGGCTAACGGTCAATCAGTTGACCATCGTTCCGCCCAATGCACGTCAGGCCTCTTTGCGGCTGGTGAATTTCGACGTGAAGCCGGGCCAAGCGATCGGTGTGATCGGACCCAGCGGATCGGGCAAGTCCAGCCTCGCACGCGCCCTGACCGGAGTCTGGGCGCCCGCCGGCGGCAAGATTCGCCTGGATGGGGCCTCACTTGAGCAATACGATCCCGAGAAACTGGCTCAATATGTCGGCTACCTGCCGCAGCGCGTACAGCTGTTCGACGGCACCATTGCCGAGAATATCGCCCGCCTGAACGCCAAGCTCGACGATGCCAAGATCATAGAAGCCGCCAAGAAAGCGGCGGCGCATGAAATGATCCTCAAGCTACCCGATGGCTATGAAACGCAGGTCAGCTCGACCGGCAGCCAACTCAGCGGCGGTCAGGTGCAACGCATCGGCCTTGCCCGCGCCATGTATGGTGATCCGGTTATCCTGGTGCTGGACGAACCGAACTCCAACCTCGACAACGAGGGCTCTGAGGCGCTCAACGCCGCTATCCGGCAGATGAAAGAAGACGGCCATGCTGTACTGATCATGGCGCATCGTCCAGCCGCCATTGAGGAATGCGACATGCTTCTGATGTTGGAAGATGGTGCACGCCGGGCCTGGGGCACGCGTGAGGGCGTTCTGGCCGAAGTGGTCAAGAACCACGCCCAGCTGAAGCAAGCCGCCAATAAGCCAACCGGTGTGACATGAGCAAAAAGAACAAGACGCGTTTCTCTTCTACTTTCCCAATGATGGTTGGAATTGGCATGATGGCCATTCTGATCGGCGGCTTCGGTGCCTGGAGTGTCATGGCCAGCATCTCGGGTGCGGTTGTGGCCTCGGGCCGGGTCGTCGTTGACAAGAACCGACAGGTCATTCAGCACCCCGACGGCGGTGTGGTCGAAGAGGTGCTGGTCGAAGAAGGTGACTTGGTAGCCGAAGATGACATTCTCATCCGGCTTGATCCAACATTGCTGCAATCGGAGCTGACGATTGTCGAAGGGCAGCTGTTCGAATTGATGGCCCGGCGCGGACGGCTAGAGGCAGAACGCGATGACGCTGATGAGGTCCGGTTTGACCGGATGCTGCTAGAGCACGTCAAGCAACGCCCCGAAATCGCGACTGTTGCCGCCGGACAGGTGCGCCTGTTCAATGCCCGACGCGACGCGCAGGCTAAAGAAATCGAACAGCTGCGCGCCCAGCGGACCCAGCTAAACAACCAGATCGAGGGCCTGGATGCACAGATGGACGCGCTCAGCCGTCAGCAGAGCCTGATCACGGCCGAACTGGTCAGCCAGCAATCGCTGCTCGACAAAGGTCTGGCGCAGGCGTCGCGCGTGCTGAGCCTGCAGCGCGAAGAGGCACAGCTGGCCGGAACAGTCGGCAATCTCGTGGCGCAGCGCGCCCAGACCCTTGAACGGATCGCCGAACTGGAGATCGAAGAACTGCAGATTTATTCCGCTCGGCGCGAAAGCGCCATCACCCGCCTGCGCGACCTGCAGTTCAACGAACTGGAACTGGCCGAGCAGCGCCGATCTCTGACCGAACGCCTGAATCGTCTTGATATCAGGGCACCCATTTCTGGCGTGGTTTACGACCTGCAGGTATTCGGTCGCAAATCCGTCATCCGCCCAGCTGACCCGACCCTGTTCCTAGTATCGCAGGACCGGCCGTTAATCATCGAGGCACGGATCGATCCGATCCACGTAGATCAGGTCTATCGTGGGCAGGAAGTGGTGATGCGCGTTGCTGCGTTCGATCTGCGCGACTCGCCTGATCTTTTCGGCTCGGTCACACAGGTCTCACCCGACTCTTTCGTCGACGAACAGACGGGCGCCTCGTGGTATCGTGTCGAATTGGAGTTGCCTGAAGAAGAACTGAGCAAGCTGGAGGAAGGCCAGACCCTGATCCCCGGTATGCCGGTCGATGCCTTCATCCGCACCCAAGACCGGTCACCTCTAGACTATCTCTCGGCTCCGTTGACCGACTATTTCAGCAAAGCCTTTCGCGACGGCTGATGACAGGGCCTCAGCTTAGCCCCGTAAACCGGATTGTTCCGACAACACGTCCAGTATGGCTTGCCGTTCAACACTTGCCAGAACCGAAACGGCCACCCGCCCTTACTCCTGCTATCCATCAAACAAGGAGGCATAGCGTGTACCAGAGAACGCCTCTTTCAACTCAGCATAATTCTCGATCACTTCCGACTTGAGGCGCTTGTTCTGCCGAGACATTGTTGAGTGAACCAGAGACGCCGGAATCTCTAGAAACCGGAAAACGCGCTCCATCTCTTCCTCAGTACCTGAAACAAGTTCTTCATAGGTCATCTGCAGAACCCGTTGCCTAGGAAACACCTCTGCAATTCGGTTCTCCCAGTGCTCCAACCAAGTAAAATTCTCCTGGACCCAATCAACAGGCAGGACGACGGTTTTGCCTCCGTAAGCGCCCCCGACCCACTCCCCTGTTTTGTACGCCAGCCGATTGGAAACCAAAACGGCAAGCGTGTCCTTGCGGCGCAGGTGAATAACCCGGATATCTTCACTTGCAAGCAGGTGGTCGATTAATGCGCCCGTGCCCGGGATACCGTACTTCTCACCATAGTCGCTCTCCAGGTGTCGATAGAGTAGTTTGACGCCCGTCAGCTTCTCAGTTGCCATGCGACTTAACCGATGGTCGAGATATGCTGTTGGGCCTACTTTGTTAATGCGGCGACGCACAGTCGCACTTTGCAACTGGTATTCACCGACAATTTCGCCGTGTTGGATATTTTTAGGGGTACTTTTCAGAAGTGAAACAAGAAGGTTTGATCCTGACCTGCCTGCCGAAATAATGGCGTATTTCTTAAGCTCCGGCAGAAAAATATCCGACACTCGCCCTGCCGCAGCGTGCAAACAATCTTTTATCAAAACAGAATGTGCTGGATTCATTGTATCCGTGTGATAAGCCCGGCCTCAATGCAGAATAATTGATAGCTCTAAGCGAAGCCACAAGTAAATAAGCGTCATATCTCAATTTATTACACCCCCTTCCTTGCTACCCCCAAAAAGCCAGAGCGCGCTTGATCCAATTGATCAAATATCCCGATCGTAAATCCGCTGGGCATTTGTTGTTCCAGAGCTGCGCTTACCGCCTGCGCCTGAATTTTGCCTCATTTACCCGTTAAATTTGGCTTGATTGGTCTCAGGCTCAACCTATCCGGGGAATAGGTCTGAAGTTGTGCGACTGCATTTGTGCCGGGTAGTTGCTGATGCAGCAAAGACAATCCAACCCCTTTGTTTCCAAATTAACACCCATGATTACCCCCAAATGGGGGTAGCGGCAATTCCTTCAACAATGGCTCAGTGAACATGTGCTCGGCGAATTTATGCCGACGTACTGTTTTGCATTAGGGCCGACAAGCCCGGCCCATTGATTGCAGTAATTGTTCATTTTTACCGGGGGTAAACATGTCTGACAAACTAAATGAAGCCTGGAACTCGGTTCCTGGTGCCGTCCTTATCGGCACACCTCAATCTGATAATCTAAATCTGAAAAACCCTGACAACAGCGGGATCGACAAGGCCAAGGGCCTTGGAGATAACGACTATATTCTGGGCAACAGCAATGACAACGTCCTGCTCGGCAACTACGGCGACGATTATGTACGCGGTGAGCTTGGCGATGACGTCATTGGTGGTGGCAACGGCAATGATGTCATGCTGGGCGATGGCGCAGTTTCCGACCTTATCGCTGGCGACGACTGCCTGATCGGCGAAGACGGCAACGACGTTGGTGCCGGTAACGGCGGCGACGATTACCTGAGCGGCGGCGAAGGCGAAGACCTGCTGATGGGCAATGCCGGAGACGACAAGATCATCGGTGGAGTTGGTGATGACTGCCTGATCGGCGGTGCCGACAACGACACCATGTATGGTGGTCTTGGCGATGACCTGATGTTCGGTCAAAGCGGTCGCGATCGCATGCTCGGCGGTATCGGTAATGATTCCATGTCAGGTGGCGAAGGCGACGACGAAATGTACGGCGAGGACGGCGATGACGTCATGGCCGGCAACGCAGGCATGGACGCGATGAATGGCGGTGCCGGCGAAGACACCATGTGGGGTGGCTCCGGCAAGGACGCTCTGCGCGGTGGCAATGACGATGACTGGATTTCCGGTGGCGAAGACGATGACTTCATCGCGGGTCAGCGTGGTCACGACGAGCTTTATGGCGACGGCGGCGATGATGCCATTCGCGGCAATGGCGGCGACGACTCCATCTCAGGTGGTGACGGCGACGACAACATCCAGGGCAACGATAACGAAGACTGCATCGACGGCGGTGCTGGCAATGACCTGATCTGGGGCGACAATGCCAATGGCAAAGCCTCGACCGAACTGGCCTCTGACCGGATTGACGGTGGCAGCGGAGACGACACCATTTATGGCGGCGATGATGATGACTACATCAACGGCGGTGAGGACGACGATGACATCAGCGGCCAGAGCGGCAATGATGTCATGGATGGCAACAGCGGCGATGATCGCATCTGGGGCGGCTCCGGTAACGACGAGATCCACGGCAGCGAAGGCGAGGACAATATCGCCGGCGGTTCCGGCAACGATCTGGCCGATGGCGGCTCCGGCGACGACAAGCTGCGTGGCGGCACCGGCGAAGACACCCTGTGTGGTGGCGAGGACGAAGACTATGTCAACGGCGAGAGCGGTGATGACGTTCTGTTCGGCGACGACGACAACGTCTTCTTCAACGTCGGTGGTCAGGAAGGTTCGACCGACGAACTGCGCGGCGGCACCGGCAATGATATACTGTTTGGCGGCGGCGGTGACGACCGTGACATGACCGCAGGTGAAGCAGGCTATCGCCAGGATGGTAATGACTACCGCGGTGACACTGTTGATCCCGACGCTCCGTTCGGCGGTCTGTATGGTGGCCTGGGCAACGATACCCTGCTGGGTGGCGATGGCGACGATGCACTGTTTGGCAACAAGGACGAAGACTGCCTAATTGCTGACCAGGGTGCTGACACTCTGACCGGTGGTGCGGATGGCGACGATTTCGTCTTCGGTTACCAGATCTGTGACGGTCCTGAAGTTCTTGCAGCCTATGCAAGCTTTGGTCAGGACAACGTGGTCACGGACTTCAGCTACATCAACAACGACCGTCTGGTCTTCCACAAGGCTCATGAAGGTCAGCTGGAAGCCCGAGTTGTTGACGGTGACGACATCGAAATCCTGTCGAATGCGACTGGTGACACGGTTGTAGTTGAAGATCTGTTCTCGGAACTGGGTCTGGATCTGCTCCCACCTGAGGATGTTCCTGGTGACGAGACAGAATTCAACGCGGCTCTGCTTGAGTATCTCGAGAAGACAGACTTCGGTGAAGGTAAAGGTGTCATCTACTTTGAAAACAAGTGCCTTGAAGTCGAAACCTGCGATCCGGATCGTCCGGACACCGGTTGGGACGGCACGCAGCCGGAATATCCTGCGGGTACCAAACCGCTTGACGGTTTTGCCGGCGACACTCTGCCGAACACAACCGTGCCGGACTTTGTCGATCGTTACCTCGACGATGATCAGAACGTCCAGTACGCCGGTGGCGCACTGAACTGGGATCTGCTGGTCGAATAATATGACCGGCCTACGAGAAAGGACAGAGTACCCGGTTGTGGTTTGAAGACTGACCAGGAACTCGTCCCCCGGGCACCGCCCCTGATTTCTTCAGGGGCGGTGTTCTGATTTTGTAACCCTTCGAAAAACTGTCTGGCATCGTTGCACCTCTGGTTATCGACACTCGGAGCGACATAGGTTTGAGCAAGGCTTCATGCCCTCCATACCCCAAGCATATGCGCAATCCCTCCCGGGTTGGTCAGAGGCGACATCATAGATCGGCACATGACTGACAAACTGTGCACGGCAAGATGGTGCCTCCGAAATCATCCATCCGGAAAAGGCGCTCAGCCTCGCAATTCTCACACAGCGCTTTCCTCCGCCTTGGAATAGACCCCACTCGCTTCTGGGGGCCTGACTGTACTGTTTGGCGAAACACAGAAAACCGGGCCTTAAGAAACAGGCCCGGATCTTAGAATGGAACGGAACCTTTGAGGCAGATCAGAGGAGCTGAATGTCCTCGATATTGCGGATATCTAGATCAATGGTTGTAAAGCTGAACGTATCCGTCAGCACACTGCCGTCATTGATGCTGCCCGGCGCAGGTGCATTGGCATTGACGATTGCCAAGTAAGCATCGATTTCGGCCTGAACCGCAACTGCATCGGCACCGTTCAACATAATCTCGAGCGTGTCGACACCGCTTTCACCGTCAAGGAAATCGCGTTCGCCAGCATCGGTGGCCTCGGACCAAACGAACTCATCTCTACCTGCACCACCAAGGATCGTGTCGGCGCCATCATTTGGGCTCTGGAAGCGATCATCACCGGCACCACCCGAGACAAAGTCAGATCCTTGCAAGCCGCGGACGAAATCATTTCCGGCACCGCCGAACAGGATGTCATCGTCGAACTGACCGTTCAACACATCGTCGCCAATGCCTCCAAGTGCGATATCGCCCTGACCATCCGCGTTTATAGTGTCATCGCCTTCACCACCGAGCAGCATGTCGTTGCCCGAAGCGCCACGCAGATTGTCATCGCCGCGGCCGCCTTCGACTACATCATCGCCGCCTCTGCCATTGATCACATCCTCGCCGCGTGTGCCCAATATGTTGTCACTACCACTGGTCCCATCATAAGAGGTCCCATTTTCGCCCGGCACCTCGACCAGAACGCTCACACTAGGATCGGCAGGATCAAGCGTCGGCACGTCCCCTACCTGGACCTCAACAGTTTTGACGAAGCCCGCGCCGTTGGTCACCGTATAGGTGAAAAAATCAAACCCATTGAAATCCATGCCCGCCGAATAGGTCACAGTGCCATCGGCCTCGACGACAACAGAACCGAACCCGCCGTCATTGACCTGCGCCACTGACAAGGTCCCTTCTGACAACTCGATGTCATTGGCCAAAACATCGATATTGACCGAACCGCCAGGCAGCGGGGCCGCCACTGCATCGCCCGTTCCGCCCGGCAGGATCACATCAACCGCTACAGTCATATCATCGAACTGCAGGAACTCGACATTACGCACCCGGTCCAGACCATCGACAGAATTGATCATCAACTCGCCAGTGAACAGGTTCACGATCTCGATCGTTGCGTCAGCGTAGTTTCCACCGAAGACTGCGGTATCAACCTCGCCATCGCCGTTGATATCGTCGTCGCCGGCCCCACCGATGAGGGTGTCATTTTCCGACCCTCCATTTAGGTCGTCTGCGCCCTCACCACCTTCCAGAAGGTCGTCATAGCTGTCACCGTTCAGGGTATCGTCGCCACCATTGCCGATCAGCGTATCCTCACCCGAGCGTCCGATGATCGTGTCGCTTCCTTCGCAGCCGACCAGCAGATCGAAGCCGCCAACGGGCGAGTTTTCGTCAGACTGGCTGGTACCCTCGATCAACCCACAGCGCAGCAAACCGGCGTCAAGCGTCAGGTTGGATTCACCCTCGGCCAATGTCACCACTTGCGTCATTGCATAGTCCGGGTCACCCGCCATGGTCACTGCGTCGGAATCCCGCGCATCGTCGGCACCCTGGTTGGCCGCGGTAAAGGCGAAGCCTGCCGGCAGAACAAATCCAACCTTGTAATCACCAGCCGCAAGGCCGGTGAACAGGTATTTACCGCCTGCATCAGTAACCTGCTGATCCAGTACGGAACCATCTGATGCAAGCAGATGTACGGTCACACCTTGTACGCCTTGCTCGGCACCTGAGAAGAACGGATCAAGGGCTTCGTCATTGAGGATGCCGTCGCCAAACGTGTCTAGCCAAACGGTATCGCCCAGTTCGGCTGTCATCGGGTCGGAGTTGCGGACACCAGCGTCATTGTCACCGGTGTCGGCATTGGAGACGACTTCGATACCTTCAATGACCGACGAAGTGGAATCGCCGATCGCATCGCTATCCGATGTATCGTCATTACCTACATTAGGCGCGACCAACTCCTTACCAACCAGAACATCGTCGGGGTCAGTGAACCTGACTCCATATGTGCCCGGCTCAAGTCCGGTGAACGCGTAGTTCCCGTTTGCATCCGTCACGGTAGTCGCACCAGTCGGGTTGCCAGCCGCATCCAGCAAGGTGACCAGAACCCCGGCAATGCCTGGTTCGTCCCCGTTGTTGTTATCGATGCTGTCCCCATCCGTATCGCAGAAATAGCGACCCGACAACGACCCGGGCTCGGGCTTTTCGCAGATACCCAGATCGATATCGGTTTCGCTGTCGCCAGTTACAGTAACAACGCCGGACATACCGTTTGCATCGACATCCGAGTCGATGCTGTCGTCGCTGCCTGCGTCTTGAATGGTGAATTCTGTTCCATCAGGGGCGACACCCATGATCTTGTAGTCACCGGCGGGCACGTCATCGAAACGATAATTGCCATCTGCATCGGTCTGGGTTGTCGCGACGACATTTCCATCCATATCCAGCAATTTGATCGTGACGCCTTCTTTCGTCGGCTCCGAGACAACCTCGCGCTGATCCTGACCTTCGAGGACGATATTGTCGATGCGGACAAACTCCTTGCCGTCACCACGAGCCTTGATGGTCACATCTTCCCCGTTCTGGATTGCGACATCCTTGATCACATAGGTCGAAAAGCCAGCATGGTTCCATCCGGCGCCATCGCTATCGGCATCAAGACGGATGGCCTCGACAAACTCTCCACCCACTTTCAGCTTGATGACGCTTTGCCCGTCGTCTTCGTCCTGAACCCGGATTTTCACGTCGTATACGCCGGATTTACCTTCAAACGTGGTACAAAGCGCGCCGTAGCCGCCGGCGCAGTACAGCTTTACCAGCTCTCCGCCCGAGGCTTGAGAACCCTCGACCACCTTGAACCCGTTGCTGTACATGTCTTCGGCTTCGAACGTGTAATCGCAGCCGGGGATCACCTTGATCTCACCGTTGATCCCATCGCATTCCTGATCGCAGAAAACAGTGCCTGAGATCGACCCCGTTTCCATTTTGTCACCGGCACCCAGGCATTTGTAGTCAACCCAGTTACCCCAGACATTGCAGGTCTGCACAACGGTCAGTTCAGTGCCTTCCGGAGGCACATCACCGTAGAAAGTGAAATAGTCATCCCCCCTGCCGGGCGCATTGTGACCCTCGATCTCGATTTCGATCATGTAATAGGTCTGACCATCCGACCCCTGCAAGACATGGTAGCTTTCGGCGTACATTTGCCCGCCGACCGCTTCGCCATCGACATATGCTTTTTGGCCGCTACGGTCGTTGGCATTTTCATTGCAACGGGTATCGCCGGATAGAAAAGAGTCGTTGTCCTTCGTAGACAGGCAAACGGTTGCGCTTCCAGGCATGATGAATGTGTCGCCACATCCAATGGTCCAACCATTGTCACCCTGATCCAGAAGATCGGCTTCTTTAAAAGCCGTCCACTCATATTCCTCATAGCTGTAGGTCACAGTTGTTTCCTCTTACCTATATACTCGTACTCACAAAACCTAACCCGCGGTAAGCAGGGTGCAGAACTCAGGGAGCTTTCAGAAAGCCGGTCCTCCGCAGAGAGACTGCGTTGTAATGAATTTCAGCAGCCCAAGACAGTTAAGCCTTTTAATCTGTTTAATTTTGTATTTCCGGCAGGTGAATTCTGCGTCTCGCCTGCCGGAAATAGCGTCGTCCCCCGGGTATTTCATCTTCATAAACGCTCGTGGTTCCAAGCGTCTTGAAGATTAGAAATAAGACTACGCCGCTCGTCAATATTCTCGCCTAAATTTTGACAAAATTTAAATCACTGGGGCCGAAGAGCTACATAAATCCTTGACCAAGGGAAACAATTCCGAAGGATACCGTGTTTCGTTTCCGGAAGCTCCGACCATTTGTGGCACAAATCCATCAATGAAACTCACGTTGGCGATCCTTCAGGTGGTTCGATCCCGGCAACCAGCAAAAATTGATAAAGCTTGAAGCACAGGTAGTGGAGTGCACACATATGCAGCCATGTTTTCAGATCCGGTCGCTGAGTTTCTTTCACGGCTGTAAACATGACATCGCGAGCAAAACAGCCCTGCTTGATCTGGATATCGTCACTCCGGTTCCCGATCTGGTATTGACGCGTCTTGGGCAATTGGACGGATTGGCCCAATTGTCCCCAACCGGTTCTGCCCCAGACATCTTGGGGCCGGATTGGGTGAACCCACTGCTGGTTGGCGGGCGCAGCACAGCGGCGCTGGCGGATCTGTCGGCGGCGTTGATCGTGGCATTGCAGCTATGGGCCCGGGCACCGGTGTGCCAGGCACAGGTTTTGAACCAGACCCCGGATCACATCCGGCTGGCCTTGCCCTGGCAACGCCAGCAGCTTTTGCGTGACGCAACGGATTTAATGATTACCACGCTGACAGCGCTGGCATCGGGCGGGCAAGACCTTCGCACCGAAGCGCAGCGGCACCTGTCCGGTTTCCTAGAGCGGGAGCAATCCGTTGGCCTGTCCCCTAATTCGATGCGTTTTGCCCGCGCTGCGATGGCACGAGACATGCCGGTGACAGTCCTGAACCAGCAGACTGTGCAGGTCGGTTGGGGCGCCCATGCGCGCAGGCTCCGCGGCGCGTTTACCGACCACACCGGGTCACTGGCCGAAAAGCTGTCGCGCGACAAGTATTTCTGCATACAGCGCCTAGCACGCGCGGCGCTGCCAGTGACACAGCAGCGGTTCGTGCGCACACTGGATCAGGCTCGCGCTGCAGCGGCCGATCTCGGTTGGCCCGTGGTGCTGAAACCAGTGGCTCTGGATCAAGGGCGCGGGGTGCATGTCGGGATCACCTCGGACACGGAACTGGGTAAGGCTTTTGCCGTCGCGACGAGGTTGCAGGATCAAGGCGTGGTGATCGAAGCCCTCATCCCCGGGGAAGATCACCGCTTGCTGGTGGTAAATGGACAGATGATGATGGCCGCAAAGCGCATCCCCGGTGGCATCACAGGGGATGGGTGGCAAACCGTGAACACACTGCTGGATCAGCTCAATGCCGATCCCCGGCGCGGCAGCGACCCGCGCAGCCCGCTGATCAGAATTTCCCGCGACAACGAAGCGCTGGCCTGCCTGACGGATGCGGGGCTGACGCCGGACAGCATCCCCGAGGCGGGCCGGTTCGTGCCCCTGCGCCGGACCGCGAATATCAGCACCGGCGGCACTGCCGTTGACGTGACCAACAAGGTGCACCCTGACAACCGGAATGCTGCGCTGCGCGCCGCGCGGCTGGTCGGTCTGGACATAGCGGGGGTCGATTTCATCTGCCCCAATATTTCGGTCAGCTACCGTGAGGGTGGCGGCGCGATCTGCGAGATCAACGCCCAGCCGGGGTTCCGACCTCATTGGCTGAGCACGCCTGACCGGGACATCAACGGCGAGATTTTGGAAACACTGTTCCGCGACCGCCCTTCCCGGATTCCAACCGCTGCGATCACCGGCACCAATGGTAAAAGCACCACCGCGATGATGCTGCACCATATCTGGCAGAGCACCGGGAAAATCGCCGGTGTCTGCACCACCGCCGGGACGTGGATCGGGCCAGACAAGGTGGACACGCAGAACCTCAGCGGGCTACCCGGTACCGAGTTGCTGTTCGGCGATCCCGCAGTTGAAGCCGCCGTTCTCGAAATGCCGCGCCTTGGGCTGATCCGCTTTGGTCAAGCCTGTGATCGCTATGATGTGGCGGCCTTGCTGAATGTGCAGAAGGATCATCTGGGGCAGAACGGGGTCGAGACGCTTGAAGATATGGCGCGGCTCAAAGCCAGCGTGATCGCACGAGCATATCATGCGGTGGTAGTCAATGCCGAAGACCCGCTGTGCCTGCAGGCGCTGGAGATTGTCAAAGCGCCACGCCGCATCCTAGTGGCCCAGTATGCCGAGGCTCCGGCCTTGGCCGCACATCTGGATCAGGGCGGCGACGGTATCTTTATCGCCCCTCAGGACGATACAGACTGGATCATCATGGCGCGTGGATCACAGCGCATCCCGGTCATGCCGGTTGCGGACATTCCCGCCACGCTGAACGGGCTGCTGCGTTTCAACACACAGAACGCAATGTTTGCCATTGCTCTGGCGGAAGCGCAGAACCTGCCCGGCGATGTGATCCGCCGTGCCCTGTCGGGGTTTAAAAACAGCCGCAGCATGAGCCCGGGCCGCTACAACATGATCGACGGCCTGCCGTTTTCCCTGCTGGTCGATTATGCCCATAACGAGACCGGCGTGGCCGAACTGTGCCGGGTCGTGCAGGATCTGCCCGTCACCGGGCGACGGTTGGCGGCAATACAAATCATGGGCAATGCCGGGCCGCAAAAGCTGATCAGCTGCGCCCCGTATCTGCTGTCGGCCTTTGACCGGATCGCGATGCTACCCAGCCCCGGAAGCCTGCGCAAATATGCCTATTTCACCGGCGACAACCCCGAAGAAGAGATGCGGCAACTGTCGCGTAAAACCTTGATGGAGCAAGGGGCCAGCGCCGATCAGATCCTAACCGACACCGACACGGATGCGCTGGTGGCGCGGATGCTGGATACAGCCCGACCCGATGATCTGGTGGTGCTTATGATCGCGCCCGATCTGGCTTTTGGTCACATAGACAGATTCTGCGCCCGGATCAAATTATAATCCCGGATCGATGTGCGGTTCTTCCACGGGAGCCTGGGTTCCGACCAGCAGAGGCGGCATCAGCGTGTGATACAGTTTAATGAACTGGCTTTGTCGGTTGATGCCCGTCTTGGCAAAAATCCGTTTGAGATAGCTGCGCGCAGTTGAAATCGTCAGATTGTTTTCCGCAGCCGCATCCGCCAGAGATTTTCCCGCCAACAACTGCCGTGCCAGACGTTGTTCAGCCACGGTCAGACCCATGGTTTCCAACAACCCGTCACGCAGAGCACCATCACTGTGCACATGCCTGAACACCACCAGCGCTAGACCGGAGGATGCCCCCAGAGGCAGCACACTGATGGTTTGCGGCAACCCGTCTGACACATCAAGTTGTACCACCGTCAACTTGCCCTCATCTCCGGTGGCCGCCGCCAATGCGTTTTGCAGAATCTTCTGATTCTGCGGCATCCGCGCGGCCAACCTGTCTCCGGCTAGGCACAGCTCTTTGCTGTCTCCAAGCCACTCCCGGGTTTGCTCGGTCATATACCCAACAACCCCGTTGGCATCAGTGACCACAAACCCAAAGGACAGGCTGTGCAATATGGTTTCGGGGATACCGCTGCGCGCGGCCCTCAAACGCTCACGCCGGGTCCCGGAATAGTCGCGAAGGATCTGGTCGGCATAGGTCAGGCCAATCCGCGCCAGCCTCAGCAATCCGCTTGGTACGGCCACGGAAGGTGTATTGACCAGTGCCACCACCGGAGCAAGATGGCCAACCTGTTCTCCCATTCCGATCAGATATCGTTTGGATTGAAGCCAGGTATCCGCCTCTTTTGCTAGGCCCGGCTCCCGATCAGACCCGCCCAATGCGGGATCAGGCTGCTTGCACGACAAAAAAGTGCTCAAAGCCTTGGAGACGAGGTTTGTCACCTCTGTCGCGCTCAGTTCATCGCCCGCGCGCCTCATCCCGACCCAACCGCCGACCAGTTTGCGCCGTCGCCAGTCCATAATTCCGATACAAGCGGCATTGACATCTGCCGACGCCGCCAGTCGCATCGCCATCTTCACCCGGCTATCATATTCCTGCACATTGCAATCAACTGCAGACATGTCCCCCGACTACCCCCGAAACCAATTACTGAATAAATTTTCTTCAAAAATGCCGAAACAGAATAGCAAACGCCCAAAAGCCCGGCAAGCGAGCACCCAATCTGAGACTTATAATCTCTACTGCCTTATGCTCGTTGAGAAAAATCGCATATTTTATGCAAGCCGAAGCTGAAAACCTCGTTGAGTGGTTGAAATTCCACTCAACCATGAAGTTTTTTTAAAAACCTGAGACGACCCCCAGCCATCTAAGATTCATTGATTCTCACAGGCGCGTGTGCTCTATATTCCTTATATTAATAACAAAAAATACAGGCAGATTTTCCCTATGAGTGTAACCTGGGTATGTTGAGCTTCCTTGTGAATCGAAGCCACAGAATATGGTGCGGCTTCGCTCTGGTGGCCCCCCTTCTGGCAATCGACGCGCAGGCGCAGGAGACCGAACCTGCGGGACCTGAATTCGTTGCCCCACCAACTCCCTCTTTGAATTTTTATGGCTCGCCCGGCCTGGTCGACATGCCCACCGCTGAAATGTTGCCCGAAGGACAGTTCACTACCGGCATCTCGAATTTCGCAGGCCAGACCCGGTTCACGCTGACATTCCAGCCAACACCCTGGATGTCCGCTAGCTTTCGCTATTCTGGCATTCAGGATTTAAACCTTTTCGGTTTTTCCACCTACTATGATCGCGGTTTCGACGTGCGCTTCCGCCTGCTGCAAGAGCGTGATAACTTTCCCGGACTCACTTTGGGCCTGCAGGACCTCGCAGGCACCGGCCTTTATTCAGGCGAGTACATCGTTGCCACCAAAAGCTTCGAAATTCCCGCCCTTGGGGCATCGCACAACCCCGGCCGGCTCAAGCTCACCGCCGGGCTGGGATGGGGAAGACTGGGGTCATACGGATCAGTCGGCTCAACCGGCGAGCGCCCGGTTTTCGACGGCAATGACAGCCTTGGGGGCGAGCTGTCGTTCGATCAATGGTTCCGCGGCCCGTTTGCCCCCTTTGGTGGCATTGAATGGCAGGTCAATGACAAACTGGGATTCAAGGCCGAGTATTCTTCGGATGCATATGCGCTCGAAACCGAGTCCTCGGATGTGTTCGAGCGGAAATCCTCGCTCAATTTCGGTGTCGAATACCAAGCCACACCACGCACCCGGCTGGGGGCCTATTATCTTTACGGATCCTCCTTCGGGATTAACGCGCAGATTCAGCTGAACCCGAAATACCCCGTTACCCTGATGCGCCAACCCGCCCCGCAGCCGGTGCTGCTGCGACCCAACCGGGCTCAAAATCCCGAGGCCTGGGATACCAGCTGGGCCCAAAGCCAGGCTTCGGCCCTGACCCTGCGCGACCGGATTAATCCTGTGCTGGCCGAGGACGGTTTGATCCTGGAATCTCTGGATGTTTCGGCACATTCGGCCGAGATACGGTTCCGCAACACGCGTTACCTACCCAATGCCGCCGCGATTGGCAGGGCGGCGCGGGCCATGGCGAGCACGATGCCCCCTTCGGTCGAGATATTTCATCTGATCCCCACTTCACGCGAAATGGGGCTGTCGACCACAACAATCCGCCGGTCGGATCTGGAGGCGCTGGAATTTGACCCCAACGCGGTGGACGCCATGCTGGCGGTGACCGGGTTCAGCGACGCACCCAGCCTGTCTGACACGGCTGTGTTCACGGATATCTATCCCTCATTCAGCTGGGCGCTGGCCCCCTATTTCGCACCGGCCTATTTTGACCCGGACAGACCGATCCTTATCGATGTCGGACTGGATCTGAGCGCGACGTATCGACCTGCCCCGGGCTGGGTGCTCTCGGGCACGTTGCGCCAACGTCTGGCCGGGAACGTCAAGGACGGCACCGCATCGTCGTCGGAACTGCCCCCGGTGCGCACCGATCAACTGGAATACGCGCAGTTCGACACCACGATCAACAATTTCTACGCGGCGAAATACTGGCGCCCTGGCGACAACCTCTATGCGCGAGTCACAGGCGGCTATTTCGAATACGGGTATGGCGGTCTGTCGACCGAATTGCTGTGGAAACCAGTCGACAGCCAGTTGGGACTGGGGGCCGAGGTCAACTATGCGATCAAACGCGACTTTGATCAGCTGTTCGGATTTCAGGATTACCGGATCGTGACCGGCCATGCCTCGGCCTATATGGATTTCAACAACGGCTTTCACGGGCAGATTGATGCCGGGCGGTATCTGGCGGGAGATTACGGTGCCACCTTCGCCATTGACCGTGTGTTCAACAATGGCTGGTCGGTCGGCGGCTTCTTCACCCTGACCAATGTGTCATCCGAAGAGTTCGGCGAAGGTTCATTCGACAAGGGTATCCGCTTCAGCATGCCGCTGAACTGGTTCCTGGGCAAACCCAACAAGCGGCAGGTCGGCCTGACCATCCGCCCGATCCAGCGTGACGGCGGGGCGCGGGTCTTTGTGCCCGGGCGGCTTTACGGGGAGGTCCGCAATGCCCATCAGAAGGCGCTCAGCGATGCCTGGCCGAGGTTCTGGCAATGACACAGCTCAAAATATTCACCCTGGCTCTGCTAATCCTGACCGGCTGCTCCGGTGGTACAGAGCAGCAACCGCTGGAACTGGAAATCATCGAGGCCGGTCGAGAGGTCATTGCAGAAAGCAGGGCCGCCCCGCCCACCGAGCGCCCACCCTTGCGCCGGGCGGATTTGGACGTACTTGACGGGTCTTTCATGGAGATCACGCGCGAGCGCGCCGATCTGCTAGCCTACCTTTACGTCAATGCCCAACGGACAGACCGGTCTCCGGGGCGGATCATTGTCTGGCGCAGCGACGATGATGTGACATTGGCCACCCGCAACGGCGTTCTGATCGAAACCCGCGGTATGCGTGGCGATCTTCTGTCCAGCACGGTGCGGGTGGTGGGCAACCGGCCCGGTCCTGCGTCGAGTGGCACTCATGTTCAGATGATTCATTCCCTGGACAACCGACAGGTGCAACTGGCGCTGGACTGTGATCTGATCGATCTCGGGCCGCAAGTGATCGAAATCGTTGAACACAGGCACAACACACGGCATCTACAACAGCGCTGCCAGGGTGGCGATGGCGTGGTGGTCAACGACTTTTGGGTGGATGAGTCTGCCGGTCTGGTATGGCAGTCCCGGCAATGGGCAGGCCCCCATATCGGCTACCTGCGCTTACGACGGCTTACACGCTAGGCTTAGCGTGGCAGCAAAACACCCTGCTTGTCTCAAACTTTTACGGTTACGTTGAAAAAGGCCGTGCCTTCGACTAAACTGCTTGGGAGTTCCATCGACAGAGGTTTCTGTGATTATGAAAAAGGTAATAGCAAGTTCTCTTATCGCCATATTGGCCATGGCAAATGTTGCGACCGCACAAACCGTCCCCGAAGCGGGTGTCGTCACACAAGGCACGGGCACAGCAGGTGCCTTAGCAGGAACGACCGTCTCCACAGCTGCGATTGTCGGAGGTGTCATAGTGGTTGCGGGCATCGCCATTGCCGCTGGCGGTGGCGATGGAGACAGCAGCACAACGACCACCACGACTACAAGTGATTGACGTTTAACAATCCAGTTACAATCAAGCCCCCCTATTTGATAGGGGGGTTTCTTTTTGCATCCTTTTACATCGACTTTTGAAAGCTGCTTGGCCCTTGCCATAAAGCACGCACCGCCTTGTCAGCGGCAAATTCCCGCCAAGATTGTGCCCAATATGAGCGGGATACTTCCAAGCTGTGTCAGGCCGATTGCACCGAATGTGCAACCCGTGCCATCCCCTCGGCAGGCACAGGAGCATTGGAATGTCACAGGCAAACTCACTCGAACGCTTGATGCTGGAGCTGATCAACGCAGAACGCACCTCCCGCGGCTATAACCCTCTTCAGCTTGAACTACGTCTCAACGATGCGGCAGAGGATTACAGCGAATATATGCTGGAGGAAGATTTCTTCTCGCATACCGGGCTGGACGGCTCGGACCCCGGCGATCGGATGCGCGACGCTGGGTTTGTTTTTTCCGGGAGTTGGACCTGGGGCGAGAACATCGCCTGGCAAAGCGAGCGCGGCGCAGCCGGGTTCGAAGATGACGTGGCCAACCTGCACCAATCTCTGATGAACAGTTCCGGCCACCGCGCCAATATCCTCAACCCGAATTTCGAAGTGATCGGCATCGGCATTGAGATCGACGACTATACTACCAGCAGCGGTAGAACATATGAAGCGGTGATGGTCACCCAGAACTTTGCCCGCACCAGTGCACCGCTGCAGATCGACAATGACGACAGCGGCGGCGGTAACGACGATACCGGTAACGAACCTCCCTTGCCCTCCCCTCTACCTCCCCTCCCCCCAGAGGATCTGGAACTTACAGGGGATGGCGGAGCGAACACACTGACCGGCGACAGCGGCGATGACACTCTGACTGGACGGGGTGGAAATGACGCGCTGACAGGAAATGCCGGACAAGATACGATTTGGGGTGGGAACGGAAACGATACGATCCTCGGCGGCAGCGATAGTGACCAGATTGGCGGCGGCGGCAACAACGACCGTATTCGAGGCGGCGATGGCAATGACCGAATTTGGGGCGGTGCCGGCAATGACACAGCGCATGGCGATGACGGTAACGATGAGATCCGCGGGGGTGGCGGTCGGGACGCACTGTGGGGGTTGGGCGGCAATGACCGAATTTACGGCGGCGGCGGCGATGACACTGCCGGGGGCGGCGCGGGACAGGACGTGATGTCGGGGGGCGCCGGCAACGATTTGTTATATGGCGGGTCTGGAAACGATACGCTGAACGGCGACAACGGCAACGACACCCTGCGCGGCGGGGCCGACAGCGATATATTTGTCTTCTCGGACGGCATTGATCAGGTGATTGATTTTGGCGCGGGTGACCGGATCGACTTGAGCAACGTAGATGAGATTACCAGTTTCAGCGACCTGCAATCCAGCCACCTGTCTGGCGAGTCTGAAGCGGTTATCAGCGACGGGTTGGGTAACACCCTGACCCTGCTTGGCGTGGGGGAAGGTGCGCTGGATGCCGGGGACTTCATCTTCTGATCCACACAGCAGATAATTTCTAAGCACAAGAAAGCCCGGGCCATGCGTCCGGGCTTTGTGTTGCATGCGATCTGTTACAGCACTCGCAAATCATGACTCAATAAGGTGTCATTTTGATTGACCTGTTAAGGACCCCCTGCTTTTATTTCCCACGTGGGGAATAGTAGACCATATGTCTATATTTTTTAGACATAAAGTGAATTAAAATCAGTGCCCTAATTTTGGGGGCGGTCATAGCAAAAAATATCTCGAGGGGCCTTCCGAATGACAACCTATACGCTCAACGGTTTTAGTGTTTATTACGACAACGATGTCGACGCAGACGTAGGGGTGAAATCTAGCACAACCCTCGAGTTGGTCGTGCCTGACGGCGAAACCTCTTTCAGTTATAGCGTCCTACCATTGGCCCCTGGCGATTCTGCACCAGATGATCTCTATGTTGAAGTCAACCTACAACTCAACAATGTCCGGGTTGATGGCCAATTGTTTCAGGAAGTCAATGACGAGCCCGACACCTCGATCTTTCAACTCAATTGGACTGACGCGGGCAATGTCTCACGGGTGTCAACCATACTGATACTCGAAGAATTCGACGCCAACGTGCCGCCTTATGGCACGGTCGACACGCAGAACATCTTTCTGCTGGGCGGTGACGCGCTGCCCACCTTCAATACGCTGGCAGACTTCAATAATTTCCTCAACAACGCTTTGGACGCTTTTGATATCCCCCCCGCCTCCAGTCCGTTTGGCCCGAACAAGGATATCGCGCTGAACTCACTTAGCGGCTCTAGCACCGAAAATGATCTGATCATTGGTGACGATGGGGACAACGAATTTGATGGAGGGGCTGGAAACGATACAATCCTAGGTTTGGATGGCAGTGACACGCTGCGCGGCGGGGATGGCAATGACTCGCTGAATCCAGGCACCAATGACGATGGCTATGACGAGGTCGTTCCCGGATCAGGTCAGGACACTGTCGATTTTTCGGACGTAGACAGCACTACTTCTGTGGGTCTTGGACAGTGGGATCTGGATGCGGGCGTGACAGTCACGATAAATGGTCAGACAAACACGGCCTCAGTTGACAAGGGTGCCAATGGTACAACCCAGATTATCAATGTGGGAAATACCTTTACGTGGGGGCTTTCCGTCTTTGGCAGCGCCCACAACGACATCTTCAACATTACCCCGGTCAATGATGAAGACACGTTTCTGGGGGTGACAGGCCGCGAAGGAGACGACACGTTCAACTTCTTTGCCGGTGACGGTTTTGTAAGGCTCAACTATCGCCAATCCGACGTTACCAGCGGTGTTAATGTCAATCTCAACACCGGCCTTGTCAGCAATGACGGATACGGTGATCAAGACACAATCAACGGTGTCGAAAACCTGTCGGAACTCCGCACCACGATGCTGGATGACAGTGTCATCGGCGGTGACGGACGTGATCGTGTCATCCTGATGGCAGGCAATGACACAGCCGATGGCGGCGACGGGTTCGACCTGATCCGCTATGACCGGAGCCAGGTCGAAGCGGTGAACGTCAACCTGCAGACCGGGACAGCCACCGGCACTTGGCGCGGCGAGGCTTTCAACCACACGATCAGCAACTTCGAAGAAGTGCGCGGCTCACGCGATGGCGACGACACGATCATCGGCAACAACGCCGTGGGTGAGTATATCGAAGGCCGTGGTGGCGATGACAGCATCAGCGGCGGCGGTGGCGATGACACGCTTTACGGCGAAGAAGGCAATGACACGTTACTGGGTGGTGATGGAGAAGACCGGTTGCGCGGTGGTGACGGCGATGACTCACTGAACCCTGGCACCAACTTTGAGGGTTACGATGCCGTTGTCGCCGGAGCTGGAAACGACACCATTGATCTTTCAGATCTAGGCTCCAGTGCCGGCGTCGGGCTGGAACACTGGGATCTGGATGCAGGTGTGACCATCACGGTGAACGGGGCCACCAACAGCGCCTCGGTCGACAAGGGCGTCAATGGCACGACCCAGATCATCAACATATCCAACGCGCTCAATGACTGGGGTCTTGATGTCAGCGGCACCTTCCACGACGATGTCATCAACATCACTTCAGGCTCCAATGCGGACTCATTCATCGCAGTTATAGGCGAAGGCGGTAACGACACGTTCAACATCAATCCAGGCGATGCTCATGTTCGTCTGGATTACCGGCGCTCTGATGTCTTGAATGGCGTCAATGTGGATCTTTCCACAGGCATTGTCAGCGAGGACGGTTATGGAGGTGAGGATACGATCAATGGGGTCGAGAACCTGACCAGCCTGCGCACCACCATGTTCGACGACAATGTGATCGGCAGTGACGGACGTGACCGGGTCATCCTGATGGCGGGCAACGACACCGCTGATGGCGGCGACGGGTTCGACCTGATCCGCTATGACCGGACCGGCGTTGAGGCGGTGAACGTGAACCTGGAAACCGGCGTTGCCACCGGCACCTGGCGCGGCGAGGCCTTCACCCACGAGATCAGCAATTTCGAAGAGGTGCGTGGCTCGCGCGATCGTGGCGACACGCTGACCGGCAAGAACGGTCAGAACAACTGGATCGAAGGACAGGGTGGCAAAGATACGATCGAAGGCGGAGAGAACGGCAATGACACTCTACTCGGCGGGGATGGGCTGGACAGCATCATCGGCCGCAGCGGCGATGATTTCATCGACGGAGGCAACGGTCGGGACGTTCTGCAGGGCGACGCGGGCCGCGACACGCTGGAAGGCGGCGCCGGGGCCGACACGCTGCGTGGCGGCGGTGGGTCAGACTCTCTACTAGGTGGCGATGGGTTGGACCGGATTTTTGCCAGCGATGGTTTTGACACGCTGGAAGGCGGTAATGGCGCCGACACGCTGGGTGGCGGTGCGGGTAATGACCACATTCTTGGCGAAGTGGGCAATGACGTGGCCTATGGCGGTGCGGGCAATGACTTCGTCGATGGGGGTGAAGGCAATGACCGGCTGTTTGCGGGCAATGGCGACGACACGGTCTATGGCCGCGAGGGCAACGACAATCTCGGTGGCAGCGGCGGTAGCGACCGGTTGTTCGGAGAGGCCGGCGACGACACGATGTTCGGCGGCACCGGGAATGACAACCTGCTTGGCAGCGACGGCAATGACGAGCTTTGGGGCGGTGGCAACAACGACACGCTGTTTGGCGGTGCGGACAATGACGTGCTGCGCGGCGGGTCTGGCAATGACAGCCTGTCAGCGGGCTCCGGCGCGGACAGACTGGATGGCGGCACGGGTAACGACACCCTGCGCGGCGGCAGCGACAATGACACATTTGTCTTCTCAAATGGTGTGGATCAGGTGCTCGACTTCGGTGCCGGGGACCGGATCGACCTGAGCGGCGTGGCAGCCATCACCGATTTCGCCGATCTGCAAAGCACCCACCTGTCGGGCGGGTCCGACGCTGTGATCAGCGACGGCCTGGGCAACACCCTCACCTTGCTGGGCGTGGCGGAAGGATCACTCGTCGAAGGAGACTTCATCTTCTGAGCCGACAGCAATAGGAGCTACCGATGTACTGCCCACCAGGTTTCCAAATTTCGGGCGACACATTCACTCGGCAATGAGCGTCAACTTCGCATAAAAATTTGTACGCATCGAAATCGGTAACTTATCCGGGTTTGCTATCTTCAACGCCGCGACGCCTATTCCCCCAAGATATTTCCTAATTTTTTCGTTGAAATAGTCGTTAACTACGGGAACGTCATAGAATTCAATCGAAAAACCATTAGCGGTTGTACGGCGTTTCAGTTGACGATAGCTGTGCAACGAACAATGTTGCGGTGGTTTCAGAAAATCAAACGTACGCCGCACTCCGTATGTAGTTGACCAGCGTACCATCTCGAAGGGAATATTGGTCCACTTATTCGGGGTTTGCAAAAGGTAATACCCCCCGGACTTCAACACCCGGCGCACCTCTCTAAGATGTGCGTCAGTGTCAGGAATGTGCTCAATGACATCGAAACTCAGCACTCGATCAAAGCTTTTGTCCGGAAACGGTAAATTACTGCCGTCTGCCAAACGCACATCAAACCCAGCGGGGGCCGCGTCTACATGCTCCTGATCGACATCAATTGCGATCACCTCATGCCCGTCTTGCTTCAATTTGCGCATTAACTGGCAGCGCCCGCAACCGATTTCGAGAATGCGGTTAGGCGTCTCTAAGAGCTTGGTCTTACGCAAAAAATCGACATTAGAATCTAGATTCCCAAAGTTTACCTTATCACGCGTCACGAGCTCCACCCCTCGGCCGTACTCAACGAGAACACACAAAACACGAATTGCTTGTATACTGGAATCTGGGTTTTGAGGCTAGTTACTCATTGTTGCGATTCCGGCTTCCTCAAATAATCTTAAAGTACGACGCTCTGAGATCAGTCCAGATATTTTTTATCTGGACTGATCTCGAAATTTACATCTGTAAGCCATTTGCTTTAGTGGAAGACAAGATTGCTGTTAGCGTTTCATCAGAACGGGATTTCCATCCCCATAGTGGGATCGACACCAGTCCCTAAATCTGATTCATTCCCTAAACACCATCCAGTACCGGATACCTAAACCTGCCGGACACTGCCAACAAATATGGATCAGGTGTCACGTGGCTATCATCTCGGATCATATGAGAAACGAAACCGCCCTCTCAACTCTTGTTAAGAAAGGCCATCAATTCATGCCAGCTCTTTGAATCCAATACCCTAGGGTCATAATCAATTACGTGGCACCATTTGGGATGCGCGGCCTGATAGTTCTGATAAAATTTATCTATTATTTTCAGATTATTAGGATTCTTCTGATTATCCCCCACGACATCCGAATGTCGGCGCGTCACGAACAGGACTTGCGCATTGTCGCAATGCTCGGACAGGAAAGTCACATAGCGATTCAGGATGACGGTTTGATCAGGCGTCAGCGTGGACAGGCATCCCGCAACCCGTGTTCCTTCAGGCGGGTTTAGAACTTTTTCCGCGAAAACCTGGGCCAAGGCACTCCCGTAATCCCAGGGGCGTACCTGCTCCGCGCAATAACGCGGGCCAGTCGCAACAGCCCTCTGCGCGCGCATCAGATGCAAGGCCGTGTCGTTGTTTTCACCCCGAATGCAGTACCCGGGCTGATCATTCAGCGCGTTTTGCACCGCAGCCCCCGCCTCAGAGCAGTAGCTGAAGATAAACACATGCCGTTCCGCTGCCTCCGCTGAAAATACGCTCCCTGTGTGCCCATCAACGGGTCGGAACATGCCCTGCCCCGAACGCAGTCGCGACATGCCCTCGGCATTGATCGTATCCAGTTCAGCGTACAGCTTGTAATCTTCGGCATAGAAATCCCGGATTTCAGCCTCCAGCCCAGAGGGCAATTGTTCCGTCTCCTGAATGCGACTGACATTCACACGCGGCAGTTCCCGGGGAATACCAAACGCGGTGCAGATATCTCTGAACATGCCATCCAGACGGTCATAGGGGATGATCACATCTGCCAGAACCTGGCCGTCATGAGCTACAAACACGTCACGTTGAAGGTTCTTGCTCCCATCGCCCTTCAGGATATTCCAGTCCTTCCGGGCCCAGAACTCGGCAAAACTCATGCCCTCGGGCAGTGGGCTTTCAACCTTGTTGCCCAGCCGATACCGATACCACGACCGGATCCAGTCCAGCGGGTCGCGCATCACGCCAAACTTGAAAAAGCTCTCTGGCCGGTAACCCGGTTGCGAAAACAGAAAATCGTAAGTCGGGAAGATATCGCGCAATTCGATATGCTTGCGTTGCGCGGTTCCGGCCCGAACAATATCGGTATGAGGCCTCAGGACCTGTTCCAATGACGTCGAGGCCGTCTTTGTGCTGGCAACAAACACAAAACGTTTGTCAAACCCAATCAGCATTTCAAACCAACCCCGTTCGTTTCCACTGTCTGTTTCATACCCCCCCACAGGTATATTGAACAGCCGCAGCCCCAGCCCTTTTGCAGTACCTCTATACGCAGATGATGACAGACCAGGCCACCCTTAGGCCCGGACCGCAACCAGCGTAGCCCTGACGAGCGTGGAGGATGTAACTGAAGAGCGCTGGTTCTGTCCCCGCCCTGTGGGACCAGTGTTCATGCGCCAAGGCGACCGGCTCAACTCCCGTGTTGCAATCTCAGGATCGGTCTGCAAAACTTTGGGTAGGCCCGGTTCTTTTAAGCAAAAAACGGTCATAATCATGAAAATTCTCATCGTCGGGGCCGGCCTTTCCGGGGCAGTGATCGGGCGCCGCTTGGCCGAGCAGGGACACCAAATCACCATCGTTGACGGGCGCGTGCATGTCGGCGGCAATTGCCACACCGAACGTGATGATGACACCGGAGTGCTGGTCCATGTCTACGGTCCGCATATCTTCCATACCGACGACGCAGAGGTCTGGGATTATGTCAACACCTTTACCCGTTTCCGACCCTATAAACACCGGGTTATGACCACCTCTCAGGAAGCGGTCTATTCGCTGCCAGTCAACCTGCATACAATCAACCAGTTCTACGGCCGCACCCTGCGCCCGGACGAGGCCCGCGCCTTCATTGAAGAGCAGGCCGACACCTCGATCACCGACCCACAAACCTTCGAGGATCAGGCGCTGCGCTTCGTCGGGCCCCGCCTCTATGAGGCGTTCTTCCGGGGCTACACGGAAAAGCAGTGGGGGTGTTCACCGACTGAATTACCCGCCTCGATCCTCAAGCGCCTGCCGCTGCGGTTCAATTACGACGACAACTACTTTTTTCACCGCTTCCAAGGGATGCCCGAAGACGGCTACACCCCAATGATCGAACGTATTCTGGATCATCCAAAGATAACCGTGCATCTGGAAACGCTATTCGCGCCAGGGGATGGGGCCGAATTCGACCACGTCTTCTGGTCCGGTCCGTTGGATGGCTATTTTGACTACCGGCTGGGGCGGTTGGGCTACCGCACGCTGGATTTCGAACGGTTCAGCGATCAGGGCGACTATCAGGGCTGTGCGGTGATGAATTACGGCGACCGCGACACCTCCTGGACCCGGATCACCGAACACAAGCATTTCAGCCCTTGGGAAAACCACGACGGCACCGTCTGCTATCGAGAGTTTTCGCGCGCCTGCGGCCCCGACGACATTCCCTATTACCCGATCCGACTGGTCGAGGAAAAAGCGTTACTGGCCGATTACGTGGAGCTGGCCGAGCAGACCCCAGGCGTCACCTTTGTAGGGCGACTGGGTACCTATCGCTATCTGGACATGGACGTGACAATCCGCGAGGCGCTGGATACCGCTCAGATGTTCCTGACCCATGCGTCAGAAGGAGCCCCTATACCGGCTTTTGCAGTCCCTCCGCTGTGATCCCTGCGCACTCGAACCGTCCTTGGCATCTCAAATACTGGAAAAATTCTTTTAGATGCCATAATTTACAGCCCAAACCACTCAGTTTCCTGACCGCCAAGATCGCATGACCTTCAAAGATTATAGCTATATCTTCATCATAACCTACGGCCGCTCCGGGTCGACCCTACTGCAGAGCCTGCTGAACTCTTTAGATGGCGTTCAGGTCCGGGGCGAAAACTACAACGCGCTGTACCACCTTTATCAGGCCCTTCACACCATCAACGAGACCAAGAGACTTGGGCGCAAAAGAAAAGCTCTGAACCCAGACGAACCTTGGTACGGGGCAAGAGAATTGCAGCCGCTCAAGTTTCGCCGCGCTCTGCTTGACGCCTTCGTGACATATGTGTTGCGCCCGGAGGATGGTGCAAAACGACTGGGCTTCAAAGAAATTAGGCACACGCCGAACATAATGGATATGGGTCAGTTCACATCTTATATGGATTTCCTGCTGGAAAGTTTCCCGGGCGCCCAAATTGTCTTCAATACGCGTAATGTGAACAACGTGGCCAAATCGGGCTGGTTCGCCCAACAGGACCCGCAAACAATCAAAGCCAAGATCAGAGCCTGTAACAGGCGTTTTGCCCGCTATGATGCATCGTCCGACCGCACCATCCTGATGCACTACGACGACTACATCTCAGATCATTCACGGATCGAAGATCTTTTTAGCTTCCTCGGACATGACTATGATGCCGACATGGTGGCCAACATCTTTTCGAAACCCTTGCAGCACGCACAGGAAAGTTGGAGCGGTAAAAAACCGACCAAAGCTGACCCGGTTAGTACAAAGCCCGAACAGGACGGTATCTGAACCGGAAGGTTCTGGTCTGGGCACGAACACCAATCTGCGGAACAAAGATCGTTATGCAGACGAATCATACCCGGATGAATACGCTATAGAGAAAATTATGAAGCAACCCACCCGGGCATTGCCAATCCCACATCAATATTGTCACGCTTCTAGCCGCAGAAATAAGTCAGAGTATAAACCAAGATGACACTCCCCAGACTACAGGTTCCTTTTGTCATTTGGACATTGCAACGAACCGGCGGTACAAATTTCAATACATGCCTCAACAGAATGTCGGACCGCCCAAGGCTGCAGGACGAACTCTTTAATCCTGGCCGGGTGTATGGCCATCTGCAGGAGGCTTGGAAACGTACAAAAAATGAAGCCGCCCTACAGCAAGCAATTGGGGAAGTTTGCGCCAGCCAAGCCAATTTCAAACATTGTGTCGAACTGGTTCCACGGATACTCAACGACATTCTGGTCGAAAGTACCGTTGCCCATGGCTACAACCACATATTTTTGTACCGGCACAACCTGCTAGAACGTATCCTGTCTCGCGAATATGCTCGCAGAACAGCTATTTGGGGGCCCAAACAAGCGCGGGCAGCGGAAGGTCGGGATATGTCCGCGGCCATGGTTACGCCGTTAAGCGCCAATGACGCCATCCGCCACGAAACAAAAGCCAATACATATCTAAACCGCGCCTGGACGGCGCTGAAGGACTCTGGTGTCACCCCGACTAGCATTGCCTTCGAAGAGCTCTACGCAACGGACCGGGCCACAACGCAAATTAGCCTAGAGCGGGTTTTCTCGGGACTCGGGCTTCGGCTAACGCTGGACCAGATCACAGAAATTCGCAAAATGATCCAAACCGGAGGCAATCAGAAAACGCGTGAGAAATATAGCCAGTTCAAGGGGATCGATCAGATAGAACAGCGGCTCGGAGAAATTCCTAACCTGTTGTGCAGCACCTGATCCGGCTTCGGACGCCCTGTTGACCCCTTATGGCACCTCCACAAGTCTCCGTCATCGTACCAGTCCATAATGTGCAGGATCATATTGGTGCTTGCCTGACCAGTCTGCGCAATCAGCGCTTTACGGATTTCGAAGCGATTGTCGTCGATGATAGCTCGACCGATGAAAGCCCGACCCGGTTGCGTGAAGCAATCGGTGACGACCCGCGCTTCCGCGTGATCCGGCAAAACAATCTTGGGCTGTCTGGTGCGCGTAATACAGGGCTGGATGTTGCGCGTGGCAGGTTCATCGCGTTTCTCGACGGTGACGACCGATATGACCCCCAATTCCTGGGGCAGATGCATGCCGCGCTGACAAACAGCAATGCCGAATGGGTCGCGTGCGGGCTGCGTAACATACATTCCGATGGCCACAGCGACGCCCACTCGGCCATCCATGACAAACCGGTATTGGAAAAAGGTGCCGAACCACAAATCTGGCCCCTGGACAGTTGGGAAGACGCGATCAGGCATTTTCCGTCTGCCTGGAACAAGCTGTATCGTCGCGACCTCATCGAAGGATTGCGCTTTGACGTGGGAACCTGGTTCGAGGATCACGCGTTTTTTCTGCGAGCTGCTGCGCGAACACAAGCGATTTTGCACCTGCCGCAACCGCTATATCTGCAGACTCGGGGGCGACCGGAACAGATTACCGCCACCGATTCCGAACGGGTGTTCGAACAATTGACAGTGCTCGACACGCTGTCAGAGATCATGGCAGGCTCTGAAAAGCCCGGGCGTCAGCCTGCGCTGTCCAGATTGGCCCACCGGCTGTTTCATGAACGTAGCACCGCGCTGCGTAATCCCACGCGCAGGGCTCAATTCATTTCCGCTGTGCGGGATTGGCTGCACGCAAGAGACCTGCCCCCCCTGCCCGGCCCTGAGCTGCCTCCTAGCTGGCGGCTGGAACTGGATGGTACCTGCCCGCTCAGCGTGGTTGTCCCATGGGACGGACAGGAAGAAGCACTACATGTGACACTGCACGCACTTGCCAAGCAAACCCAGAGAGGTTTCGAAACCCTGATCATCGCCGATAATCCTGCCACAACCCGCCAGGCAGTGGTATGTACAGAACGCCTGGGGCTTATGGACGCTCGTGCGCTGACCAGCGAACACCCCGGACCGGGGCCTGCGCGCAACACGGGACTTAAACAGGCTCGGGGTGCAATGGTGGTGTTCGCCGATGCCGGTGACAGGTTGAAACCAGCCGCGCTTGCCCATTGGACAGATACTATGCTGCGTGAAAACGCGGATTTTGGTGTATCTCAGTTTCGCATCGGCCTGACCCAGACAAGCCCCGTGCACCGAGGCTTTCATGACATGACATTGCTGGAACCGGAGCCTGTCGAAACCAGTCTTCTGCGCTTCGACGCAGATCGGGCGCTTGCGCTGCATTGTCATCCAACGGCAAAAATCTTTCGCCGCGACTTTCTGACCGAGCACAATCTGTCTTTTGGCACGGGCCCCCGGGCCGACTGGCAAATCGGCATTGGTGCCGCGCTGGCCACGCACCGGGCGCTCTATTTCGCGTGGCCCGGAGCAGAGAGCGCCGAAGCCCCTGAGTGCCGGCGACTCTGGACCGCCGCCGACACACCCGAAGCCCTGGCCCAGGCGATCGAGGCGGCCGCCGCGTCCTGGTCCACCGAGATACGCGCCAACCTGCCTGCTGATTGGCCAAGAAGGCTCTACGCAAGGGCTTTGTGGGAGGTCTGGAACTTTTCAGACCTGTCCTCCGCCGCTCGCAGCCGCTTTCGGTTCGAGGCAATCCGGGCAGCGCGAACCCGGGGTTGGCATCAATTGATCGGTCCGCTGGACCCTTATTTCAATCCCCCTATACCTAGGTTGGTGGGTCAACGCAGCGGAACGCTCTAATTCTGGTTGCATCCATCCCGTCAGCCGGGCTAACAGCCCACAACCCCCTTGCTTCAGGTCACCTCCGGAATGTTGGTTTTTTCCACAACGCGTTTTTCTAGCCTGTCTTATCGCGCCGACTTTGCCCGGCACTCCTTTGCAAATATTTCTTTCTTTGACGCAGAGCGCAGTAATATCCTGTTTCACCTGTCCTTGCGCGCTGACGCAGCGCTTGCGGTCTGCAACCGGCGTGGGAAGACCCCCGAGGACTGGGCGCGTGAACAGCAACGCCCGATTGCTCTGAATGCCAAAGATAATGACATCGAGATTCGTTTTGCTCCTCCGCGGGTCAGCGTATGGATCAATGGGAAAAAGGTTTTCAGCTTTGGTTCCATGATAGGGCGGCAACGCTTCCCCAATCTGGGGGACATTGCCTTCATCGACTATCAGGGCGGTATTCAGGCCAGTACCATCCACATGGATTACAAAGGCGTTGACGGCACCGGCCTGACCCTTTCCCCGCGGTTGGACCTGCGCGGACGTCTGGACGGGCATTATCAACCCGAAGATCTGCGTCTGGAGATCGACGGCGTCCATCCCGCCCCTAAACTCATCGTGTCGACCAAAGATTCGGCCACAATTCTGCGATCGGTCCTGCCCGGTCGGATCTGGCAGGGGCGCACCGAGAACGATGCGTTATCGCTGCAGATCATGCACAAGGACGCGGTGCTGGCTCAGCACAATCTACACCGATCCGATCTTGTCGAGCAGACGCAGACGGCGCTGACAAGTGGCGACCTTGCTGGCGACCCGGTTCTGGCGACCCAGATCATCGAGCACGCCCGGTTTTCTGGCATCACGGCCAAGCTTGACCCGCCGCTGCGCAGCCAGCTGATGAAACTGGCCAACGGGTTGGGTCTTGAGCAGTTCCTCGACGTGCCGGAAGCACCAGATGCACCCGAAACAACACAGCCCGAACGAACCATCCTTCAAAATGCGCTGGCGCGCGTTGCACAGGCTCTACACAAGGATGAAACGCCAGAATCCTTGCTTGCGATCCTGGACGAGCTGACTCCAACGCTGGGTGAAATGCAGCCCTCGTTCTATATCGCGCTGTCTGAGCTTTTTTGTCAGCGTGATGCCTTTGATCTGCTTTATGCGCATGCCCAGGCCAACGGTGTTAAGTCGATCGCACCAACCCAGGATAACAGCTGGTTCAATTCCGGTTTGCTACCCTATCTCCTAAGGGATCTTCGCATCTCGCGGCTTTGCGTGATCTTGAGGCAATTGGTGGAACGGCCAGGGCGATGGATCATGACGCCTCCTCTGGCCTGGACAGTCCGCTCTGCATTGAACGACCCAAGGGTCAACAATGCTGCGAGGGACGAGATTATCACCGCCTTCTTGAAATTCTTCGAACGGCGCAACGGAGATTACTGGCAGCGAACTTATTGCACACAGCTGACAGAAACTGCTGTTGCACTGATCGCGGATGGCCCACGCCTATATCCGCGCCAATATCAATGGATTGAAGCGACCTTACTTAAGACCTTTGGAATGTCTCCTCAGTTCTGGGACCGGATTGCTGAGCGCGATGTCGCGCTGTCACCACGCATGGCCATCGCTCAGGACGCCTTCGCAGTTCTGTACGACCTGGACACAACACCTGCGGCAAAGGCGGATGCACTGGCGTTGTTCGAACGGTTTGGCTGCCCCGATTGCGGACGTATCCGGCGGGACATGTTCGGCCCGGCCGGTCTGCCTGGCCCAGAAGCTCCGACCGTATCGGCACTGCTGCATGCGGGGCTCGACACGGCTGAAGCCGCGATGCGCCATATGGCGGCCCCAGACAGCGCTCCGACGGAACCCGCTCTTGAGGAACTCGTTCGCTCAAGACGTGCCAGCCTACCTGATATGGTTGACCGTGCGCCCCATTACGCACTGCAATGCTCTGTCAGCCACCGCGCTGACGACCTGCTCAAAGCGACCCGCAATGGGATCGATCCACAAGACGACTGGCGCGCCCTGCTCGCTGATCTCGACCGGTTGACCGACGCGGTGGACAAGTGGATCGGTCTGGGTGCCGCTCTGGGGTTGCTGAATGGGCTGATCGATATCGGGGGGGCAGCGGCGACCAAAACAATCCTGACCGAATGGTTGAAACAGGCTCTAAAAAGGGCAAAAAGCGCCGAAGCTGACCCCGCTGATCCGCTCAGGACACCCGCTCTGGCACAGCCTCTGCAGGCCCTTCGCAGCCGCGCTGTCGCAGGCAAGACTGGTGCAGCAACCAACCTGAAGGCACTCGAAACCAAAACCCCGCCTGCAGTGCGGGTTCCAAACCCCCTGCGCGGCCCGGTCAATCCGCTTTTCGACACGGTTGTCATGGTCACCTCCTGCCGCGCCAATCTCGGCCGCCGCGTCCAGGCCCTCCGCGATGGGTGGCTGAGCCGTCTCGCCGCACTTGGGGTGCCCTACTTGATTGTCACTGGCGATGGGGACGGCACCCTGGATGGCGATGTCCTGCATCTGGATGCCCCCGACGATTATGAAGGATTGCCGCAAAAAACGCTGGCCACGATCCGCTGGGTACATGACAACACACCCTTCGCCCATATGCTGAAGATCGACGATGATTGCTTTCTCAACCCCGAGGAGTATTTCCACTCGCTCAGCTACCGGAAATTCGACTATTACGGTCGCACTTTGACCCGGGTGCCTGGTCAGATGGACCGGGCCTGGCACTGCGCCAAATCCACTTCGGAACGCGGGCGGCTTGAATTCGACAAATCGCCCGAGCCTTCAACCTACTGCGATGGCGGGTCGGGCTATGCGCTCAGCCGGCACGCCATGAGTGCACTGCTGGACACTGCCGCAAGCGCAACAGGTCAGGCTCTGATTCAGGTGTCTTTCATGGAAGACAAGCTGGTGGGCGACCTGCTGGCCTTGGGCGGCATCTCACCCGCGAACGAGGATTACCACATTTCGGTCCGCCGCCGGGCTCAGCCCGGGGGCATCGCAGTGTCGCGCTGGCTGAACGGGTTCGACGCCAGCCAGACCGCACCGGTCAAGCTGGTGCATCTGGACGATTCAGCCACACAAGCCGATGCAAACAGCCGACTGGATGCACCGGGTCTGTTTCCCAAAAAGATATGGCCCAGCTATCAGCGCGCCAAACTGGGCGAACAGACCAATGCGCTTGAGATGGTAACGGATAGCAGCCGTCTGTTCGCCGCACACGAAGCGCCAGTGGCTGTGGTCGCAGCCATGCGCAACGAAATGTTCATGCTGCCACATTTCCTGGACCATTACCGCAAGCTGGGGGTCGAGAGCTTTCTGATCGCCGACAACTGCTCGGATGACGGCACATTGGAATATCTGGCAGACCAGCCCGATGTGGCGCTGTTCTCGGTCGACACGGATTACAGCAGATCGCAATACGGTGTGGCCTGGCAGCAGGCTCTGATGGGGCATTTCCGCCTTGGGCGTTGGTCATTGGTTGCCGATGCGGATGAGCTGCTGACCTGGCAACTGCCACAGCAGGAAACCCTGCCCGATCTGTTGCGCCGTCCGGAATTTGATGCAGCCGATAGTGTACGCATATTCATGCTCGACATGTATCCGAAAGGACCTCTGGAAGAAGCTGGCTTTGCCAGCGGCGACCCATTTGCCGAGGCCGGTTTCACCGATCGCGATCCTTTCCAGCTCGACTCGTTCGGGCGAGGCCCCTACTCCAACGCACCGACATGGACGTCGGCGCTGCGCCACCGCCTGATCCCCGGGTCTCGCCGGGAACTGTTTGTGGCGCAAAAAAATGCGCTGTTGAAATACTCGCCCTTCATGCGATTGTCGGCGGGGTTGCACTATGTGGCAGGAACAACGCTTGCTGAGCGGGAGCTGTTGTTTGGACATTTCAAATACAATGCCGATTTCCGTCGCAAGGCGCAGACCGAGGTGGCCCGTCGCCAGCATTTCAACAATGCTGAGGAATACCGCAAATATCTGGCACTGATCTCGGAAGGGCGCGACCGCATCTATGATGCAGAGCTGTCGGTACCATGGACCGACAGCGACTTTGTCAAAGCGCGGTTGGGGTGATGGCGGGTCTGAACGGTTCAACCACGTCTTGGCCCTTATAGAGCCTGTTCAGTTCATCCAGATGCCCTGTCATCGTCTGCGGCGCCTGTGCTTTCTGCCAATAGCGCTGCATATCAACCTTGCCTGCCAGTAACGCCCGGATGCGGTCGGTAAAGCTGTCGATGTCACCGGCGGCAAATACCATATCCGTATCACCTGCCAACTCCTGTGCCCCGCCCATGTCACTGGTCAACAACGGGATATGGCGGGCATGCATCTCAATCGCGACCTGCGGAAGGTTATCCTCCCACAACACGGGGATCACCCCCACATCCACATCGCGCAGCAGATCATCCAACCCGTCATGGCTGTAGCCATCCAGATGTGCTACCCCGCCTAACCGCACCTTCAGCAATTCCAAACGGCGCATCGCCTCAGCCTCGCCCGAACGCGCGGCAACCACCAACCGAACCTTCACGGCCAGTTCCAATGGCAGCGCCTCAAGCGCATCCAACAGGAAAAAGAACCCCTTGTCCCGGCGCATATAGCCCAGAAAACCCAATGTCAGAGCCGTTTTTGCCTTTGGCAGAGCCTTTGCCGGCTCGGTTTCCGAGAACAGAACCGCCTGCTGCGTGCCAATATAGCTGGTACGCAATATCCCGGGAGAGATTCCATAGCCTTGTGCAATTTCGCGCACGCGTTCAGACACGCACAACACCAAATCACATCCCGCATTGATCTGGTAGACAAAGGACTGGCGTCGCGCTGCGAAACTTGCGGCAACAGCAGAGGTGACAGGCTGCGCTGATCCTGATCTGGAACGGCGCCTCAGCCGCCCGAATGCCCGGCTTGTCCGGTGTACGATACGCAACATGTTCCTGAACAATAGGTCAAACCCGCGCGAGCCCGGTCGTACACCTGCGCATTTCAACCGATACGCCACCGCGTTGGCGATACGCACCAGCCGCTCGTCATGCTTGTGCACCAGACAATACATGCATTTGGCCCCGGCCTGAAAATCCGTACAAGCGCGCATTTCCTGATGCCAAAGGTTCACCTGAGGGCAAACCGGATAGTAGTTATGCAGTGACAGGATCACCTTGGTATCCGGATAGCGCGCCTTGATCTCAAGCACATCCGCCGGCAGACCCTCCAAATTGTGGAAATGGATCACGTCATAGGGGCCGGTTTCTTCGACAAAGTCGAAAAACGCATCGCGGGTCGGTGGGTGCGACACCTGCTCAGGGGCGCCGAACGAGTGGTGTGACGGTGACAACACCCCGGAATTGACAATTTCATACCGGTTCTCACGGTTCTCATCCGTCCCGTGGCGCACCTGTTCCCATCGGGGTGTGCGCGAGATCAGATTATACGAAATCCCCGAGGACAAAAATACCGGAGTAACATCCGGCTGCGCCTGTAATTCGGTCATCAGGTTGCGCAAATAGACCGAGACGCCACCCCCGCGCGTTTCATCGTCCAGGTAATCGACCCAGTTGTAAAAAAGAATGCGCATATCAATCCAAATACAAAGGAATATCAGATCTCTTTATTCAACCACTTCCCGCGCCTCAATTTCCTGAAATAGGCTTGAATCGGTCCCGGCTTTTCAAACCGCTCCAGTATAGAATTTGCACCTTGCTTGACCAGCGGGCTTTTCATCTCAGGATCATATTCGACACCGAGAAAGTCACACAGGCGTTCTTCAAACCCATCTTCGAACATCTGGCGATATTCGAGCTTCATTTTTTCCTGTGGTAATGTGCGAAACCACTGTGTGAACAGGAAGTCAAACGTGGCGAATTCATGCCACTTATGGCTAATCTGAAGAGGTCCCGCAGCGATCTTTTCCTCGACATGCTCATCCACCTGAGATTGCGCCCAGCGTTTCGACCGGCTTGCCTTGATTAGAGAAGCCATCTGCGCCAGCTTGTTTTCTCGGTGTACATAGATCAGCTTGTAATCCGCAAGGTCAGGCAGATAGCGCAGCATGCGAATATTGTGGCCTATCATCAGCTTGTACCCTACACATTTGTTTCCGCTCTCGGCATGCGCATCAAAAAACGCATCCGAATGCGCCCTTGGATCGGCATCTCTCTGAACTATTTCGGTAAATTCGTCAGATTTACCCTCTGCACCTATGATCGCGTAAGGATTAAACTGCTCTCCAGCACACAAAATATCGCGATGCGCGTTCAGCAAGGTCATCAGATAGGTAGTGCCGCTGCGTGGCAGGCCAATAATCAGAAAACGCTGCGGCTCGGAAGAAGATTCCATACTTTGTTAGGGTCCGTATTTTGGCACTAAAACTTTAGATAACTCTATTTCATTGCAACAATTCCAGATGCAGCGCAATGGCCTCTTCCAAATCGTCGAAATAGGAAATCCTACCCTCTGACAGAACGATCCCGGCATCACAGAACTGGCGCAGCTGGCCCAGTTCGTGACTGACCAGAATGGCACTGGAATGGCGCATACGTTCGGCAAAGACCGCTCTGCTTTTGCGGCGAAATGCAGCATCGCCCACCGCAGTTACCTCATCCACCAGATAAGTATCGAACCGGATACCCATCGAGGCCCCAAAGGTCAGCCGCGATCGCATACCGCTGGAATAGCTGCGCACCGGCATGTGAAAGTATTTTCCCAGCTCGGCAAAATCCTCGACGAAGGCCATCAGGCTGTCGGTATCGACCCCGTAGATACGCGCGATGAAACTGACATTCTGTGCGCCGGTCAGGTCGCCGTGAAACGATCCGCCAAACCCCACGGGCCAGGAAATCCGCCCATCGCTGATGATCTGGCCGTTATCAGGGCGCATCGTGCCTGCCAGCAGCCGCAGCAGGGTCGACTTTCCCGCCCCATTGCGCCCCAGCAGCGCCAGCGACTTTCCGGTGGGCAGAGTGGCGGTGAGGTTGTCTATGACAACCCGGCGCTCACCTCGCACGCGGAAGCTTTTGGTCAGGTTCTCAAAGCGGATCATTGCAGGCTCCTGCCCTCAGCCCCGATCCCGGATGCTGTAATAAATCAGCGCAAGAATCGACCACAGCATCAGCAGGAACACCATAGCCAACCCCATCAGAATATAGCGTCGCGGAAACTCCGAGCTTTGCGCCATGGTCGGTCGGATATAGGTGGCCAGATACCGGCTTTGGCGGGCGGCATTGTCCCGCGCCACGTCCAACGCCGTCAGCGCCACGCGATAGGTCTCTTCCGCGAACTGGCGATCGACACTGAGGCTCTCATATTCGGCGATTAACGAGGGGTAATCCTCGCCCACCGCACCCAGTTCGGTGCTGTCCGATGCGAAGTTCTGACGTTCTGCTGCAATACGCTCGCGGATCACGTCAATGCGGCGCTGTGCATTGGTCAGCCGAGGGTCTGTGCTGGATACGGTTTCACTGAGAAGGTCAAATTCGATCAACGCTTCGGCCAGAGCCTGCTGCAAGTTGTTCATCACTCCCATACGGCCCTGAATGTCGGCCTCGGGATCGACGATGCGGGTCCGGGTGCGAAAACTGGTCAGGGCTTCGCGCGCGGTCTTGAGTTGCGCGACGGCCTCTTCCAGGTCCTCACGTGCATAGCGCATGGCGTCTTCACGCGCCTGTATGTTCAGCGCATTGATCCGGTCCTGACTTTCCTTCACAATCTGCTGTGCCACGCCTTGTGCATAGTCGGGATCAAAGGCCAGCACCCTGATCTCAATCAGCCCCGTCGACTGATCATAGGAAATCCGCACGATACGCTGCCAGAACCAGACCAAATCCTCGAGCGTAGCGTTCGGCCAGATCGAGAACATCCAGTCCTTCGGCCAGTGGGTTTCGTAGTGCGCACGCAGGGCCAGCTTGCCTTCAATAGCCTCTACAATTTCCTGGCTTTGGATGAATTCGTACAGGATATCACTGTCGACACCCGTACCGGAATTAGCGAACTGCGCCAGTCCCCCCAGGAGTTCCGAGGCCGATCCGCCCTCCTCTGATCGCACGGTGAACGCAGCGGTCGAGGAATATTGATCCTCGGCCTGTGTCCACAGGTAATAAGCCAGCCCGCCCAAAGGCAACATCACGATCAGCACAAAGCTCAGCAACAGCCCCCAGTGGCGGCGTTTCATGCTGGCAGGTTGCGCCAATGGCTGCACCGTGACGGTTGGTGCGGGCGGCGGTACCGGTTTGCCGCCCTGCTGCTGGCCTTGCTTTGACCGCTGCCCTTTCCGCTGATCGCCCCCTTGTCCGGCGGGCCGGCTCTGGCGTCCGGGACCACCTTGCTTGCCGCCTTGTTGGCTGGCTGGCTTGCCCTGCCCAGATTTTGCGCCCTGCCCTCTGTTGGGCACGGCCGCCAGCTGCGGCTGCCTAGCGGCCGCAGCTTGTTTTTGCGCCCTTTGTGTATTCGGAGCGCCAGCTTTCTTGGGGGCACCGTCCACAACCTTGACCGTCGGTTTGTCCGCCTCTGATTTTTCTGTCATGCGCGCCCTGTTCCGCCCCGAAGGCATTTGAATTCCATGATTGATTCTTACATAATCGGACCGGCACGCACAGACCAAAACGAGATGATGCGCATATGCCGACCCCCTTAGACACAGGATCTCATGCTATGCAGCCAGGGAGCGGTACAACCCACCGCTGGATCGGCCCACGCACGATCACAGCTTTGATCCTGCGAGAGATGTCGACCCGCTACGGACGCAACCCCGGTGGTTATATCTGGGCTGTGGTTGAGCCTTTAGGTGTTATCATCATCCTCAGCTTTGGTTTTTCGCTGCTGATGCGCAATCCGTCGTTGGGCAACAGTTTTCTGCTATTTTATGCCTCGGCCTATCTGGCCTTCAACCTGTATCAGAGTCTGTCACTGACAGTGGCCAGGGCGATCAGCTTTTCAAGACCCCTACTGATGTATCCCGTCGTGACATGGGTGGACGCCATCCTGGCCCGGTTCATCCTTAATCTTCTGACCGGTCTGCTGGTCACATATATCCTGCTGACCGGGATTCTGGCCACTGTCGACAGCCGGGCCGTTCTTGAAATCGGACCTATTGCCGAGGCGCTGGGGTTGGCCGCTTTGCTTGGGCTGGGCATCGGCACTCTGAATTGCGCCATTGGAGGTCTCTTCCCGACCTATGACCTGATCTGGTCAATCGCGACACGCCCACTGTTTCTGGTCTCCGGCATTTTCTACATCTACGAGGATATGCCGCAGAGCGTCCAGAACGTGTTGTGGTTCAATCCGCTGATCCATATCACCGGCCTGATGCGGGAAGGAATATATCCCACCTATCACCCGCAATATATCAGCGAGGTCTTCGTTATGCTTGTTAGCCTGTCGACTCTGCTGATGGGTCTGATTCTGCTGGGTCGCTATCACCGGGATATCCTGAACCAGTGATGGTACCTCCAGCCAGTGTCAGAACGTCTTCATAACTGAGGTCCGTGTTCCGTAGGACTGCATCTCGCAGAGCCCGGCGCAGCAAGCGCAGATAAAGGGCTTTATGCGCCCCGTAATGCCTGAAGGCTACACCCCATTTCAACGCCATCACAGGCAGAAGAGGCCAGAATAGGACCGGTGCCGCCTTGCGATACATCAGCAGTCGGTTGCGGCAGAGATAATAGATCTTCCAAATGGGTCGTATGATCTGGGACCCTTGATCCTGAAAAGTGCTGAAATCATGTTCAAAGCGCAGCGCGGGATCGAACAGGATCTTCAGCCCTCGCCGACGCAGGGTCAGCGTATAGATCACGTCATCGCCGTAGAGGAACAGTCCGGGGTCGGGATAGCCGGTTTCGGCGATGATCCTACGGGACAAAAACAGACCTACAAATGAGGTCAGATCAATAGGGTAGGGGGCGTCGGCATGATACGCTGCACGCGGTATGTGATAGCCGTCACGCCCCCGGAGCAAGGAACGCAGAAACAGGCGGGCGTTCCAACATGGATTGACCGAAGGTCGGTTCATCTCGCAAATGCGACCATCGGGAAAATACACCGCAGCGGCATAGGCAGTATCCTCCGGACGGGGCTGTGCGTGAAATTGGGCCATGGCATCGGGCAGGGGGCGAGCATCGTCATCCATGAGCACCAGCCAATCTGGGTCGAACCGAGCGGTGGCATGACGCATCCCTATCTCAAATCCACCTGCACCTCCCAGATTCTGATCGTTTGTGATCACTCCCACCCGAGTGTCCTGCACTGTACTCAGCCAGCTTGCCGTGTCGTCGGTTGATGCGTTGTCCACCACCACGATGGCGTGCAGATGCGACGGTTTAGACGTCAACAGGCGCCGCAATGTCGGCCTCAGCTTGTCCAGGCGATTATGGGTCACGACCACGGCCACAAGGCGTTGATGCGGGGCGGTGGTCATAAATAAACCTCCTCTGAAGGTCCGGGCTCAAATGTTTCGCGCGCGAAACACTCTGTTAAGGATCACAGCGAGCGCAACCAGTCCTGCAGCGCCTCGGCCAATCGCTCCGAAACCCCGTCTCCAACAAGCTCTATATGGCCCTGATCGGAGGTAAAGCGCATTTCAATGCCAGAGGTTACGCAGGTTACTATCCGTTCTCCTGTAGCAGTTTCCGGCGAAGCCTGACGCAACCGAGGGCGAGTTGGAATGGATGGATCGGCTGACGGGGCAGGGGGCCGCGACCGCTCGGCGAGGCTATCGGACAGGATCTGCATCTCCGCCTCGGCACTGTCACGGGGTGTGTTTTGCAACCGGGTTTTCAGAGCATCAGCATACCCCGCATCACGCCCCATCTCACGAACCATCGCCAGCCCCAGCTTCTCACTGATTGCCGAGGGAAAATACAGCACTGCATCAAATGCCTCGACCAGTTGAGTAAAGGTGCCGATCTTGGATCGCTTCGACCGGGTTGCATTGCCAAACAGACCCTGAAGTGCGGCTTTCTGCGTGGAATACACCCCTTCTTTCATCGCCCGTACAGCGATCCGGGCACGTTCGTAATGCGACAGGTTCACCCGGATCTCGTTTTCCTCGACCATCGCCACATAGGCATCCTGGGCCGTATCCGGCGTGATCATCATGGCGCGAACGGTGGAGAATTTCGGGTCTCCCGTTTCCCGGAACAACCGCCGCAGCGCGGTCAGGCGCCGCCAGCCGGAAATCAGACCGTAGGATCGCCCGCCGGCAGGGACAGTCAGGGCAACCACTTCGATCGGCATCTGCTGGCCCCGGGCGCGCAGACTGTCCACCAGGGCCGTCATTTCGTCTTCGTTCTGCTCCAGACGGTCGCGGACCAGGTGCCTGTCATCGATTGCGTCCAGCGGCAGCAATTCGATCATGCGTCCCTCAACCCGGGCGCTGTGCAATTCCTGTGCCACCTCCTGCAATGCTGCCGTAGCCGAAGCTTCACCTGCCACCTGCGCAATCGGGGCCGCGCTGAAAGACATCGCCTTAGTCTCGGGCGCGCGTTGGGCGGTGGCGGGCCCGTCCAGATAGGTCGGTTGGGCCGGGGTCAATCGCTTGCGTTTTGCCATCTTTGCTCTCCTCGTAGCGGGATTATTCCGCGGCCTGCTGCGCGGCCAGTTCCTCGCGCCGCCACACGCCCAGCAACAGACGCTTGAAGGCGGCATAAGTGGCGTCGAAGGTCTCGCGGCCCCGTGCATAGGTTTCCCGGTTGAAATTGCGGTAATCAGCCTCGTAGATGCCGCTGACCTGCTCCCCGGCCTGCCCGATCAGGGCGGTGAAATCCTGTCGGTGCGGGGACAGGGTCTTGCCCAGATAGGCCTGCATCAGCGCCGCCAGTTCGCCCTGCTGCGCCCCGTCATAGCGGGTGATAACCGCGCGCACCGCATCCCATTCAAAGGCCATTTCGGGCCGGCCCAGAGCGCGCGCGGCGGTATTTTCGCCCTCTTCGATGGACTGAAAGGTGGAATGCAGCATGTCAAAGAAACGCCCGGTGGAGTCGAACTCCAGAAACGACGCGCCCATGGGCACCAGCAGGATATCCGCCGCCGCCAGACCGTTGATGGTCAGATAGCCAAGGGCAGGGGGGGTGTCGATGAAGATCAGATCATAGCTGTCCAGCACTCCATCGGCCTCAAGCCGGTCGGTCAACGCATCCCACAGCTTCCAGCCGCGCGCCTGCATCCGCCAGACGGGGATCTGGAATTCCGCCCAGTAGAGGTTCAGCTGCGCCCCGATCAGGTCGATATTGGGCCAATGGGTGGATTGGATCAGATCCTTCGCCGTCACATTCAGCGCCGCACTCAGCGACTCGTCCAGCGGTTGAGGCGGGTCGCCCCGGTCCAGACGGCGCTGGTTTTCAATGCGCAGATATTCTCCGTAATGACGTGCCAACAGGGGGAAGGCGGTCTGCCATTCATCCTCGACCCGGCCGCCAAAGATCGAGGTCATCGACCCTTGGCTGTCCAGATCAATCACCAGCACCCGATAGCCGTCCAGCGCCGCCGACATGGCCAGATGCGCAGCGGTGCTGGTCTTGCCAACCCCGCCCTTGAAATTGGCCACGGCCACCATCTTGGCCGGCAGGCCTGCGGGTCGGTAGGGCAGGTAGTCCTTGGCCTTGGAGCCTTGCGCCCCGAAAAAGGCGCGCAGGCGCAGCACCTCATCCAGGGTGAACCACTTGGCGCCGCCTTCGGTCTCGGACTGGCCCTGCGGCAGGTCCGGGTTCTGTTTCAGCACGCGGCGGAAATGGGCCTGTGCGACGGGGATGAGATAGCGGGTGATTTCCCAGGTCGAAAACAGACGCAACGCCTTGCGACCAGCCTCGTCCAGACCCCGGCTGGACAGATCGCTGCGCCCCCGGGTGCAGGCTTCGGCAATAGTGGCAAAGCCGTCTGTGCCTGTGGGTAAGTCCAGATCCGCCAGCGCAGCATCGGGATCGATGTTGAAGTAAGGGGGCAGGGGAGTGCTGTCCTTCGCCATGATAAAACCGCTCGATGTGATGTGTTTTCCCCATGATAGCGAAAAATACATCACATGAAAGTAAAAGCCGCACAAAAGGCGATTTTTCTTAGAAAATAAAGGGGATGACAGGGCCAATATAGCGCAGGATCTGATCCTTTGCGTTTTTTTTTATAGTGTTAGATTTGTGTTATTCATAGTTAAGCTGATCTTCGTGGTGATAGATTAACCTTTTATTTTAATGCGTTGCGAGATTTCAAACAGGTTCAAGTGACTCTGAAACCCCGATGAAACGACTCTGAACCCCCGATCAGGTGACTCTGAACCCCCGATTGAAAATCGTTGTGCGGGCTTGTGGATAACTCTACGGTGGGTGTCACTAAAACCACGAAATAAAACGAGTCGGATACCGACCGATAACAAGGCACCGAAAGAGGGCCATGGGCAGGACAGTTACAGGCGCACCGGCGGGGCTTTTGCCCGATCGTCGGCAGCAGGGCGATTTTTTCGTCTGCGATATCTTCGATGCAATCCCCAAGGATGACATCGCCAGTATGGAGCATCCGCTCTTTTCGCTGGCGACCCGTCCCGACCGGCGGATTCTGGAATATGAACATAATGGCGCGCAGATCACGGTGACCCCCTCGGTCCGGGGGCTGGCGACGATCCATGACAAGGACATCCTGATCTTTTGCATCAGCCAGCTGATGGCGGCCATCAATGCCGGGCGGCAGGTCAGCCGTACCGTACAGCTGAAGGCACATGATCTGCTGGTGGCGACCAATCGCGAAACCAGCGGCGATTCCTACCGCCGCCTGCGCGAGGCGTTCGAGCGGCTGGCCGGCACCCGCATCACCACCAACATCGTCACTGGCGAGGAGGAGACCACCACCGGGTTCGGCCTGATCGAGAAATGGGAGATCGTGCGCAAGACACGCGGCGGGCGCATGGTCAGCGTCGCCGTCACCCTGTCGGATTGGCTGTACCGGGCGGTGCTGTCGAAATCGGTGCTGACGCTCAGCCGCGATTACTTTCGCCTGCGCAAACCGCTGGAACGCCGCATCTATGAACTGGCGCGCAAACATTGCGGCCGTCAGCCGGGCTGGACGGTGTCGGTGGACACGCTGCTGAAGAAATCCGGCTCGGCCTCACCGCGCCGGGTGTTCCGCAAGATGCTGCGCGACATGATCGAGGCGGGCCATCTGCCCGATTACGAGATGCGCGAAGAGCCGGGCGACCTGATCCGCTTTGCCCCGCGGGCCGCCCTGATCGAGCCGTCCGCGCCACTGCCCAGCCTGCGCACCGAAACGCTCGAGGCCGCACGCGCCCTGCTGCCGGGGGCGGATGTCTACGGGCTCGAGGCGGAATGGCGCGGCGTCTGGGTCCGCTCGGGCGCGCCCCGTCTGCGCAAGCCCGACGCCGCCTTCTTGGGCTGGGTGCGTAAACGGGCAGGGGGGTAAACCTGAATTGCTTTTGGGTGACATTTTAGCTTTGCTTGTGCCCGATACCTGAACGGCGTTTTCTGTTGGTTGTCAGGGTAGGGCCTAATCACGTTTCCTCTAGCATCTTTTCACGGAACACCTCTGCCGGCTTTTTTCACCCAAGGCACTTTCTGTACGTCGCATTGAGGCGGTCGCAGATCATTTTCAATTCATGATTTGTGACCACTGTGATGCCGCTCTTGCGGGTAAACCAGCGTGCCGTCCTGGAACTCATAGCTGTCCACATATTTACCAACGAGGCCGCAGGTGAGATGGTTCTCTTCAAGCGTGATCCGCTTGAGGTCGTAGCGCAGTACCAGGTTCCGGTCGACATAGCGCGCGTCGCGCCAGCACAGGATGTCCCGCAGACGGTCAGGCTCGGCCCGGTACAGATTGTCTTAGCGCCGCAAACCTGGCGTTGTAACGTTTCATGAACCCCGGCAGGGAAGCGTTTGAGGCTTCCGTGCCCGAGATGCCAGCGAGCCGCCACTCCTTCACCAGCCGATCTTGGAGCGTGCGGTTGGCACGCTCAAACACGGCCCTTGGCCTAGCTGTTGTCGGCGCAGAGAATCTTGATGTTCAATTCGTTCAAAGCCGGGCCAAACTGGGTCATGTCATGGCCCGGCTTTGCACCTTGCTGCGACGCCCGAAGCACGGTGTGTTTGTCGGAATAGAAGGCAACAGGGCGTCCGTGACCAGCTAGGTAGCCTTCAAGCGCTTCGAAAAAGTTGAAGGTGTTTTCCGACTTCACGATCCGAAGCTGCATCAATGTGCTGGTCGCGTCGTCGATGAAGATAAGTAGCGTTTAGGGCGTGTCGCGGTCTTCGAACCAGCGGTGGTCAGATCCGTCGATTTGGATGAACTCGCCAAGGCATTCCCGGCACAAGCGCAGCTGGCGGAGCGTCTTGCGCTGTTTGCGAGATAGCCAGATTCCGCCTGCCTGCATCCTTTTGTGCAGTGTCTCGCGAGAGACCTTCAGCCCGTGATCTTCCTCAAGCTTCTCAGCAGCAAAGGCCGACCCGAAGCCGATGTAGTTTTCCCGGACGAACGTCACAGTAAACTCCCGTGCCGCCGGATCGATCCGATTGTTTGAAGCGCGGCTGCGCTCCTTGTGTCAGATCGCCGCTGTTCCATCTGTCTGAAACTTCTTCAGAAGCCGATGAACCTGCCTGCGCCTCAATCCCGAGACATTGGCTGTATTCGCGGCAGTAATCCGGCCTTGGCTCTGCTGGCTCAAAACCTCGACCCTGATCAGCTCGCGCTCGCTCATCAAAACCCATCCCATACTCTATGCCTGTTCTCATTGCAGGCGAGAGTGACACTTCTACTTTGAAGATGTGGGTCACTTTAACTTTGAGTGTGGACTCACGTTGAAGCGCAATTTCTGATTTTTCCTTTTACGTCAGCCGGTTCTGAATTTCATCAAGTTGCTTTCGAAGACCTCGGCAGGAGTGCGGTAGCCGAGGCATTTGCGCGACGTTGAATTGAGGCGGTGGCAAATCGACCTCAAATATCGATTTGTCAGCGCCGTCGGTTAGGTTGATCTTGGGGGGTATCTTCGCAGCCTGTTGTTGGTGTTTTCGACCGTACCCTTCTGCCAGGGAGCCTGCGGATCGCAGAACCAACTGTCAGCTCCCATACCATCCTTCAACCTTTGCCAAGCCGAGAACTCGGTTCCGCGGTCGAAGGTAATCGACTGATGGGCATCGGCGGGCAGGGGAGCGAGCCCCCCGATCGATGCTTCCATGATCGGCTTCGATTGACGATCATGACGACAGCATAGCAGCTGACGCGCTCGACGAGCGAAGTCACGTTGATCTTTCCATACTCCTTGCGTAACATCATCAGATCGCACTCCCAATGTCCAAACTCAATCCGCTGCGCGATACGTTCTGGCCTGCGTGACAGGCTCTGCCTGTCGACGATCTGCGTGCGATGGTGCCGCCGGTATTCATGCGGGCGGCGGCGTTTGCGATGCTCAGGCAGGTGCTGATAGAACTGCTCGCCACGACCATCCTTGGAATATGCAAAACGGTAGATCGTCTCATGGCTCACGCTGATCAGATGGTGCTCCAGGCGCATCAGGTCTGCAATCTGTTCAGGAGACCAACCAGCTTTGAGCAGATCTCCGATGGCTTCCTTCAAATCCGGATGCTCGACCATTTTCCGATGGATGGTGCGGCGGCGCTCATACATGTTTTGAGCCGCTATCGCATGATATCCATTCAGGATCCTCCATACAAACATCTGTTTTGATACGGAGTTTGTACTTCGTTTGGGAATCCACCCCTACTTTAAAAAACGTATAAGCTAAATTATGTTAAATATTTAGGAGATATACACCATGCAGGCCGCCCAATGTTTCGGCGCAAGTTTCTATCTCAGGCGGCCTCGTAAAACCGGGATCGAATGACCCCAGCTCCAAAGTATCGAGGCGTAGGAAGAACCAGCCGAGTACATTCTCGCCGGCGGTTTCAGGAGCGCCACTGATACCGCACTTACGGCGATGAATTGAGGTCAGGATTCACCAACTCCAATCTACTTTCATTTCGACGAGGATTCGTCGCCCGTCACCGAAGTCCTTCGGACGTGCGTCACATGGATCTTCGGACCTGCTATCATAGTATCAACTGCTGGGAACAAACCCCGGGACACGGGCGCGCTCAAGTGACATCAAAGTGTCTTCGTGAGGTCTGCTGAGGCCCTGGCGGAAACTTGCGCCAGTCTCCAGGTTATGTCGCAGCCAATATCCGATTTCGGCTTTTTTGCCTGATTTCACATAAGCGTCTATGAGGGGTGCTGGCAGACTGGTGCAATCGGCAAGAATTTTGGTGAACGAAGCTGTCCAATCATCGTTCTCTTCGGACGATTCAGAATGCGAACTCCAGCCCAGATACTTTGACGTATCGAGACGTTCCGACGCGATCCATTCGAGTTCGATCGATTCATCGCCCAAATCGTCATAGGGAGCGATCTCATCATAGATTAGATCATACAGGGCGCTTGTAATTTCATCGAGCGTTGCGCCCGATTGGACGTTCAGTTGTGCCTCATCGAACAAGACGAACTTTGGCGTGTTTGGGTTACCCATCGATTTACTCCGTGTATACAAGTGGTTAAGGGTGATTGCAAAGACATGCTCTTTGCTGCAGGAAGAAAGTTGGTGTGTTTGGATTTTCCGGAAATCGATTTCGGAAAAAATTCAACTTTTTTGAACGTGGTCTTACTGGCGGCCACATCGCGCAGATGGCGCAACTGGAAGATTGCAGGAATAGGAAAACGAACTGACCAATCACTGGACCTCACAAAAACGGGGTCAGGTGAATGATCAGTTCGCGTCTCTATCCCTGTCATCCGATCATCAGACAGAACCTCTGATCCGGATCGCAGAAACATCAGACCAATGGCGGGGTTGTCCTAATTCGACCAACCCAAAAAAGCGTCAACGGGCAGCTTTAGATCGGGCAATCCACATCTTCATCCACTTGGGCGATTTCGCTTTCTGAAAAGATCTCGCCAATCTTGAGCATTGCGTCCAACGCGTAATCCAGTCGATCGGTCATCTCAGACGGATCATCCGGCAAATTGTGATTGGGGGGCATGGTAGGCGACTGTTGTAAATGGGATAGCCATTCAATTTTTTTCATTTCTTTTCATTAAGTTATCCCTTGTGCTTTCGCCTGAGAGAAATCAATTAGGGGTAAGGGGGAGGATTTTTTGAACCGTCGCGGGTGAGGTTCAAAAAATCCTCCCCCTTACCTCCTTGAGACAAGAGTATCTGATGATGCTTCCTTAGCAGATAAGCAGGTCGCGCTTTTCTGTTCAGGTGTGTTCGAAATCATGGATCCGTGGGCCCCATCGCCCGAGGAGTCGATCAAGCTAACGTTGATCGAACTCTGGCGCGTCAGAAATCCGTGTAATTTCCTGATCGATGTCCAGCAACCATTCTCTAACGACATCGGCACGCCAACCAGGCAATAGGCATGGTAGAGCCGTGTAGATCATGGATCTTTTCGGATCTTGAACCCCTGTCAGATGGATCCCAATTCGCAGGCGTGCAAGCCAGTCAGGTCTTTACAAAAACCTACAGCCGCTCAAGCCAAGCCAGACCGACTTCAATCGGCCAAGACCGGAGAGACTCGAGCTCGAAGGTGCAAAACGATGAAAAGGTTCTTTAGCCAGACACCAGTTCATTCAGCAAATGATACGGTGCTGTTTCGCGGAACTCGGATATGAGATCAGGATCTTTGATGCGACCCCGTCCAGCGGTCTCGAGCAGATGACGCACATAGACGAACCCGGCGATGGTAATGCCGGCACCTGCGATGTTCAGTGCGATTTCTAATACCGTCATCTGACTCTATCCTTCAAAAATGCACGTGCGCATAATTCCCTTGTTGCACCAAGCCCGTAAGGCGTCACCAAATTATTTCTATTTATTATAGCGGCATGACATAGGAGCACAAAGAGAACAGCGTTGTCAGCAAGTGCTTGAAAGCAGCGCTCAAGGGCAAACTGTCGCCAGATGACCTCACCGAGGAGGAACACGGAATATGGGCGGGCGAGTTCATTGAAAAGATGGCATGTCCGAGTTCAGAAGCAATAGTTTTCTACGCCGATCTTCGGCATCGCGGGATCGAAGTCGGGATGGACGGCGACGGAAAGTTCAAACACGGGTTAGATAAATGAACGATCGAGCAAAATGGGTCTCAGAAGCGCGGGCCGGTGTAGAGGCTGAGCACCGACGTCTGGAAAAAGATGGACCCTCACTGGATCGGTATCGACGTCCGGTTGCCGAGATTTCTGCCGCAGATCAGAAAAATGGATCTTTGTAGTTCGAATGCTTTGCGCAGCGTTCGTGCATTTATCACTTGAGCCACCCTCTTCACCCTTGGCAGCACCTTCGGCAACGACGCTACGGAGATACTCGATCTCAGCCCCAAGCATCTCATCAGGCAAGTTTGGAAATGCTTCGAATACATTCTCGCCTGTGTCACTCGCAGCAAAGTTCGCCATCTCGTGAATGCCTTTGATAGTTAGAATGTCGCCGCAGGAGGAGTTGTCCTGCGTCTTCAAACCGCCGATCGTTTACTTCGTAAAAAAATTTTGGTGTTGAACCTTGCCCCGACTTGGCCTGGCGCGTTGAGGAAGTTACGGCGGTCAACGGATTTTGTTGAATAGGGGCACCGATCACCCCGTGCGGGTGATGTCCCCCCTTTTTCAACAGAGTGCGGAATTCGCGGAAATTCCGGCGATATGCGGCGACGGGCGAAGCGCTAAAACGTTGTCGCGACAGAGGTCTCGAGCAAACATATGAGATCTATGTCCGCGGCTTAGCAGTCGTTGGCGCAGCGCGCCGCGAAAGTGTTGGAAGAGTCCAACTCGGACATAGCATAATTGTTTTGCGTGCGCTCGCGGCGCAGATTTCGCTGCAAGCCGATCTGGAAGAATGGCTGCACCACTACAACCAAGAGCACACTCATCAGGGCAAAATGTGTTGCAGAAGAATACCCTTCCAGACCATGATCGAGAGCAAAGAGATCAGGAAGGAAAAGATCCGGAACCAAACTTAATCTGGCATACACCACAGGAAAAACGGCCAACTGTCAGATCACATCGGAACCACTACATGTCAGTACATCAGCGACGCCGAGCAAACCCAGGGCTTTCCGATACGCCATTTCGCCACGCGTTCAACCCCTTGCAGCGTCGACAAATCCGCTCTCCGAACCCTTCGCTCCAGAATGGAGTTCTGCAACGAAGACACGGGCGTTCTTGCGGCACGTCATTGTGGGCGCGAGCCATGATCGTATCTGCTTCGTCGTCGGAGTCTTCCATCAGTTCTTAGCCTCGATTTCTGTTTTGGTTTATACAGCGACTGGAAAAAAGTTCCGAGCCCTAAGCCTTGAGATTGAAGGAGCTGCCTATTTCAGTCTGTCCAATGGGACGGCCTGTAATCCGAGGGGTTTTAATAGGACGAACCGGCATTCCTTCGTTCTCTGCAGCTTGGACAGCGAAAGTATACCGAGAACCGTTTCCGCATCCTCGCGGTAGGGCTCGTTGATCTGATTATATGTCGTCTGCCTCAGAGATGAGCGACTCCGAGTAGAGGTGCCGAAGTTGAGTCTCTGAAACGCCATCCGCTTCCATAATCAATTGCACCATGGGATCGGCCAAAAGTTGGTCGAGCAAGAACTGCGACAACTGCTTTGAAGACAATTTATCCTTTGCGCGGGCTCTCTCCAAATCAGTAAGAGAAACGGTCAAGGTACGCGCCAGACCGGGGTAAGATTTCCGTGGATGCAGACAGATTAACACCGAGGCCTTCCAGGCTTCTGGGTCCGAATAATCTGGTGGTGCGGAAAGCTCAGTTTCTATGTCGTACTCGCCTGCCGGGAGTAATTCGTCGAAGCCAGGGAAAGTAAACGGCCTGGAAAAGACTGCGATTGTCTTGCTGATTATCTGGTTCATTTGGGTAATTCTCCTTTGCTGATACCGCTCGCTCGGAGATACAGACAAGAACAAGCCACCCACTCCCGGCAGGGTATTATCAGTTTTGAGGTTTAGGCTTTGGTTTTTCGGGGACGACGTCAGGCGCTTCAGACGTAACTTCTTTTTTCGGCGCGTCCGCATCGTTTTCCTTCAGTGCGGCAGCCGCTCTGGTCGTCAGGTCTTTGAAAGACATCATTTTGATCCTTTGATTGTCCGCAACACCCACGAGCCCAGATAGGGTGTGAAAAGTGAATGCGGCTACGTCCAATATAGGGATTGGGTGCCTCATTTACTACGTAAAGCCGTAGAATAAGACGGATGGCTGAAGCAGAACCGAGGCGGCGGCACCTTGGCGCGCTATTTTCGATTCGAGTATGGGCGATCAGTGTTCGCTGCGTTGCAGTCAACCAAAGCGCTATCACCATGGAAGACTTTTGCCACATCGGGTGCAGCCATGCCGCGCGAGAGCGCGCTATACTTCATTCTCAGCTTCACCTCGCCACCAGGGCGAAGCAGCCAATTGGTGTTTTCTACAACGATATGATCACTGGTGGCTCCGACGAACGTGACGCCAGCAGGGAATATTAGACCCGCCGCATCAGTGTCCTGGAGTCCGATCGCAAGGATCGACCGAGTATTCGAAGGACTGTCTAAAGTCACACACTGCATTGAAGGTATAGGATAATTCATTTGCAAGGGATTTGGATTTGATTTGGTCTTCGTTTCGATCACTTCCGCCCAAAGCGTAAAAACATCTGTGTAAAGCCCGTCGATCGCGTATCCCGAAACGGGATCGGTACCCAGCAGGATGGCCTCACCCAGACGCAGGTTGTTGATCTTTCCGGTCGCCCCCTTGCCAAGCGCCCATGGCAAACTGGCAGAGCCGCCGCCTGACACTGTTTCCAGAGCGGGTCCACTTGCAAGTTCGGTGTCGGCGGCAAGCGACGAAAGCAATTCCATTGCTCCTGCAGAGGGTGCCACATGACCCAGACAGGCAAAATTTGCGCCAATCCCCTTCAGAGAAATCCCTTTCATTCTAAGAATTTGAGACACAGTGCTTTCAAGGTGTTCAGGCAAGATGCCATCCCGCATATCCCCCATTTCCACCATCAGGATAATATTGTGAGTAATGTTCTTCCCCAGCGCCTCGATGGCCAGGCTGGCGATAATGTCCATCTCAGTGTTGAAGCTGACATCGCAGTTATCAAGGACTTGCGCGACCTGGCTCAGCATGGGCGTTCGGATCAAGGATATGGAGCACGAGATTCCAGCATCGCGCATACGCATGATATTGCTGATCCGCGCGTCCGCCAGCCCTGTCACGCCACCTTCAAGCATAGCATTCGCAATCTCAGGATGACCGCAAACGGCTTTTGTCACACCTGTCACCGATATTCCGCGGGGTCTAAGGTGGTCGACCAGGAACCGTGTGTTGTACCGAATTTTGTCCAGATCAACGTCGATACGCAGCTTGCTCATTCAATCGTCGTAACACGTAAGGGTTGCAAGCGCGGAAAGGCAGATAGAACCATATTCACCAAGTTTTTTGGAGGTCGGTTCAATGCGTCAGTGACCGGGAGATACAATTTGCAGTTGTAGTCTGTGATGGCCTTTGAAATCTCAACATCATTCATTCCTTCATGGTTGATCGTCATGCCAATTACCTCTGTGTTCGCAAATGCCTCGATCAGGGTGATTTCATCGCAAGGGGCGGGCATAGTCATGTTGGGGAAATCACATCGACGTTTTCGTTTAGGCGCGTGTTGAAGAATAACTGCATGTGGCTGACTGCCTCGCAGAATGAAGGCTGATGTGCAAAAAGCCGGATGGCTTAGCGCGCCCTGGCCCTCGATCACTATTACATCCGGGTGCTCACCCTCGGATGCCGCAACGACAGCGCGCTCAAGTTCGCCACAACAAAATTGCGGCGGCACCGAATCCATCGCGACACCATACTTGGCGCCCTGCATCAAGCCAGTTTGGCCGGTGCCGACCAAAACTGTTTTGATCCCATGCGCGTTAAGTGCGCCTGTCAGGATTGTCGCGGTTGTACGCTTTCCAATTGCACAATCGGTGCCGAACACCGCGATGCGGATCGCCTGGACGTCTCCAATACTGCCATCTAACAGGCGCAGGTCGGGATTTGGCCGCGGCTTGCGAATGTCGCGTATCGTGACATCGTGAATTTTGGCCAATCCGGCGAGCTCCTTGTCATCGCTAAGAAATTCATGCAGCCCACTGACGATGTTCATTCCGAGCGTTATCGCATCCACAACAACTTCGCGATCCTCAAGGGACATTCTGCCGCTGGCCGGCGCCATTCCGTAAATAAAAGTGTCGGGGATCGTAGCTTCATTAGCGACGGCGGCATCAAGATCATCGAAGATGGGAACCTGATTTGCGATATTATCAAGCACTTTGCCACTGTCACAACCGCCATACGTGCTGTCGATCACCGAAAGAACGCGATAGGCCTGTGAATGTCGAACGAGACCATTAGCCGTCTTGCCATCGATCTTTGCGAAGTTTCCTTCGCAATACACAATTGCAGACGGTGTATCTGTCACGAGTGTCTTGCGGTGAAGCTCTGGAAAAACTGCTTGTTCAGGCGCCAGCTTTTGCGCATCGCTGGCAACGAACTGCTTGGCATCCGACGCAATGGGTACGGGTTTCATATTTGTTCCTTTTTAGAGTGTGAAACGCGCGTCCTTGGTAAGGACGGGCAAAAATTGTGAAGTTTGGGAAAGTGGGCTTTCTGTCTGAATTCTCACTGGTTCAGAACACACAGCCCTTCTGATCGATGATAGTTTTTGTGGCATTGCCACCCATTGCCGGATCGGTCGATATGGGCATTTGCCGGTAGCTCGATTGCATTGCAGCGATCACCGGACGCCTCGTAGCCACGTTCGCATTTCCATCCAACTCCATGGATCGCGTCATCGTAGAAAGCATTTTCAGGCACAAAGACGGCATCGCACCGTCCGTCGCGCTCAAAGTACCCACGCTCGCATGTCCAGGGACGCCCGCTGGTTGATGCGTTCAGAAAAGCGTTTTCCGGCACCGCTACTGCCACGCATGCTTCACCGTCTTTTTCGTAGCCACGGTTGCAACGCCATGCAGATCCATAAGTGCTATTCGTCAGGTAAGCATTATCCGGCACCACGATTTTCTGGCAGCTATCGTCTACTCTTGTGTATCCACGCAGGCACCGCCACCTCTCACCTGATGGATCGAGATATCCACCCTCAGGCACAATCACTTCAGTGCATGAGGTGCCGCCAACTTCAACAAAGCCATGCATACATGCCCACCCTGAGCCATAGGTTCTGTTTGTGGGGTAGGCATTTCCCGGCACGACAATGGCCACGCATTCTTCGCCTTTCAACCGATAGGACAAATCGCATTTCCAACCGTCGCCATACTTTTTGGGATGCGCGTTATCCGGAATCGAATTTGTTTCGGCCGATGCGGGACTTGATGAGATAAAGGAGCCCGCCAAACTGCTGAAGACCACAACAAACAACGCAGCCATTAAGTGAGCGCAAAACCGGTACTGATTTTTTCGATTTGCCCTGATGCAAACGGCGTTGTCCGAATGTTGAGTGATTGAGTTACGATCCATCCAGGTTCAGCCCCTCGATACAGGCCTGCGCCAGGTCTTTGTTAGGAGTTTGGGATCCCGGCACCGTTGCCCAGCCAGCCGCCATGACGGCATCCTTCTGCTTGAAAGAAGAAGCCTCTTTGATCGTCGTTATTTTTTCGGCGCGTTGGGCGTCAGTTCTCGCCATGTCGACGCAGACCGGAACCAACGCAGCGATTACATTGTCGCGGGACATGGCGTTGGCCATCTTGTCCGCGCTACCGCCGGTCATCCATCCACCCCATGAAAATCCAACGACGCCTACGAAAACCCCGCCGATCAGAGCACCGTAGATTCCGGGTTTAAGCCATTCGGGCGTGTTCATAATCTATTCCTCCTGCGGGGAAAGCGCCGCATCGCTGTCATTGTTAGATGTGGCCAAGGTCTGGTCGTGCTTAAGCGCCAGTTCAAAATCTTCTGGGTCAATTGGGCGCATTTCCGTGCGGCCTGGCTTGCTGCCTTTGCCCCGAACTGTCAGGTAGGTTCCGGTTCTGCGATAGGCTTCGAAACTCAGGCCCTGCAGTAGCTCTTCTTCGACAACTACTTCATACTCGCCTGCAGAAAGTACATCCGGGTAGCCGGACAAAGAGAACGGATTTGAAAACGTCACCAAAGAACTGGACGATCTTGTGCTCACCTTTGTCCTCCATTTAGTTTGTTGGATCTTCCCCGCGCAGTCTGCCGCGGTACACGCTCGTAAGCGCCGCGGTAGTACTGGCGTTGTAATTTAGAATAATGTGCAAATGTCAGGCGCGCGCTGATCGATGTTAGTCGGCGGCCAATGACCTGAGATTTTATTGGAATCTCAAATGCATTTGGTGCCCGAGGATCAGGCACACTGCCAAAAATTGACTAACCTGCGTCAGTGCAACGATGTTTGGATTCCGGCAACGTGATGTGTGTTGGCGGGATATTTGCTGGCGTGTTCTTAACGAGTAATTGAGAAGCGCAGGAAATCCAGTACCGCAATCGGACTGTATTTATCTTGCGCTTCTTTTTCAGAGAAATCCCAAATCTGCCGAAGCGAATTCCGTCTCTAACAGGCAACGATCATCAAAATCCCGGCATCGCTGTAGGGGTGAACTTATTGCTTCAACAGTGGCCCGGCCTGATCCAGATAAGAGGGGTCAAAACCGGCCAACGTCACCAGTCCTTCATAATCATCAAATACCACTTGCCCGGATTGAAAAGTAACCAGCCCCTTCTCCCGCAGTTGCCGTAGGACACGATTAACATGTACGGCACTCAGTCCCAGTGCATCGGCAAGGTGGTATTGTGTCAGTGGGCAGGCGTATCCCGTCTTGCTTGCCATCCCGACCTGAGACAGCCTCACACCAAGTTCCAATAGAAAATGCGCCATGCGCTCACCCGCATCTCGCCGTCCTATGTTGACCAGGTGCTCAACCACCATCGCTTCATCTCGAGAGACCGCCCAAAGAATTGCTGTCGCCAGCCGGGGCGTTTGCGCAAATGCTTCCAGGAGATCATCCACTACTACTTCAATGGCTTGGATTTCCATGATTGGTTCTATGCTGTGATCCGAGGTGAGCAGCAGAACGCTTCGCAAGCCCAGAAAGTCACCCGGTATTTGGAAATCGACGATCTGACGCGACCCGTCAGTCTGGGTTTTGTAGGAACAAACCCAGCCCGAGGCCAGAATGTAGGCAGCCTGCTCTGATTGCCCTTGATGCACAAGGTCACGTCCGGCTTCAAAGGTTCTGCGACGCTTGTGCAGGCGTGCCAATGCCGCAAGTTCAACCTCAGTCAGAGCGACGAAGTTTGAAAGCTTTCGGGTAAGTGGACTGTTTTTGATAGTGCGCAAGTGTTCTTCCTTCATCGATGAGCAGCCCGCGAAACTATCCGACGCCAAGACTGCTTTCGATCAGTTAAGTATACAGCAATCTATGCCAGTATGATGCAATTCATTGTGGCGCTTCCTTGCTTGGACGCCTGTTAAAAAAGGACGTCTACCATGGCTGACCGGCAAGACCACTCTGGAATGGCCGCACTCTCAATTTGTGAAGCGCTTTTGCTTGCAATCAAAGATCGTGAGCTCCTGCCCGAACATGAAATTGTGGGAGTTCTGCGTGACGCAGCTGCTGCCCACGAAACAGCGGTCGGCAATAACGATAAAAAGGATATGCACCAGGCCGTCGCCTTTCTCATTAGCCGGATCATTGCTTCCGGCTATCGGGTTCGGCAGTAGCGTAAAGTCCCGTATCGGAAAAACAAGATTATGCTCGTCAAAAAAGCTTAACAGCAAGAAGACACAAAATTGGCGTCTCGTTTCTAATCAGTTCAAACACGAAGCAAAAACCAATGTTTCAATACTTGCCATATCCCGCGTCTTGCTCGTCCGACCGAGCCGCGGCGAAGGTACGGTTCCCGTTAACGCAAATACAACGGCTGCGAATGACCTGATTGGTGACACTTGCCGCGACGCAACAATAAGTATGCCGCGACCGCGAGCAAGTGCTGCTTTAGCGAAGGCTCCAGATCGAAAGACGGCAAAGTCCGCGTTTTTCCAGTTCGCTCGAGCCGCAGCGAACGCCAGGATTGGTGAATCTGGTTGCAACCGCCCGCTTCTGTCTCCCCACTCATTTGTCACGCCCGATCAAAAAATGTCACCGCGGGACGCCGACGTTTTTGAAGGCCGTATCATAGCTCAAGATCAACCCCCGCTCCTTGATAGGATGACAGCAGAGCTCCAAACTCCTCAGCCGCCTGAATGCCCTCCGAATAATCGTAGTGACGCGCCACGGTTGACTGGGACTTATGACCAAGCAACGCGGCGGCCGCACGGCCAGGTGCTGTCATGGTTTCGCTGGCCTGCGTTGCGACGTTGTCGCGCAGTCGATGAATCGATATGCGGGTTCCGAAGGCCTTTTCGGTCATGTTGCCGGTCAATCGGCCGATCTGTTTTTCACTTATGCCGGTGTTTCGGGATTTGATGGATGGAAACACCGCATATCCGTCATCGAAGATCGGGCGAAACGACTGACGATATTCCTGCAGAGCCGTTGCCAGCCGGGGGTTGCGGAGGCTGCGCTCAAACGGCGCGCCTTGCTTCCGATCTTCAGGCAGTTTCAGCATAGACGCCGGAATGCGGATTCCGACGGTATTGTCATCTTGAAGGTAAAGACTGCTGTCGAAGGAAAGACAGGACAGCGCTCTTGCACGCTGCGGCAAGGCGGTTCCGATGGCCAAGATCATTCCGTTTCGGAACTGCCGGGCAGCGTCCGAACCCCGCATCGGGGAGGATCGCGCGTTTTCGATATGCTGGAACCCGAGATCCCAGATTGCCGTGGCGCCGACGAGTTGCGCACCCGTCTTTGTCACCGCGCCCTCCTGGTCTGCCCGGTTACGCCAATCCGCAACGACAAAGCTACAGGCCGCGGAAGAAAATCCGGGCTGAACCAGGCCAATTCCGCACAGAATGCGCGACTGATAGTCGGCAACTGTGCGTGAAGTTATTGATGGTTCATCTTCCCGATTGGCGAACAGGTGGTGTCCGAATGCGTCCAGAGAAAATCCCGTCGGCACCATTGAACACCCATGCGCCGAACAGAATGCAGCCCATCGCTTCAAAGCGCGGATAACGTTCAAAGTGTGGGCCGCGCTCCACAGCGTTCGGCCCAAAACGCGTTTTCCCTGTTTGGACAGCACTATCTGCCCGGCGATGTGGGAATGCCAGTGTTCGGGAAGCTTTTGAAGCAACGCTTCGGCTTCGGCCCATGCGCTCTTGCGCGGCGGTTTCTGCGACACTCTATGTTGGCGCAAGACCTGACCAAAATGCGCGGTCCGCTCCGGTCCCCACTTGGTCTTGGCCACTTGCTGAACATAGGCGAACTCGGCCAGAGCCGTTTCGCCTATTTCCGACCGCCGTTGCGACAGATGCTCCGAGAGCTCCGAGCGAACGGGAACTGGATCGCTGGGAGATGATCCACGGATATTAGCGAGCAGACGCAGATGAGTGTTGAGCGTCATGCAAACCTCCCTTTGATATTGCGTTTTGATGAGTTTGCGGCGGATTTCTCGCTCAGCTTTTCCTGCCATTCGTCCAGCAGCAGGTCTTCATCCAGCTCGGCATAGTAGTCGAGCGTAGTTTGCAGGTTCTTGTGCCCCAGTAGACGCTGGACCTTGGGCAAATGATCCGAACAATCCTTAAGCCAGATCCACCCGATCAGATGGCGATAGAGATGAGGGTGGATCTGAACACCAACGTGCTTCGCCAAAAGTCGCGTAACCCGCTTGAGAAGCGTGCTGTAGTGCGTGTCGATTGCCTCTTTCCCTTGGCTTGGGAACAGATACGGGTTCTGCTTGTCGCCTGGTTTAAGGATGCGGGGACGGAGGTCCTCCAAATATTTCCGGAGCAATCGGCTCGTGCTTTCGCTAAGCAGGATTGGCAGATCTGCATCCCCTTTCCCGCGCATTTTCAACTCGGCCGCAGGCACCGTCAGACGGGCCACATCGCCATGCCAGGAAATCCAGTCCAGCCTTGCGCGCAGTACATTGTCGCTACGAGGGGCCCGGCTCATCAGGATGTTATGTGCCAGCGCGGCCATCGCGTCCCGGATCAACTCCGCATCCATGACGTCGATCTTTGCCGGCAGGGTACCCCACTTTGCCTTGTGCGCCTTCCGGCGGCGATCAACCTCATCGTTTACCGCTGTGATGATCGATCCCGAAAGCCGGGTCGTCCCGGTGACCCGGGTCTCGGTGAACTGCTGGAGTTTCGCTTTGTTGCGTGGTGCGATCCCGGAAATGCCAGTATCATGCAGTTTGATGAGATCAGCGATGTCCTTTAGATCTTCCGAGGACCGACAGATGTATCCGGCAGCGATCTTGCGCATGGATTTAAGAACACTGGCCACATAGTCACTGGGATAGTCGCCCTTGTTGCTATCCGCGAGCGCTTCAGCACCAACTTCCAGAAACTCGGGATCGGTCAGCTCTTCGAATGTCTCGGGAACAACCTCCGTTGCGGCGATGATGGCCTTGGCCATGGATTTGACATAGCCACGGCGTCGATCCAGCGTCGACGCACTCCAGCAGTCCTTCCCAATCAGAAACCCGGCGTCCGCAGCCACCGCGGGCACAGTGTTGCGATTTGATTTCCCAGGTTTCTTTAGGCGATCTTTCTTGGCATTGCGCAGCCGGGCTTTCTTGTCGGAAACCGGAGCCTCCAGCGCATCAAGGGATGCAATGAACTCCGAGCGGGGCAGGCCATCGCGTGACATTTTCCCTGTCACCCAAGGTGCGACGCGGTTTTCAAATTCTGCCAGCAGTGGCGCGATCAACGCCTCGTTGACACCGAACTTGTCGCGAACATCCTCAAATGGATGGTCTGCGACGGCGAAACCAAAGCCCGAAAAATCTGCATGGGCCGACAGCTTGCACAGCAAGGTTGAGATCTCGCAAACATGCTTTTTGCAACCGGCCTCTCCTTTGGACGACACGTCAACCCGGTGGCGGTAATATTCAGCCAGGGTGTCAGTGGAAATCGAGCTTGGGTCGATATTTGCGTCGTGCAGGAAAACCAGGAACGGTCCGGATGCGACCTTGGACGACGTCGGGAGGTCACTTGCCTGAATGGCTTTATACGCTTCCCCATACATCCCTCCGATATCATCAATCCGGCGTCGCCGCTGGCGCGATTGAGCACCTGCGACGGCTTTCACCAATGCGGATCGATAAGTTGAGAAACTGCCTTTTGTCAGATTGACGCTCGATGGCCCGTTGCGGTCGAAAAAGTCGATGACATCCTGCTTGCAGGCCACTTTCAGCTCTGGTGTCCAACCTGCGTTCCGGCAGAGCCATTTCAGTTTTGAGACGAGGCTGGCGTCGCCTTTGACCTGTGCGTTGGCGATAAGATCGGCATAGGTTCGCGGCGGCTCCTTCCCAAGGATCAGAAAATCGCGACCGGTTGCTTCGGTCAACGCCACGAGCGTGGTATGGCGCGGCGTGAGGCCGGGGATGTTCAGGATGTCAGAGACAGCTTTTGCGTTCAGCCCTGCGCGCAACGAAAGCGCCCGTTGGGACTCTCCGCTGGTTTTGAGATATGCTTTTAGTTCCTGTGCAGGGGTCATGATCCTGGCTCCGTCATGTTGTTGGCGACCGGTCATTCGAGTTCGAGATCCGGCCTTCCCTGGTCAGGCCGGACGCGAAGCTCGAAGATCGCGAGCCATTCGTCTTTGATGGTCCAGGATTTCCCCAGTTTTGCCGCTTGCAGTTTGATCGGTCCGTGCGGTGTCGGGCAGCCATGATTGATCCAGTCCCGGATCGTATGCGGATCGCGCCTGAAGATTTCGGCGATTTCATTCACTGAGTAGTATTTTGGAGCCTGCATTCTTTACCTCCTGTTTTATGAGGAGGAATTGGGTTCAATCGGTGCCTGGCGGAAATTCCGAAGGAAAGATTTTGCCCTTGATCTCCCTGATTTCGATGCCATCGGCCTGGGGTCGAACCACCGCCAGTTCGACACCTTTTGGGTCACGCCGGTAATAGATGTCTTATTTCCGGTCCGCCCCAAATCTTCCAAACCAAACCTCAATTTCCCAGATTTCCGGTGCAGACACAGGTCATCGCCAGCGACGACGACACGGAGACCGGCGATGACCATCACAGATACCAAACGAAGCATTTCGAGAGACGTAACAGGACGTTTCACCGGGCAAGGCGCTATCGACAGTGACGCACCGGCCCCAGTGACAGATTTCACCTCTTTGGAAGATGCAGATCTGGATCTGCGGGAAGCCCTGGAAGCTGCGGACGAGGTCTTGGCACTGCCGGGTCAAGACAACGCAAACGTCCCGACAGTCGTCTGTCGCGCCAGTCCCGGCGCAGGCAAGAGCAGGCTTGCAAGAATGCTCCTGGCTGAAAAGGAAAAACGCGGCACGGACCAGCATGTGTCCTTTCATTTGCCAACCCTCGCGTTGGCTGAAGAGGCCGCGTCAGACGCCCGCGCTTTAGGTTTGGATGCCCAAGCGACCCGGGGGCGTTCGGCCCCGCACCCGGATAGGCGGGGACGCATGTGCGCGCGAGCTGAGCTGGTGGAGCGGGCCAACCGCCTTGGTCTCTCAGCACAGCAGAGCTTCTGCCGACGAGAAGAGAGTGATGGGACCGCAAAGCTCTGCCCACATTTTGAGGAATGTGCCTATCTCAAGCAGTTCAGCAACGTGACGAAATACCGTTTCCTTGCAACAAGCTATCTATCCCTGCCTGACCCGGCTGAAAGGTGCGACCTGCGGATCGTCGATGAAACCTTCTGGCAGCAGTTCCTGTCGATCCAGGATGTGTCAGCGGCCGCGTTTACAAATACACGCATGCATTTCCCCGCCGCAATGGCCGGGCAGCACGCCAGCTTGCTGGACGCCGCGAAACAGGTTGTTGCGGCTTTGATGGGTAATGCATCCCCGTTGTCTTTGCCCTTCTCCAGCGAGGAGTATCTGCGCTTGAGTGACTTGGAATGGATGGGGAAAGCACCCTGCCCCGACCTGTCTCCCGAGCAAAATGAGGCGTATCAGGCCAAATTGCTTGGGAAGGCGGAACAGAACCACCGGCATGTTTCCAGCTTCGCTGCGCTTTGGGGGGTGCTGGCCGATGCAAAGGCAGCGGGCCTATGCGCTACTGAGCGTTTGAGGCTGATTGTCGAGGACAACGCTTTCTTCATCCGCGTGCTGCGTCGAAAGCCACTCAGGCATAAGGAACCCATGCTGGTTCTCGATGCAGATGCTGACGTCGGCATCCTGTCCGCGCTTGAATGCGATATCCGCAAGGTTCATGACGTCACGCTGCGCCCAAACGCCCTTGTGACACAGCTGCATGATCGCAGAATGACCAATGGAAGCCTTCTGAGGAATTCCGGGTTGCGTGAGAGCTGGCGGCGAATCATCGCGCGGGAGGTTCTAATGGATCACCTCGACAAAAACACTGGCGTCCTTGTTGGCGCCACGAGGAAGGTTGTGCGGGCCTTCTTCGAGGAAGCAGGTCATGGATTCGAGGGCATGTCCGAAACGGAAATTTCGGAGTTCATGCTGAGCACCAAGCTGCACGGCGCGCATTGGTTGTGGTTCGGTGGCCGGGCCCTCGGCTCCAATCGTTACCAGAATTGCTCAACCGTCATCGTGATCGGGCGGGAAGAACTCCCGGTTTCTGCGCTCGAAGATCAAGCTCGTGCGCTCTGGGGAGACACACCCAAGAACCCGTTAAACCTGCTGACCCCGGACTCAATGGGCCAATTGCGCATGCCCGAAGAACCGGTTTCTTACGAGATGACTGATGGCTTGCCGAAAGCCGTCCTGGTGCCGTGCCATCCTGATCAACGCGTACGTCGCCTGCAATTGCAAAGCCGAGAGCTGTCGACGCGCCAGCTGATCGAAAGGCTGCGTCTGGCAGGGGCGGAATACCCGAAAAAGGTGATCATCGGCTGCAACATCCCGATCCCGAGTATCCCGGTGGACCGGCTGGTGTTCTGGCAGGAGCTAGTACCAAACCGTCTCGATGCCGCATTAACTGACGGCTTGCTTACTCGCGGCGCGATCCGGTTGTCACCCCAAGGTTTGACGGATGGTGCGACGAAGGTCTTCTCGAGTGTGGAAGCGGCACGCACTTTCCTGAAACGCGGCAAACGAACCTATAAACTTGCCGACTTCGCATCTACAACCGCGCGAACCGGCTCAGGCATTTTCTTCGCCGAGATAAAACGAGCGGCCCGATACGCACGAACTGAGGCCGTGGTTTTTCTCACCCAAAGTGCCCCAAAAAAGGAGACTGCCGAACGCATCTGGGGCGAACTCAAGCACTTCCGGTGTATATCTAAGGATGACCTGAGTGTCTAAAGGGAACATTTGGTTCATGTAGGGAGCGCGGACAAACCGAACCTTCAATCTAAGATTCTGAACGTCCGCTCTCCTATTCCCGAGCATGTAAGTGTTTCGCCCATTCCTTACTGAAGTCTCCGAGTGGACAGAGATGATCATAGAGGTGTTGTCCCAGATCAGTCGACGCATATCCTTCGGCAATACGATGAACAAATCCCGCCGCTTGAAGCTCTTTCAGTCGGGTGTTGAGTGCCGCAGGTGAGATTGTTTCGCACTCTTCTTGCAGCTTTCGGAATGTGCATGGGCCAGCCTCGCTCAACGTCCAAAGGACTCCCATAGCCCAGTGCCGTCCAAGCAGGTCGAACAGAGCCATAATGGGCGCGCCGCTTTTTGAACCACGAACAGGCTGACCTGGTATCGGTATCTTAGTCACTTGCTATACTTTCTGTAGCAACCTATATTGCTATGCAATTTGTAGCAACCCCAGCCGGTATTGCCAATGATCAAGACAGACACTTACGAAATCCGTGATGATCGGTTTAAACGCAGCATCAAACTGGATGAGCCGATCGATCAAATCTGGACAGGCGGTAAATGGACAGAAGGACCGGTGTATTCTCCGGCGTTCAGATGCCTGATTTGGAGCGACATTCCTAATGATCGACGGCTCCGCTGGGACGAACTAACCGGAGCAGTCGGAGACATCCGCTCAGGCCTCGGATGCTACACGAATGGCTCAACGCTCGACCGGCAAGGGCGGATCGTGGCATGCGAGCATGGGACGCGCAGTGTCACCCGGATTGAGCATGATGGTTCGGTTACGACTCTGGCCAGTCATTTCGAGGGAAAGCGGTTCAACAGCCCCAACGATGTTGTGGTGCGATCAGATGACACGATCTGGTTCAGTGACCCGGCCTATGGGATAGAGTCTGACTATGAAGGGTTTCAGGCAGACCCAGAGCTTGACGGTGAACATGTGTATCGTCTCGATCCGGCCACCGGCAATGTCACACAAGTGACTACTGACTTCGCCTGTCCGAATGGACTTGCATTTTCGCTAGACGAGCAAACGCTGTATATCGCTGACAGTGGTGGCACGCGTTACGCAAGCGGAGAGCATCATATCCGCGCGTTCTCCTTTAGTGCAGACGGCAAGCTCTCAGGCGGGGATGTCTTTGCTGAATGCGAAGAAGGCGTCTTTGACGGATTTCGGCTCGATACCCAAGGCCGTATCTGGACGAGCGCAAAGGACGGCGTCCATTGTTACCACCCGGATGGCACGCTGCTGGGCAAGATTTTCGTCCCAGAAGAGGTCTCGAATGTTTGCTTTGGCGGGCCGAAACGCAATCGCCTGTTCATTACCGCCTCCACAAGCGTATATGCGGTCCTCCTGCCAACAACCGGCGCTTTGCTGTTCTGATGGCAGAGGCTACTATGCTGAAGGCCTTAACGGGCCGCGCGTTTCGTCTTGTCCAAGGCGCACAATTGAGAGTTACCAATACCTTCGGCTTTCAGGTAATCGACGCGCGGGCGTTCATGGCTGATGACATCGACTTAACTGCGTTCTGGGCCAGCAAGGCAATACGGTATCCGTCCCGTGCAAACCAGCGGGCAACCGATGCTCCGGTTCCGTCACTGACACCTGTAATCAGACAAACTTTTTCGTTCATGGCGGCTCTCCTTTGGCAAGGATCCGCTTGTATCAAGCTGCTCTAAATCAAGGATTTTATATCCGCAGCGAAAGTCGGAAACGCATATAGCGAGGACTTGAGATCGCTGGCAGAGATGCCGTGACGCATGGCCATCGCAAAGAGATGAATCAGTTCGTCACCGTGATGGCCCAGGATATGAACACCCAAGACTTGATCGGTACTCTTGTCGACTAAAACCTTGGACCAGGCTGCCGTTTCCGCATAGGTCTTGGTGGAAAACCAACCGGACATATCAGAAACCGTAACTGAGACATCGAGACCTTTTTCCCGCGCTTCGGCTTCACTCAGGCCCACGGTGCTGAGCGCTGGAACGGTGTAGACGGCGCTGGGGATCACGCTGTAATCCGGCCTTTTAGTTGGTCCATGCACGATGTTGTGGCCGACAATCTGACCCTCATACGTTGCGATGGGGGAAAGTTGAGCAGAGCTGGTGATAGCATCGCCCGCAACCCAGACTGAAGAGTTGGAGGTGGACCGCATCGTATCGTCGATCAGAATGCGAAGTCCGTCATGCCCGACACTGGCGGCATCGAGGTTAAGCCCGTCGATATTGGCGACGCGGCCTGCGCCGTTGACGACCCGCTCGGCTAAAAGACTCTGGTTTCTGCCGTCATGTTCGAATTCAACGCGCAACCCGTCGGCAGTCTTCTCGATTGCCGTCACCGATACTCCGGTTTTGACCGCTACGCCCAGGCGTTCGGTTTCCGCTTGCAGAGCCGATACGGCGTCACTGTCCATACGTGGCAGCAACTGTGGCAACGCCTCAAGAATTGTCACCTGCACTCCGGCTCGCGCGTAGACATGACTGAACTCCATGGCAATGACGCCGCCGCCAATGAAGACAACTTCTTTCGGCAATGTCGCATCGGAAAGAACTTCGTCGGACGTGATCATGTGCTCGGTGCCGGGAATAGGCAGAGGCCTTGGCTTCGATCCTGTTGCGATCACGATGTCCTTGCCATGTATAACGTGACCGTCGACCTCAACCTCGTTCCGCCCGACAAAACGCGCGATGCCTCGAAAGACATCACCGCGTTTTTCGGCCAACCCCTGCATGGCTTCAGGGATGAAACCAATTAGGTCTTTCTCTCGGACGATCAGTTTCGTCCAATTGAGCTTTGGCTTGCTGACTTCGATCCCATGGATGGGGGCTTGTTCGATCTGGTGCATTGCATGGGCGGCCGCCACCAGAACCTTTTTTGGCGTGCAGCCGCGATTGGGGCAGGTCCCGCCAAAATCGCGCGCTTCGATAAAGGCAATGGATTTTCCGGCTTCATGTGCCACGGAGGAAACACCGAACCCTGCATTGCCCCCACCAATAATGATCACATCATATGACTCGCGCATATTGTTACTCCTCTCGTTCTAATTTCCGATTGCAGATCTTCGTCTATAAGGATCACACGGCGGAACCGAAATTTTCGGTGTGGATCTGCTCGGCGGGAACGCCTTGGCTGTCCAGGTCAGCCTGCACGTCGCCCATGAAACTGACTGGTACGCACAAAAAGTAATGCGCGTCAGGTTTTTCGATCAGTCGAGCAAGCAACGCTCCGGTGAAGCGTCCCCGGGAATTGTATTAGTGGCCATAGACATCGCCTGTCGCCGGTCTGCTAACGGTTAGGCAAGCTCACGCGCAATATGACGTGCCTGGGCCTGAGCTGAGGCAACCGAAGCTTTGTGACGCTCATCGGCAAATTCCTGATACTCGGCCGCAGCTTCGAACATGCGTTCTGCGCCCAGGTACTTGCGCAATGTGCTGATATGCGCAGAAAGGTGACCCGAGTCATTGCGAATCCCACCGTTCTCAAAGCCGAATTCGCCAGCCGATGTCAGCAGCACCAGTGTTTTTCCGGACATGATCGGTTCCAGAGGGAAGTCGCCGCGCGCCAAATCAAACGTAAATGTCTTGTTGATCCGAATGATCTGATCAAACCAAGCCTTCAGGGCTGCGGGCATGCCATAGTTGTACATGGGCGTCGAAATCAGCAGGATGTCGGAGCGGTCGAGTTCGTCAATCAGCGTGTCAGACAAGCTGACCAAAGCGCTCTGTTCAGGAGTGCGTTCTTCTTCTGCTGTAAAGACAGACGCGATCCAATCGTTGGAAATGAAATCTGGTGGTGTCATTCCGACGTCACGCAGAATAATTTCGACGTCCGGATCAACCGTTTTCCATTCTTCTACGAAACTGTCCGCCAAAGCGCGGGAAATGGAGTTATAAGCCGAAACGGGGTTGTCGGTGCGGCGTACGCTGGCGTCAATTCTCAGGATTGTGGTCATCTTGTCACCTAGTCAGTTTGCAATGAACCATTCAAAGGTGAAGCCAGTGATGTGCAGGTACAAATGAAGAGAATTCTGAATAGAATGAACTGACCTCAGCCATCTCTAGTCGCTGAAAAAATCTTCCCCAGGTAAGACCCCGTCGCAAGTACATCCGCGTCCCTGTTTGCGCCGCCGCTCAAGGATAGGCTGACCCCCGGTCTCCGGTCCCCAAATGGAACGGAAATTGTTGGGGCATTGAGGAAAGCGGCTTTCATCGATACCGACAGGATAAGGGCGTTTTCGCTTGCAAAGACCCCTTTATCGCGGGTCACAGCCAGAACAGACGGCGGGTACGACGGCAATGTCGGATAAAGCAGCATCTTCCCAGCCAGTTCCCTGCCAAAGTCCAGGATGAGGGCCCGCCGGATTTCCAGCAATGCTTGCAGATCTGTGCCAAGGATTGAAGCCGCCTGAGCAAGGCGATCCTGCACATTTGGGTCCAGTCTGGCCTGCTGGTCTCCGACCAAACTTGGCAGAAGACGAAAGGCTTCGGCGCTCACCAGCGTTCCATAGGTCTGGAAGATCTCCGTGACACGAGTGAAACTACGGATATCAACCCTTTCCAAATTGATGCCATGATCGGACAAATGCTGCTGGGCCTGTTCGTACATAGCCCTGATTTCCGGGGTAAATCCCACCAGGGCGTCTTCCCTCAGGCACAGAATATGACGGCAGGCGTGCCCGGTTTCTTTGCAATCCGACAAAACGCGATCTACAGCGCAAATCTGACTGACGTTAAAAGCGAGTGAGCCTGGCGTATCCAAAGAAGGCGCCAGTGGTAAAATCCCGGCGCTTTCATAGCGGCCCATAGTTGGGCGAAACCCCACTAGGCCCTGACAGGCGGCCGGAATGCGCACGGAGCCGGAGGTATCTGTGCCCAATGCGATGTCGGCCAAGCCCAAGGCAACGGCTGACGCCGATCCGCTCGAGGACCCTCCGGGCACCAGTGTGCTATCCAACGCATTCAGAGGGGTGCCGAAATGCGGATTAACTCCGAGCCCCGAGAAGGCGAACTCCGACATGTTCACATGACCCATAATGATCGCGCCCGCAGAACGTAGCCCGGCCAGGATTGGGGCGTCATTGTCTGCTGGTTGAGGATCGATGGCCAAAGATCCTGCATGGCTTCGGAGCCCTTGCACGTCGATATTGGCCTTCACTGCAAGAAACTGGCCGTCCAACGGGCCAAGCAGCCTCCCTGCTGCCCGCCGCGCGGCGGCAGCTCGGGCATCCTGCAATAGTCTATCTGGCGCAACGCTAAGGAATACCTCGCGATGCGCGTCGAGCGAATCCAGGAAGTCGCGCGCGCGTTGAAGGATATTCATGTCGTCAGGACCGGAGCCTTGTAATAGGGCAGTTCTTCAACCCGTACGCTTTGCCGGTCTGCTTCATATTGCGCGCGCACGTGCTGCGCGATCTCTCCGAGAGTGGCGAACCAGACGTCACCCCTGTTCAAGATGGTTTCCATCCAGTCTTCCACCTGCCGCCACCGCGCCAAACGCCCGGTCAGGAAGGGATGCCAGATGCCGATCCAGAAGCCACCTTCTTCGTATTGGGCTTCGAATTCCTCCCAAAATGGGGTCAGCCCGGCCCGTGGCCCAGCGACGGGCATCATGTAACCAATCTCCTCGTAGTGGGCGAATTGCGGCCAGTCGTCGGTCCCCCAATGCGATGGAAGTTCGACCAAAGTCCGCCCGCCGGATCGCATGAGATATGGCACATCATCCGCCATCAGCGAACTGTCGTAGTCGAATTCATGCTTGTTCAGCAGGTCGATGACGGCTTGCGTCACATTGTAAACCGGTGCGCGATAGCCTTTTGGCACATTGCCCAGAACCCGCTTGTGCGACTCCAGCGCGCGTTCAAACCAATAGGCCTGTTCAGACGCGCTGTGGTTTGTCGGGTCTTCGTGCAAATAGCCATGATGGCCGATTTCATGACCATCTTTCAGGATGGCTTGCATAGCATCCGGATATTGCTCCACGACCCATCCGGGGGCGAAGAAGGACTGTTTCAGCCCGAGACGTTTGTAGGTTTCTAGAATCCGAGGGATGGCAACCGTCGGCCCGTAGCGCCCCATGGAGATCGGATACAGGCGATCATGCCCGTCGACCGGCTTTGCGATATGGATAAGGCTGTCCGCATCTATATCAAAGGTGATCGCACAGGCGCATCGCGCGCCGTTTGGCCAGATTATCTTCTTCTGCATGGTTTTGCTCCTCTGTCACAATTGCAGGGCGTTGTTCGTTAACCAATCGTCATACCAGCGCTGCAATGCGGATTTGACGGCGGCATAGTCACTGGCGCTCAGCCTTTGATCCGCGGCGCGCTGCATGCCGTCGGTGATGTTTTGAAGAATTATCTTTTCGTCGCCTTTTTGGGCCTCGCCGTGCGAAACGGCCAGTTGTCCGCCGGTGAAAACGCTCTGGATGTCCGTGGATTTTGCCGAGCTGACCAACAGCTCAACCGGATCAATGCCGGGGTCCAACCAGGGACCTTCAAGACGGTCCAGGCGCAGGATCAAAAAGTCAGCGCGTTTGCCTACGGACAGGCTTCCGATGCTGTGATCCATTCCCATCAAACGCGCGCCACCCAAAGTGGCCATGTCGAAAACATCCTTCGCGGTCAGGCTCGGGTTTGCCCGATCACTTGACCAATAAAGGCTTTGCGCCAGACGCATTTCGGCGAACATATCGTCATCGCCTGCCAGACTGGTCCCATCCATCCCCAGTGCAAGGTTGATGCCCATCCGCTTCATCAATGGCGCGGGTGCGATGCCGGAACGCAACCGCAAATTGGAGCTGGGATTGCAAACGATATGCGCGCGCACCTCGGCCACTCGCGCCAGATCTTTTTCGTCCGCCCAAACCATATGCGCCAAGGACAAGCCGTCAGTGAACAGGCCAGCTTTGCCCAATTCTGCGATGGCACCCTGAAAACTCCAGGCTGTAGCCGACAGGTGTTGCAGCCGAGACTCCTCGGCATGGGTGTGAATGCGCTGGCCGCTTTCGCGAACCTCCGTGGCAATGTCGCGAAGGATCTCTCGGCCCGTCCAATGCGGTGCCGTGGGGCCAAACCACACATCAGCGCATTCAGATGTCGCGTATTCGCCATGCATCCGGGACAGAAGCCGCACAAAGCTTTGCGGTGCAATACGTGTACGCGCAACGTGTTGGCGTTGCAGTTTGCATCGCAGAACCTCGGGCAAGGTGGTCAGAAACGACTGGCTTTGCCCATATGGATGCACAAGCTGGTTGTGCCATCTCTCGCCCGGCGCGATGGCACAGGACAGGCCAAGCCCATTATATACGGCGATTTTGTCCCTTATCTTCGCTTCGGCAATGGCCGCAGTCTGACCCGCGGTGCCAGCATCCACAACAGCCGTCACCCCATTCTTCAGCAAGCGCATTGCCGCGTATTCGGTGGCGAGGCGCGGCGCAATGTCGGCTGCGCCAGCGGAGGCGAAAATCCAAGGCTCTAACAGGTCATCCCGTATCCCTTGGTTGATCAGGTTCACCCCATAACAATGGTGATGAGCATTCACAAACCCGGGCAGGATCGCCGTGTTTGTGTCCGAGTGCACCCTTGCGCTGGGATAACGTGACTTCAATACGGCCAGAGGTGCTAGGCCACCTATTCTACCGTCCAGAACATAAAGAGCGAAATCGTTGTGACTGTGAAAAGCATCTTCGATGATCCAGCGGGCAGAAAATATGTCGCCGCCATCATCCGTCATGAACAACAAATTCCAGCGCGCTCGGCTCGCCTTCGTCCCCGTTGACTGGAGTGATATCTTGCGGGCAGGCCGACATCACGGCGTAGACTGGCATCTCAGCTTTGAAGGTTATGCTATCCCCCGGCTTTGACAATGGCGCAGCCCAGGCGAGGCTGCCATCAGGGTGAACTGGTACGTTCATCCATAGATTGAAGGGCGCTGGCACACGTGGTGCTTTTTTCCCGATAGCAAGCAATGCCTGCCTCAAGTTGTCGGCGCAATTGTCGTGGTAGTCAGTGACGCCCAATTGCTTGTACCGGTTGGCATCGCAAGCGGCGATTGTTGTGTCATGAACACCCGGCGATGTGTCTTGGGTCAGCGTCAGAAGAGGATTGCGAAGATTGCTGACCAACCTGTCACCGATCTTTGGGAAAACAGACAGAAGATCTGTATGCACATGCGGCATAGACAAATATTCATGCAGCTCCGCCGCATTGAACGCCCAGAAATCGCAGACTTGCCAGCCGGTCGGATTGGTGATGGTCAAAGTCTGCCCGGCTGTCAAACGTACTGCGACACCGCAACGTGCTGGCACTGTATACCGTACTGCAATGACCGGGACGCCGTCGGCAGAAACTGTGCTGTCCAGTGTTTGATTGAAACCATCGGGTTGGGAAGGGTCAAAACTTTGCATGCGCAATAACTCCTGATTAGGGGTTCAGAAACGCATGCTTCTCGGCAATTTAGAAATGACAAAAATTCAAGCGACGGATTAGATCGTTGCGGATGCGCTAATCTTCAAAAAACCTTTGACCGACGGCGCTGTCGCGAAACTCATCTGCTTGGTCCAATAGCCATTCCCGGAACACACGAACGCGTGCACGATTGGCGTAAGTCTCCGGGCAGACGAGAAAATAGCTCTTGTTCTTCAATGCCGTGTCAAAGGGGGCGACCAGCATATTACGTTCCAGAAAACGCGCGGCGGCCAAAAGGCTGACCAGGGCCACACCATGACCATCGCTTGCCGTCAGCAAGCAGATATGTTCCTCGGAATAGGTGACATAGGGCTCGACATCACCAGTCTGCAAGCCAGCCTCGTCCATCCAGCGCTCCCAACTCGGATCCGCATCAGAAAACCCGCTCCATTGGTATTCGATCAGACGAGACTTCAGAAGATCTTCGGCGGAACTCAGTGACTTCGCCTTTTCCACGCTGCAGACAGGTGCCACCCAGTCATTCAAGACCCATGCCACATTGCTGTCAGGATAATCGCCAAAGCCATACCGGATGGCCACATCCACATCGCTGGACTTGAAATCCACCAGCTGATCGCTTGACAGAACCCTTACCGAAATCTCCGGGTATTTCTCGTAAAAGGCTCGCAGTCGCGGGCTAAGCCAGTTGGCGGCAAATGACCCGGTGGTTGAGATTGTCAATGTGCCCGCAAGGTCGTCTTCCTCCAGCGCGAGCGAGGCGGCTTCGATGTGCTTGAAGGCCTCAATGATGTGGGGCGCGTAGTTGGCCCCATCCTCCGTCAGTTTCAAGGCGCGGGTCAGCCGGTGAAATAGGGGCACCCCAAGTTGATCCTCCAGCGATTTGATCTGATGGGAAACGGCAGTCGGAGTGACGCATAATTCATCGGCGGCATCCTTGAAACTCAGATGCCGGCAGGCTGCTTCGAAGGCCTGAATGCTTTTCAACGACGGTATCTTCGCCATGACGCGCGGTTTTGCTCTCCTGATGCGATGCTATTTCGTCACTCCACTCTAACCGGATTGCCAGTTCATATGTGGGCAAAATTCTCAGCTGTGAGGTGAAAACATCTAATTTGAGAAGACAGGGCATTCTCTCTTGAATTTGCGTGAAAGTTGGGAGGTTGTCTTGGATCCATTTTTGAAAGTCACCGGCATCGACAAGTCGTTTGGCGCCGTTCGTGCATTGCACAACGTCAATCTGCTGGCATCGAAGGGCGAGTGCATTGCGATTTTGGGCGAGAACGGAGCGGGGAAAACCACGTTCGCAAGCGTTTTGATCGGTCTGTATCAGCCCGATAACGGCGAAATCAAACTGGGCGGAACACCTGTTTCGGTGACCAGCCCAGCAAAAGCTATTGAGCATGGGATCGGCATGATCCACCAGCATTTCAGCCTGGTCGGCGCAATGACTGCCGAAGAGAACATTCTCATCGGCTTGCCCAGCACAAAGAGGGGTGCCGAAGCGCGGGCGCGCATTCGGCAGCTTTGCAGCGACTTTGACTTTAACGTCGATTTCGACATCTGCGTCACGGAAATGCCTGTGGGCATGAAGCAAAGGGTGGAAATCCTTAAGGCGCTGTTTCGCGATGTATCGATCCTGATCCTGGATGAACCCACCAGCGTACTTGCCCCGACTGAAGTCGCTCCGTTTCTCAAGGGGGTGCGCAAGCTGGTCGCCAACGGCTGCCTCGTCTTTTTCATCAGTCACAAGCTCGATGAAATCCGCGAAATTGCCGATCGCGTCATGATAATGCGCCATGGGCGTGTCGAGGGAGTTCTTCCGGTTGCAACCACGCCCATGGCCCAGATGTCAGCGCTTATGATGGGAGAAAAGTCGACCTACGAAACGGTCGAGACACCCAAGGCCCAAAAGGCGCGCAACGACACCAGCTCAGCACCGAACGCTCTGGTTGTATCTGATGTCTGCCTGATCGATCCAGGCGGCGCGGAAATCCTGCAGGATGTGTCCCTCTCCGTGAAGGCTGGCGAAATTCTCGGAATCGCCGGGATCGACGGCAATGGCCAGACGGAGTTGAGCGAGGTGATCACCGGCCTCAAAAGACAAACCAGCGGCGCCATCCACCTTAATGACACGGAGATATCAAGCGCCTCCATCGCTTCGCGCATTGCAGATGGGATAGGCTTTGTGCCCGAGGACCGCCATGCCGAAGGGTTGGTCCTGTCGCTCAGTGTCGAAGAAAATATAGCCTTTCGATCCATTGGCGAAGACAGGTTCATGTCTGGCGGTCTGATTTCCCGGCGCGCGATGCACGAGATCACGTGCGACGTGGTCTCGGCCTTTGACATTAGGCCCCCAGACCCGAAATTGAACGCCTCAGCTTTGTCCGGCGGCAATCAGCAAAAAATCGTTCTGGCCCGTGAAGTGGCCCGGGCGCGCAATCTCTTGGTCGTCGTACAGCCGACAAAAGGGCTTGATGTCGGCGCAACGGAATTTGTTCAGAACCAGATCCGTGCTGTCGCCCAAAGCGGCGTGGGCGTTCTCTATATCTCAACTGAACTTGAGCATGTGCTCGACATCTCTGACCGCGTCGTCGTGATGGCTTTTGGTCGGATCACGGGTGTTGTCGATCCAGAAAACACAACTCTTCAAGACATCGGGCTCTTGATGACCGCAGCGCCGGAGGAGGTACAATGAACAGATTCACCATGCAACGCCGGATTGCGATTGCTTTACTTTTAGCGCTGAGCGTTGGCGGCGTGCTGATCCTGCTCGACGGGCACAACCCGTTTGAGGCCTATAAGATTCTGTTTCTGGAATCCTTCCTGAATTACTGGGGTTTCTCCAATACTTTGGTCAAAGCCTCGCCGATGCTTCTAGCCGGGCTGGCTGTGATCATTCCGATGCGCGCCGGTGTGTTCAACATCGGTGGCGAGGGGCAGATCTATATTGGTGGGTTGTTCGGTGCCGTCTTTGCTTTGGCGATCCCCGATCTGCCAGGTCTATTGGGCGTGCCGCTGATATTTATCGCCGCCGCCGCCGGCGGGGCGCTCTGGGCGGCAATTCCTGCGTATCTCAAAGCCTATCGGGACACGAATGAGGTCATCGTCACGCTGTTGATGAACTTCATTGCGATCCACATCGTCAGCTATGCCGTGGCTGGGCCGCTATTGGCTGAAGGCGCGCCATATCCCTATTCGGAGGAAGTCTCAGAAGCCTATCGCCTGCCTATTCTGATGCCGCAATCTGATACCCATGCGGGCTTTGTATTCGGGCTGGGCATGACGATCATCTTGTATTTCTGGCTGCGCTTCACGCCATCGGGTTTCCAACTGGACCTTGTGGGGCGCAATGCGCGCGCTGCGGCCTATGCCGGTGTGGACCAGAAAAAGACCATCATTCGCGCCATGTTGATTGGCGGCAGCCTTGCCGGTATGGCCGGCGCAATCGAGGTGATCGGGTTGAAGTACCGCCTGTTCCACCTGTTCAGCGATGGCTACGGCTATGACGGGATTGTCGTCGCCTTCCTTGCGGCTCTCAATCCAGTTGTCGCTCCTTTGACCGCGCTGTTCCTTGCCGGGCTCTCTTCCGGGGCGGGAACGATGCAACGTGCCGTCGGGGTCGACAGTTCTGTCATCGAAGTGGTCGAGGGGCTCGTAGTGGTTTTTGTCGCTGCCGCCCTCGTGACACCGCGAACTAGGTCAAAATCCATTCTGAAACTCCTGGCAAAAAACCTGCGGCTGCGCCGCCAAACACAACGCCAAAAGAAAGGGGCATAAGCTATGATTGATCTTGTTTTGCTGGGCGACGTCCTTGCCGGAACCGCCCGATTGGGTACGCCAATTGCGTTTGCTGCCCTTGGCGGGGTGATCGCGGAACGTGGCGGGCTATACAACATCGGCCTCGAAGGTCAGATTCTCGCCGGAGCGCTTGGCGCTGCTGCTGGTTCTTTCGAGACGGGCTCCGCCGTGATCGGGCTCGGATGCGGGATCATTTGCGGCCTGATCTCTGGCCTGCTGCTTGGGTATATGTCGATCCGGTTGCGCATCAACCAATTGGTTGGCGGTATCGCGCTCAACCTGCTGCTGGCCGGACTCACAGCTTTTCTGTCCCGTCAGATATTCGGAGCTCAGGCCGGAGGGGCGCGGGTAAACGGGTTCTCGCAGATCGATATTCCCTTCCTGTCAGATCTGCCGGTGGTTGGCCCGTCCCTTTTTTCCCAAGATCCGCTGTTCTACCTATTGATCGGATTGGCAATAGCAGCCTGGTTCTGGCTGATGAAATCCCACAAGGGTCTGGACCTGCGCGCCGTTGGCGAAAACCCGAAGGCCGCGGACTTGGCCGGGGTTCCTGTCTTTCGCATGCAATATCTCGCAATTGCAGTCAGTGGTTCTCTCGCGGCGCTGGCCGGAGTGCATCTGGTCTTGTCGCAAGTCTATGTGTTCGCAGAAGGCATGAGCGCGGGCAAGGGCTTCATTGCGCTTGCGGCAATCATCTTAGGACGTTGGTCGCCCATCGGCGCGATCTGCGCGGCGCTTTTCTTCGGCTTCTGTGATGCAGTGCAGTTCAAACTGCAATTCACCTCGCCAGAGATTCCCTATCAGCTCTTCTTGATCTTGCCTTACCTGGCATCGCTCATCGCACTCGTGGTCCTCGCCGCCAAGGCCAGCGCACCTGCAAGCGTCGGATTGCCCTACGACCGAGAGCATCGATAAATCTCAGCCGTGACGTGAGAAACCATCGTTTTTCACGTCGCGATCCTCCCGTCACCCTAACAACACATATCCAAAATGGGAGAACAACAATGCAATTGAAGTCCAAACTATTGGCGGGGCTTGCGACACTGATGTTGGCAGGGCCTGCGGCTGCTGACGGGATCGACCGCGCCGCGATCGTTATGCCCGGATCGATTTCTGACAATGGCTGGAACCAAGCTGGATTCGAAGGCCTCACCGAGGCAGGTGAAGCGCTCGGCTTTGAAGCTGCTTTTTCCGAAAGCGTGCATCAGCCCGAACAAATCGAAGTCCTGAGCGACTACGCACGCCGGGGGTATGACCTTGTGATCGGTCACGGCGGAGAATTCCAGGACGCCGTGGAACGTGTCGCTGCACGCTTCCCGGAAACCATGTTCATGGTGAACAACGGACTGGGCACCAAAGACAACATTGCCAACGCGGATTTCTATTTCAGCCAAATAGCTTATCTGATGGGCTACGTTGCAGGCTCCATGTCAGACACAGGCACCATCGGCATCATCGCAGCGCAGCAGTTCAAGTTTACGACCGACACGGTTGCTGGCTACGAAGCGGGCGCCATAGCGGCCAATCCGGACGTCAGAGTTCTGGTTACCTGGACCGGCGACTGGGATGACATCGCCAAAGGCAAAGAAGCTGCCTTGAACCAAATTTCCCAAGGCGCCGATGTCGTCTGGCCGACAATGGACAGTGCGACGCTGGGATCCATGCAGGCCGTTCAGGAAAAAGGTGTCTATGGCATCGGCATCTATCGTGATGCGATCAACGAATGGCCGGAAATCCTACAGTCCGCAATCTTGGATGTCCAAGGCAACATGCGGTCCTACCTGGAACTGGCAGCTGCTGGAAAACTGGAAGGTGCACTCTACCGGGCGGATATGGGCAATGAACTGGCCATGCGGATCGGGTCCTTCCACCCAGATGTCCCGGTGGACGTTGTGGATGAAGTCAACAAACTGATCGACGCCATGAAGTCAGGCACATTGGTTGTAGTTCCACAATAACACGTCCCCAATAATCGCTCCTCCTTTTATTCTCGCCTCCAAGTCTGGGGGCATTTTTTTGTAAGAGAAATCAATGATTGAAGCCTTTCGCTTGTACCGCGTGGGATTGTGTTTCCCCCGGTTTCGTCGGAATCGCTGTGCTGCGTATTGATGGTTTTTAGCTCTGCAATGCCCGAAAATGTACAATTCCAAGACTGCCTAAGATCCAACCATGCAAAACGCTTAATCAACATCGTCCTTGCAAAATCTGTGACCAGACATTCCTGCGCATTGCGGCATCGGTCGAACTGAGCTCAATGCGGTCTTTCTCCGCATTGCGATATTGGACCGCGGTGTTCTGACGACTAGCGATGGAAACTTGGGAGTTCAGCGAGGCTCTGTCGGGACAGCGTTATGACTTACAGGCAAAAACCGCCTGACGTCCGACAGTACAATTGGATCAAGGAAGGGGCGGCACCGCCGCCCCTCTTGTTTAAGCGCGCAGTGACGCGGACAGACGATCAGCCCGCAAATGAAGGTTCACTTCATAAAGTGCGGAATATAGTGCCGCGACTGCCTCTCGCGCGCTTTCGAATTGCTGGCCCAGATCCGAAAGATGCGTGACCTCGTAGCCACCCCCGGACATGCAATGCTCGTCCGCGACATACCCCGGTTGCGTCTCAGCTGCGGCAGCGTCATGCAGCATCGTCATCAGTAATCCGACATCTTCTATCAAATTTACAGCGATCAGATCGCTGTCGTCAGCTTCGAAGAAACGTTCCGCGACCGGTTGCAGCGCTTCCGGACAATCGGAACCCGAAGTTACATCAAACACAGCATTCCTGGCGGTGTCTGTAGCGTTCAGCGCTGTATAAAGCGCCTTATGAAGGGGATCGTCGAAAACGCTCATTGACCGACCTCCGCTGCGCTGGCGATGAATTGGAGCAGACCGGTTTCGGTCTTTGGGGAATAGAACATAATGTTCTCCCTTGATTGCCTGGGGCGGGATGCCACAGGTCCAAGTGCAACCGCTCCTCACGTGCGGTTGGGGGTTGTTTGTTTCAATTTGAAGAAGCAGTTGCCTTTGGCGTTGCCGCTCTCACTCAAAAGAGCAGCAATGCCAAACGGCGAATATGCTTTAAGGGTCGGTTTTTCAGTTTCTAACGGAATTGCGCCGGATCAGGTTCATCTGGCGCATCAGGGTATTAAACTCTTTGGAATGAGATGATCAATTTGAAGGTACTACCCCCACACATAAGCCACCTCAACGATGACGCGCTTTCCAGGGCCATAGTTTTTGTCCCTGCAATCGTGCGCGTCATCATCACCCCCTGATGTCAGGGTTGCAGCGCTCCGAAAGCACGGCAACCCTGCAGTCTTCAGGTTTTCCAGCGAGAAAAGATGTTGTTTCGCTTTGAAAAAATTTTGTTGTTCTACATCAGCTTTGATGTTTTCAACCACATCGGAGATCAAAGCCGGAATATCTGGCGACGTCAGGAAACGTGCAGTCACGCTTTGGTCGATGCTTCCCAGATCTCGAAACAGCTCGGTCAGGGTCTGGCGCCATGCATTGCCTTCTGTCAACCACTCGGAGTTGAAATCCTCGTTCAACACGCACACTTCGTCGTATCGCTCAGAACATATACTAAGCACTTCCAGGGTCGGGTGATCATCGTTTATGACCCTGCTGCCCACACAGCAATCCGCCAGTTCAACCAGCTCATCAAAGTCTTGTGGAATGCACCCACAGACCTCGAACAGGTCGGCCTCGTCCAGCAAGATTGCTTTATTTACATAGTGCATGCTCAAAGGTTCTCTTTCTCATTGTTTTTGGGGTCCTGCCCCGTTTTTTAAACCCGCGCGATCACTTTGATCGCCCGAGTACACTACAAGGTTCGGTCGGCGCCGGCTTTTGCCAAGGGGGGGTGAGGAATTTTTTTTGAAGGCCGGCTGGTTGGCGGTAGGTTTCCCGTGCCACTGCGGGTTTACCACATCTCATCCAGTTCAAACGCCACCTCCACGATAACGCGCCGCCCGGGTCCGAGGTTTTCAGCCCGCATATCATGAGCACAATCATTGCCTCCTGCACAGAGCTCCGATTTGGGGCGAAAGCAGGGCAGACCAGACGCAGGTAAGTTTTCCAGAGACCGCGCCATGAGGATGGCAGAGCAATCGTTTCCGTACTCGAGTTTGTTTGCGATCTGGCCAGAAACACGAGACATAAAGCACAGGAGGTCATTGGTAACCAGAAGGTCATCCAGATAGCAGCGGTTGACATTCCCCAGCCAAAGGGCAATTGACCGAACAGTTTGCGACCAATTTTTGTTTTGTGAAACCCAGCCTCTTTCGATGTCGATATTCCACAGCCAAGACCGGTTGTATCGCTCTGAGCAGACACCGAGCAATGCCGGGAATTGCATTTCCTCTCCAACGGCTACGCTATTGAGGGTGCTGTAAGCCTGATCGGTAAAATGGCGAAAGTCCTCTGGCTCCTCACTCATCAGATCCTGCTCGTCAAACAGAAGAACCTTGCTGACGTATCTCTTGCCCATAGTCTTGTCTTTCTTGTTGTTTAGGTGACATTGCCCGCCGACCGCCCAGGAACGATCTCACGGAATGCCGCGGACGCTCATAAGGTTCATTCGACGTCCAATTTTGAGAAACGCCGTTTGAGATTTTTTTCGGACCTCTCCCACGAATCCAAACTCTGGTCTCCGTGGTCAGTCCCAAATTTCAAGAAGCCAAAGGCAATAACGCAGCACAACCCAGGACCCCCGCGTGGATGCAATTGGCATCGCAGATCATGAAACGGACTGAAGTCGGGCCGCTGGGCTTCCCAGATGCATCCCGCCCTGCCCTGCCGGCCATGCTTTTCGGGTCAGCGATTTATCAAAACTCCAACATGCTCCCATGTTGCCTCCACAGCAGCCTGACAGGATCCGGTTTTCCTGGGTGCGAAGGCGCGTGTTACGCATGAATATGGGACCAAAATGCCTTCCAATGACACCAAACTGACCACCCTCATCGCGCAAGCGCAAAGCGGGCACGCCACGCTTTGCTACGCGAACGACAGCCTCCCGAAAACGTCATCCGTTCGGACACAGCAATTGCAATGGCGTGCCAGGCTGATGCAGCTCTTTGCCGACTGGCCGGACACCAACACATCTATCCGCGCCGTCTCCTACGTGTTCACAGATGCGCCCTTCGAATTGAGCCGCTTCGTTTTTGACGCCGTTGTTGTCTGGGATGGCACGCGGTTTCTTCGGATCGAGACAGACGACCTGCCAAGTGGCTTCCGTAAAAAGCTTGCTGGTTTTGAAAACGACGCCCAAGAGGCTTTGCTGTGCAGCACCGGTGATGCCGTTCAGAAAATGTCTGAGCTATACCACCACCAGCTCTTGATGGGACAAGCCTACCTGACGTTCGAAACCCTGACCGTGATGAACGTCAAAGGCGAAACCATGACATCGACACCCGAGTTGACACCCCGCCTGCCCTACGCAATCACGCTGTTGTTGACAGGGACGTTTGACAAGGTTTCCGAATGCTGCCCAGAAACGAATGCTCCGGGCGGTGCCTATCATGTTCCGGTCTGGGCCACAGCTGAGCAGCAGCACAGCCGGGTATCTGAGGCCCATTGCAAACGCCTTCTTCCTGACGGTCCCCGTCCGACAGTGAAGGACATCAGCAGTTTTGTTGAGCTCGCCGAAAACACGAAGCCGAGCAGTTGAACAGGTAAGTCACCGGGTATCTCCGCCATTCAATTGGCGCGTGCATGGATTCAGGATTTCCCACATCCTGACCTTCTCATGCGCTGTCGCCCTATCCTTGCGGAGCGGAATATCCATGACATCCCTGCCCTCCCAAATAATCGCAACGCCAATTCGGGGCAGCGCGTCCTTCACGAAGGCCTTCACGGTGGCTCGGGTGCCCGGGTCCTTGTGAAACACCGAGAATGAGCAAATCGTATCGAGCCTTCCACTATAGTGCTGCCCGAACAGGACCACGGCATCGAACGTGTCTTTGACTATATCGTGCAGAATCCGAAGTTTTTCTGCACGCGCCTCGGTCATTTGTCGGTCGCGCTCGATCAGATCTTCTACTCCTTTCTTATAGCTTTCATCTCCGCCAGCATCCGCACGATTATTGGGCGCGCACCCGTCTGTTTCGGTCTCTTTGCTTTTCTTCATTTCTTATTCCTGTTGAATGTGTGCAGGCGTTAGCCGGAACACCCGAGTGAGGACTTGAGTTGGCTCTTTTGATGCCCACCGCGTTCCGAGAAGCCTAAAATCAGGCGGCGGCGGAACCCGCGTTGTGTCGTAAGGACCGGCGGCCGAGAAACGAACGGCGGCCATTGTGCACCTGTGGTTTCGGATGGATACCCAGTCGCTCCTGAGCGCAAGAAACGGGTTTCAAACGGCTGTAGCATGTCATTAGTGGCTGAATCCGGCCTGGTAACAACCGACCGACTTTAGCGGTTCCCAGGGATCGGTTCTGCTTGAACCGCATATCATCCATTGAAACGCGAATGCGGCGATCCACCTGGAACCGGGTTGCCCGATGCAGGCCCGCCGCCGACCAATCCGATTGACTATTCAGGATCACCGCGTGTCTTCGATCACGATTGAGATGCAGGTTCGTTGTCCCATAGGCGACAACAACCTCGTTCAGACCGGGATCTTCAGCGACAATCAGACAGACGCGAGTCTTCGCGCCGCCATCGCTGAAGGGAAAGTCGAACGCGACAAGATCACCAGTGGAGAAACGTTCGCAAGCGGGAGTGTTGGGCATGATGGCTTCCTTCTTTTGTGGAAGGCAACCAGATTTCATTGAACCTCGATTGGCTCATTTCGTCCGGGTGCCATCGCAGACACGCGGACCAAATGAGAGCGACGAGGGACAAATATCACCCGTTTAAGTTCGTGCAGAAAGCACAGGTCAGTGACGCAGTTGTGCCTTTGAATGTGAGTGAAAATCGTAAGTTCCATAGGCACTCGGGGCGGTTTCAGTTTCTCCGAGCTTTCGATGTTCCAGCAACTCATTCATTCGAGCGAGCAAAGTCACATGAGCAGTGCGTCCGCTTTGAAAGCGACTAACAAACCCTTTCCACGCGACAAGAGATGGTAAGCTACGAACCGCGTCTCATACTCCGTTTTCCTCATCGCCACCTTCCCAAACGTGCAAATCTTTTTCGGACATCGGGGCCAGAAAATCCGGCGATGCCGTCTTCGGCAGTCCGGATCGGAAGGCATACGCTAAATCGGCTGCATCCGCACCGGCGCGATGGGTCGTGCCTCGATTGGTCTTGGTCTTATACACCCGGCCAATTTGACCAGGCGCGAGAACGCCCTCTTCCCGCGAAAACGCAATCCACGCTATCCGATCGAAGTCCTGAATCTCCAGCCTCGCGGACTCGTTGACTGTGCTCAACAGTCGCTCGAGCCAACGCTGATCGAACTCGGGACAATCACTCACAAGAATGTTGTCCCCGACACTCTCAATCAGCCAATGCGCAACCTCATCGGCAGGCATCGCAGTCTCCAATTCGGAGAAGGGAATGTTGTGCACGGCAGCGCTTTTGTCCGACCATTCGTCGAGAGACCAGGTTTCGTGTGGCCGAACCAGTTTGCTCTCGACCACCACGCGGCGATCTTTGAGTTGGGCGATACCCACTTCGATCGGCCAGCTCTTCGGGCTCAGGGACGAGGCCTCGAAGTCAATGAAGATGAGGCTTTTCGACCGGGCAGGCTTTCCTTCTGCGTCAACCCCAACACCAAGGCCAAGTTCCTGGCGTCTTGCAAAGAAAGCTTCCTCTTCCGCCCCCGGTTTCGCCATCTTCTCCACGAATTTATCGGCGTCCAAATCAGACATGGGGTACAGCCCTGTTACCTTTGAACATGATCACCACTATCGGCACACGTCCATAAAGCGCATCACGGTCGACCTGTCCGGAAAGCGCCCTGATGGTGCCTCCAAGCCATCAATGTCAGCCGGTGACAAACCAGAGCGTTCTGCCACCTGCTCTCGTGTCATCCCGGCTGTCTTGCGCGCTGCGCGCAATGCAAGCGCCAGGTTTCTCTTGGGTGCATTCCGGTCGAGGTGATCCTTCAACCCGGGACGGAGTTCCGTAAGTTTCTCAATCAATTCATCAGGCTTCATTTGTGGACCTCCCGCAGAATGAATGTACCAAAGTCAATGACTTACGGCAATATCTCCGGGACAGGTTTGCTCCGGATGAGACAGTCAAAGATCGGCTGATCGAACTTTTTCAAAAAAGTTCAACAAACCCGCTTTGACGCTTTCAATTTGTTCCCAGGTCATTCTCACACCGGGAGACATTCCCTCAATCAAACACAAAAAACAAAGGCTTCGATATGATCCCATACACAGAAAAACCCGGAGACGATTTCGGTGTGATGAATTTTGTTCTTCGGGCGCTCTACGCCACCGGTCGCTTGACAGATCCCCAACCTGAGGCGAGCGATCCGCCATATGTCACACGTAATAACCTACTCGGACTGTACATCGACGAGCGCCTCAACGGCTGGGTCGCAAACATCACCTTCAAGCATGTACCTCCAGGAATGCCCAACTGCGTCGGAACACCAGAGCGCACGCCGTTTCCTGACAGACGCACTGCCTTCCTGGCCGGCGCCGCGCTTGTTTGCGAAATCGCCACCGGCTCCCGCGAGCTGCCATTCCTTATTGTCGGTGACCGATTAGTCTACACGGCATACCGAGCATAACGTGTACGAAGTCTGGGGTGTTCCCGGTATCTAGCCGGGTCCACCTCGCCATCCATGCAGATCACGTGCCGGCTGGCTCGGGATTTGCATGGGGGTAAAGTCGCATCGCACTTTCTCGCTTCGAACAGAACGTCAAGCGCCGATCTTCGCAGGTTCCCCTCAAGCTAAGCTCCACAATTGACCCCGGAATTCCGATCGTGCCTACTGTGCGGATTGAGGAGAACTGATGCATGCAAGAACCCGTAGTTCGTGAACTGCTGGGCCGGATGCTGGCCCATCGTTTGCTCATTGAACGTTTGATTTACCGCCTTCGAGAAGTCGATGCTTTCCAATCCATGGGACTGGAATCTGACTTGAGAAAGATCGAAGCAGATATTGAAGCTTACAATTTGCCAGAGGGAATTTCTGAAGCCTGTCAGGACGAGCTGGAAAATCTTGGTGATCATGTCCAGTCTGGCCGGGTGGCCAAAGAATAGATCGCTCAACCGGGTTGAGAGAGGAAAGATCTACGATCACTGGTGGGTGATACTAACCACCGACGGGCACATACCCTCGACGGAGCTTTTGTGTCTCAAGTTTTCGGAGCGCTTCACTAGCCTGGGCTTCGTCATCATACGTCACCCTCATAGCTTGACCGGTTGTGCCAATACGCCCCCAGGTCCGAAGGACAGACACTTCCCCAAACAGCGTCGGTTGCAGTTCAATCCCATAGAACCGCGCCATGTTGAGGTCAGGGTCCACGTGGATCAGGTGGACAGGTATGGCTGCGTTCAGCTCCATGCCATCACTATCCTTTGCTACAGAGCTTCTGTCCAATGACTTTGAGAGATGAATTCTTCAAAAAGGATTCAGAACCTGAATGCGCCTTGATGTCGACTTTACCTACCCGCCGCACATTCACTTCTGAAAATTTCGATAAATACATTCGATTGGATACGTAAAACTCGCCGGCCGAGCGTCCCATTTGATTTACCGATGCGGCCATCGGCAAACTGTCCGATCCTCAGGATCGGATCCAAACCGTTTTGTCAGACTTGCACGCTTGGACCAAGTCAGGGGTGGCGCGCAAGAAGCCACTCATGGCATCCACCGATCGCCCAACGGATATCAACTTACTGGATTCCGGAGCTGAAGAGGCGTTCGCCCTGTTCGTCAATTACCTGCTTCGCCTTGGCGATACTGAAGCTTTCGGCCTGATCCCGGCTTTCAAACACATCCGCCCGGACCACCGAATGGGTCTTACGATCTCCGTCGATGGTCTTTTCGATACGGGCCAGCAAACGGTATTTGCCGCCCTCGGGCATCAGGTCAGGGAAAATCTCGAACCCTTTGTACAAGACTGGCTCCGGTTCAGACTCTTCGCCGCCACCGAAGAGTTTGGAGAAGAGGGACATGGGGCGCCTCCTTTCAATGTTGCTCGGACCGGAGATTAACGCCGCCAAGAACTGGGGTGAAGCGGGTCGTGAGATTAGATCACCGTCCGTCGACCCGAAAGTGCGCTCCGCGCATGAACTGAAGGTCCCGATCCACGGCGAAAGCTCGGTCCTCCGCACCACTCTCCCTTGTACGGAACGGCCCATAAGAGACATTCGTCGCAATCCTCGACGCCGCAGTGCAGCTTCACTGAACCGGCCGTTCGCTGCGAGTGCAGAATCTAGCGACGGCTGAACTCACAGTCTGCGGACATTGCTGCCCTTGACAGGAAGAGCCTAAATGTCGGCTAACCGCGGTCTCTCTAGGCTGGGCGTATTCCATTCAATGGCGAACATCTGCTTTTCTTACCTTTCTCGATTTTGCAGATGACAAAGCTCCGTCGCTGCTGGTATCTGGATAAAGGCGTGCGCATCACAAATTGGAGAACCGTCAATGAACTGCGCAGGTTGGCTCATTGGCTGAGAATGGGCACTGGCACCCCAAGACTTATCCGGTCACGCAATTGCTCATTCGGAGTTGAGAATGTCAGCTTTCGCACAGACAACCCCATCGGTTCTTGGAAACGCGAACGCACCTTGGGTGTTGGACGGTAGAGCGGTCGCCGAAAACCTCGGCGTGAACCCTGAGACGGGATTGAATCCGGACGAGGTGGCCAAGCGGCTTTCAACACACGGTACAAACCGCTTGGAAGAGACTGCAACAGTTCCGCCATGGAAGATGCTCCTGCGGCAATTCGCAAGCCCGCTGCTGATCATCCTGATAGCAGGTGCTCTTGTCTCGGCCTATACGGGGCATTGGGTTGATGCGATTGCGATATTCGCGATCGCCGTCTTTAACGCCTTCATCTCCTTCTGGCAGGAATATAAGGCCGAGCAGTCCTTGGCAGCCCTGCGGGAGATGTCTGCACCGCAGGCCTTCGTGCGCCGCGGCGGCGAGATCGTCGAGGTACCGGCGGCGGATCTCGTGCCGGGCGATATTCTGCGAGTAAAAGCCGGTGACATTCTGGCCGCCGACATTCGCTTTGTCACCGCCAGCCGGATGCAGGTCGACGAAGCCGCGTTGACGGGAGAATCCGAACCGGTCGACAAACATGCCGATCCGATCGAGGACGAAGACGTCGTTTTGGCCGATCGTCTGAATATGGGCTTCATGAGCACGCAGGTCACTGGCGGCGCTGGTGAAGGCATTGTCGTGGGCACCGGAATGGAGACCGAGGTCGGTCACATCGCTGCCCTCATGTCCTCTGCGAAAGAGCCAAAAACCCCGCTGCAACTCAAGATCGAGGGCCTTTCCAAGGTGCTGATCATGGCGGCCCTGATCGTGGTCGCCATCGTGATCGGCATTGGCGTGGTCAATGGAATGGATGCGGCTGAGATGCTGAACACGGCAATCTCGCTGTCGGTCGCGGCGATCCCGGAGGGCCTGCCGACAGTAGTCACCATCGTTCTGACGCTGGGATCACAAAACATGATTGCCAGCAACGCCTTGGCGCGACGGCTTTCCTCTGTAGAAACGCTCGGCGCGACCTCGGTGATCTGTTCAGACAAGACCGGCACGCTCACGCAGAACCAAATGCAGGTGATGCAATGCTGGGCCGGTGGCAAGGACTGGGAAGTGACCGGCGAGGGGTTCGATCCGCATGGCGAGTTCCGTTCCGAAGACGGCAGCGTGGCCGAGATCGAGGCCGAAACGGATCTTCGGCAGATGCTGGCCGTCTCCGCCTATTGCAACGATGCGCGTATGGTCGAGGCTGACGGGCGCCCGGCGATCCAGGGCAACCCGACTGAGGGCGCTCTGGTCGTGGCCGCGGCCAAGGTCGGGATTTCCCGCGAGAAGTTGACAGAAGCGCGGGTCGAGGCGCTTCGGCAATTCCCCTTCGATTCAACGCGCAAGATGATGTCTGTCTTCGCTCGATTGCCGGATGGGCGCACTGTACTCGGCGCCAAGGGGGCGCCTGATGTGATCCTGTCAAGGGCGAGCCATGTCCGCATGGCCGGGGAAACGCTTGAGATCTCCCCGGCTTTGCGGGAAGAGATCGAGGCGGTGATCGACAGTTTCGGCGAGAAGGCGCTCCGGACCCTCGCCGTGGCTTATCGGGAGGTGGCAGAAGAGGATCTGGACCATGCCGATCCCGAGCAGCGGATCGTACTGCTTGGCATTCACGGCATCATGGACCCGCCGCGCAGCGAAGTACCCATCGCCGTTTCGGAGGCAACCGGGGCCGGCATCCGAACGGTGATGATCACCGGCGACCACGCCGTGACCGCCCAAGCGATTGCGGAACAGATCGGCATTCGCACCAGCGACGCGCAGACGGTTCATACCGGGGTCGAGCTCGACCAGATGAGCGATCAGGATTTGAAAGAGATGGTGCAGCACGCGGCCGTCTTTGCCCGGGTGACCCCGGAGCACAAGCTGCGCATCGTCAATGCCATGCAGGAGAATGGCGAGGTGGCGGCAATGACCGGGGATGGCGTCAACGACGCGCCCGCTCTGCGAGCGGCGGATATTGGTGTCGCCATGGGCATCACCGGCACGCAGGTCGCCAAAGACAGCGCTGCCCTCGTGCTGCTCGATGACAATTTCTCCACCATCGTGACGGCAGTCCGCGAAGGCCGGCGCATCTTCGACAATCTTTTGAAATTCATTCGGCAGGCGCTCACCGCCAACGTGGCCGAGGTCTCAACGATCCTGTTCGCCTTCCTACTGATGGGGGCAGACCCGCTCCTGCCGATCACACCGCTGATGATCCTCTGGGTGAATCTTGTATCGGATGGGCTACCGGCTCTGACACTCGGCTTCGAGAAAGCGGAACCCGACCTGATGCAGCGCCCACCGCGCCCGCGCGACGATAATCTGTTCGGCGGCGGAATGAAGGAGCGGATCCTGATCCGGGGAACGCTGCTCGGCCTGCTGACCTTTTATGTCTTCCAGGAGTTTCTCGAACGAGGCGCCTCCTTGGAACACGCCCAGACAGCAGCGTTCATGACACTGATCTTTGCCCAGATCTGGCATATTTTCGACGCCCGAACGACCTCCACGCTCTACCGCAAGTCGCCGCTCGGCAACCGCACCTTGCTTGGAGCGGTGAGCATTTCCATATTGCTGTCTCTTCTCGCCATTTATACCGGCGCTGGACATTTCGTGCTTGGAACAGTTTCCCTGCCTCTGTCGCATTTGCTCGGAGTGTTCTTCATCGCCGCACTGCCCACGCTTCTGTTGTCTGCGCTGAAGGAAATGTTCGGACTGAAATGGCTCTGACGCTACCTTTGCTTAGAACGGCACTGAAGGTGCTAGAATGGACATCCTGAAGCACCCATTCGTTGTCAACTTCTTGGCAGAGGGTCTGCATTGTGCCTGGCCAGCATTCCGCCCACAAGGATGTCAGAGGAAGTTAAATTTTATGGCCTGATAACCCATACGCACGATCTAGTGACGCGCAGCGCGCAGTGTCGACCCCGGTGTCCCATAGAAGGCATTACAATCAACAAAGCCTATTCTTCGGGCCTAGTGAAACTGTGTTTCGCCCGCCTCTAGCGATACTGTCGTACCTTTTTCACCGCGAACGGCTGCAGGAACATCGGCTAGGGCGCAAATGATCGCACGACCGCCCGAGGATCGCACAAAGTCTTGTGCCGCCTGAACCTTGGGGCCCATTGACCCGGCGGGGAAGTCGTACTCATCCAATGAATCCGGAGTGATCGATCTAATTCCTGTTTGTTCAGGCGTTCCCCAGTTCAGGAACACGGCTTCTGCATCTGTAGCGATGACAAAGAAATCTGCGCCAAGGTTCTGCGCCAGAAGGCACGAGGCGAAATCCTTGTCGATGACGGCTTCGACCCCGACCAGTTTCCTTTCAGCGCCTGCCTCGTACATCGTCGGGATGCCGCCTCCGCCAGCAGCGATCACGGTCGCGCCCTTTTCCAGGATCCAACGGATCGGTTCGACCTGAAAGATACGTTTCGGGCGCGGCGAGGGCACCACGCGCCGCCAGTACTCGCCATCCGGTTTCACCGTCCAACCCTTGTCGGCCGCCTCTTTCTTGGCGTCCGCTTCGGAATATACCTGCCCGATGAACTTGGTCGGGTTGTCAAAGGCCGGGTCGCTCGGGTCGACCTCGATCATGGTCAAAAGGGTGGCAATGTGATGCTCGAAGGGCAGGATGTTCCCAAGCTCCTGCTCGATCATGTAGCCGATCATGCCCATCGTTTCGCCGACCAAAACGTCCAGCGGGTACTCCTCGACATCCGTATACATAATCTCTTGCAGGGCCAGCATCCCGACCTGTGGACCATTGCCATGAGTGATGACGGTTTCGTGCGCTTCGCAGAGCGGGGCGAGGGCTTCGGCGGCAATCTTCGCGTTCTTGCGCTGATTGTCCGCTGTCATCGCCTCACCCCGTTTGAGAAGCGCGTTGCCGCCAAGTGCTACAACAACGCGTCCCATGGTTCAGCTCCCCAGTGTTGCGACGAGGATCGCCTTGATGGTGTGCATCCGGTTTTCTGCTTGTTCGAACGCAATGTTCATATCGCTTTCGAAAACCTCCTCGGTCACTTCCATCTCGGTGATGCCAAACTGTTCGTGAATGTCCTGACCAACTTTGGTCTCCAGATTGTGGAAGGCTGGCAGACAGTGCATGAACTTGACGCTCGGGTTGCCCGTTTTCTTCATCAGATCCATGTTGACCTGATAGGGACTCAGCAGCTTGATGCGCTCGGCCCAGACCTCTTTCGGCTCACCCATTGATACCCAGACGTCGGTATGAATGAAGTCCGCGCCTTCGACCGCAGACGTATCGTCCGTGATGGTCACACGTGCGCCCGTCTTTTCGGCCCGCTCCATCGCCAATTCTCGTACATCGTCATGGGGCTGTGTTTCCTTCGGAGAAATCATCCGAACGTCGCAGCCCATGATGGCGCCCAGCATCAGAAGCGAATTGCCCATGTTCGATCGGCAATCACCCGAATAGGCATAGACGATGTCTTTGCGGGGCTTGTCTGCATGCTCGATCATGGTCTGCATATCGGCCAGCATCTGGGTCGGATGCCAATCGTCCGTCAGGCCGTTATAGACCGGGACGCCGGCATAGTCTGACAGTGTCTCGACCATGTCCTGACCCGCGCCGCGGAATTCAATCCCGTCGAACATACGTCCCAAAACACGGGCGGTGTCTTTCATCGACTCCTTGTGCCCGATCTGTGAGCCCGACGGATCGAGATAGGTGATGTTCGCGCCCTGATCGTATGCTGCCACTTCAAAGGCGCAGCGGGTGCGTGTCGAAGTTTTTTCGAAGATCAGACAGATGTTCTTGCCGGTCAGCGACGGCTGTTCGGCGCGGGCGTATTTCGCGCGCTTCAGGTCGCGGGCCAGATCCAGCAGATACAGCATTTCACGCTGGCTGAAATCGGCAATTTTCAGATAGCTACGGCCTTTGAGATTGAATGCCATTTTATCTCTCCCTAACAAAAATCAGAGGGCGCAGGGGCTGCGCCCATGGTAAATTCAATAGGCGGGGTCGCGGTCGATCGGGCAGGTCATGCAGTGGCCGCCACCGCGACCACGCCCCAGTTCCTGACCCGAGATTTCGATCACCTCGACACCGGCTGCGCGCATCTTTCCGTTCGTGAAGGTGTTGCGCGCATAGCCGACAACAACACCTGGCGAGAGGGCGACGACGTTATTGCCGTCATCCCATTGTTCGCGCTCGGCCTGGAATTCATTGCCACCGGTAGAAATGACTTCCAGCGAGTTCAGCCCCAGGGCTTCTTTGTAGACGTCGAACAGGTGCCCTTTTTCAACGTGGATATCTAAATCTCCCCGGTCACCCGGACGGATCGAGATGCAGGTGATCTGGTCCGCAACTTCTGAGAATGCGGTGACCTTGTCATGGTCGAGGCAAGTGAAGACAGTATCCAGATGCATGGCTGCACGGCTCTTGGGCATCGCACAGGCGACAACACGTTCGGCGCCGCCCTTGCGGAACAGCGCTTCTGAAACCTGTGCCACGGCCTGTCGGGTCGTGCGCTCGCCCATGCCGATAAACACTGTGCCGTTGCCCACCGGCTGCACATCGCCACCCTCGACCGAGGCGAGGCCAAAATCGTCGTCGCTGTCGCCCCACCAGAACTCGAATTCGGCGTTCTTGAACATCTTATGGAAGCGATACACGGTGCGCATAATCAGGGTTTCCGGCTTGCGAGCCGGCCAGAACATCGGGTTCGTCGTGACCCCATTGAACATCCAACAAGACGGGTCACGCTGGAACTGCGCATTCGGGACAGCGGGTAGGATGAAATCGCCCAGCGATACCAAGTCGCCAAATTGTTCGTCGATCATACCTTTGGGCAGATCGGCAAAGATGATTCCACCCAGCATGTGGCGTGCCAAGGTCTTGGCGTCCATCTCATCCAGCCAGGCACGCATTTCAACTGAAAAGCCAAGACCGACCATATTGGGCGTGATCAAGCGGTCCAGCATGAAGGCCCGCGCCTCTGGGTCGTCCGCGATAGCTTGGGCCAGCAGATCCTGAATGTCGTAAACCTCGACCCCGCGTTCCCGCATAAGCGAGCAGAATTCAGCGTGGTCCTTGCGGGCCTGTTCGACCCAGATCACATCATCGAACAGAAGCTCTTCGCAGTTTCGAGGTGTCAGTCGATCATGCGCCAGTGACGGGCGCGAGACGATCACCTTGTTGAGCTTTCCGATCTCGGAATGAACGCCGAGCTTCATGGCAACTCTCCTTTCGAACTATCTGTTTTTTGAATGTCTTCAACGTCATTGGCCTGGCTCCAGCGGACCCAGACATGGATGGGAACGCCCAAAAGCAGCAAGACAGAGCCAACCAAAACGGTTTCCGCACCCGAACCGACGAAGGCCCACACGGAATATATGAAGCCAAGGGCACCCAGAACAACGACCTTCGCCAATTCTGGGCCATGCAGGACTTGCCCACCTTTTAGCCGGATCATGATCTCGGCCACGGAACAGATGGCATAGGGCAACAGGCTTGCGACAACAGCAAGTAGAATAACAAAGTTGAATGCGGCGACCAGTCCTTGAGCATAGTTCATGATGATCAGAACGGAGGCCAGGGCGTTCGACAATATCAGAGCGTTAGCAGGCGTTCCGAATTTGGATTTCCGGCCCAGAGCTGCAGGGAAAACGCGGTCCAAAGCAGCGCCATAGGGGACCTGGCCACTGAGCAGTGTGAAGCCGTTCAGAGTTCCGAACGTAGATATCACCGCACCTACGGCTACGAGTATACCGCCAACGGTGCCAAACATGACTTCGCCGACCGCTGCCAGCGGTGCGGCAGAAATAGCCAGGAACTCGGCAGGAATGACGCCCATCGAAACGGCGGTCACCGCTATATAAACGCTGGCCGCGATAATCACGCCGATGACCGTGGCGCGCGGTATGGTCTTTTCCGGCTCGATAACGTCGCCAGATGGAACGGTCGCAGACTCGAGGCCCAAATAGGCCCAGAGCGTCAGGGCTGCCGCAGCCGAGATCGCCGTAAAGGCCGTCGTACCGCTTTGGTTAACCGGGATGAAGTTCTCTGTTTCGATCCAGAAGATACCCAACGTGCCAATCAGGATCAGAGGCGCGAGTTTGAGCACGGTGGTCACGATCTGAACCAAACCGGCCCCTTCAACGCCTCGGATATTTACCAAAGTAAGCGTCCAAATCGCGACCAACGCGGTCGATAGGCCGTACATTGGCACTTCGATGATAATTGGAAACAGGAACCCCAGATAACCCACCAACGCGACAGCAACAGCTGCGTTCCCGGTCCAAAGCGCGATCCAATACCCCCAGGCAATAATGAAGCCTGCAAAGTCTCCGAATGCTTCTTGCGAATAGGCGTAGGGGCCACCGGGTTTCGAAACGACGCGTGACAGCCTTCCGAAAATGATCGCGAGAACAAGCGCCCCTGCCGAAGTCAGAATCCACCCACCAATTGCGATTGGCCCAAACGGTGCAAGTGACGCTGGTAGAAGGAACACTCCCGACCCGATCATGTTTCCAACAACCAAAGCGATACAGGCCGTCAGCCCTAGGGCACCCGATGTCGAAGTCGTCTCTGGAGCGGAGCGATCGGTCATTGCGACGGCTCAGTTCGATGTTGTGTCTGAAGTCTCGGTTGCCGGCCCGTCGATCCCCGGATCAGTTATGGCCCCAACGGTAAGTGCGGCGCAGATGATCACGGCTAGAATTACGAGCAGCGGGAAAACAAAGCGCAGCCACCGGTCATATGACACACGACCAATGGCTAGCCCTCCCATGACGACGGCAAATGTCGGGTTGAACAGGTTCACCCATCCGTTTGCTGACTGATACGCTGTAACCACCAGGTCACGACCGACGCCCGCAAAGTCTGCCAGTGGTGCCATGATCGGCATCGAAAGCGTGGCCAGCCCTGACGAGGACGGCACCAGGAATGACATCAAGATCTGAATGCCAAACATCGCGTTGATAAAAGCAAACTCGCTCAGCCCCGAGACAAACCCCTCGGCTCCGGCGAGGATTGTGTCGGTGATTTTGCCCGCGTCCATAATGACGACAACACCGCGCGCGACGCCAATGATCAGGGCAACGCCCAGCAAATCGCGCGCGCCATCAACGAAGGTTTCCACAAAGGTCCCTTCGTCCATTCTGGACCCTTCATCCGTTTTCCCGACCCACCAAACGATGATGGACATCACCAGGAAGAGACCGGACATCTCGGCCATCCACCACCCCAGCGCGACAACACCATAGATCATGATGGCGAAGGTAATCCCGAAAAGAACCAGAATGATCGAACGCGTCTTGGTCATCTCGGGGAACGTATCATCGCCTTCCGAACCCTTTAGGAAATGCGCCCGGTTTTCCTCGGCCTGATCGGCCACTACGGACAATGACGGGTCGGCTTTCACGCGTGATGCGTATCGCATGACAAATGCGATGCCCGCAGCAAGACAAAGGACAAGGATAATGAACCTAAGAACGATCCCGTTCGTGAACGGAATACCCGCACCTTGCGAGGCAACAACTGTCGCAAATGCGTTGAAGGTTGAGCCCAGGGTCCCAATGCCTGCGCCCAGCATGATCACCGCAACCCCGGTCAAGGAGTCGTACCCTGCCCGAATAAAAACCGGAATGATCAGAGCGTAGAACGCGAGGGATTCTTCGGCCATGCCATAGCTTGTCCCGCCAAAGGCAAAGGCGATCATCAGGATTGGGATCATCAGGATTTCCCGCCCTGCCAACCTGTGCAGCAACCAACCGATGCCGGCGTCGATAGCTCCTGTCTTGGTGACAACCATCAGGAAACCGCCGATGACTAAAACAAACAAAGCGACATCAATCGCCGCGCTGGATGAACTTCCCAGAAGACCAGGATCGTACATACCTGCAATCGGGGCAAGGATAACTGCCGTAAGTCCTTGGGGGTTCGGCTCGACTTCGTGGTAGGTGCCCGGGACAGGCGCTTCGCTGCCCAGAGCTTCGTTCATCTGACGGTCGTACTCACCGGCCGGAATAACCCACGTAAGGGCGGCCACGACGGCAATCAGTATGAACAGAATGGTAAAGGCGGTAGGAAATTTGAACTTGGACATATGAAACTCGCGCTGGGTGAAGCTGAGAAACTGGGCAGTCAAATATTTGAATATTTATGTCTCAACTTAGTACCAACGCGGTGACTTGTCACTTTCGTAAAACGTGAGGTTGTCGAACACATTGAACAATGTCTGCCATGGGCTCTTCGCGGCCATCGGAGCCAGTGCAGCATATGGACTTCCACATTGGCTTGCGCAGTTAAGGGGCGGCCCATTCCTGCCGTCCGTTTTGGATGTCGGATGCTGCGGTGTGACGCGTCAGAGCGGACCTTCGCCGCCGGTGCAAAACCTTGCGCAGGCTAATCTACAGTTCGCAGGACAAAGCAGACACTCACGTGGAATGACGCTTTGAGAATGTGCGCCGTAGCCGCCTCGCGATGAGACGTACTTGCATGAAACGACTTCACACGTGCGGCTCGCCCTGTGACGGATCAACTCTCTTCGTTCGGCCTAGTTCGGAACAATCTTCACGCCGTTTATACTGACTTCAGGCGTTTCTTCGGGCACCAAAGCGACCTTCAATTTCTTTCCAGTTGACCGATCGATGATCGATATCGCGCTTCCCTGTTCCGCAAAGTGCGCGTCCCCCCAAGCCATCAAAGCAAGTAGGGGCAGACCAAAGCTCACACCGATGTCTGTAAGCGCATATCCGTATCTGGTTCGAGAATTGCCTTCTCGGTAGGGAATACGCTTGAGCATCTTGGCGTCGACCAGACGCTTGAGGCGGTCCGTCAGGACAGATCGCGGTATGCCGATATCCGCGCGGAAGTCATCATACCTCATCACACCGTAAAATGCCTCGCGCATAATCAGAATTGTCCATCGATCTGACATGATGTCGGTCGCCAGAGCCGCCCCGCATTTTTCTATGGGGACGGGGGATTGTCGACGATACATGCTATCTGGGTTTGACATCCGGTTTCAGCTCCTATATTTGCATCCTGAGTTCACAATAGGGTTTCAGCTTATGTCTGCAATATCGTTGATTCTTACTGCGAAGATCGTGGTGACAGTTGTTCTGGTGTCGGGGCCGTTCTTGCTGTTGCCGCGGCACCGGCTTGAGACCATGACCGGCGTCTCCGCTGCGTCCGCGACCCTTTTCCGGCTTTACGGAATGGCCGCTACAGCCTTGCTCGTTGGCTACGGCGCAGGGCTTTGGCAAAGCGCGGATGGGGTGTTTCCCTGGGCGGCAGTCCTGATGGGTATCGTGTCCAATGTTGGTGCTGCGGGAATTCTCGCCTTTGCTCCGGCCGCATCGTCTCGGGCTTTTGCCGCCATTTTTGGGACGATTGGTCTTCTTCTTATCTGGGCAGCACTGAGTCCAACGGCTGCCATTCAACAGGTTCTCTCCGGATAGCGAAGATAGAGCTTCTATCGAGCAAACCGCGTCCAAAACCAGATGGTTCAAACCTGCGGTCACTGGCCGCCGTCCTCCCTTCTCCAGACCAAAGAAAGACTACACCTATGCGATCTGTCGACACTCACATCCAACTCTCGGCCCTTTGGCTGTTCATTCTGCTCAACATCATCTTTCGCGATCTCCACCAGTTCGTGATGCCCGGGTTCCTCGAAACCATCATGACAGGCCAATTCAACGGCATGGAGATCACGCCGGAATTGATGTTGATCGGTGGCATCGTTGTCTCGGTGCCAATTTCAATGGTGCCGCTGTCACTGCTCTTGAAACGTCGCTTTGCCCGACCACTCACGTTCGTCGCAGCACTGATCACGTCGGCCACCATGATCCCACCCGCGCCCATTGATTTGGATGACGCCTACCACCTGGCACTTCAACTCATCGCGATGTCGGCAATCGTTTTCATGGCTTGGCAATGGAAGCCGACACTGAACACCGGTGCTGCGCACCACGCATAACCCCAACCAAGAATGGAAAATCCATGACTGACACGAATCCTCCGCTCACGCACGAGAAAAACCAATCGGAGATATTCGGCCACCTCGGCCACACCCATGCATTGATGGCCAATCGTGGCCTAGATCATGCCCTGTCGGTGCTGATCGAGCTTCGGGCGTCTCAAATCAATCAATGCGCCTACTGTGTGGCCATGCATCTCAACCAAGCACGCAAAGCAGGTGTTGCACAAATAAAGCTGGATACGCTCGTTGTCTGGCGCGAGGTGGACCATTTCTCGCCGGCCGAACAAGCGGTCCTCGCCTGGACCGAAGCGCTGACATACCTCGATCGGGACAGGGATCTGTCGGACCTCCGGCGGGAATTGCGAAAGCACTACTCCGATGAGGAGATCTCGGTCATCACAGCTGACATCGGCATGATCAATCTTTGGAACCGAGTTCAGAAGTCAAGGCACTGACGGAAGCTTGCCCGGCAACCGTTACCAAGTAGGTGAGACCCGGTAATCTGGGCTTCACCCTCAACCCGACCGGAAATGTGCTGTGCATGATCTGGGAAGGCCGCAAATTGACGCCAAAGGAGGCGACCGTGACCAACGACATCACATTCGCAAGGCTCACCGAAGTTGAGCTGGCCGAGATTGTAGATCACATGTCCGACCCTCGGGTCGCTGAGCATATGCCGCTTTTGACGTCTGCGTGGGATACAAAGGTCGCGGCCGGGTTTGTGGCCAAAAAAGAGCAATGCTGGGCGCGTGACGAGCTTGGCCACTGGGCTATTATGGCATACGGCCAATATGTCGGATGGGGTGGTTTTCAGAAGGAAGGCGAGGAGTGGGACTTCGGGTTGGTCCTGAAACCTAGCGCGTTCGGTCTTGGACGGCACATTGCAATGAAGGCAATTGATTTCGCGATGGCGGACGACCGCATTCCATTTGTGACCTTTCTGTTGCCACCGTCCCGCAAAAACCTGGGAGCGCTCGGCAGACTGGGTGCAAAGCCGGTTGGCCAAATCGAGTACGATGGCGAGAAGTTCCTCAAATTCCGTCTTGAGACAGTATGACAGCATTGTCCGATCTGTAGCTAACCGACGGCTTCAGAATATGTTGTAGGTTCTGCCCAAACCGGACATCAAAATGTACAATCACATGCTGCGTTGCAGCTGATCAAGAGCCGACGTTCGTACTAATCTCAGATTTTGGTCAACCTGAAATTCGGCCAATCCTACAAATCGTGCTTGAGATCTCTCGTCTATTTAGTGCAGTTCCGCTTCTCCAGGATTGGACATCAGCGGCCGCTCTCAATTCCCCGCTATATGTTTTCACTCACATCGTTGCTCCTGAATTCGAGCGTCTCAAGCGTAGTCGTTTAGTCCGAAGAAAAGGTAGATTTATATTCAGATTGGATTGAGTGTTAGGGTGCAGTCACAACAATGTACCCGCACCTTCAAGCAAAGGTGCTCTTGGATTTTGGGGGAGCGAGTGATCGAATTTTACAAATCTATCTTGAGAACAACGGGACATCGTCAGGTGGTCAACATTTTGCTGTCGCTGGCCATTGCCGCCCTGGCGGCGTTTCCACTGAACTACCAGAAGGAAATCGTGAATGGTCTGACCGAAAAGAACATAAGCCCCGGAGGCTTGCTGTGGCTTGGTACCGCTATGGGCGCGGTGATAACCCTGAGTCTCGCGCTGAAATGGGTGCTGGGGTATCTTTCGAGCGTCCTTGGCGAGGACATGATCCGCAAGCTGCGCAAGCGTATTTGCAATCTGTCTCGCGAAAACCCAGGGGGTTCCGAGAAAGTTGCCTATGGTGCCAAAGCAACAATGGTGTCGGCCGAAGCGGAACAAGTAGGAAAATTCTCTGGTAGCGCTCTGTCTGAACCCATCGTACAAGCCGGAACCCTTGTTGTGATTGTTGGGTATATTGCGGCCAATCAACCCTCTCTGGGGCTGATTGCAATTGGCATGATTATCCCTCAGGTGTTTATTGTTCTTCTCGTTCAGACGCGCGTGAACTCCCTTGTGTCAGACAGGGTTCACACATTGCGCAAAGCCACCAACTGGCTTGTTGACCCTGATCGCTCGGCCGCGGAGATCATTCCCAAATTTGACGAGATCTACGATACCCGTTCCCGGATATTCGTCTGGAAGCTGTCTTCGAAATTTGTACTAAGCGCCATTAACGGAGCCGGGACGGTGGGGGTTCTTGTCGTGGGCGGTTGGCAGGTCCTGGAAGGCAATACGGATGTCGGCACAGTCGTCGCCGCCACCGTAGGTTTGACACGTCTTCAGGGCCCGACGCGGCAGCTGATTGCCTTTTATCGACAGGTCAGTGCAACAGCTGTGAAGTTTGAACTGCTGCGGGAAGCAGGCGTGGATATGGCTGACGCGACCACCTGAAATTTGCACGCATGGATGGACGCCCTATCGTTTGAAGGGGGTAGTATAATGACGAATGAAGCCGGATTTGTGTTCGCTCTGATTGCCGTCGCGGGTGTGCTGATGGCAAGCAACCGTGTTCGCTATGACTTCGTTGCCTTGATAGTTGTTCTTGCGCTTGCCCTCAGCGGCACGCTGACAATTGGGGAGAGCCTATCGGGCTTTGGGAACAGCGTTGTAATCCTTGTCGCCTGCCTTCTTGTGCTGGGCGAAATGTTGGATAGAACCGGCGTTGCTCGCGCAGTAGGGGACGCCATCATGCGGCACGGTGGTCGTGGTGAAACTGGATTGCTGGTGCTCATCATGATCAGCACGGCACTTCTGGGGAGCGTTATGAGCTCAACAGCCGTCGTCGCAATTTTCATACCGGTCATTCTGCGAATTGCTCAAGAAACGGCAAACGACAAGGCTCGTTTTTTGATGCCGATGTCCTATGCCGCGTTGATAAGTGGCATGCTGACCCTGATCGCCACGCCTCCGAACCTTGTCGTCAGTGATGAGTTGGTCGCGCAGGGATACCAGCCTTTCGGTTTGTTCTCCTTCTTTCTGATCGGTGCGTCGGTTCTGGTTGTTGCAGTCCTGTTTGTCTTGTTTTGGGGCCGCTACCGGTTGAAGACCAAGTCGACCCCTGATGAACAGGAGTTCGCAATTTCCGGAACGACGCTTGCAGGTATGTGGGAAACCTTTGGATTGGATGTACATTCCGCGACTTTCAGGGTCACTGGCAAAGTACTCTCAGAGGACGTTGACAAGCTGACGGGAAGTGGCACGGCAATACTCGTTCGACTGAGGCCTGGCGCCAAAGGAAAGTACCTTGCAGCCATGTTTCGTGAAGGTATGGAACTGCTACCGGGTGACATAGTTTTCATTCGAGGAGCCCAAGACGCACTGGCGGAGTTATCAACCAATGCGTTGTTTGCCAAAACTTTGGGTTTTCAGAAATCAAGCGCTGTTTGGATCGATCAGTTGGGTCTCGCGGATGTATTGATCCACCCCGAGGCTAATGTGATTGGTCGACAAATGCATGATGCACCCGGGTTCGAAACCAAAGGGATTGAGATAGTTGGCCTGGTGAGAAACAGCGAGCCCGTCGAACACCCCAACACTGCAGTTTTGCAATCAGGCGATCGCCTTATGCTTGCCGGATCATGGGAAGACTTGGATCGTGCGGTTGAAAGGCATGATATGTTGGTGCTTCTGTCGTTCCCAAATGAGCGGACATCCGTCCCACCGGCAGCTACGGGATTTTGGGCTGCGATTGCCATCATGGCCACGATGGTTGCCCTGACGGTCTCAGAACTCGTCTCAATAACTACTGCAGTACTGATGGCCGCGGTAGCAGCAGTCTTGCTTCGCACGCTTTCCGCCGAAGACGCCTATCGCGCCGTAAAGCTTCCAAGCCTCGTTCTTATCGCCGGGATGTTGCCACTTGCTGACGCGCTGCAGGCTACGGGCGGATCGGACCTAATCGTCGACCAACTGCTTTACCTTGTCGGAGAAGCCAGTCCGCGCGCAGTCATGGCGGCGATCTTTGTTTTAACGGCCTTATTGGGCTTAGTCCTATCCAATACTGCCTCTGCGGTACTTGTTGCGCCGATTGCTATTTCAGCCGCCGAAGCACTTGGGATTTCGCCATACCCAGTTGCGCTGTGTGTTCTGATCGCTGCATCCGCGTCATTTTCGACTCCGATCTCAACACCTGTGGTCACATTGGTCGTTGCACCCGGGGGGTATAGTTTTGCTGACTTCCTAAAGCTCGGTGTGCCGCTCACAATTCTGACCGGCACTGTCGCGGTGATCATCGCTCCAATGCTGTTCCCTTATTAACGGTTTACTCCCTAATTTATGCCGTTGTTTTAGTTGACACTTCGGGGGCAAAGTGAAGTCAATTGTTTACACACCCATACTGGAATCCAACATCGCAGTGAGCAACGAGGCGTTCTGTGTCTTTTTCAGTCCAGTTCTCGGGTGCAGTAACCTGTACCCACGGACCTATGTAATCCTCGGCAAAGTAGGCATGCCCATGTCCAGGTGGTGTCCCGAAAGATAATGCCATATCGAGGGCCAACTGAAACTTGGTCACAACCGGTATAAATGTAAGGTGTTCTGAAACATCTTCCGCGGGCGGTTCTTTCATCCATGGAGGAGCACGCCAGAAGGAAAACGGATCGTAGAAGACAATCGGATCACTTGAGTACTGCAAGAAGACAATTCGCATCTGGCCCCAATCAGCCGCAGCCTTAGACGCGTCCGCGAAGTGGGAAGCGTAGCGAACAATCGAACCATCACCAATTGTAGGCAAAACCCAAGGGCTGCCCGGTTGTCGGGAATTCTGCACACGCTGCCAAAAGTCTGAAGGAAATGGCGGCCCCACCCAGAACGCTCCGTCGATAGGATCACCAACCAGACGAAACAGGTTGGTTGCATACATCGACGACCAGGCCCCGAGGCTTAGTCCGTGCGCATATAGCCTGGGGCGGTCTTCTTTCGGGAGAGTTCGCCAATAGTCATGCACAACTTCCATAAGAGCGGTCGCCTGATCCAGGCCAGTGCGGGTTTCAAGAACCAAAGCAAGTGGTGATTGCATATAGGAATACTGGACGCTTACGGTCGCTATATCACCGTTGTGCATGTATTCGACGGGATCATGCGATCCCGGATCCATCCAACCGGTTCCGGTGGGGCTTGTAACAATCAGGATCTTTCGTTCAAATGCACCAAGGCGTTTCAGCTCCGCCAAGGCCAATTCCGCCCGCTCCATTGGTGTGTCGGCATTTGCCCGACCCACATAAACCCTTATTGGGTCCAAAGCGGGTCTGCCAGAAAATTTTGAAATAACTTCCGCATCCGGCCCGGTCTCGACAAAGTCGCGGCCCGGCTTGCCCATAGCCGCCCAATCGATGAGCGAGGCAGACGACCCGGTTTTGTTTGGATTGGCAGGCTTTGGTGGCGCGGTGTCAAAAAGCTCCTGAGCCGCCTCGTAACTTTCGTCGAGCGTAGCGACTACCCGATCGAAAACGCCATCTCGAGTTACGATAAACAGTACTGTGAACACTGTTAAAGCGCCGAGGATGTTGGCCCGCCTTGGCGGCATGAAGCGATAGAACTTAGCGCGCGTCCATCGAAACATGCCTTCAATCAATTTGCCGATCAGATAGGCGGCGGAAAATGTGAGCAAGGCGATGGGTAGCATTGTCATCAGGTATTGGGTTTCGGCCTCTGCAAGCCCCATCTTGCTACGCAAATCGTTCTGCCACTCAAGGTTAAGGGTGATCGACCAGACCGCGAGTGTCAGTACTGTACCCGTAAGCAACACATCACGCAGAACAGCCAGCTTACGTGGAATTACAGGCAGGTCGGCTGCAAGCCAGATCAAGCCAATCACTTTCCCTATCAAGTATCCAAGCGACATGACCAGGCCACCAAGAACGCCTTGCGCCATCGGCCCACGGGGGATCATGGACGGTGTCAGTGACGCCGTAAACAAAATCAGACCAAGCAGAAAACAAGGAATGGACAATCCAGCAATAAAAGCGCGCAACCGAACCATTTCCCTAATCCTTCCTAATCGTACGGCTTGAGTCCGCCCTGCTTCAGCTAAGAACTTCGCGAAGTTTGCGGCGCGAGCCAGGAACGTTGTTGACTAACTGACCCGTCACAAAATTCACGACAAAACCTAAGCATATTGATATTCTTACATATAGAAAACATTATCTTTTTGTTGCCGAGTGCCAGTCTTTGCATCGGCACGTGTTGTGTCCGTGCGACCTATCACGCGGTGCAATCGGGGATTTGGAAACAATGATCATTCGGGGGGAAGATCAACATGTCGTCAAACAACACCGATCCAAACGACAAGAATGAACGGCATCGGGCACCGCTTTTTGGTATGGCCGGCGTCGTAGGCTTTGTCGCAATCCTTTTTGTCCTGTTCATGGTCTATCTATTCACTCGTTCAGAGGGCCCGACCCGGATCGCTCCCGTCGGCGGTGATGCAACCCAAAGCGAATAAACTATCCAACCTTCACGGATCGGTTCTGTTCAGGAATCTCTCATTACAATCAGGAGCAATTTGATCATGCCCAGCGAACGGCCACATTTTCATGCCAAAGGCAATCCTCCGTCACAGCACACCAAATCCGTTCTGGAGGCCGCACACGATGCCTTGCCTTTCGACGATACCCGCGACTTCGACGAATGCGAACGCGGTCTGATCGCAAAAATGGAGCATCCTAAAATCATGGCGGATGCAGGCAACGTTGCGTGGGACATGGGGCAGTTCGATTTCATTGACGAGGCGGATAGCTACGAAAGCATTCACCCGTCGCTGTTTCGTCAGGCAAAGCTGAACCAGGACTACGGACTATATGAGGTCGTCGAGGGTATTTATCAAATCCGCGGTTTCGATCTGTCCCAGATGTCTTTTGTTCGCGGGAAAACTGGTTGGATCGTTTTCGACGTGATGGTGTCAGCGGAAACCGCACGCGCCGGGTTGGAACTGTTTCGATCACATATTGGCGGAGAGCTTCCCATTACCGCTGTGATCTACTCGCACAATCATGTGGATCATTGGGGCGGGATAAAGGGTATCATATCGGAAGAAGATGTGGCGGCCGGCAAAGTTGAAATCATCGCTCCCGTTGGCTTCATGGACAATACGGTGTCCGAAAACGTTTATGCTGGTAACGCTATGAATCGCAGGGCTTATTACCAGTACGGTATTCTACTACCCGTTGATCCACATGGCTATGTCACACAGGGTCTGGGGCAGGCTGCATCACGTGGCGCTGTGACACTGATTGCCCCTACGCGGATCGTCTCGAAAGACTATGAGGAATTCGAGGTGGATGGCATTCCGATGGTCTTCCAAAACACGCCGGATACTGAGGCGCCGTCGGAAATGAACACCTACATTCCCGGCATGAAGGCTTTGTGGATGGCCGAAAATGTCACCCACTGCTTGCACAATATCTATACCCTTCGCGGCGCTCCAGTACGCGACGCGTTGGTTTGGTCAAAGTACATAGCGCAGGCCTTGTACCGATTTGGTCAAGAGGCCGAAGTTATGTTCGCCGCGCACCACTGGCCGCGATGGGGAAATGCGAGGATTCAAGAGGTGCTGCGGGCGCAGCGCGATATCTACGCGAATATGAACAATCAGGTTCTTCATCACGCAAACAACGGCGTCACAATCAACCAAATCCATAACGTCTACAAAGTCCCCGAGGGTCTTCAGAAACACTGGCACGCTCGCGGTTACCATGGCTCACCTGAGCATAACAGCCGTGGTGTAATCCAGCGATACCTCGGATTTTGGGACTGTAATCCCGCAACACTGATTCCGCCTTCACCGGAAAACTCAGCGCCGGTTTACGTCCGAATGATGGGCGGGGCCGAGGCAATTGTCGCCAATTGCCGCGAAATGTACGACGCTGGTGACTATTTGATGGTTGCTGAAATTCTGAACAAGGTTGCGCTTGCCGAACCCGAAAACGAAGTCGCTCGTGATCTTCTCGCGGATGCCTTCGAGCAAATCGGTTATCAGCAGGAAAACCCTGGGCTTCGCAACTCATTCTTGGCGGGCGCTTTTGAATTGCGATCCGGTATCCCTTCCGGGCAGGCCGTCAAAACAACCAATCCTGACGTTATGCGCGCCATGTCGACTGAGCTGTTTCTGAACTTCCTCGGAATCCGGCTCGATAGCGAAAAAGCTAAGGGGCTGAGGTTTACGATCAATCTGAGAACTCCGGATAATGGAGAGGAATTTATTGTCGAACTGGAAAACGCGACGTTAACGAACACAAAGGGGTATCAGGCTGAAACTGCTGACCTGACGCTGGCGATTGACCGCGCAAAGCTGGAAGAAACTCTGGCCGGAGAGAAGAGTTTTGAACAACACATTGCCGAAGGGTCCGCGCAGATCACGGGTGACCCTTCCATTCTGAAAACACTGGCCAGTCTGCTGGTGGATTTCGACCCAAAATACGAAGTCTTTCCGGGCACACGCGCCAGTGATGAAGAAGCTATTGAACACGACCCCTATGACGCGGAAGAACTGAAGGGTGTGGTGCCTGAGTGATGTGGTGCTCCCGCGCCAAATACCCAAAATATACTGGATCGCGGCCGCATGCTTGACGGGTTGAAGATTGATCGCAGGAACGTGGTTTCGGATCTTGTCGCAGGTGCCACGTTCGCAATCGTCAACGTTCCGCAAGGAATGGCCAATGCTGTTCTTGCGACCGTAAACCCTGTCGCTGGACTTTATGCGCTAATGGTCGCCATGCCCGTCGGCGCAATCTTCACCAGTTCCGTTTTTATGAATGTATCAACGACTGGCGCACTATCGGTCGCCGTCGGTGAGGCATTGTATGGGGTTGAGGACGATAGAAAGATCGGCGCATTGATCGGCCTGGTTATGATGATTGGGATAGTGCAGTTGATTTTTGGGCTGCTGCGTATGGGGCGGCTGGTCCGATATGTATCCAACTCGGTGATGACAGGATTTATTACCGGGATTGCAGCTCTGATCATTCTTGGCTCTATTCCAGATATCACTCGGTTCGAGAGCGTACAGCCAAATCATTTGTTGCGCCTTTCCGATACCGCATTGAACTGGCGTAGTTTCGATACCGCTTCGGTTACTATCGGTGTGGCCACAATTGTCCTTATTTTTCTGATCCAGCAAACGCGATTAAGTAAGTTCTCGCTGATCCTTGCTCTGGGTGCGACAACCGGGTTGGCCACGCTGTTTCAAGGCGGCTCGATCGTGCTGGTGAAAGATGTCGCGATCATTCCCCGAAGCTTGCCCACGCCAATGCTGCCGGACTTAAGCTACTTTCCAGAACTGATCTTGCCCGCCATTGCCATCGCAGTGATCGGGTTGGTACAGGGCGCCGGTGTTGGTCAAAGCTATCCGAACCCCGATGGGCGGTTTCCAGATACTTCGCGTGATTTCGTCGGCCAAGGCGCAGCCAATCTCACAGCAAGCGTGTTTGGTTCGATCCCTTCAGGTGGGTCAATGTCGGGAACGGCTGTCAGTGTTCAGGCCGGAGCGTGTTCGCGCTGGTCAAACATCTTTGCGGGCGTAACAGTGGTATTGATCGTCTTTTTGTTCGTGGACATGGTCAAACTTGTTCCGATGGCCGGTCTGGGTGGGCTTTTGTTCGTGGTGGGCGTGCAGAATGTCCAACCCAAGTCTATTGCTGTCATTTGGCGGACCGGAACGATGGCCCGTGCTGGTTTTACTGCGACGCTGGTGGCAACGCTGTTATTGCCGCTGCAGTTTGCAATCCTGTTAGGCATCGCAATTTCTTTCGTTCTTCAAATTCTGCGCTCCGCTAACCAAATCGAAGTTAGGCAGATCTCCTTGGTCGAAGGGGGATTCCCAATAGAGCGGCCGGGTGCGACCGCTCTTGAGGAAGGCGAAATCACGGTTCTTCGCATTCGCGGAGAACTGTTCTTTGCGTCGGCGCAGGCTCTTGAAGCTCAGTTGCCCGAAGCAGATACGGGACGCCATTCAGTAGTATTATTGGTGCTTCGTGACGTTGACGACTTGGGAAGCACGATCATTCGATTGCTAAGCCGATACTCTAAAGAGCTTGAACATCACGACAGCAAGCTGGTTTTGACCGGTGTGAACAACAAGTTGCAAGGGCAATTGAAACGAACCGGGCTGCTGAAGCGATTGTCGCAAGAGAACGTCTTTGAGGAGCAAGCTGAAATCGGGGCGGCACTTAATGATGCCATGGAACAGTCCCGTATTTGGATCGATGCGAAACGCAATCAGTCATCCAGCACTTTGGGATCAGAAGGACGCAAATAGATGCCCGAAGTCGTATTGGTTTTTACAGGTGTTGTCGTTTTTGCTCAGATGTATGGGCTGGGAACCCGGCAAGAAGTTGGAAGCATTCGTGCGCTGTTGTCCGATACTTCGCTTTTGTTTCGTTCCCTGATTTCAGTTCTCGTCGCGATGCCTTTGGCAACACTCGTCATAATTTTTTTGCTTCCCGTGCGTCCTGAGGTTGCTCTGGGTTTGGCCATTTTGGCCGCCGCGCCCGGAGCGCCTCTCACAACGCGCCGGTCCGAAGCCGCAGCCGCCGATTTCAACTATGTTGCGTCATTGCAGTTGCTTCTTGCTCTGTTGGCAGTGGTTTATACGCCGTTTGTGCTGTTCTTATTTAGTCATCTGCCCCAGGTCGCGGTTACTCCTGTTTCGTTGGATACTGTGGCCGCTCAGGTCGGGCTGGTGACTTTTCTACCGGCAGTGCTTGGATGGGCATCGGCGCGCGCGGTGCCGCGATTGCGAAATCGCCACAACAAGGTGGTGGCGATTGTGTCCAAGGGACTTTATCTCTTGTTCCTTGCCGCTCTTTTGGCTGCGCTGGCGCTTTTGCCAGACCTACGGCAATCACTTGCAATTGGGTGGACCACTGCGTTTTCGGTCGTCATACTTTGTGCCGTCGCGTTAGCGAGTGGCTACACGCTTGGGGGCCCGGTCAGATCGAAAAGAGCGGGCCTTGCCATCGCAACAATTGCGAGGAATATAGGATTGTCTCTTTACATTGCTGAGCAGTCAGAATTGTCTTACCCGGCAATCCCTACTATCCTGCTTTTTGCTCTGATCGGGGTTTGTATGGCTCTACCGGCCTCTGTTGTTTTTAAGCGGTTTTTGGGTGGCACATAGCACTGCTTTTAGCCATGCTCTTTAATTTCGCAAGGTTTCGTTAAGGCAGGTGTACTGCGTACTCAGACATCATTTCCTCCCAGAGAACGAGAGATCAAGAAAACGATACGCAAAGAAATCGCTACAACAAGCAGCTCAGCGGTTAGCGTCAAAAGTAGAGTCATGATGCTGACTGCATCAACCGCCGAAATCGTGTAGGGGCTGGCACCGGTTTCAGCTGCGGATATCTGCAAGCCAACTTGAGGGTTGGCCAGCATTGTGACCAGAAGCGCAAAAGCTGCTCCAAATAATGAAACAATTGTCAGAACAGCGCCGATCGTTCCGACCCAAACGCCGATCCACACGCGACTTTGAAGCCGGGCGGCTGAGGGGTCATCTCCAGTCTCCTTCAGCTTTCGCCCCAACGACAGGTAATGCCAACACCAAAATGTAGTGAAAGCGGGCAGGATCAAACCTAAGAAGGACAGCACGTTGCCAACGCCTGCGCCGCCTCCGACAACGCCAAGCACAACGCCGCCCAGTACAACGACAATGATCAAAAAAATCAGTTGGACCCAGAAACCGATCTGACCAAGCTTTACGAGCGCGTCAGCGACGCGCCCGGTGTTTTCTTCGTCCCAATTAGCGGATTCTTCTGCCATGTTGCAGTGCTCCCAACCAAAGCCCTATGAATGAAAAAGGCCGTTTACACTTTAGATTGGCCATCGACCTCTATCAAAAAATTACTGGTTATGCGCAGCAGCGAGCGCTTCGCGAAGTTTGTCTTCTTGTTCCTGCGATAGGGACGTCTGAAGTATTTTCGGGTCGTATTGTTCGATCTCGGCTATCACTTTGTCCGGTGTGGCCTTGGCGACAAGCAGAAACAGAGCCGATGAATTTGGTTGGATGGTCTGGCCCAGATCTTTGATGAAATCATCATTGATGCCGTAGTCGGAAAGGGATCCGCCAAGCGCGCCCATTGCCGCCCCAGCCAAACCGCCCACGGCCATGCCCGCGAGTGGGTTGAGAACAAGAATACCAGCCAACATACCCACTATTGCACCGGTGCTCAGGCCGGTACTGGCGCCAATTCGGGTCATGTTCACTGACTGCTTAATGTGTATGTCGCCCTCTTCGGGCCGCACAACGACGCAGGCATCCAGCAGGTCGATCAATTCCTGTTTTTTGAGTTGTCGTAGTTTTGTTAAAACGGCATCTGCACTGTCGACACCATCAAATGAAAGAACAACAAGATCAGCCATTGAAGTCTCCTCGGGTGATTTGGATTACATCGTCAAAATCGTATTGGAGTGCAAAAGTTGGTAACGCGGGTCCGATGGGACCCGCGCAAAACATCATTCGATAACGACCTGACCAGTCACTGCCTGTAACGGCTCGGCCTCTGCCACCTCGGTTGGGCCGGTACTTGTCCCGGGCAGAACTTCGAACAGAGGATCGAATTCAACCATGGTTCCAGCGAGTTTGATCAGAACGCTGACGTCACCGTCAGCCGTTGCGCGACCGTCGGCCAGCAAGTCCTCGAAATCAGCCTCTCCGGTCATCACAAGTTCCAGATCGGATCGGTTCAAGGTCAGAGTCAGATCTGGCTCATCGAAGGCGAAACCTTCGACATTTGTGAGTGTTGCCTTGGCCAGCTCGATCGCAAACATCTCACCATTGTCGGGCGTGCTGAGGTTCATCGTAAACTCGATGCCTTCGGCCTTGCGGCTGTCCATTTTGATCGCAAGGAAATCAAGGAACAGCTCAGTCGACATCGCGCGTATCACTTCTGGGCTGGACGTGTCGGCCGTTTCACCGGTGGGGATGCCAGAACGAAGTTCATAGGCACCGGACAGGAAGCTGTTCCGCAGGCCCGGGTTCTCTTGCTGGTAGCCAAGTTGTTCGTAAACGTCGGCCAACAAGTCTTTTACTTCCTGATCTGATGGATCCGACAGGAACAGTTTGTTCAGAATCTCGGACGCTTCGAAATATTGCCCTGCATTGTGTAGTTCCAAACCCTTGGCCATAATTGGATCTTTGCCGCCCATCATCTCGACGTAGAGCGGAGCTGAAGCTTCTGGTTCTAACGGTATCAGGGTCGCGGGGTTACAATCCCAGAATCCAAGGAACCGCTGAACAACGCCGCGCGAATTGTGCTGAGGTGAGCCGTGATAGCCACGTGTATGCCATGTCTGCTGCAAACCCTGTGACGGCTCATAGTGGTGATGTATCTGGTTAATCGTCACGCCCTGATTGGCCAGATGCAGGGTCTGGTTATTCATATGAGCATAAAGGTCGCGCTGATCTCTCAGAACCTGCTGCACGCGGTCGTTGCCCCAACGCGGCCAATGGTGCGAAGCGAACATGACGTCTGCCTCTTGCCCGAACAGGAACAGGGCACGAGAGATGTACTTTGACCATCGAAGGGCATCGCGCACTGGCGCGCCACGCAATGTATAGATGTTGTGCAACGTGGCTGTCACGTTTTCCGCCATCCACAGGGCCTTCATGTCTGGGATGTAAGTATTCATCTCAGACGGCGCTTCAGTGTTGGGTGTGTTTTGGAAGATCATCCGCACGCCATCGACCTCGAATTCTTCGATGTCGTCCTCGACAATCCGGGTTGGCGCGATCAGGCCAGTGGCACCTGCTGAAACGCGCTTGCCGAGACCCTGATTGACGAACCCATGCGGGGCCACGGGCAACAACAGACCATACTGGTAAAATAGCCGGCGGTTCATTGCGTTGCCCGCGAACACGTTCTCGGAAATTGTGTGTTCCATGAAATCGCGCGGAGCAATGATTTCGACATTGCCGGAATCGACGTCCTCCTGCGAAACGATGCCGCGAACGCCTGCCCAGTGATCGCCGTGGGAATGAGAATAGATCACGGCTGTAATCGGCAACCCTTCACCTTTGTGTTCCGAGAACAATTCCCACGCGGCTCGCGCCGTTTCGGCCGAAACCAGTGGGTCAATGGCGATCCAACCCGTCTTCCCGCGTACGAATGAGATGTCGGACAAATCAAACCCGCGCACCTGATAGATGCCGGGTATTACCTCGTACAGACCATAGTTCTGATTCAGCTTGCTGATACGCATCAATGACGGGTGGATACTGTCGTACTCGTCTTGCTCGTCTATGAAATCAAATGCGCCCCGGTCCCAGGCGACATTGCCCGCGTCTGCCATGATCTGAGGTTCCGGCATTTGGGCAATGAAACCCTTGGCAACTTCGTCAAAGTCCTGAGTGTCAGAGAAAGGCAGTGTTTCTTTCGCTTCGGCCAGGATTTTGAGCGTGTGCTCGGACGGTGCTTTTCCTTTAGGGTGAAAGTGGCCTTCTAATGGCGCGGCTGTCGATGTAGTTTGTGCTGCTGCTTCTTCCGACAAAAAAGTAGGACTTACTGCAAACGCGGCCCCAATTGCTGGAACAGTTTTCATGAAGTCGCGCCGATTAGGTGCCATCGTATTTCCCCCCTATTGATAAAGTTGTCTGAAAAGCATTGCCTCACATCCTAACATTTAAATGTCATTGTGGAACGATTAAGATTTGGGCAGTATTGCACGGCTCATTATCCAGCACAGCTCGCGGACGTATTGAATACCTGAGTGTTTTCTGAAGATTGGGCCGTCTTCAGTGAGCACGGCAACAAAGGACGCGATCTAAAAATAGGTGGATCACAGATCAGGGGGAAACACGATGGCAGCTACCTGCAATGCCTCTCTGTCGAGGCGAGACTTTATCAATCTGGCCGCTGCTGCTTCTCTTTGCTGCATCTCAAGTTGTGCCCCGTTCGACCGCAGTAGTTCGATCGGCGACATAAATTCTGAGCTCACAGCCGCGTTGGAACGGATACCTTCTGATGATGGCTCAGATCTGGTTCAGGTCGCCCGGGAGATTGAGGCGAATTCAACACAGATGATCCAGGCGCACGCGGCCTTTATTGAAGAATTCAACCGGTTGTCCGCCAACCGCTCTGTAAAACGTTCCAAGTTGGTAGCTGTTTCAGACAGATATGACACCGAACGCCGTTCGCAACGCGATAACCTGCTGGTATTGCAGGGGCAATTGCAGGCGGCAATCCCGGAAGAGTACTGGCCAGAAGTTGCTGAAATTCTGTACGAAAAGGCAGACATAGTCGCCTCGGGAACCAGTTTGGAGTTGTGAGATGCCAGTAATTGCGACGATAACCGCGGTCACTTTCTTGTTGGATGGATCGTCTGATTTGACACCATCATTTCTGGAACCCAATACGCTGAGAACCGACTTGGATAAGGCTATTTCGCCCGCAGACAGCGATGTCCGGACCGCGGCTCTGAAAATTGTGAGCGACTTGGAGGTTGCCGTTGATCGGTTCCGTGCCGCGGTCGAAGGTGCTGCGGACATTGCCATTCTCGGTTCCACGGACAAATCAGCATCGGCATCATCCACAAGAGCCATTTTTAGTGAACTGGATCGGGAAAGAGATCGAGCGATAAGCGCGGTAATCGACTCACGTGATCAACTCGTTTCGCTTTTGGATCAGGAGACCTGGTCGCAAGTATTCGATGGGTAATGTTTATTGAGGAAGGGGGCAATGTCCACCCTGTCGTCGCTGCAACGCTATCCATAAAGTCGGCGAAAACGTTTGTTTGGTGAATTGGATGATGATGCATCCCATGAGGCGTGCTCAAAGTGCTTGCAGACGATGCCGCTACTTTTTGTCTTTTTCCTTTTTTTGGTCATTTGAGGGCGCTCGCCAAAATGAGGCCGCGCCCCAAATCACCAGAACAACCGTAACTATGCCACCCACAATAAATTCCATATCAAGATGATAGCCACACGAGCTTGTTGGCGCAACTTTTCAACACCGCAAAATAGACAAAGGGACGTTCAGCCTTCCCTTTCAATTTCGGACAAACCCTCTGCATTATCCATTTTGGGTCAAGTTTTTAAGGGCGTTGCGGATACCAAAAAAGAACTACCTCTCAGACCGCTCGCTTGGACGTTCGGGTGTAAGGCCAAGTTTGGCTGCCTACAGGTAAGGGGAAAGTAGCCGGGCGAAACCGTTGCGCAATTTGGCCAAAAGCGGGAGATCATTGATCTCTTCGAGGCTGATTTCTCGAGCGCCAAGTGCTTTTGAGTCAAGTATGGCATGGAGTTCTTCCGACAGTTCTCGATGATAGCATTCAACATTGAACTCAAAATTCAATCGCAGGCTTCTGGGATCCCAAATTGTGCTTCCAACAAGAGCCCAAACGTCGTCCACGAGCATGAGTTTCGTGTGATCGAACGGTGGCTTGGTGAAAAAAACCCGGCAACCATGTTCCAAAATTTGCCCGATCTGCCCCATAGCTGCCCACTCGACAACCTTAACGTTGTTGTTGGATGGTAGGTAGATTTCGACCTTGATGCCACGGAGCGCCGCCACTGAAAGCGCTTCTATCAGCCGAGAATCCGGTAGAAAATATGGGCTGACGATACGCACCCGTTCCCGCGCGGCCGACAGCGCTGCGAAAATGAGTTTGCTGAGCGTCTCGAAATCCTCGTCTGGTCCGTGCGAAATCCCCCGCGACCAGACCGTGCCATGGCGGGTAAGCTCTGGAAACCATGCCGGGCCGCTCAACTGCTCACCGGTGGTAAAGGCCCAATCCGTAACGAATACTTGCTTAAAGTGGCTTACCACTGGCCCCTCGAATTTGAAGTGCAGGCATTGTGTCGGCGCCTCAGGATCGAGGTTCAGGCAATGCGCTTCACGAATATTGGTGCCGCCTGTGAAGCCAATGCAGCCATCCACAACAAGGATTTTTCTGTGATTTCTGAGGTTTGAAAAGCGGCGTGAGGAGAACCCGCTTGTTGGAAGAAAACTCGCGGCTTCAATGCCCACCTCTTCCAAACGAGTAACCATATTTTCTTTGCTGTAGCGCGCGCCAACGCAGTCGATAAGAACGCGCACTACCACGCCGCGATCCTTGGCGCGGACGAGCGCATTCAAGAATTCTTCTCCTGCTCGGTCGCTGTCAAAAATATAGCTCAACAATCCAACCGATAATTTGGCACTATCTATGGCCGCGATCATCTCCGGAAAGGCCTCATCACCATCTCGCAGGCAATCGACCGTGTTTCCCGGCAAGAGTGGCTTTGCGCTAAGAGCTTCCCCGGCACGGGCTAATCCGGCCAAGTGAGGTAGTTGGATATTAGCCTCTTCAAACAACACTCTCTCACTTTCCGAGAGAGAGAAGCCTGGAATTTGGCGCATGGTGTCTGACAGGCCCATCCGTGTGCCAGCCCGGTTGATCCGATTGACACCCAGTATGATGTACGCCAACGAGCCAACAAACGGCGCAAGCCAAGCAAGGGCTGACCAGCCAATGGCCGCGCATGTATCGCGCTTTCTCAGAACAGCATGCACAGTGACTCCGAAGGCTAAAGACACCTGCGCAAGCGTGACGAGAAATGCCCACAGGTAGACGAGGCTCAAAATACGATCCTCCGAATGCAGCTACACCACTTGAAGCCTCACCCTATCTCTTTTGATTAACAAGGGTGCAAAAAGTTTGGTTTTGAAATGCTTGGATCCAGCCGTTCTACCACTGACATCACGCTTGGCGCACCTCATAAGCCGTCTCCGAGCCTAACCAACGCCTGCTTATCGCCATTCTGCGGACCTCGACGAACGGTGCAGCGAAGGTCTGCTTCCCGCCCTTCGTGTCGTACTTCACCCCCCTACCCTTCCCAATCCAACTTTAACCAATAGCGGGTGTATCTGAGTTCACCTGTTCGGCTCAGCGCCCCCTTTTCTACCAGGTCCTGCAGATCCCGCGTCGCCGTGGCGCGCGACGTTCCCGTGATAGAGATATAGTTCTCGGCGCTGAGCCCCCCTTTGAACCCGTCCTGTCCAGCCTTGAACAAACGGGCGACTACCTTGCTTTGGCGGGCGTTAAACTGATCACGATACCGATCGTAAAAATGCGTCTTGGTAATAAAGAAGCCGACCCGCTCAAGCGTCACCTGCTGTGCTGTAAGGACTGTCTCGGCAAACCAAACGAGCCATGGCGTGACGTCCAGCGTCTTTTGATGGCGTTCAAGCTGATCATAATATGCCTTCCGCTCTCGCTCGATCGTGAAAGCAAGTGCAATCAGACTCGGCTGACCAATGTTTTGTGCCAGGGACTTTTCAGCCAGCGCCCTACCCAACCGGCCATTGCCGTCTTCAAAGGGGTGAATGCTCTCGAAATAAAGATGACTCAATCCTGCCCGGATCAGTGCACGCAATGGTTCGGGACCACCCGGTGCGGTCCGGTTGAACCAGGTTACGAACTGGTCCATTTCAGCCGGAACCTGACGTGAAGGTGGCGCTTCGAAATGAACCGTTGGACGGTCTAGCCTGCCTGAGACGATTTGCATCGCATCCTCATGGCTCCGGTATGATCCAATCGATTCCAGATGCCTGTCATGGGACAGAAGCATGTCATGCCACTGAAACAGGGTGTCGTGTGACAGTGGTTCTGAATAGTTGGAATAAACGTCCACCATCATTTCGGAAACGCCCTGCTCGCGCGGTTTGGACGGATAGCTGTCGGGAGCCAGTCCAAGATGTCGGCGCAGGGATGATTGCACGCTGAGCCGATCCAGCATCTCACCTTCGATCGCGCTGGTTTTCATCGCCTCTTCGCTCAGCAGGTCGATACGCAATTGATCACGATCTGCCCGGTTCACATAATGTACCGCTCCAAGCACTTCCCCTGAGGACAACAGGAACTGTTGCTCGTATGGTTCGAGTCTTGAGGCATCGTAACGAAATGTCGGCCAATCAGGGCTCTGCCAGTTCCACATCGTGAGGTATAAGAATCCAGTCTATAACTCATTATTTATTACTTTATGATCCATAGAGGTCAATCCTATAGCTCACTTCTTCCCGAACCGTTCAATCCAAACATTGGATTGAAGGATAAGCTGACGACAGAAAATCTCTTCCTGTTTCAAAAAACCTACGAACCATTGGAGGTCCGCGTCAGCATTGCGCTTGGAGATAGTTCTCCCTTTTCAATCTTGGCCAGTAGTGAAATCAGATAAGCCCCTGGAGATTGTATGTTCTCAGCACGCTGAAAGATGTACCCGAGAACGATGAAGCGAATAGCTGGGCCAAACGTTGATTTCATTGCATACCAGGTTTGGCCAAGCCGTAGATACTCGGCGATATCATCCATAAGCCGATCACAGTGGTGCTGATCTTTTGCAAAGCGTAGCTCTGAGCATAGCCGTGGAAAACTGCGCTCCATTTGGTCTGGAGAAACCTGAATCTGAGAAAGTTTTTCTTTCTTAACTTCCGGATTCAAAGAGTCCTCTTTGTGCCCCTCAATTTCATTGTCACTGTCCCTCAATTTTTCTGTATCTGTCTGTGTTATTTCTGAGATTTCCACAGAGATTTCTGCCAATAGCTCGCAGAGTACATTCGCATCTGGTTTGCGACGCAGAGCATTGCGTACGGTGGTCATCAAATCGGAGACCGCGGTGTCATTTGCTACGAGTTCCCTAAGGCGTGCCAGAGCGGCGGAAACCTTGTCACGGAGTACAGTGAACTCCAGAACTCGATCAGCGTGCCTCTGGGCTTCCTGGATGAACTCAGGGTGCCGTTCAGACAAGGGCATCAAGGAGAGCCCAGTTGCGGTGACCACCCTGCCCTGTCGATCCCGGCGCGCCCATCGCTTACCGTTTGCGCTCATTACGCGGCGGATAAGTCCAAGCTCAACCAGCGTCGAGATATGACGCTCAACTGTCTGCACGCTGACATGCGTCCGTTTGGCGATCGCCGCGTTGGAAGCGAAGCAGATGTGATGATCATCTTGGTCCGCAGTAATCTGATCACCGCCCACAAAAGAAATCATGGCTCTCAGGACATTGAGAGTTGTGGATTTCAACCCAAGAGGTTCTCTGGCCTCTTCAACGGCGCGAAGAAGTATCCATTTTTTGGGTGTACTACTCCCCTGCCCTGCCGTCCCCGACAAGGTTGCTCCATTTGGAGCCAATGCTGCTACTGTTTTCATGATTATCTATCGGCAGACAAAAATTACCCGTTCGCTCAAGAGCGTTTTTTCTTGTGTGGCGATTCGGGTGCTGCTAGATTCTAGGTGTCTAATCTAAGAATTGCGCTTTGCGCAGCAGCCCTCGAAGCTCCGGTTTCGGGGGTTTTGTTTGTTTGCCTTCCTCCTTTCTGCTCGTCCTCAGTTCTTTTTCTTGGCGTTTACAGCTGTAAACTCAGCGTGTGAGCGCTTGATGATTTCAGCCATGTTTTTGTCCAACCAGCTAGCGAAGTCAGCGTTAGCTCCGGTCCTTTTGACCGAAACAGTTAGTGATCCGTTGGTGGATCTGATTGTAACTCCTTCAATTGGGCTGACTTCGGCTGCACCTTCTCTTTGTCGTGCACCACGTTTGGCAGCTGCTTTTAGGAGCATTTCCAGCCGATCATCTGACGACATTGATGGCTCAATGGTTGCAAGCAGGTTTGCCGCTTCATCTCCCGCCAGCTTGCCTGCAACGAAGTGTTCTGCAAGCATGGTCCATTTTGGGCGGCCTGATTTTGGGGCTGCGCCGATCATGTCACCAATCTTTGCAGGAACATGTTGCGTAACTTTTGTCAGGTGAGACAGCCCTGATTTCGAAAGGTTCAATACTTGCCGCACCGTTGCAGAGTCATGCCCGGAAGTCAGGATCGCCTCGGCGAAACGTGCTTTCTCGTAGAAGGAAAGATTGCGCCTCGCAGCATTCTCAAGCCCTTTGGCGAGAAGCGCTGAAGCGTCGTCGATATCCTGAACATTGGCGCGGACTCTAATACCGAGTTCACGACAGGCTTTGAGCCTCCTCCTCCCATAAATTGCTTCGTATCGACCGTCGGATTTCGATTTTCTGACAAGAATGGGAACTTGTTGGCCACCGTCTTGGATACTCGACATCAAGCTTTCAAAGCTATCGTCTTCTTCGTCAGTGTTTACAGCTGTAAACTCACCAAGCCTATCGGCTGGCCCCCAATCGTCGATCAGAGCAGGGTCAATTTCCCTGATTGCGGCTAAGGAGCCCTGAAGCGCGCCAAGTGCAGGCGCATTGGGTTTTGGGGCTTTGTCAATGGTCTTGGGGCTAGAGCGCGCGATGGTGTTTGCGATCCCAGACATCTCCTGAAGCGATTTTCTAGCCATTAGCTGCGTCCCCATGCTTGATGGATCATTTGCTCTACCTCAGAGCCGATCGCATCCATTGAGTTCTTTGCTCGATCATAAGTTGCGCGTGTCATTTCCGACCGCACGACCTCGTAAATTGATTGTTTGAGCATTGTGGCGTCACTGATTGCGGTGCTCTTGAGGGCCGTAGCTGACATAACGCGATCCTGAAACAGTGCTCGCATGAACGAAGCCAGTTGTTGAGACGGTACGTCTGTCGGCTCGTCGCGCGTTACCAGGAATTTGAAGTTGTCGTATTCGAGCGTCGCGCCGGCATCTTCAATGACTGCCATGTAAGCACCAGCGAGTTCGAGAAATTGAGCCGTAGAAGACACGTCCAGCATCGAAGGTGTCAGTGGCACAAGCAATGAACTGGCGGCGGCCATCCCGGCTATTGTCAAGAATCCGAGTTGAGGTGGGCTATCAATCAGAACAAGGTCAAAATCGCCTTCTACCTGGGCCAAGGCATTCCGTATTCTCGTAAAGAACGGATGGTCCGGGTTGGAGTGAACGGCAGATTCTGTCTCAAATTCGGAAAGAACAAGCCGTGACGGTGCTACAGACAGACCGGGGAAGTATGTCGGAAGCACAACGTCCGCCATATCTACCGGATCTTCATACCGAATGGCATCGTAAATCGTCAGCCCGTCAAACTCTATTTCAGGGCTGATGCCGCACATGGATGTAAGCGAGCCTTGTGGATCCAGGTCAACGGCCAGTACACGGTAACCTCGAAGCGCAAAATAATGAGCCAAGTGAATTGTTGTGGTGCTCTTGCTGCTCCCACCTTTGAAGTTCATCAACTGCCAGACTTGGAGTTTCTCTCCTTCAGTCCGACGAGGGATATAGCGCCCCTTTTTGCGAGAAGTTTTCTCAAGCGTTTCGCGAGCCTCCCAAAGCTCATGCGCGGTATAGTAACGTCGACCGCTGCGCACGTCTTTTGGTTCCGGAATCGTTCCTTCTGCGTGGACCTTACGCATGAATTGACCTGAGACACCTAAGAGTTCGGCCGCTTCTGGGGCTGCAAAGTTGCGTAATGATTTGGTGTTGTCAGGGGCGAATGCCGCAAGAAGATGTTCCCGGATAGCCGAGTTTAATCTCTCAGAAATTTCCGTGGCGAGAGCTGATGGTCGTTCTGCCGCAAGTGGTGTCACGGGAATCATGTAGTTGCCTCAAATTAACGAATGTGGTCATTTTTGCGCCACTTGAGACAAACAGCCGTGATTCATTGCCCTAAGTCAAGGATTTTCGCTTATATTGTGGGTTCTACAAAGCTGCAAACTACATACGCTTTGCATCAGAGCAAATTGGTTTACAGCTGTAAACCTTGCTGAAGCGGTTCCCGGGCTACTATTGCCGATGAAGTTCTGCGTGCAAAAAAGTAGGCGCGTGCACAAAACCCTTCTGAATGCTCCGCCTCGAGTTGAGCTTTTCCCAGCGAGTAGTTGGCGCAAAGAAATAGCGGCTTGAGCACCAAGACAAGTAATTGGGAAGGGCAGGGGGCCAATGGAGCTGATGACGTATTTCCTCAACCCAACAAATCTGCCGCCGGGTTTTCCGCGATATCGACATCGTCGTAATATTTCTGCGCCTGGGCCATGGAGCGATGCAGTGAGAGGCGCATGGCAGCCTGGATTGGGGCGCCATCCAATGCGGCCTGTGTCAGAAAACCCGAGCGCAGCCCATGCGGCGAGGCGAATCCCTCGGGCAGCCCAGCCAGTGCCAGCCGATGTTTGACGATCTGGTAGATCGCATCCGGGCTGAGCCGGCGTTTCAGCGCCCGATCCGCCTTGGAGACAGGTCGGAACAGGGGGCCATCCTCTATCCCGCCCACCTCGATCCAATGTTTCAGCGCTTGGGCTGCGCGGCCCTTCAGCACCAGCCGCGGCGTTTCACCTTTGGTTGTCGTCTTGGTCTCCAGCAGTGAAATCCAAACCAGGCTTTTCTCGCCGAACTCCTTCAGCGAGACGTCTTCAAACATCAATCCGGTGATCTCTGAACGCCGTCTACCACCAGAAGCCCAACCCAGCATCAGGATCGCCCGGTCGCGGCAATCGCGACGGCTGCCGCGGCAGGTGGCCAGCATTTGCTCGAGGATGTCGCGGGTGATCGGGTGCTGCGACTTTGGGGCGGGGGGCCGGGCGGCGGCGCGGCGGGCCTTGGCCCGGGCCTGTTTCACCTGTGGCGCATCGAACGGGGAGGGCAGATTTTTCATCCGGTGGAAGGCCAGCCAGGAGGCGATGCGCCGGTCCAGCGTCGAAGGGGCAGGGCAGGCGAGGGACTTGCGCAATCCCTGAGCAATCAATGCTTCTGCGGTTTCGCGCGCCACATCCGTTTCTGGTGCGTCATTCAGATCGCGGGCGTGATCGAGAATGAAGGCGAGCGCTGTGGCCTCGCTCTCGGGCCAGCGCAGCGCCAGCTTGAACCGGGCCGTCTTCCACGCTGTCACATAAAGCAGATCGCGCTCATAGGCCCGTAACGTATTGGCCGGTGTGCCGCGGATGTAGAGATCGGTGAGCGCCTCTTGATCCGCCTGAGACAGGGCAGGGGGAGCGGCGGGAAGGTAGGGCGCTGGTGGTGTCATGGGCGCTATTTTGCGCGGTTTTTACGGCAAAATCAATAAACCCGATAAGGGATACTTATCAGATGTGATAGCGATTTGAGTGTGTCTTCAGGGTAAGGCGCAAAAGTTTTTGATTATGAGCGTAAAGAGGGCAGGGTACCAAATATCACTACCCTTTGAAGGTGTAGACGCCCCCACTGGCCTCAATGTGCCATTGTGGGTTTGCAATCACCTGAATTGAGGCTTCTACACGTTCAGTGCTTAACATTGCCGATGCGGTTTCGTTGCAAAGTTTTAGGTCAGCCAAATAGTTCTGCGATCGCTTCAGTTCAGGTTGCCAACTCGGAGAATTGACGAAACGGGCAGAT
>NZ_JBQFTH010000011.1:0-213898 GCF_056538565.1 Ruegeria sp. BG11 | reverse complement strand
GCAAGCAAACCTGCCAGTTCCCCAACAAGTTCAATCGCATACGTCCCATCGTCAGAGACCAATCGAATCTCAGACAACAACCCGCAAATGAAGATGCGTCCGATGTCTGGCCGCAAAGATAGGCAACACTGTTGTGTTCGACGATCCGGCCCATACTTTGGCCAGTTTCGATCCGGGTAGTAGCTGAAAAAGACAAAAAGCTAAAAATCCACAGACTAATCTCCGGCTGGATAAAAAATCCTTAGCTGCTACTCTGATCCTATGGTGCAGGGCTTTGCACTTGGTTTAAGGGGTTTTTTCTGCAGCTTGAGAATAGTTCTGATCATATTAGCGACTATCTTCGGGCTTGTTGAACCGCGAGCCGGACACGCGTGTGGGGTTTGTATCGAGCGGCCCGAGGCATCGCTTGCAGATCACATCCTGTCGGCTGACTTCATAGTGTTGGCTGGTCCTTCGACCGAAAATCCATTCAAATACGGTGTGCAGGAGGTTCTGAAAGGACAATGGGAAAACCTCGACGACGTGCCGGACATTCCCTTCCTCATTGATAGCGTGACACGGCGCGCCTTTCGCTTGGATCCTACAAGATCTGTTTTGTTGACCTACGGGCCGGATTATCAAGAAAGCACTGATCGAAGCTTCTCGAAGGCGTGGCGGCGTATTTTTCTGGTCGACCCAAACAGAGCTGAATTTTTTGAGGACTTACGCTCGACCGGTGCATTGTGGACCTACGGCGAAACGGACACTCAGGACCGTGTTCAGTTTTTTGCCGAATATCTGTGGCACCCGGACACCGCGCTTCATAACGCGGCCCTGATAGAAATCGGGCGGGCACCCTACAAGCTTGTGCGCCCAATCGGTGACACGTCTACGACAAGGCAGATTCTGAGGGACTTCAACGATTTGAACCGCTTCCCCTACAGATCCGTCGCAATTCGCCTGTTGGGTCTGCAAACAGATTCACAGGCGCGCTCGATTGTGAAGGCGCGTTTCGCTGATGTGCTGGCTTCGGGCGACTTACATTCTTATGAGTGGGCACTTGCCGGTATAGAAGCGGAAGAGGAAGCCGCTATCAACGCAATCGGATTGGCGCTGCAAGACGGGCAAAAGACGTCGGTCGACAGACAGTCGCTTATTCGCGCTTTGGCTGAGGCCGGTGAATCGCAGGCAAGATTCAAGCCTCAAATCATCCAGATTTTCTCGGAAGCTTTAGAAACGGACTCGGACCTGGCCCTGCAGATTGCAATTGCAACGCGGCAATGGAGGAGTTCTCAGTTACACCAGCAGTTTGAGGCTTTGCTTGCCCGGGCTGATACGGACCCGGCCACTCAGTTTGCCCTCAACCTGGCATTGGGGACTGGTGTGGCATCTGACTAAGCTGCGTTCGAACGGTGTTTGTGTTGCTTGGGTTTCGAACAACAAGGAACGCTTGAACAGTTTGGCGAAGGGCCGGAGCAAAGCGCGCCATAGAGCAGATCGAACTGGCGGCGATGGACGTTCAAATTAAGACTGAAGCACGCTTTCCAAAAAAATTTCAAAGAAAGCAGAGACCTATGATATAGGTAAATTCTAATATGTTGTTCGCATGTGTGCCCGAAGGTACCTGACTTCATTTTTTGTATAGGGAGGTGAATATGTTTCGGCTATCCGTCTGTTTGGTTTCGCTTGTGTTGGCACCAACGAGCGCTCTGTCTGACGCGGTTCCAAGCGAAGAGGCCGCAGAAGGCTTGTTCCAGGACCAACCGTATTCACCTTACGCCAACCGAAGTTTCCCTGAACGTCCACTTTGGGGGGATACGCATCTTCACACGGGGCTATCGCTGGATGCCGGTGCGTTTGGCAACACATTGCTGCCCGATGAGGCCTGGCGCTTTGCCAAGGGAGAGCAAGTCATCTCTTCTACAGGTCAACCTGTCCGGCTTTCACGACCGCTGGATTGGATGGTCCTGACGGACCATACTGACCTGATGGGCTTTGCCCCCGACCTTCAGGCTGGTAAGCCGGGCGTTCTGTCTGATCCCAAAGGCTTGGAATGGTACGAAGGCTACAAGGCCGGAGGAGAAGAGGCTGGAAAAACGGCCTTTGATATCATCACCAATTTTTCGCAGATGACATTGCCCGAGGTGCTTCTGGAATCCTACAGCCCGGGCGCAGACGCATTTGCGTTTACGTGGGAACATATTGTTCTCGCCGCTGAGCGGCACAACGACCCCGGCGAGTTCACGGCCTTCATCGGGTTTGAGTGGACCTCGGTCCCGAAGGGATTCAACCTGCACCGCAATGTCATGCTGCGGGATGGTCCCATCCGGGCACTTCAGATGGTGCCCCCGGTCACGCAACCGCCCTATGGTGATACGGACCCCAAGTCGCTCTATGCGTGGTTGGAGGAGTATCAGGAAAAAACCGGTGGCCGGGCTGTGGCCTTTGCCCATAACGGCAACCTGTCGAATGGTTGGATGTTTCCGACAGAAGATACTTATCACGGCGGCAAGGTCGACGAGGACTACGTCGCAGCCCGTGCGAAATGGGAGCCACACTATGAGGTCACGCAAATCAAGGGTGACGGCGAAGCGCACCCCTTCCTTAGCCCCGATGACGAATTTGCAGATTACGAAAACTGGGACGTAGGCAATCTTGATATCACCGAGTTGAAAACCGATGACATGCTGGCCGGAGAATACGCCCGCGAAGCGCTGAAACGCGGTTTGATGCTGGAAGAAAAGTTCGGCGTGAACCCTTACAAGTTCGGAATGGGAGGGGCGACAGACAGTCATACCTCTTTGGCCACCGCGGAGGAGGACAACTTCTTCGGCAAGTCCGTCAGTGTCGAGCCTTCGGCATCGAGGATCAAGCATCCGTTCATTGCCAATGACCTTGGCGAAATCCCTGGCGATCTGCTTGTGGCGTCCGGGTACACGGCCGTTTGGGCGACCGAAAACACACGCGCAGCGATTTTTGACGCGTTCAAGCGGCGCGAGACATATGCCACAACCGGCCCCCGTATTGGCCTACGGTTCTTTGGCGGATGGGATTTCAGTGACGCGGATGTAGAAACCCGCTTCCTTGCGGATGTCGGTTACACCAAGGGTGTCCCAATGGGATCCGACCTGCGTCCGCGCGAAGGGGATGGGGCTCCGTCCTTCCTGATCGCGGCGCTGCGTGACCCGGTTGGTGCCAATCTTGATCGCGTGCAGGTGGTCAAAGGGTGGCTGGATCCCGAAGGCGCCATGCAGGAAAAAGTCTATGATGTAGCGTGGTCGGACGATCGCGTAGCGGACGGGAATGGCAAGATCCCTGCGGTTGGAAATACGGTTGACGTTGATACCGCCAGCTGGACCAACACAATCGGCACGGCGGAACTGGTCACCGTTTGGTCCGATCCTGATTTCGACCCGAATGAGCGTGCCTTCTACTATGTCCGGGCCATCGAAATCCCCACCCCGCGCTGGATCCTGTATGACAAACTTCGGTTCGGGGCCGAATTGCCCGAAGACGCGATCCTGACACATCAGGAGCGCGCCTATTCCTCGCCGATTTGGTATACGCCGTCCGAGTGAGCTGTCTTGAAAACTCAGCCGACCGCCGGAGCACGGAATATCACTCCGGCGGTTTCCTTGCGCCTCACCGCAGGCCGGGCTTAGATTTGTGTGCAAACCGTTTCCAAAATCGACGGTCAGAACCTGAGTGCATTTCCCGCAGGAGCCTTCATGCGTTTGCTAAAAGAACCGCTGTTCCATTTCTTCCTGATCGGAGCGGCCATATTCATCTGGTTCCACATCGTTTCTCCGGAATCCGAAGCAGCCGTAGACAGTGAAAGGATAGAAATCACCGAGCAGGACGTAACGCTGCTGTCTGAACAGTTCGAAGCCCGCTGGAAACGCCCACCCAACGCGGCCGAGCTGCAAGCCTTGGTCGACGCCTCAATCCGGGAAGAGGTTCTGGTGCGTGAAGCAAAGAAGCTTGGTCTTGATCGAGGTGACACGGTCATCCGGTCTCGACTCAGCCAAAAGATGGGCTTTCTGACCGAAGCCATTGCCGCATCAGTTGTTCCGGAAGACGAAGTGCTAGAGGCGTTTCGTCAGCAAAATCTGGATCAATACGCGACACCTCAAAAGATTGCTTTCGCGCAGGTCTTTCTGGGCGAAAACCCCGCTGATGGCGAAGTCGAACGGGCCTTGGACGCGTTGCGTGCGCAGCAAGAACCGGCCGATCTCAGCAGATCGACCCTTTTGCCCGCGTCGATGCCGTTGTCAGCCACACGGGTTGTCGACTCGGTTTACGGAAATGGGTTCTCGGATGGTTTGACACCCCTCGCAGAAGGGGAATGGGCCGGTCCGGTTCTGTCGGGCTACGGTGTTCATCTGGTCAAGGTCCTTGAGATTGAACCCAGTCAGAACCCGCCATTGGAAGAGATTCACGAGGTTGTTTTGCGCGACTGGCTGCGCGCGACAAGCGAGGATTTGGCCCAGGCGCAATATGAAACACTGGCCCAAGGCTACGAAATCATCGTTCCGAGTGTTGCGGAGCTTTCTGAATGAAGGCGGCACTCTCTTTTCTGATCTTGCTGCTGTTTTTATTCACGGCAGACAGGGCAACTGCGCATGCGCTTGATCCCGGATATCTGGAAATACGCCAAATCGCATCAGATAGTTGGAGCGTTCATTGGCGCAAACCGGATGTGAATGGCCAACCGATGGCGATTGACGCTGTTTTGCCCGAAGTCTGCGCCCCGGCACGAGGGCCAGACCCGGTGGCCGACAACAGGGCATGGGTCTCGTCGTGGGTCACAGAATGCAACTTGGATATTGCCGGTCAGCCCATCGCGATTGAGGGCTTGGAGACCCAAAACAACGATGTTCTGGTGCGCCTGCATCCGTTTCAGTCAGAACCGCTGACCCTTCGTTTCACGCCGGATGCTGCCGTCCAGACCATGCCGATGGCACAGTCAACATGGTCTGTTCTGGCCGCATATTCCGTCTTGGGGTTCGAGCATATCCTGGAAGGCTGGGACCATCTTCTGTTTGTCCTTGCCTTGTTTATTCTGGTCCGTGATCGCTGGCGGCTGGTCGGGGCCGTCACCGCGTTTACCCTGGCGCACTCGATCACTTTGGCGCTTGCAACCTTTGGCGTTCTGAACGTTCCTGGGCCACCAGTCGAAGCTGTCATAGCGCTCTCGATCGTTTTTCTGGCGATGGAGATTGCAAAGGATGGCAAAGGCAGGTTCCGGCTGTCAAAGGAGAAACCATGGATCGTCTGCTTCGGCTTCGGACTTTTGCACGGGCTGGGCTTTGCTGGCGCTCTGGCGGATATCGGTCTGCCTGCGAACGACATTCCTGCGGCCCTGCTGGCGTTCAACCTTGGCGTTGAAGCTGGGCAGCTGTGTTTCATTGGGGCTTTGGCCCTTGTGGTTGCAGTATGGCGGCAGGTAGCGTTGCCACTGGGCCAAAAGGCCACGATCGTTGCTGCCTATGGCATTGGTTCCGTGTCGATGTATTGGTTGATTGAGCGCACGGCCGGATTTTGACGCCAGGCCCTGCCTTCGGATAATGAACGCGTCTCTGCTTTTGATGACAGCTTCGCGACCTATGTCCAAAACGTGTTTCGTCAAAAAGAGAAAACACCCGGTAAAATGACGAAATCACCCGTTAAATCGTCAATTTAGCCCCTGCGAAATGACGATGTTCTCCGCCACTCTGGATTGAAAATCAGAGGGAGGAGGCGCGTTATGGGTTGGAATATTTGCATCGTAGGGGCTGGCAAGATTGGGCAGATGATTGCCACGCTGTTGAAAGGGTCGCCGAACTACAGCGTTACGGTTGCGGATCATGACCTTAGGGCCTTGGGCGATATTGCCAAATTGGGTGTGGTGACCAAGCAGATTGATGCCTCGGATATTGAAGGTCTGGCGCAAGGGCTGAAGACGTTTGACGCGGTGATTTCGGCCGCTCCGTTCTTTTTGACACCGAACATCGCGCAAGCCGCCCAGCAGGCCGGAGCACATTATTTCGACTTGACCGAGGATGTCGCGGCGACCAATGCCGTGCGTGATTTGGCAGAAAACAGCAAGACCGCATTCATGCCCCAATGCGGGTTGGCACCCGGCTTTGTCGGCATCGCGGGGGCCTCCTTGGCAGCTGAGTTTGATGAAATCGACAGCCTGCATATGCGGGTCGGGGCCTTGCCTCTCTTTCCGACCAACGCTTTGAAATACAACCTGACCTGGTCGACCGATGGGCTGATCAACGAATACTGCAACCCGTGCGATGCCATCGTGAACGGCGAGCGGGTGAAGACCGCTCCGCTGGAGGACTATGAGGTCCTGGGCCATGACGGGGTGGAGTATGAGTGTTTCAACACCTCAGGCGGCCTTGGAACCCTTCCCGAAACCCTTGAGGGCAAGGCGCGGGCGGTGTCCTACCGCTCGATCCGCTATCCGGGTCATTGCGATATCCTGAAACTGCTCTTGAACGATCTGGGGCTGGGTCAACGCCGCGATCTTCTGAAAGAGATTTTTGAGGCCGCCCTGCCGCGCACGGATCAGGATGTGGTGCTTGTCTACTGTACTGCCAAGGGCAAGATCGACGGTGCCCTGCGCGAAAAATCCCTGATCAATAAAAGTTTCGCGCGTGAGATCAACGGACAAGTCTGGAGCGCCATTCAGGTCACCACTGCAGCGGGCGTACTCGGCGTGGTTGATCTGATGCGTACGGGCGTTCTGCCTTCGACCGGCTTTGTCCGGCAGGAGCAGGTGAAGCTGTCCGATTTCCTCAATACCGAATTTGGCCGGCTCTATCGGGCGGGCGACGTAACCCCACAGAACAAGGCGGCGTAAAAGATGAAAGACGTTGTGATGACTGCAGAAACCACTCTGGCAAACCTCGATCTGACCGCAGCGGAGCTGACAGGCGGAACGTTGGCGGTAAGGTCTCCGATCGACGGGCGCACCCTGGCTGACGTGCATGAAACACCGGCCTCTGACATGGAGGCCATTCTGGCCAACGCCAAAACGGCCTTCAAAGCGTGGCGCACAGTGCCTGCCCCGCGGCGGGGGGAACTGATCCGCCTGCTGGGTGAGGAATTGCGCGCCGCCAAGGACGATCTGGGCGCTTTGGTCAGCTGGGAGGCGGGCAAGATCACCTCGGAAGGTCTGGGCGAGGTGCAGGAGATGATCGATATCTGTGACTTTGCCGTTGGCCTGTCGCGGCAGCTTTACGGTCTGACCATTGCCTCGGAACGTCCCGGCCACCGGATGATGGAGACATGGCACCCGGCAGGTCCGGTCGGCGTGATCTCTGCTTTCAATTTCCCGGTCGCGGTCTGGTCGTGGAACGCGGCGCTGGCGCTTGTCTGCGGCGATCCGGTGATCTGGAAACCGTCTGAAAAGACGCCTCTGACCGCGATGGCTTGCCAGAAGATCTTTGAACGTGCGCTGGCCCGGTTTGAGGATGCGCCCGACCACCTGCTGCAAACGCTGATTGGCGGCGCTGCTCTGGGTGAAGCTCTGGTGGCCAGCGAAGACGTGCCAGTGATCTCGGCCACCGGCTCGACGCGTATGGGTCGCGCGGTTGCGCCGATTGTGGCGGCGCGGTTCGGCAAGTGCATTCTGGAGCTTGGCGGGAACAACGCGATGATTGTCGGTCCGTCGGCTGATCTGGAAATGGCGGTGCGGGCGATTGTCTTCTCGGCGGTTGGAACGGCGGGTCAGCGCTGCACGACACTGCGCCGCTTGATCGTCCAAAACTCGATCAAGGATGAGCTGGTCGCACGTCTGAAGAAAGCCTATGCCGGATTGCCCATTGGTGATCCGATGGCCGAGGGCACGTTGATCGGCCCACTGGTCGATGAGGCCTCGGGCGCGGCGATGACAGCGGCGCTGAAGGCGGCTGAAGCCGAAGGCGGCGTGGTCTTTGGTGGAAAGCGCGTCACCGACGGCGTGCCGGGCGGCGTCTATATGGAGCCTGCCATTGTTGAGATGCCCGGCCAGACAGCAACGGTAAAAACTGAGACCTTCGCGCCGATCCTGTATGTCATGGGCTATGACGATTTCGACGATGCCATCGAGCTTCAGAACGGTGTGCCGCAGGGCCTGTCCTCATGCGTCTTCACCCTGAACATGCGCGAGGCCGAGCAGTTCCTGACAGCCGCCGGATCGGATTGCGGTATCGCCAACGTCAATATCGGCCCGTCCGGCGCCGAGATCGGTGGCGCCTTCGGTGGTGAAAAGGAAACCGGCGGCGGGCGCGAAAGCGGCTCGGACGCGTGGAAGGCCTATATGCGCCGTCAAACCAACACGGTGAACTATTCGGCAGAGCTGCCGCTGGCGCAAGGCGTGAAGTTCGACATCTGAACACTCGTCCGGCGGCGGGGTCACGCCGCCGGGCCGTCAATCTGAAAACAGGTAGTCCAGTTTCATGATGGATTGGGCTGTCTCGGTTTTCACCCCAAGGAACTTGGTGATTGCGGCCTCATTCTCGGCCCGATCCGATGTCTCGCGCAGGCGCAGATAGCCATCAATCCCGGCCTTGCGGATTTCCTCGGACTCGTGTTCCAGATCATTGCGCAGGGTGGGCAACAGGCGTGCGACGGTCTCGGATGGGCTGTTTTCACCTGCCAGGCCGACACGGCGCGCATGGCCGATCAGGTAATCGTCGGAATACTGACACTCGATTTCCAATACATGGGTCTTGGCGGCGTCGCCGCAGAAATCCTGAATGGCGTCCAGATTGGCTGGATCGAGGCAAAGCGCCAGTTGGTTCGATCCGAAATGATCAAACAGCATGCGCACAACGGCCCGCCTGTGGCGTGAACGTTTGGTCAGGGTCGTCTCGATCCCGCCCAGATCAGGCAGCGGAGTGTCCTGCTCGTTGAACAGATATTCGACGCAAGGAATGTCGGTGACCGAAGCGATCTGATCCACCAGCCGCTTTGCAACATGCCACTTCTTGCAGACGATAAGAAACAGCTCTCGTTCCGGGCCAAACGTATTCCCGGCCTCCCAGAACCGCTGGCCGAACCGGCGGCCTACACGCCCGCGCCCGGCAAGGAAGGCATAGAGGTTGCGCCCCTCATCCGAGATCGGGAAATCGACACCAGTACTGGCGTAGAGGGTTCCGAGACGCTCTTTCAGCTCATGCGCTTCGGGGCTGATCTTGCGCGCAAACAGGTAATTCTGCCCCAGCAACATGTCGAAGTGATCATTGTAGAAGGTCACCGGCATGCCGTAGTCCGAGAACATCAGGAAGGTTAGCGTGCGGTTTTCAATCTCGTTCTTCGGGATCAGGTGCCGGACCAGCGTCTGAAAGAAGGTCTCGTCGGGAATCCAGGTGGTGGAGAAGAACCGGACCACATCGCGCCGTTGTTTCAGGAAATCCAGAATCATCTCGACCGTGCGGCGGCGCAGGCACCACCACTGGCTGCCGATCATCACCTGAATATCGTCGGGGATGTTGCGTGTGACGTTGAAGCGTTTTTGCAACTCGTAAGAGGTATAGAACCGTTTGGGCTGCGTGCGTTCGTTGAAGTAATGGCGGTAGATCAGCCGGTCTTCTTTCATGCCGGTCTTAATCCAGTTGCTGGCAAAAAAGTCGTGGCTTTCGATGAAATCCGTGTCGTGTTCGTCCAGAAAGTTATGGGCGTATTCTGCCGTTTTGATGGCCATGCAATCGCCCGACAACATGTAGAAATGTGTGGCACGCGGAAAGGCGCTTTCGGCTGCTTGCAAGGCGTGCAGAGTTGCCTGCACCAGAGACCACTCACCCCAGCCGCATTTGATGCGTTTGGCGGCGAAGGTGACGTTCGGGTTGTCCTTCAGGGTTGCACGAATGCGGTCATAGTCCGACGCTTTGGCCCGTGCATCGAAATGGATTGCCATATAATCGCCGACGGCGGTCAATTGCTCAGCCTGCGCGATGATCGCGTCGGGGTCCTTGTGACACAGCAATATGTAGGCAATCTTCGCCATGTTGGTCCGCTATTTCCGTTTCTGCCCGCTTGCACTCGTGATACTGAGGATGAGCGATTGAATAAACCGAATAGTTTTGGTTCTTTGCTTGTAAAACGACTTGCGCGTAACAAGTTCCGAGATTTTGAGGAGGCATAGCAGATGGGGTTCCCCGGCACCTGGATGACCGAAAGCGAAAGCATGGTGTACCGTGTTGTGCCTAAATGTGCCTGCTCGACCATTGGCCAGATCATGTATTATTCCGATCATGGCCGGTTTTTTGATGGCGACATTCATGATGCCAAGGACGGGATGCATAAATGGGCCTTTGACCACAGCCAGGGCACGATCTCGGCTAATGTGCGCAATCACGGGTCTTATGCGTTCACCTGTGTGCGCAATCCCTATACGCGGATCCTCAGCTCTTTCTTCGACAAGATCTGCGGTATTCAGCGCAACGGCAAGCGGTACCGAGGCAAGCTGGTGCCGACGCTGGTTTATAACTACGGTATCGAGGTTGGCGGCGACGATGGAAAGGGTGAGTTCGACCAGATCGCCAGTTTCCGCCGCTTCCTTCTGTTTGCGCGGGATACGATCCGGTGGCGCAGGCCGATGGACCCGGATATCCACTGGTCGGCCATGTCGGGGCATGTGTCGACCTTTGTGGTTAATGGCGGGCGCTATGACAACATTTTCTGGACTGAGAAGTTCAACGACGGAATGCAGGATGTTTTGAACCATATCGAGACCGCGCATCCCGTGACCCTATCTGAGATCCCAAGGTTCAATGAATCCGAAGGCCACGGGCCCAAGCGCGCTCACCCTGTCGAGGGCTATTTCGACGATCTTTCGATGCATCTGGTCTATGAGATCTACAAACAGGATTTCGAGCTGTTCAAATACGATTTCGAGAACCCGGCAAACAAGATGCCGGTGGGTGAGATCGACTTGGATGAAATCCACGCGAAACTCGGATCGTAACCCTGGCTGATTTGAGGCAAGGGAATGCTCCCGCCCATCGTCAATGTCTCTTAGGAGACATCTCCTCTGGTTGGGCCCGGCGCTACGCTTTGCGTGGCGCCGGGCCCAAGTCCGAAAACGGAGTATCGGCGTAGCCGATGGCACGGATCGGGCGCGGGAGCGTTTGGGATTGTGCCATTGGTCGGTGAGGTATCGATTCCCAGCTAAATGGGAGTCGGGGGTCCCTCGACGTTCCGTTCGTGGGCGATGAACTGACGGCCAGTTTCTGTAGTATGGATGGGCCTCAAGACGTGTCGGTCGCATGAGTGTGTACCGAAGAGGACAGTCCGACAGTAGGATTGCTCCATCCGCCCCAAAAAAAGGCCCCATCCGCTGGGCGGGTGGGGCCTTTGGGTTTCGCTCCCGAAGGCGTTACAGCTCTCGCACGGCTCCCTTTGCTGCGCTAGTGGTCAGCTTTGCATAAGCCTTCAGCGCAGTGGACACTTTGCGTTTGCGCGGCGCTGCTGGGGCCCAGCCTTTTTCGTCCTGAACCTTGCGCCGTTCGGCCAGATCCTCATCCGAGACCGACAGATGGATCGAGCGGGCAGGGATGTCGATTTCGATCTTGTCGCCGGTCTGCACCAAGCCGATGACGCCACCTTCAGCCGCCTCAGGCGAGACGTGACCAATCGACAGGCCCGATGTGCCGCCCGAGAAACGACCGTCAGTCAACAGGGCGCATGCTTTGCCCAGACCTTTGGATTTTAGGTACGAGGTCGGGTACAGCATCTCCTGCATGCCCGGCCCGCCGCGCGGACCTTCATAGCGGATAACCACCACATCGCCCTCTTTCACCTTGCCGGTCAGGATGTCGCTGACCGCCTGATCCTGGCTTTCGCAGACATAGGCCGTACCGGTGAATTTGAGGATGTTCTCATCCACACCCGCGGTTTTCACTATACAACCGTCACGGGCGATATTTCCGAACAGAACCGCAAGACCACCGTCCTGACTGAAGGCGTGCTCCTTGGAGCGGATGACGCCACCTTCGCGGTCGGTGTCCAGCGCTTTGTAACGGTTTGACTGGCTGAAGGCCTGCGTGGTGCGGACCCCGCCGGGGGCCGCTTTGAACAGCTCTTGCGCCTTCGGGTTGTTGGCAACCTTGATGTCCCAATTGGCAATCGCCTCGCCCATGGTAGCTGAATGCACGGTGCTGCAGTCTTCGTGCAGAAGCCCGGCGCGGCTCAACTCTCCGAGGATCGAGAAGATGCCGCCTGCGCGGTGGACGTCCTCCATATGCACGTTCTCGGTGTTGGGCGCGACCTTGCACAGACACGGCACATTGCGGCTGAGGCGGTCCATGTCGGACATGTTGAAATCGACGCCGCCCTCATAGGCAATGGCCAGCAGGTGCAGAACAGTGTTGGTCGATCCACCCATGGCGATATCCAGCGACATCGCGTTCTCGAACGCATCAAAGGTGGCGATTTCGCGGGGCAGGAAGCCCTTCTCGTCCAGATCGTAGTGCCGTTTGGTGATCTCGACGATGCGGCGACCGGCTTCAAGGAACAGCTCTTTGCGGTCTGAATGGGTTGCCAGAGTCGAGCCATTGCCCGGCAGGGCCAGACCCAGCGCCTCAGCCAGACAGTTCATCGAGTTCGCGGTGAACATGCCCGAGCAGGAGCCACAGGTGGGGCAGGCGTTTTCCTCGATATGTTTGACCTGTTCGTCGGTGTACTTGTCATCCGCTGCGGCAACCATCGCGTCGACCAAGTCGATCTTCTTCACGTCCAGATCGGCGATGTCGATCTTGCCGGCCTCCATCGGACCGCCCGAGACGAAGATCGCAGGGATGTTCAGGCGCATCGCGGCCATCAGCATGCCGGGGGTGATCTTGTCGCAGTTCGAGATGCAGACCATCGCGTCGGCACAGTGCGCGTTGACCATGTATTCGACCGAATCCGCGATCACCTCGCGCGAGGGCAGCGAATAAAGCATGCCGTCATGGCCCATGGCGATGCCGTCATCTACCGCGATGGTGTTGAACTCTTTGGCGACGCCGCCAGCGGCCTCAACCTCGCGCGCAACCATCTGGCCCAGGTCTTTCAGGTGAACGTGGCCGGGCACGAACTGGGTGAACGAGTTGACGATGGCGATGATCGGTTTGCCGAAATCGTCATCCTGCATACCGGTGGCGCGCCACAAGCCGCGCGCACCGGCCATGTTGCGGCCATGGGTAGAAGTTCTGGATCGGTACATTGGCATGATGCTGTTTCCCTTTTGCCCCGGTTGCGATATGCGGGGTGCGTACGTTATAGCGCACGTACCACATGTGCGTTATAACGCACAAGACAAATCGTTGGGCGCGGATATGGAATCGGACGAAATTACGCTGAAACTAAAAGAAGTGCGGGCAGCATCGGGCCTCAGCCTGTCCAAAGTGGCCGAGTTGACGGGTGTCAGCAAAGCCATGTTGGGCCAGATCGAGCGTGGCGAATCAAGCCCCACCATCGCGACCCTGTGGAAAATCGCCAAGGGGTTTCAGGTTCCGCTCAGCGCCTTGATCGGAACATCGGACGCGCGCGCGCAGGGCGTGTTCCGGACCGTGACCTTTCCGGGCAGCATTCAGGTCAAGATCGTCTTTCCCTTCGATCCCGCCCTTGGGGCCGAGACCTTCCATGTCGAACTGGCCGCCAATCAAAGCCACGAATCCCCGGCCCACGCCGCCGGGGTGACCGAGGAGGTCTTTGTGCTGAACGGCGCGCTTGAAGTTTTGCAGGATGGCAAATGGGTCGCCCTCAAAGCCGGTGAGGGACTGCGCTTTGCCGCCGATCTGCCGCATGGCTATCGCGCTGGGCCAGATGGGGCAGCCTTTCTGAACATGCATCACTATTTTCAACCGGCCGAGTTGGCCTCGGTCGGGTAGCCCGGCCTTTCAGGATAATTTGCAATGACGGACGTGCTGAACAGCCTGACTATCGTGGATGCCGTGGGATCAGCTGGCGCACTTGTCGTGGTCGCGGCCTATTTTGCAACGCAGATGCGGATGATGAATTCCGACGATCTGGCCTTTCCGGTGATCAATCTGCTGGGGTCGGTGCTGATCGCCTACTCTCTGCTGCATAACTTCAATCTGGCCTCGATGCTGATCGAGGGGTTTTGGATTGTCATCAGCGTGATCGGGATAATTCAGTATTTCCGGCTGAAACGGCGCGCGGAATAGCGCTAACCCGGCTTGAATACGGCCCTTTGCGCGTATAGGGAAAACCCAACCGCGCAAAGGGGAGGCTTTGATGCAAGACGATCCCAAAACCCTCGTTTCTACCGACTGGCTTGCCGCCCATCTGAAGGACCCGGATCTGCGAATCCTGGATGGATCGTGGTACCTGCCTGCGCAGAACCGTGATGCCAAGGCGGAATATGACGCGGCACATATCCCCGGCGCCCGGTTCTTCGATATCGATGACATTTCAGACCACCGTTCGGACCTGCCGCATATGGCCCCACCGGTCGAGAAATTCATGTCGCGCCTGCGCGCTATGGGAGTGGGCGATGGTCATCAGGTGGTAGTCTATGACGGGGCCGGGCTGATGTCGGCCGCGCGTGTCTGGTGGCTGTTCCGGCTGATGGGGCAAGAGAATGTCGCCGTTCTTGATGGTGGTCTACCGAAATGGCAGGCCGAGGGGCGCGAAGTCGAAGACCTGCCACCCGTTATCCGGGATCGCCATATGACGGTGCGGGTGCAGAACCATCTGGTGCGGGATGTGACCCAGGTCTCGGCGGCCGCCAAGCTGGCCGATCATGAGATTATCGACGCCCGCTCTGCCCCCCGTTTCGCGGGCACCGAGGCCGAGCCGCGCGAAGGTCTGCGCTCGGGCCACATCCCGGGATCGCGCAACGTGCCCTTCGGCCAATTGCTGAACAAGAACGGCACGATGAAATCGCCCGAGGATTGCCGCGCCGTATTCGAGGCCGCAGGCGTGGATCTGTCTAAACCCGCGATCACCTCCTGTGGGTCGGGCGTGACAGCAGCGATCCTCAGCCTTGCGCTGGAGCGCATGGGCAAAAAAGACCACTCGCTTTATGACGGGTCATGGGCCGAATGGGGCGCCTTCCCAACCCTGCCTGTCGCAACCGGAGAGAACTGATGTTCGAGAACCTCAAGCCGCAGCCAGCCGACAAGATCCTGGCGCTGATGCAGATGTACCGTGAAGACCCGCGTGACCAGAAGATTGATCTGGGCGTCGGCGTCTACAAGAATGCCGAGGGCGTGACCCCGGTGATGCGCGCCGTTAAGGCCGCCGAAAAGCGCATTCTCGAAGAGCAGGAGACCAAAGCCTATACCGGTCTGGCAGGTGATCCGGCCTATGCCGATGCGATGATCGGCCTGATCCTCGGCGACGCAGTACCGCGCGCTAATATTGCCGCCGTTGCGACCCCGGGTGGCACCGGTGCCTGCCGTCAGGCGTTCGAGATGATCCGCATGGCCAACCCCGAGGCCCGCGTATTCGTGTCGAACCCGACATGGCCGAACCACCTGTCGATCCTGAATTATCTGGGCATGGAGACTGTCCAGTATCGCTACTTCGACGGCGAAACCCGTGGCGTCGATTTCGATGGCATGATCGAGGACCTGAAAACTGCCAAGGCGGGCGACGTGGTTCTGCTGCATGGTTGCTGCCACAACCCCACCGGCGCGAACCTGAACCTGATGCAGTGGCAAGAGGTTGTGAACCTGATCAACGAACTGGGCCTCGTGGCGATGATCGACATCGCCTATCAGGGTTTCGGTGACGGTCTTGAGGAAGACGCGCAGGCCACCCGTCTGGTGGCATCGTCGGTCAAGCGCTGCCTGATCGCGGCGTCCTGCTCGAAGAACTTCGGCGTGTACCGTGAACGTACCGGCCTTCTGATGGCGATCAGCGATGACGCGGCGCAGACCTCGCTGAACCAATCGACGTTGGCCTTCCTGAATCGCCAGAACTACTCGTTCCCGCCGGATCACGGCGCGCGCGTTGTAACCACGATCCTGACCGATGACGCCTTGCGTGCCGATTGGCAGGCCGAGTTGGAAGAAGTCCGCCTGTCCATGCTGGGCCTGCGTCAGCAACTGGCGGATGAGCTTCAGCGCCTGACCGGGTCGGATCGGTTCAGCTTTGTCGCCCAACACCGCGGTATGTTCTCACGTCTGGGTGCAGCACCTGAGCTGGTTGAGAAACTGCGTGCGGACCACGGGATCTACATGGTCGGCGACAGCCGCCTGAACATCGCCGGTCTGAACGCAAACACAGTGCCCATTTTGGCAAAAGCGATCGTGGATGTGGGCTGCTAAGCCACCCTTTGGAAAACAAGAAAGCCGCGAAATTCGCGGCTTTCTTGCTTTGGCGGTCAGGACTTGATCCAAGCCCAGGCTTTATCAAGTTCGTCGGTGGTAAAGTGCTTTTCACCGATATCGAGCATGGCGGCAAATTTCGCGTCGATCTCGACCAGGTGACCCAAGAACACGCTGTCAGCGACAATCGCCAGCTTACCAAGTTTTTTCATATTCTTGATGATCCATTTCAGATCAGTCATTGCGGCCTCAAATGTGGCAGAGACCCCTTTGTCAACGACCACGAGCACGCTGATCTTGGCGTGATCTTTTAGTATGTCTTCGGCTTTTTCGATCAACTCACGTTCCTGCGTGATGTCGATTTTGCCGGCAATTTCTAGGCCGAGGATATTGCCCTCGCTTTGGTCCAGCACCTTGTACATAACTCTCTCCCGATCTGATGTACGTCTTTGCGACCGTTGATTGGTCGGCTGTGTCCAGTGTTCAGCCATATACCAGAGTTGAGGGTGCAAGGGATCAACCAAAAGCAAAATGGCCCGGCATTGCGCCGAGCCATTTCAAAGGTGTTGTAGGCGGCACTTACCCTTTCGAGAACTCGGGGTAAGCTTCCATACCCAGCTCTGCCATGTCGAGGCCGTTGATCTCGTCCTCTTCGCTGACGCGGATGCCAACGATGGCTTTCAGGATGGTCCACAGGATCAGTGCGCCAACAAAGGTGAACACACCGTAGGCCGCGATACCCAGCAACTGGGTGCCCAGGGACGCCTCGCCGTAGAAGATGACGGCGATGGTGCCCCAGATACCTGCGAACAGGTGAACCGGAATTGCGCCAACAACATCGTCCAGCTTGAATTTGTCCAGCATCGGGACAGTGAAGACCACGATGATACCGCCAACTGCACCGATCCACAGCGCACCGAACAGGGTCGGGGCCAGAGGTTCAGCGGTGATCGAAACCAGACCGGCAAGCGCGCCGTTCAGGACCATGGTCAGGTCAGGCTTTTTGTACAGCAGTTGGGTCAGGATCAGGGCTGTAACAGCACCCGAAGCGGCGGCCATGTTGGTGTTGGCAAAGATGCGCGAAACGTCTGTTACGTCACCCACGGTGCCCATCGCCAGCTGCGAGCCGCCGTTGAAGCCGAACCAACCCAGCCACAGGATGAACGTACCCAAAGTGGCCAGCGCCAGGTTCGAACCGGGCATCGGATGCACTTTGCCGTCCTTGTACTTGCCGATACGCGGGCCCAGAACGATAACGCCTGCCAGGGCTGCCCAGCCACCGACCGAGTGTACGACGGTCGAACCAGCGAAATCCGAGAAGCCAGCTTCAGACAACCAGCCGCCGCCCCACTGCCAGGAGCCCGAGATCGGGTACAGGATACCGGTCAGCACGACTACGAAGATCAGGAAGGGGAACAGCTTGATCCGCTCGGCCACGGCACCCGACACGATGGACGCGGTTGCAGCCACAAAGACCAGCTGGAAGAAGAAGTCCGACCCGATCGAGGCATAGTCCAAAGCAGCCTCGGCAGGGTCAACGCCAACCGGGTCCAGCACGGTTGGGCCGCCAATTGCAAAGAAGCCATTGAAGTCGCCCGGGTACATCGTGTTGAAGCCAACCAGCCAATACATGATCGCGGCGATGGAGAACAGCGCCACGTTCTTGATCATCTGCATGGCCACGTTCTTGGAACGCACCAAACCGCCTTCCAGCATGGCAAAGCCTGCCGCCATGAAGAAGACCAGGAATCCCGCCATCAGGAACAGCAGGGTCGTGAAGATATACTGGGTGTGCAGCGCAGCTTCGCCTTCGGCGGCAGCCTCTTGCGCCAGACCCATCTGCGGCAGCGCGACAATCGCGGCAGCAGGGATGAGAGATTTCATCAGGTTCATAGTCAGTCCTCGAATGATAGTGAGTGTGGGCGCCTTACAGCGCCTCTTCGTTCGTTTCCCCGGTTCGCACGCGCATGGCCTGCTCGACATCGAGGACGAAAATCTTGCCGTCACCGATCTTGCCGGTCTTGGCGGTGTTGGTGATGGTTTCAACGATCTGATCGGCCATCGTTGCAGGTACCACGATCTCAAGCTTGATCTTGGGTACGAAGTTCACGGCGTATTCCGCGCCACGGTAGATTTCAGTGTGACCGGATTGCGAGCCGAAGCCCTTGATTTCGGTCACCATCATGCCGCGTACGCCCGCTTCGGTCAGTGCCTCGCGCACCTCCTCGAGCTTGAACGGCTTGATTGTCGCAATGATCAGTTTCACGTCTGTCCCCTCTACTACTCCGGATCGGGCCGGCTTGTTTGCACGTGCAGAAAAAGAGCGCGTGTCGGGGCGTTAAGGAACGATTCCCCGACGTGAAACCGACTGAAAATGACGCAATATTGCACAATTTTTGCACAAATAGTGCTTGGTGATTAAAAAATAGGCGAAAATGGGAAGGGTAGTTCCGGAAAATCGGACCTCAACATAGGCGGGACGTCAGGGTATGGTGAGGCAAAAGTATAAACGGGCAGAGTTTGAGCATGTCTGAGTCCAAACGCCGCAAACCGACACTGGTCGCGGATAAAAGATACCCTTCGAAGGCGCGCAAACCTTCGACGACCAAGCGGGCTGCCAAGCCTGCGGGCAAGAAGTCGACCGCCCGAAAAACCACGACGCGCAAGACGGCACGGAAGAAAACGCGCAAGCGGCCGGGCGGCAATGGTGGTGGTTTTTTCCGTCGTCTGTTCCGCTGGATCTGGCGTCTGGTCTGGGGCGTGACATGGCGCGTTGGGGCCGTGGTCGCCATGCTGATCGCGCTGGCGGTTGGGGTGGTCTATACCTCGCTGCCCGATGTCGATGCCTTGCTGGATGGTCGCGCGCGCGGGTCGGTAACGATGCTGGACCGCGATGGCAAGGTCTTTGCCTGGCGCGGGGACCAGTTTGGCGGGGTGATCACCGCCGATACCGTTTCACCCCACCTCAAGAACGCCGTCATCGCGACCGAGGATAAACGGTTCTACCGCCATTTCGGCGTCAGCCCGCGCGGTGTGGCCAGCGCTGTTCGCATCAACCTGAGCGAAGGGCGCGGTCCGCTCTCGGGCCATGGCGGCTCGACCATCACGCAGCAGACGGCCAAGCTGCTGTGTCTGGGCGTACCTTACGACCCTGCCGCGTGGGAGTCGGAGGCCGCTTATGAGGCGGATTGCCGTCAGGGCTCGCTCTGGCGCAAGGGCAAAGAGGCGATTTATGCCCTGGCGATGGAGGTGAAATACTCCAAGGACGAAATCCTGACGATCTACCTGAACCGCGCATTCCTGGGGGCTGGCGCACGTGGGTTCGAAGCGGCCAGCCAGCGCTATTTCGGAAAATCTGCGGCCGAGGTCTCTCCGGCAGAAGCCGCGATGCTGGCCGGTCTTCTGGTGGCCCCATCGCGCTATGCGCCGACGAACAACCTGCAACGCTCGCAGGATCGCGCGCGACTTGTAGTCGGGCTGATGGAGGCGCAGGGATACCTGTCCGGCGCACAGGCCAGTGAAGCGCGTGCCCGTCCTGCGCAACTCTCCGAGGCCGCCGCCGCGCGTGCAGGCGGTTATTTCGCCGATTGGGTCATGGCCAGCGGGCCAGAGTTCTTCACCCGCAATACCACCGAGGATGTGGTGATCCGCACGACATTAGATCCGCGCATCCAGACCTCGGCGGAAGAGGCGCTGCAATTCATCTTTCAGGAGAAGGTCCGGGAAGGATCAAAAGCGCAGGCCGCGATTGTCGTGATGTCAGCGGATGGGGCGGTGCGCGCCATGGTCGGCGGCCGCAAAACCCGCGTCTCGGGCGCGTTCAACCGCGCGACACAGGCGCTGCGGCAGACCGGGTCGTCGTTCAAGCCTTTCGTCTATGCCACTGCGTTGGAGCTTGGGTATTCGCCCTATGACACGGTGATGGATGAGCCCTACTGCGTGAACATTCCCGGATCGGGGCAGTGGTGCCCCAAGAACTACACCAACAAATACTACGGGCAGGTCACGCTGGCGGATGCGCTCAAGAACTCACTGAACATTCCGGCGGTGAAAGTGGCCGAGATTTCGGGCTTAGATAATGTGCGTACCGTGGCCACCGGTTTCGGGATCGCCAGCGATCTGGCGCAAGGCCCCGCGCTGGCGCTGGGCGCCTCAGAGAGCACGCTGATCGAGATGACGGGCGCTTATGCGGGTATTCTGAACGGCGGCTCGTCGGTTGAACCCTACGGCCTGACCGAGTTGAAGCTGCTGGGCGATGAAACCCCGGTGATGGTGACGACTACAGGGATTGGTGAGCGGGTGATCAATGACAAAGCCGCCAAGGAACTGATCTGGATGATGGAACGTGTGGTGTCCGAGGGCACAGGTGGGCGCGCCCAACTGCCGGGGTGGCAGGTGGCGGGCAAGACCGGAACGACGCAGGCAGCGCGGGATGCGTGGTTCATCGGGTTCACGGCCGACTACGTGGCGGGTGTCTGGATGGGATACGACGACAACACGCCCCTGTCCGGTGTCACCGGAGGCGGGCTGCCGGCCGAAATCTGGAAAGAGACGATGCTGCGCGTGACCGAAGGGATGATGCCCACGCCTCTGCCGATGATCGCGCCAGAACCGCCTGTGCAGGTCGCGCAACCTCAGCCCCGCCGTAAACAGGGCGGAGGATTCGAGCGCGCCATCAACAACCTGATCCGGGATATCTTCGGCGGGAACTAACGCGCTGCTGTCCATGCACAAAAAAAGGCGGCACCCGATGTGCCGCCTTTTTCAATGTAAACTGAATGTGGATCAGACGCTGGCGTCCAGCGCCGCCAGGATTGCATCGCCCATTTCCGAGGTCGAAACCGGGGTCACGCCTTCGTCGGCCAGCAGGTCTGCGGTGCGAACACCGTCGGCCAGCACTTTCTCGATCGCGGCTTCCAGACGGTCGGCCTCGGCCCCCTGATCAAAGCTGTAGCGCAGCGCCATGGCAAAGCTGAGGATACATGCGATCGGGTTGGCTTTGCCTTCACCCGCGATATCCGGGGCCGAGCCGTGTACCGGCTCATACATCGCCTTGGGACGACCATTCTCCATCGGGGCACCCAAGGACGCCGACGGCAGCATGCCCAGCGAGCCGGTCAGCATTGCGGCGCAGTCCGACAGGATGTCGCCGAACAGATTGTCGGTCACGATCACGTCGAACTGTTTGGGCGCGCGCACCAGCTGCATCGCGCCGTTGTCGGCATACATGTGGGTGACTTCGACCTCAGGGTAATCCTTGGCGACCTCGTTCACCACTTCGCGCCACAGAATGCCCGATTCCATAACATTGGCTTTTTCCATCGAGCACAGCTTCTTGTTCCGGCGCATCGCCAGTTCAAAGGCTGAGCGCGCAGCGCGTTCGATCTCAGATTCGGTATAGCGCTGGGTGTTGACGCCCACACGTTCATTGCCTTCTTCGAAGATGCCTCGCGGCTCGCCGAAATAGATGCCCGAGGTCAGCTCGCGCACGATCATGATATCCAGACCGGCCACAACATCGGTTTTCAGCGACGAGAAATCCGCCAGCGCATCAAAGCACTGGGCCGGACGCAGGTTGGAATAGAGGTCCATTTCCTTGCGCAGGCGCAGCAGCCCGCGTTCGGGCTTCAGGCTGAAGTCCAGATCGTCGTATTTCGGGCCGCCAACAGCGCCCAGCAGAACCGCGTCCACCTCTTGGGCTTTGGCCATGGTCTCATCCGAAAGGGGTTTGCCATGGGCGTCATAGGCCGCACCGCCGACCAGATCCTCGCTCACGTCAAAGTGAAGGCCGCGATTGGTGTCGAACCATGAGATGATTCTGCGCACTTCGGCCATAACTTCCGGGCCAATTCCGTCTCCGGGCAGGATGAGGAGCGAGGGGTTGGACATCGACAGTCTCCTTGCGTTTTGTCGCAAAGGGCCTAGCGTCTGCGCGGCACCGGGTCAATGAGACGATCCGAGTGAATCACGAGGAAAATACATGTTGACACCGGGAAATCCCGTCCCAGGCCTAAAAATTGAAACAGTCGGGCACGGGGTGTTCGATCTTGAGGCCGACAAAGGCGAAAACGGAACGCTGGTGATCCAGTATCGGGGATTGCATTGCCCGATCTGCATCAGGCAGATGACCGAGGTCGAAGCGGCGCTGGATGATTTTGCCACGCTGGGCGTCGAGGTCATCATGATCACCACCGATACCGCCGACCGCGCGGCCGAGGCTGCTGAAAAGGCCGGTGTGTCCCGTCTGCGTGTCGGGCACAGCCTGCCGCTGGCCGCCGCGCGAGAGGATTGGGGTCTGAACATCTCAACCGCACGTGAAGGCAGTGCCGAGCCCGCTTTCTTTGCCGAGCCGGGGCATTTCTATATCGCTACGGACCGGACGCTGTATTACGCGTGGCAGCAGACAACGCCATTTGGACGCCCGGCGATGGCGGATATTGTTGGCGGTCTGAAATTCACCCTCGGCAACAACTATCCTGCGCGTGGTACCCACACAGGCCCGCTCTAGGCCTTATGGCAGCGCGACATCGACCCACACCAGCCGGTGACGGCTGGCGCGCTGGGCGGTCTCGCGCATCGGGTCCCCAGGGTTGGGCCAGAATACGCCTGAATCGATGACCTGTATGTCGGCTGAGGGCAGGACATAGTCCACCCTCAGCTCTCCGACGGCTTTCCAGTTTACAGTTGCGGCGTCGCCCTCTGCGGTCTTGGGCTGGGGGTCTTGAAGGCGTGGGTCAGAGAGAAGCGCGGCGATGGTCTCGGTGCGTCCGTCGCTCTTGCCGGGGTCCAGATTGGCGTCGCCGGCGATGACAAAGGAGCCTTCCGGGGCGGGGCCAAGTTGACCGTCGAGCAGCAGGGACCAGAACCGGATCTCATCGCGATTGCGCAGGCCATTGCGGTCCTCTGGCCCGTCGAAAACTGGAGGGGTGGCGTGGAAGGTCATCAAGTTCAGGCGACCAAAAGGCGTGGTGACGGGAACCACCCAATGCCCGGTGGAGGACAGCCTCTGCACCGCCTGTGCCTGCGCTGACGGGTAGGGCGCGTCGTTCAGAACCGGCAGTTCAGCACCCGGAAGTTCTGACCACAACACGGACGCAAAATCCTTTGCCTCGTCCTGTGCAATCTCATAGCGGGACAGAACGGCCAGCCCGCCATGACCCGTGAACAAGCCCCAGCCCTGTGAGTCGCCCGGTCCTTGGGTGCGCCCGTCTCCGTCCAGATCCAGACCGCTATCTATCCCGGTATTGGGCTGCGCGGCAAAAAGGTGGGGATAGTCCAGATCGGCCGCGCGCAACGCATCCGCCAAAGCGGTCAACGCCCGATCATCCATATCCCAGTCGATCCCCTGCAACGCCAGAATGTCGGGCTGGACCGCTACAAGGACATCTACAACGGCCTGCACCTGCACGTCATCGCGTTGAATATCGCGCAGTAGTAACCCGGGGCCTTTGCGGCTGAGTTCGGTGTTATAGGTGGCAACGCGCAGACTCTCTGCCTGTGCGGCCAGAGGCAGCAACAGCAGGATCAAGGTACGGATCATGCGGTCTGAGTGGACTCGGTCGTGGAATAGGCGCGGCGTTTCTCGACGATCAGCCCGGCAATCCGAAGGGTCGCCATGCCGCGCATGATCATGCTTGCGGGCAGGAACGCCCAAGCGCACATGGTCCAGATCAGGGTCTGAGGGTTGCTCAGCGAGATCGGGAGTAAGACATTTGTCAGCAGCTTCATCACTGCCGGGATCAGGAACGGCAACAGGATGCCGATGCAGATGTTCAGGCGCCCATCGCGCTGCAGGCGTGTTACCACGTCACCGCCCTTGGTTGGGTCGAACAGAGGCAGGTTTGTCCACACATTGAACGCCCCGTTTCCGGTCGGCCAGCCGCGCAGTTTCACTGCATAGGCAAAGCTTGCGATGGTCACCAGCGCAGCCATGTAGGCGATGCTGGCAGCGACGCGCACAAGCTCAACCAGAGGCTGGGCAGCGTCTGCGGGCAGCATCAAAACGATCAGCCGAACCGGTGAATAGGGAAAATCGACTACATTCGCGACGGACAAGCCCATCGCGTAGGAAAAGCGGGTCATTTCAGTCGGCGTATAGGCGTTTTTGCAGATCAGCGTCAGGAACGTGACCATCGACATCAGGCCAACGAAGCGCAAACGGTTCACGGGCGGCGCATCACGGAATTCGATAAAGCTGGGGAAGGCCGAGTTATATTCGGCAAAGGTCAGGATGAACGCGAGGATCGCGAGGAAGACAACGACCTCGGTCCCGTTCGTCGATGAAACTGGCAGGTACAACGCGGGGGTTAACACCATAACGGCGACCAAAATCCCACGTATCGCCGCCCCTGTCGTGCGTGCAATCACTATCCGAACCCTTTTTCAAACCGGAACCAGCCAATTCTACGTCGGCTTCATTCCAACTTGCGCCCGTCGCCTGCGTTTTATGACGGATACCTCTTTCGACCAAACATGGACGATAAGCGGTAATTCGCTCAAGCCAGGGTGCAGATAACACGTGATTTCGGGCAAAATGATGGCGCAACTGGTGCGGGATTGCATCAATTTCGACGCAAATCCGACGTGTATCTCAATTTGAGACCTACATGTTGTGTTTCTCTGATTTTCAACCCCAAGAATGCGAACGGAGCCGCCTTGGCGACTCCGTTAGGTTGAGTATCAACAGATTCGTCCCCAGAATCACACCCAGGGACGGGCCTGACCGGCGTGATCCTCGAACTTGTCGATGTGATGGTCTTTTTCCATCGTCAGGCCGATATCGTCCAGACCGTTCAGCAGGCAGTGCTTGCGGTGCGGGTCGATGTCGAAGGTGATCTCAACACCGTCCGAAGTGGTAATCTTCTGATCTTCCAGATGCACGGTCATGCGGGCGTTTTCACCCTTATGCGCGTCATCCATCAGAACCGCGTGGTGCTCTTCTTCAACTACGATGGGCAGGATGCCGTTCTTGAAGCAGTTGTTGAAGAAGATGTCGGCGAAGCTGGTTGAGATCACGACTTTGATGCCGAAATCCTTGATCGCCCAAGGTGCGTGTTCGCGCGAGGATCCGCAGCCGAAATTGTCGCCGGCCACCAGAATCTCAGTCTGACGATAGGCGGGTTTGTTCAACACGAACTCTTCGTTTTCCTGCCCGTCCTCGTGATAGCGCATCTCGTCAAACAAAACGACGCCGAGGCCGGACCGTTTGATGGTCTTCAGGTGAACTTTGGGGATGATCATATCGGTGTCGATATTGATCAGTGGCATTGGGGCGGCCACCCCGTGGACTTTGTCAAACTTTTCCATGTCTACACTCCTGCGGGGTAGGGCCGCGCCCGTGCCTCGCGTTTAAGCTTCTTTCGCTTCAGTTGTTTCGTCTTTGGGTGCGTTCTTGACGAAGAACGCCATGAAGACCAATCCGAACCCGTTAAACAGCATCTCGATGCCCAGGAAGATCCCCAGAATGCTCAGAAGGGCCTGCGGTTGCTGCCCGACATAGCTCCAGATGATGCCCGCGAGGACGATCGACAAGATGCCCGAGATCATCGTGGGCCAGAAAAACTGCGTTCCCTTCATCTGGAACGACAGAATGATCCGCGCGATGCCGCCTGCCATGAACAGGATCAGCATCACAGTCGCCAGCGTCAGCGTGCCCTGCAACGGGTGATCCAGAAAGGACCAGCCCAGAAACAGCATGACCGCACCCATGATGAGTGACAGGATTTTGTTGCCAACGCCTTCAACCGTGAAGCCGCCAACAACCTGCAGCACGCCCGAGATCAGCAGCAACACGCCGGTTACCACCGTCACGGCGACAGATGCCACGACAGGTGCGCCCAGCACAAAGATACCGAACGCTATGGATAGGAGCCCCAGCAGGAGCCATTTGATCCAGTCACTCATTTGTTCAATCCCTCAAATATCTAGATATGAGGGGACCTTACATCAATTCACGGACGTCTGTCAGCCGTCCTGTGATTGCCGCAGCGGCAGCCATTGCCGGGCTCAGCAGGTGAGTCCGCCCACCACGCCCCTGACGACCTTCGAAATTGCGGTTCGAGGTTGCGGCACAGCGCTCGCCCGGTTGCAGCTGGTCGGGGTTCATCGCCAGACACATCGAGCATCCCGCCAGACGCCATTCGAAACCGGCCTCTTTGAAAATCTCGGCAAGGCCTTCTTCTTCGGCCTGAGCGCGGACAAGGCCCGAACCCGGCACGACCATGGCGCGCATGCCGTCCTTGATCTTCTTGCCCTTCAGAATTTCCGCGGCGGCGCGCAGATCTTCGATGCGGCCGTTGGTGCAGGATCCGATAAAGACGGTGTCGACCTCGACATCGCTCAGCTTCTGACCGGCTTCCAGACCCATATATTCGATCGAACGGCGGGCTGCATCGACCTTACCGCCCTCGAAGTCCTCAGGGTGCGGGACGGTCGCGGTGATCGGCAGCACGTCCTCTGGGCTGGTGCCCCAAGTAACGACCGGCGCGATATCTTCGCCGCGCAGGGTGATGACCTTGTCAAAATGCGCGCCTTCGTCGGTGTAGAGCGTTTTCCACCAATCCAGCGCAGCTTCCCACTGAACGCCTTTCGGAGCATGCGGGCGGCCTTTGACATATTCAAACGTGGTTTCGTCCGGCGCGATCAGGCCGGCGCGCGCGCCGCCTTCGATCGCCATGTTGCAGACGGTCATACGGCCTTCCATCGAAAGATCACGGATCGCTTCGCCGCAATATTCGATGACATAGCCGGTGCCGCCAGCGGTGCCGGTCTCACCAATTACGGCCAGAGTGATATCCTTCGCGGTCACGCCCGGCTGCAATTTGCCGGTGATCTCGACCTTCATGTTCTTGGACTTCTTCTGGATCAGGGTCTGGGTGGCCAGAACGTGCTCAACCTCGGACGTACCAATGCCGTGAGCCAGAGCACCAAACGCGCCGTGGGTGGCGGTATGGCTGTCGCCGCAAACAACGGTCATGCCGGGCAGGGTCCAGCCTTGCTCAGGGCCGACAATGTGGACGATGCCCTGACGCACGTCATGCACCGGGTAGTAGTGAATGCCAAAATCCTTGGCGTTCTTGTCCAGCGCTTCGACTTGAATGCGCGATTCGGGGTTTTCGATCCCGTTCACGCGGTCTGGTGTGGTCGGAACGTTGTGGTCCGGCACGGCAATCGTTTTTTCCGGCGCGCGCACCTTGCGGCCCGCCATGCGCAGGCCTTCGAACGCCTGCGGGCTGGTTACTTCGTGAACCAGGTGGCGGTCGATATAAAGCAGGCAGGTGCCATCATCGGCTTCATGCGCGACATGGGCATCCCAGATCTTGTCATAGAGTGTTTTGGGGGACATCGGTCCTCTCCCGTATGTAATGAGAAATAGCTGGCGAGGTGGCTTAGGCCGCCGATAGGCGGGCCAGAACCGTGCGGGCAGCCCCATAGAACCGTTCGCGCAACCGCGCGCGGTCTTCCAGATTCTGAAGTTGGGCTACATTGAGTCTCATATTCCGGTCAGATATAGACACTGGCCGAGTCTATCAAGGTCTTGTAAGGCCCCCAGATGCCATCAGGGCACATTCATGCGAGGCATCAGGCGTGCTTCATTGAAATGTCATGGGTCGCTTGCTACCTTGAATTTACCCTGCGCCGGGTTTTACGGCGCGCAGCAAAGGAGGACTATGTCCTGTCTCTACATACCCAGGCGGGTTTGCCCGCCGATGACGGGGCCAGTGTAATGGCCCACTCTCAGTCAATCAGCGACAAGCTGCTTGAGCGTATCCTTTCCTCACTTTCCGACGACAAGGCCGAAGACGTCGTGCAGATCAACCTGCAAGGTAAGTCTTCTGTTGCGGATCACATGGTGATTGCCTCGGGTCGGTCGACTCGTCAGGTGGCAGCCATGGCGGAAAAGCTGACGGATCGCATCAAGCAGGAATTCGGTTTTACCTCGAAGGTCGAAGGCAAGGATGCCGGCGACTGGGTGTTGATCGATACGGGCGACGTAATTGTCCATATCTTCCGCCCCGAAGTACGTGAATTCTACCAGCTGGAAAAGATGTGGCAGCCTGCGGGCGGCAGCGCCTCAGCCAACTGAGGCGCCATCCCGGCCTTTATTGAAGGGCCGGAGGCGAGAGAGATATGCGTATCAGCATAGTTGCGGTCGGGCGATTGCGCGCCGGACCCGAGAAAACCCTGCTTGACGATTACCTGACCCGTTTTGACCGCACCGGCCGTGGCTTGGGCCTTGGTCCTGCGCGGGTGATCGAGGTTGAAGACAAGAAAAACGCAGGGATGGGCGCCGAGGCCGGGTTGCTGCGCAAGGCGCTGCCCAAAGGAGCGGTGATCTGTACGCTGGATGAGCGTGGACGGCTTATGTCCTCACCCGATTTTGCCCAAAAGCTGGGGAACTGGCGCGACGCCGGGCGGCAGGATCTGGCACTGATCATCGGCGGAGCAGACGGAATTGACCCCTCATTGCGCGCCGAGGCAGATTTTTCCATCTCATTCGGGTCCATGGTCTGGCCCCATATGCTGGTCCGTGTGATGTTGGCCGAGCAACTCTACCGGGCCGCAACCATCTTGTCGGGCGGCCCCTATCACCGGGTCTGAAACGGGTCTGACATGGCGCAGCTTCTGATTGTCTATCATTCGCGCACCGGCGGTGCTCGGCAAATGGCCGAAGCAGCGGCCGAGGCGGGCAGGGATGAGGCAGATATCGTCCTGAAAACCGCAGATCAGGCCGGGCCCGACGATCTGCTGGCCGCCGACGGCTACATTTTCTGCGCCCCCGAAAACCTCGCCGCGATTTCTGGCCTGATGAAAGAGTTCTTCGATCGCAGCTATTATCCCGTTCTGGGCTGGATCGAAGGCCGCCCCTACGCCCAGATGATCTGTGCCGGATCAGATGGAGAGAACGCGGCCCGCCAAACCGCCCGCATTGCCACCGGCTGGCGGTTGAAAGAAGTGCAGCCGCCTTTGATCATTTGCACTCATGCTCAGTCGCCTGAGGCGATACTGGCCGAGAAGATGATTCCCGAAGACAAGCTGGATCAGTGCCGCGAAATCGGCGCTGCTATGGCGGCTGGGCTGAGCCTCGGGGTGTTCTGATCCTTAGTTCAGGTCGATGATCGTGGTGTCTTCGCTCCAACCACCGACATTGTCGCGGGCTTGAATCTGCACCTGCGTGATACCTTCGGGAATCGAGACGCCGCTTAGCGAGCGGGTGAAGGGCTGTTCGTCCACATGCGGGTGATGCAATACGCGCATGCCAAGCTCGGCCCCGTCCATGTCCAGAACACGCCAACCATCGGCGTAGTCATCCCATCCGGTATCCGGATGCCGGATCGTGACATCAAAACGCCACGCATCCCCGCTGCGGCTGGCCGAGACGCTCTCGATGGTCGGCGGATCGGCAAGAACGGGTGTGGCAAGGAAAGCGGTCAGAATCAGATAGCGCATGGGCAGATCCTAAGGAATTGGTTGCGAAATAGAGATCACGTCTTGGTGTCAGGGGGCAAGGTCAGAAGCACCGTTCGCGAATGTGAGGCGAACTCGCGCCGGTAAAGGACGCCAAAGGTGATCACGGTGCCTATGATCAGCGCGATGGGGCCTAAGAACCACGCGAGCGAGGCAAGCGCGAAATAGGTGGCCCTGAGCGCGCGGTTGAAGCTGCGGGCGGCGGTCACACAAATCTCGGCGGCTTGCGCGGCACGCGGGTAGGCTTCCGGGTCATCGGGATCATTCGGCACGGCGGCCATCAGGACGGCGCAGTAGCCGAACAAGCGGTGCGCCCAGACGTATTTCAGAAACGCGTTTGCCAGAAACAGGATCACAACGAGGATCTTGATCTCCCACACCAATGCAGGGGCGCTGCCGATGGCCAGATCGCTGGCGACGCCTGCCAGTTGCTCGGTATTGCCCAACAACGCAAGCCCGCCGCCAATGGCGATCATCGTGGTTGAGGCGAAGAAGGTGCTGCCCTGCCGCATGGCTGCAACGACCTGTGCGTCAAACATGCGGGGCTGGCGGGTGACCATCTCGTGCATCCAACCGCGGCGGAAATCATCCATCATCATCGCAACAGACAGTTTGCCCGGCGATGGGTGTTCTATCTTCCAGCCGATCCCTTGCCAGGCCGCCAGCAAAAGCAGGACGGCCGCATAGTCCAGCGTCGAAAACATAAGCGCGCGATCAATCCAGGTCATGGCGCGACAGTAGGGTCAGATCATAAAACTTGCCAGACGGAGAAATTGGTAATATTATTTTACCAAATTGGAGGATCAGCCATGGAAATGCCCCAGCCAAATCCTGATGTGTTTGCGCGAAAGCAGGCCGTTCTGGCGCGATTGCTGCAGGTTTTGCCTGAGGATGCGGTGATTCACGACCCGTCGGAAACGCGGGCCTATGAGTGTGACGCGCTGACCGCGTATCGTTGCCCGCCCATGCTGGCGGTGCTGCCTTCGACCACGCAGGAGGTCTCGGACGTGCTGCGTATTTGCCATGACGAGGGCGTGCCGGTGGTCCCGCGCGGTTCGGGGACTTCGTTGGCCGGCGGGGCGCTGCCGACGGCGGATTGTGTGATCCTTGGCGTGGCACGCATGAACGACGTGTTGGAGACCGACTATGACAACCGCTTCATTCGCGTTCAGACCGGCCGCACCAATCTCAGCGTGACCGGCGCAGTAGAAGAGGAGGATTTCTTCTACGCGCCCGATCCATCCTCCCAGCTGGCCTGTGCGATTGCGGGGAACATCGCGATGAACTCGGGCGGGGCGCACTGCCTGAAATACGGCGTGACCACCAACAACCTGTTGGGTGTGACCATGGTGATGATGGATGGCAGAGTGGTCGAGATCGGCGGCGCACATCTTGATTCCGGCGGGCTGGACCTTTTGGGGGTTATCTGCGGCTCAGAAGGGCAGCTTGGCGTCGTGACCGAGGCGACGCTGCGCATCCTGCGCAAACCCGAAGGCGCGCGGCCTGTTTTGATGGGGTTCGATGACAATGAGGTCGCCGGTCAGTGCGTATCGGACATCATCAAGTCGGGTATCTTGCCAGTTGCGATCGAGTTCATGGATACGCTCTGCATCAAGGCGTGCGAGAACTTCGCCCATGCTGGGTACCCAGATTGCCACGCGCTGCTGATTGTCGAGGTCGAAGGCTCGGATGCCGAGATCGACTATCAGCTGTCGAAAATCATTGAGATCGCGAAACGCCACAACCCGGTGGAACTGCGCGAAAGCCAGTCGGCGGAAGAAAGCGCTAAGATTTGGCTGGGTCGGAAATCGGCCTTTGGCGCGATGGGGCAGATGAACGATTACATGTGCTTGGACGGCACGATCCCGGTCTCGGCGCTGCCACAGGTTCTGCGCCGCATCGGTGAGTTGAGCGAGGACTACGGCCTGCCCGTCGGCAATGTTTTCCACGCAGGCGACGGCAATATGCACCCGCTGATCCTGTTCGATGCCAACAAGCCCGGTGATCTGGAGAAATGCGAGGCGTTTGGTGCCGATATCCTGAAGCTTTGCGTAGATGTGGGCGGCTGCCTGACCGGGGAGCACGGGGTGGGCATCGAGAAACGGGATCTGATGTCGCATCAATATAGCGCGGCCGATCTTGAGGCACAGATGGCGGTGAAGGATGTGTTCGACCCGCAGTGGTTGCTGAACCCAGCCAAGGTGTTTCCGTTGGACGTGTCACAGGCGCGCCGGATGGCTGCGGAATAGGGGGCTCTGCCCCCATCCCCCCGAGGTATTTTAGAACAGAAGAAGTGTCATGAGACCAGAGACAGAAACGGAACTGGCCGAGATCGTGGCCGGGTTGCAGGGGCCGGTGCGTATTGCAGGCGGCGGGACGCGCGGGGTGGATGGCCCGGGGGCGGTTTTGAATGTGGATGGGTTGCGTGGGATATCGCTCTATGAACCCGGCGCGCTGACTTTGGTTGCGCAGGCGGGAACCCCGGTGGCTGAGATTGACGCCGCGCTGGAGGCCGAAGGTCAGCAACTGGCGTTCGAGCCTGCGGATTACCGTGCGCTGTTGGGCACCTCGGGTGAGCCGACGATTGGCGGGGTTGTTGCCGCCAATATCTCGGGGCCACGGCGGGTGCAGGCCGGTGCGTGTCGGGATTTTCTGCTGGGCGTGCGCTATGTCGACGGGCAAGGGCAGGTCGTCAAGAATGGCGGGCGGGTGATGAAGAATGTCACCGGCTATGATCTGGTCAAGCTGATGGCAGGCTCCTGGGGGACGCTTGGGGTGCTGACCGAAGTGTCGTTGAAAGTGTTGCCGAAACCCGAAGCGGTCGTGACCCTGGGGGTGCCGGTTACCCATGCCACGGGCGCGGTTGAGGTTCTGTCTGCCGCGTTGAGGTCGCCTTATGAGGTGAGCGGGGCTGCCTTTGCCCCCGAAACAGGTCAGGCATTGCTGCGGATTGAGGGATTTGCGGACTCAGTTTCGTATCGTGTCGGACGATTGCAGGAAGTGCTGTCCGGGTTCGGCGAGGTCGCCGTTGTTGAGGATTCAGGTGCCACATGGCGTGCGATCCGGGACGTGACCCCATTCGCGGTGAAAGAGGGCGATGTCTGGCGTATCTCAGTCAAGCCCAGCGATGCGCCGGAAATCACTGCGCGGCTTGAGGCGAATAAACTCCTGCTCGATTGGGGCGGCGGTTTGATCTGGGCGTTGGTGGATGAGGGCACCGACGTCCGCGCGCGTCTTGGCGGTTTTCAGGGTCATGCCTCTATTGTGCGGGCGAAACCCGAGACCGTTCAGGCGCTGGGCCGGTTTCAACCGGAACCCGCACCGGTTGCAGCCTTGAGCCAAGGTTTGCGGCAGCGGTTCGATCCGCGGGCCCTGTTTAATCCGGGATTGATGGGGTAGGCCGATGCAGACGACTTTCACCGAAGAACAGCTGCAGGACCCTGCGATCCAACGCTCGAACGAGATCTTGCGCAGCTGTGTTCATTGTGGGTTTTGCACCGCCACATGCCCCACTTATCAGGTGCTGGGCGATGAGTTGGACAGCCCGCGCGGCCGTATCTACCTGATCAAGGATATGCTTGAGAATGAGCGTGTACCGGACGAGAAGACGGTCAAACATATCGACCGGTGCCTGTCTTGTCTGGCCTGCATGACGACTTGCCCGTCGGGAGTGCACTACATGCATCTGGTCGATCACGCGCGCGAGTATATTGAAAACAACTACAAGCGCCCATTGTCCGATCGTGTGCTGCGCTGGGTTCTGGCGCAGATCCTGCCTTATCCGATGCGATTTCGTTGGGCCTTGATCGGGGCCAAGCTGGGGCGCCCGTTCCGATTTCTGATGCCGGATGCTCGGCTGCGGGCGATGCTGGACATGGCGCCGAAACATATCCCTCCGGTCAGTCGCAATGACGACCCGCAGAGCTTTGCGCCCAAAACGCCGCGCAAAAAGCGTGTGGCCTTGATGACGGGCTGTGCGCAAAAGGCTTTGAACACCGATATCAACGACGCCACGATCCGTCTTCTGACCAGGTTGGGATGCGAGGTGGTGGTCGCCGAAGGGGCCGGATGTTGTGGCGCGCTAACCCACCACATGGGCAAAAGCAAGCAGAGCCACGCGGCGGCCGCGGCCAATATTCGTGCTTGGGTGCGGGAGATGGATGGGGACGGGCTGGACGCCATCGTCATCAACACCTCGGGCTGTGGGACGACGGTTAAGGACTACGGGCACATGTTCCGAAATGACCCTCTGGCGCAGGACGCGGCACGGGTGTCGGCCCTTGCCATGGATATCAGCGAGGTGCTGATGCAGTTGGACCTGCCCGAGCAATCAGAAAAGGGGTTGACCGTGGCCTATCACGCGGCCTGTTCCCTGCAGCATGGGCAGCAGATCAAGACCTACCCTAAAGACCTGCTGAAACGCGCTGGCTTCAAGGTTGTTGAACCCGCTGACAGCCATCTGTGTTGTGGCAGTGCAGGAACTTATAACCTGATGCAGCCCGAAATCTCGGGCCAGCTGAAGCAGCGCAAGGCGCAAACGATAGAGGCGAAAAAGCCCGACCTGATCGCTACCGGAAATATCGGCTGCATGATGCAGATCGGATCGGGAACCGAGCTGCCGATCGTCCATACGGTCGAGCTTCTGGATTGGGCCACCGGAGGTCCCGAGCCGCGTGGTTTGCAGGCGGGTGGGGCGACCTCCGAGGTGCCTACTCTGCGCTAGGCAGCGATGATGCGCCTTGGCATCAGTTGAACAGGAAATTTCCGCCAAGCCGACGTGCCCTATTTTCGCCCCACGCGACCCGTAGAACAGTTGATCGGAACGGATAGCCGGAGAACCGCGTGCGCAACTGGATCAAGGCCATCGTGCTGAGTGTGCTGCCAATGGCTGCCTCGGCGCAGGATACCGGGCTGAAAAGCCTTGAGACGTCGGATTCCGGGCGGCAATGGATGGCCGTGGGGCGGCTGGATATTGATGGCACCGGATTTTGTACCGGCGCGCTGATCTCGCCCACGCTGGTACTGACAGCCGCGCATTGCCTGTTCGAAAAACATACCAAGAAGCGAATCGACCCGTCGCGGATCGAGTTTCTGGCGGGTTGGCGACGTGGGAGCGCTTCGGCTTATCGTCCTGCGCGGCAGGCCGTGATTCATCCGAAATATGTATACAATGGCAGGGCCACCAGCGACCGTGTCCGCTATGATCTGGCGTTGATTGAGCTCTGGCAGCCGGTTCGAAACACCACCGTTATTCCTTTTGAGACCGGCGCGCGCCCCGACCAAGGCGAGCAGGTGGGTGTGGTGTCTTACGCGCATGACCGGGCCGAGGCCCCGTCGCTGCAGCAGGTTTGCTCGGTCATGGCCGGGCATCGGGGCGTTTTGGTAATGTCCTGCGATGTCGATTTCGGGGCCTCTGGCGCGCCGATTTTCTCGCTGAGCGGTGAGCGTCCGCGTATCGTATCTGTGGTGTCGGCCAAAGCCGAGCTTAACGGGGAAAACGTATCGCTGGGCACCGCGCTGGATGGATCGCTACAACTGCTGCAGGCGGAGCTGTCCAATGGAAATGGGTTTGGCCTGTCTTCGGGCAGCACCGGGTCTGGCAAGAATGTCGGGGCAAGGTTTATCCGGCCATGAGGAATGCCTTTGCCCTTTTCGTCCTGTGCGCCTCTTTGGTGGCCACGGCGGCGCAGGCCCAAAGCAACAAACGCACACTGACGGATCGCGATGACCTCTACGGGTGGGAGGCGATCGGCCGGCTTGATGTCGGCACGCGGTCTTTCTGTACGGGAACGCTGATTGCGCAGGATATGGTGCTGACAGCCGCCCATTGTGCCTTGGACAAACGCACCGGACAGGCCTATGAGCCGGGCGAGGTGACGTTCCGCGCTGGGCTGAGCAATGGCGTCGCTCTGGCCGAGCGCAAGGTAGTTCAGATTGCCACGCTTCCAAGCTATGGGACCAATGACCCTCTTTCGTCTCAAGGTGTGCGCGAAGACGTGGCGCTGATGCGGCTGGATGAGCCGATCCCCTATTCGATTGCCGATCCGTTTGTCTTGTATCAGGGGCCCGTCATCGGCTCGGAGCTCAGTGTCGCCTCGTACGGGCGAGGCCGGTCCGAGGCCATAACGCGCGAAAAATCCTGTCGAATCCTGGATCGGCGAGACGGGCTGATCACCTTTGATTGCGACGTCACCTTTGGCTCATCAGGGTCGGCCGTTCTGACCAAAAACGGGTCGCGCTGGCAGATTCTTTCGGTTGTCTCCGCCATTGGCGAGAGTGGGGGACGCAAGATCGGCTTCGGGATGGAACTGTCTCCGGTCGTCTCCGAACTCAAGGCGATCATGCGGCGGGATGCGCCCCAACCCAAAGCCACGATCCGCAGATTGCAGGTGGGTTCGGGCAAGTCCGGTTCAGGAGCGAAATTCATCAGCTCGGGCGGGGGTTGAACTTACGTAAATCGTTACCCATTTGATTTGTATCGGATCGCCACAACGGGGTCCGGTATCACCCGAGGCCCGTCCAGATTGGAGGGCTGAACATCGTAAATCGCTCTAGGATGAGGATAACGACACATGCGTAGTTTTGATTTTGCACCGCTGCACCGCGCCACCATTGGTTTCGACCAGATCGCCGACATGATGGACCGCGTTCTGACCAACGACGTGGCACAGCCCAGCTATCCCCCATATAACATCGAAAAAACCGACGCCGACACTTATCGGATTTCCGTCGCTGTCGCCGGTTTTTCCGAAGAAGACCTGTCCGTCGAAGTGAAAGAAAACGCACTTATCGTGGCTGGCAAGAAAGCCGCCGACGACAAAGACCGCAGCTATCTGCACCGCGGTATCGCCACCCGTGCGTTTGAGCGTCGCTTTGCCCTGGCCGACCATGTTCGCGTGACAGGTGCCAGCCATGAGAACGGCATGCTGAACATCGACCTCAAGCGCGAAGTGCCCGAAGCGCTGAAACCGCGCCGGATTCAGATTTCCTCGGGCAAGGCCATCGAAAAAGATGTGGTTGATGCCAAGGCCGTGAACTAACGCGCCTTAAGCTCCTGCGGCGGTCTCCTCCTCCCTGACTGCCGCAACACCCGCCCCGCGTTCCTCCAGACGCGGGGCGTTGTTTTTTTGGCGCTACCCAAGGGCTCCCTTCCCTGATCAACCGCGTGGCTTTCTTGTTCTGATCCGCCTATAAGTGGATGAAAAGACCAAGAGCAGTCAGAGGTCATGCATGACCCTATTGGGCATCACATGTCAGAAGGATGACGGGCCGTTTCTGGTGGAATGGCTGGCCCATCACCTTGCGGCGGGCGTCGACCAGTTTCTGGTCCTAAGCCATGATTGCTCGGATGGGTCCGACGCGTTGCTGAATGCGCTGGCCCAGGACGCGCGGATTGAGCATCTTCCCTTCACCCCTAAGGGCAACAAGGCCGTGCAATGGCAGGCGTTGAAATACGCCTCGGATCACCCGGCTTACGCTTCGGTCGACTGGGCGCTGTTTTTCGACTGTGATGAGTTTCTTTGTCTGCGGGAGGCTTCGCTGCTCGATCTACTGACCCGGTTCGAGGCAGCATCAGGGTCCTTTGACGCTCTTGCCCTGCCATGGCGGTTCTTTGGCGCAGGTGGTCAGTTGAAGCGTGAAAGCGGGTTAACGCCCGAGAGGTTCATGCAAGCCGCGCCCGAGGACCTGCATTTTCCGCTCGGCCACCTGTTCAAATCGCTCCACCGTCCAGCTGCGTTTCAGAAGCTGGGGGTGCATCGGCCCCGCAGTAAACCGTCAAAACCCGCGCGCTGGATCGGCCCGGATGGGGTGGACCTGCCTGCGGGCTTCGCGGGGAATGATGGCGCGATTTCGCTCTATGGTCTGCCAATGGGCGCGCGTCAGGTCTGGCTGAACCACTATGCCCTGCGCTCGCGCGAAGAGTTCATGGTCAAACGCACGCGCGGTTTGCCGAACCACATGGACCGCGAGATCGGGACGACCTATTGGGCCGAGCGCAATTGGAACACGGTCGAAGAGACAAGCATTTCCACAATGATGAATGCGACCCGGGCTGTTTATGCCGACCTGATGGACCTGCCCGGCGTAGCCGCCGCGCATGAGGCCTGCCTGAACTGGCACCGTGCCAGCTATGCGGCCCTGCAGCAAGACATCGAGGCCGTGCGGCTGGAGTTCCGCCTAGGGCTGGTCAACAGCATCCCGCCCTCCGCTCAAGAGGGGGCTGCGTTTGTTGCCCGACAGGTCTCGCTTTTGTCAAAGGCGGCCGAGTGATGGGGCTGATCGAACGGCAGCTTGCAGGTCAGGATTTGGGTGTCGCGATCCTGCTCGATGCGGTCGTGCATCAGGACGATGGCGCGCAGGCAGTCACGTTGTTCTTTGATCGTTTGATTGCGGCTGAGGAAGTCATCCCCCCTGAGGGCAGCGTAGCTGAGGAGGCAGGCGCCGTGGGCGACGCGCGCATTCTGCGATATCGCTTGCCGCAGGACGCCCACCCTCGATTTACGATCTGCGGGGAGGCCTTTGATCTGAACTGTGCGCCCTCGGAATGCGCGCTGTTTGAGGGGCAGAATGCGTTCATCGCTCAACGCAACGGCGAAAGCGCTGGGATCGTGTTGGAGTGGTTGGCCTACCACATTGAAACACAGGGGCTTGAGGCTGCCGTGATCCTCGACCGTGCCCCTCCCGGTGCCGAGGATGGGTTTGCCGCCGCGCTTCGCGAGGGTCTGGAAAGCCATGCCTTGCCCTGTCAGGTGGTTCTGGTCCAAAGCCCGGTGCCGCTGGGCAAACCCGACCTGCCACCCGAGGCGCACCCGTTTTGCGTTAGCGAGTCTCCGGGCAAGGACCGGATGGAGGTCCCGCCCCCTAGCCCATGGGACAGCCCGCTTGGCGTGTTTTCGGTCTATGAGATCTTGCGCACACGGTTTCTGGCGCAGGCGCGCGCCGTGGCAAATATCGACGTGCATGATCTGATGGTCGAAACAGATACATTCGTCTTCGACGCAGCCGTTGCATCCGAGGGTGGACTGATCGCGTTGTTCGGACGGCATTGCTATCCGTGGCGCGTGCGTGCGGGACAAAAGGCGCATTTCGGTGATCATATCTGTGTGCAGTTCGATGCCACGGGCGGTCGGCAGCGCTGGTGCATCGCGCCGGCCAAGTCTGCCCCTGATGCGGTCTGGCGGTTGGTCCGGGTCGGAAATGCGCGCCCGGATTCGACCCTAACTATGGGGTTTTACCGCCATATGCTGTTGCGACACCCGACACGCTCGATCTCTAAAATCGTGCCCAAGACCTCTCTGATCGAGCATGAGCCGCTGTTGCACCAATCCGTCACGACCTGGGGGTACAAGCCAGTGCGGATGCCGGAGCTGAAGGTCAATTCAAAGGAAACAGGGCGCGGGCGATGTGCCATCGTGACCACGATGAAGAACGAAGGCCCATTCATTCTGGAATGGCTCGCCTATCACCGTGCCATAGGGTTCGATGATTTCCTGATCTACACCAATGACTGCACAGACGGCACCGATACGATGCTGGAGATGCTGCAAAGCAAAGGCCTGGTTCAGCACCGAGACAACCCGTTTCGTCAGATGGACATGCGCCCGCAGCACGCGGCCCTGCATTCCGCCGATGATGAGCAGATCGTCAGGGATGCCACGTGGGTCGCCTGCATTGATGTAGATGAATACGTGAACATCAAATGTGGTGACGGGACTCTGGACGCGCTGTTTGCCGCTGTGCCTGACGCCAACATGATCGCGATGACCTGGCGGCTGTTCGGAAATGGCGATCTGCACGGGTTCGAAGACAGGCCCATTATCGAACAGTTCCAGCGCTGCGCCCCGGAATACGCCCGCAAACCGCATCAGGCCTGGGGGTTCAAGACGCTGTTCCGCAATATCGGGCTGTTCAGAAAGCTGGGTGTACATCGCCCCAAGGGCCTCAATCCGCAATTGTGGGAGGAGATCAACTGGGTCAACGGGTCCGGCGCGCCGATGCCGCGTTCGATGTTTCGCAATGGCTGGCGCTCCACGATCAACACCTATGGCTATGATCTTGTGCAGCTGAACCACTATGCCGTCCGCTCGGCCGAGAGTTTTCTGGTCAAGCGCGACAGGGGCCGGGTGAACCATGTTGAGCGGGATCAGGGCCTCGCCTACTGGTTCCGTATGAACAACAACTACGCCGAGGATCACTCTATCGCGCGCATGGTGCCAGCGATGCAAGCCGAACTGGATCGGCTGCTCAGCGATCCCGACATCGCCTCCGCGCATGCCCATTCGGTAGATTGCCACCGTGCCAAGATCGCGGAACTGAAGGCCACACCGAACTACGCCGCTTTCTACGCCGAACTGACAGGCGCGCGTCTGGAAAAGCTTGCGCGCCTGCACCGGCATTTCGGGGCGAACGTGTTCCTCAAAGGCCCCTCATCCATTCCGGATGACGTGCTGGAGCGTGACCCCGACAAGGATTGGTTCTTTACCGTCGATCATGACGGGGAAACCCAACATTAGAGCCTAAAGCGCGGCTTTCAGCCCCTTGACCAGCTCATCCATTTCCGGATCCAGCTTCATTGAGGCTGCCTTGCGCCGGTGCCATTCCACCGCCCGTGCATGCAGATCGCCCAGCACGGGGTCGGATTTGAGTTCCTCCGCCAGCTTGTTGCTTTGGGGTGCATAGCGCTCGATCGAGGTGTCTTTCTCGTCGTTGAGGTTGAACCTGTCCCAGTATTCCATACCTAGCACATGGTGGCTGTGGTTCGCCCGCCCGCGCGCGCGTTTGATCAGAAAACTCTCCATCGAGCGCAGCGCGTAGTGGTTTACTTGTGCGTGGGTAAACAGAGGCGGGTTCTCGGTGCGGGCGCCATCTACGACGTAATCCGCGCCGCCGGGCAAAACACGTTTGGTGTCCGAGACATGCTCATCCAGCGATACCGGTGCATGAAGGCCCATCCGCTTGAATTTATGCTGGTTGGAATAGAGGGATTTGACGAACTTACCGGTGTTGGGCCGCTCCTCCGCGTTCCATTCAAACTCACCCATGGTGAATTGCTGGGTGACGGGCGCGTCATCAAACCGTTCGATATGGTCCGGGCCGAAGACCCGCCAAGGGACCGAAATTACATCCGCATCCGCACCAGACCCTTCGACCAGCGCGCGGGCCGAGCCATCGCCCATATGGATATTCAGGTACTCATCCACATCGCAGACAAAGACCCATTTGGCCTCCATCACGATGTCGTAGCGACGCGAGGCCTGCCGCAGGGCCGAACGGTGAATGCCGCCGCTGCGAATGATCGTGTTGTGCTGGGTGACCAGCCCCATCTCTTGCAGGCGCAGAAGGATTTCGACGGTGGGGTCGGTGCAGTCATTCGTGCAGACCAGAATGTGGTCAAAGCCCAGCGTTTTGTAATGCGCCACCCAATCAATGATGTAGGGGCCTTCGTTTTTCATCGTGGAGACGACTGTATAAGTCTCATTGCTCATGACTGTCTGCTCGCTTGCCTGTTTTGGCGCTTGGGTCTTGTCTATGCGGCGCAAAACGGGATGCACCAAGGTCACGCCCGGCCAACTATTCGCGCCTGCTGCGTAATCTGGCGGTACCCAAGCGCGGCGCAAGACCTTAGGATCAAGAAAACGACGCGTGTGCCAAAATACACGCAGGCACAAGGATACGCGGATGGCACGCACGCGCGAGGTCGGCACGTTATGGATCGGTGGTCCGCTCAGTTGGCTTGAACAGCTTTGCCTGAAATCCTTTGTGGATAAGGGGCAGAAGATCACCCTGTTTTCCTACGAGGATATCCCCAACGTCCCCGATGGCGTGACACGTCGTGACGGGCGCGAGATCATAGATACCGACGATTTCATCAAATACGAGCAGAAGAACTCGTTTGCCCTGTTTGCCGATTGGTTCCGGCTGCACATGATCCACAGATGTCCGGGCATGATCTGGGTCGATACGGATGTCTTCTGCCACCGCCCCATGACGTATGACAGCGACTATGTCTTTGGGTATGAGCTGCCGGACTCGCCTCGGATCAACAACGCGGTGCTGGGAATGCCGTCGGACAGTGAGCTACTGCGCCAGATGCTGGACTTCACCGAGGATCGCTATTCCATCGCACCGTTCCTGCCAAAGGCGAAACAGCGCGCCATGCAGCAGGCGGCGGAAAGTGGCAATCCGGTTCACATTTCGCAGCAGCCATGGGGTGTCTGGGGGCCGATGATGGTGACCCATTTTGTTCACGCCATGGGTTTGGAGCACCACGCCCTGCCCGTCAGCGCTTTTTACCCGGTCACCTTCCCCGAGCGATATAAGTTCATGCGTCGTGTGGCGTTGGCCAAGCAGCTGATTACCGAAGACACCACGGCACTTCATCTGTGGGCCTCCAACAAACGTCAGCTGGGCAACCATCACAACGGCCTGCCGCCCAAGGGCACATATCTTGCCAAGCTTGTGGCCGAGACGCGCATCAACCCCGTCCTCGCGCCGATCAAAGGGCGTGGGCACACGGTGTTTGACGGCGCGCTGATTGATGAGGTCGACCTGACCGAGGTCCGCTCGGTCGCGGATTTGACCGGCAAGGCGCGCAGCTTTGTTCTGGCGCTGCATCACAAGTTCGATTGCGACGTCAAGCTGGTCGACGTCAACCGTCGCGGCAAGTTCAAATCCGAAGAGGAGCCGTGGATCGCCGACTATGTCGCCTTTCTGACCGATCATGAGGTTGACCGGGACCGGATCGAAATCATCACCTCCCAGGACCGGCTCAAACCGGTGGATGTGCTGTGCAATCTCGAAGGATTCGGCGATCGCTACAAGGTGCCGTTCCTTGAGAAATTCCTGACCCGGATGCTGCATTCCGACACGCGGCTGTTTATGGATATCCGCAAAGGTTCGGGCGCGTTTCCCTTCCTCAAGGCCTTCGGGACCAATGAAAAGATCGCCACGCATGAGGTTGATGGGCACGAGGTCACCCGCGTGAAGGTTCTGCCAAAACCGCCAGAACCCACCGATGCCGCAAGCAGCTGGGCGCGGATCGCGACGGATCTTGCAGGCAAGGACGGCTGGTATCGACCCGGTGAGAACGGGCACTCGCTGCTTTATATGCCGCGGTCCAAGGACACTCTGGTCGTGACCTTCGACAATCTGGACGTGGCGATGAACAATCGCAAAGATCGCCGCCCATGGGGATATTCCTTCATCAAAGAGCAGAACTGGTCGATGCTGTCGGCCATCGCGGGCGGCTGGACTTGGTATCGCGAACCCTGGGTCTATGACCAATTCGATAACCTGAAGCAAAGCGGTTTCTTCCAGCAGTTTCAGCGTGTTGTCTTTTATGGGGCCTCGATGGGCGGCTATGCGGCCTGCGCCTTTTCTCCGGCAGCACCGGGCTGCGATGTGGTTGCGATCTCACCGCAAAGCACGGTCGACAAGTCCGTGGTGCCGTGGGAGACGCGCTATAAAACCGTGTGGGATCGGGACTTTACCGGCCCCTATGGCGATGCCGCGCAGGTCAGTCAGGCCGCACGACGGGTGTCGATCCTCTATGACCCTTATGAGCCGCTGGATGCGGGCCACGCAGCGCGGTTCACGAATACCAACGTCTCGCATCTGCGCGCGCCGCTGCTGGGGCATCGGTTGGGGTCCTCTCTTCTGCAGATGGGTATCCTGCACCCGATCATTCTGGGGGCGTTGAACGGAACCTTGACCGAGGCTGAGTTCTACACCCTTCTGCGCGCCCGCAGACAATTCCCGCGCTATCAGCGAGAGCTGTTCAATCGCGCGGTCAAGAAAGGGCACAAGGACCTCGCCCGTCGCCTTGGCGCACATATCCTTAAGCAAAACCCCAACCGGGCCGTGCGGCTGGGGTTGAAAGAACTGGGTTAAACGCGGCGATCAGGCGCGTTTTTCGCCGATGGTCGCAACGCCCAGAACCTCCAGAACCTTGGCTTCGATCTGTTCGGCATTCATGCCCGCCACCGCGTACATATCCGCTGGGCTGGCCTGATCAATGAAGATGTCGGGAAAGACCATCGAGCGGTATTTGAACCCGCTATCAAACACGCCTTCGTCTGCCAGAAGCTGCGCAACATGACTGCCGAAGCCGCCGACAGCGCCTTCCTCGATGGTGATCAGCGCCTCGTGGTTTTCGACCAGATTAAGGATCAGATCCCGGTCCAGCGGCTTGGCAAAGCGCGCGTCCGCAATGGTCGGGGTGATGCCGCGAGCAGACAATGCCTCGGCCGCTTTCTGCACCTCGGCGAGACGGGTGCCGAAGGACAGCAAAGCCACGCGCGCGCCTTTCTGCATCAACCGGCCCTTGCCGATTTCAAGAACTTCGCCCCGTTCGGGGAGGTCAACGCCAACGCCCTCACCTCGGGGATAGCGGAACGCAATCGGGCCATCATCATGGGCTGCGGCAGTGGCAACCATATGCATCAGCTCGGCCTCATCTGCGGCGGCCATGACGACCATGCCCGGCAGATTTGCCATATAGGCAATATCGAAGGACCCGGCATGGGTGGCCCCATCCGCGCCAACAAGGCCGGCACGGTCGATGGCAAAGCGCACTGGTAAGCGCTGGATCGCCACGTCATGCACAACCTGATCATAGCCGCGCTGCAAAAAGGTCGAATACATCGCGCAGAAGGGCTTCATCCCCCCTGCCGCCAGCGCCGCCGAGAAGGTCACACCATGCTGCTCCGCAATCGCCACGTCAAAACAGCGCGATGGGTAGCGTTCTGCAAACAGGTTCAGCCCGGTACCATCGGGCATGGCGGCAGTGACGGCGACAATCTTGTCATCCCGCGCGGCTTCTTCCACCAGCGTTTTGCCAAAGACCGACGTATAGGACGGCGCGTTTGAGGGCGCTTTTTTCTGTTCACCCGTGACCACATCGAACTTGGCGGTCGCGTGGCCTTTGTCGCGAGCCTGCTCGGCCGGGGCGTAGCCCTTGCCCTTTTTGGTCAGTACGTGGATCAGGATCGGCCCCGTGGCCCGTGCCTTGACGGTGCGCAGAACCGGCAGCAACTGGTCCATGTCATGCCCGTCAATCGGGCCGAGGTAAGAGAACCCGAGCTCTTCGAACAATGTCCCGCCAACGGCCATCCCTTTGAGCATCTCTTTGGCGCGCTTGGCTCCTTCGCGGAACGGCTCGGGCAGCAGAGAAACCGCGCCTTTGGCGGCGGCCTTCAGCTCGTGAAACGGTTCCTCAGCGTAGATGCGCGACAGGTAGGTCGACAGAGCGCCCACGGGCGGCGCGATGCTCATCTCATTGTCGTTCAGGATCACGATCAGGCGCTTTCGCAGGTGGCCTGCGTTGTTCATCGCCTCAAACGCCATGCCCGCAGACATCGAGCCATCGCCGATCACCGCTATAGCATCGCCTAGCCCTTCAGGTGTTACACCGCCCAGATCACGCGCGACGGCAAAGCCCAATGCGGCACTGATCGAGGTACTGGAATGCGCCGCGCCAAACGGGTCATAGGGGCTCTCGCTGCGCTTGGTGAAGCCGCTGAGGCCATCCTTCATACGCAAGGTGCGGATACGGTCGCGGCGTTCGGTCAGGATCTTGTGCGGATAGCACTGATGCCCCACATCCCAGATGATCTTGTCGCGCGGTGTGTCGAAGACTGCATGCAGCGCCGTCGTCAGTTCAACCACACCAAGGCCTGCGCCCAGATGCCCGCCGGTGACCGACACGGCCGAGATCGTCTCGGCCCGCAATTCCTGCGCCACCTGATGCAGTTGCGCGTCCGAATACTGCTTCAGATCCGCAGGGCGGTTCACAAGGTCCAGCAGTGGCGTATTCGGACGGTCAGACATTTGGCGCGTTCCTGGCTTAGCTGTCCCGGGCAATAACGAAGCGAGCAGCGTCCTTCAAGGTTTCAGCCTTAGTACCATACCCATCCAGCGCGGCGCAGGCTTCGCCCACCAGCTCGGCGGCACGGGCCTTGGCTGCATCCAGCCCCAGAAGCGAAACAAAGGTTGCCTTGCCCGCATCCGCATCTTTCTGCAGCCGTTTGCCGGCCTTTTCGGCATCACCCTCGATATCCAAGATGTCATCGGCGATTTGAAAAGCAAGCCCAAGGGCTTGGGCATATTGGCGCAACGGTGTCGGATCGGCTTGCGCCAACCGAGCGCCCGCGCAGGCGGACCATTCGATCAACGCCCCCGTCTTGCCTGCTTGCAGCCGCGTGATTTCGTCCAGCGACAGCGGGGCAGACGCCGTTTCAGCCGCAATATCCAGCGCCTGACCCAGAACCATGCCCTGCGCCCCGCTCGCCTTGGCCAGAGTCATCGCCAGTTCGGCGCGAATCTCGGGCTTGCCGACTTCGGGCCGCGTGCAAAGCTCAAAGGCCAGGGTCTGCAAGGCATCCCCGGCCAGAACGGCAGTGCCTTCGTCCCATTTCACGTGAACCGTCGGGCGCCCACGTCGCAGGTCATCGTCATCCATGCAGGGCAGGTCATCATGAACGAGGGAATAGGCGTGCAACGCCTCAATCGCGGTCGCGGGCCAGATTGCCTGAGCGGCCTCAACGCCATGCAGACGCGCGCTTTCCAGAACCAGAAACCCCCGCAGACTCTTTCCGCCTTCGGTGGCGTAGGCCATGGCCCGCGTCACATCCAGATCGTCAAGCGCGCCCAGAACCAGGTCAAAATGACTCTGAACCCGCGCCGCATCCTGCGCCAGCCTGTCGCGAAACATTTACTGACCTTCGACTGGAGTCGTCCCGGTTGGCTGCCCGTTAGCGTCCAGCGTGATGGCGGCGACTTTTTCCTCAGCGCGCTTCAACTCATCTTCGCAGCGCTTCTTCAAAGCCGCGCCGCGCTCATACAGCGCAATCGACTGATCCAGCGCCACATCACCGCGTTCCAATTGGCCGACTACAGCCTCAAGCTCTTTCATCGCCTGTTCAAACGTCATCTGCTCAACGGGGGTATCGGTCATCGTGCTGCCTTCATCAGTTCTTCCACATGGGCGCGTGTCGCCTCGGCCAATGCGTTCAGATCATAACCGCCTTCCAGAGTCGAGACGATACGGCCCTCACAAACCTCATCGGCGATCTTGCACAGCTCGGCGGTGATCCAGGCGAAATCGCCCGTGGACCAGTTGAGACTAGCCAGTGGATCGTCTTGATGGGCATCAAACCCGGCCGAGACAATGATCAGTTCAGGCTTGAAGGCTCTCAGGCGCGGAAAGGCCTGAGCCTCATAGGCTGCGCGCATCTCGGCTCCACCGCTTGCAGGTGGCAGGGGGATGTTCAGAACCGTGTCATAGGCCCCAGTTTCGTCGGGGCGACCGGAGCCGGGCCACAAGGGCATCTGCTGGCTGGTGATCACAAGCGCGCGTTTCTCGTCCCATAACAGGTCCTGCGTGCCATTACCGTGATGCACATCGAAATCCACTACCGCGACACGGTCCAGCCCGTGATGGTCCAGCGCATGTTTGGCGCCCAGCGCGGCATTGCCGAACAGACAAAACCCCATCGCCTTGTCGGTTTCCGCGTGATGCCCCGGTGGTCGAATGGCGCAGAATGCGTTCGAGACTTCGCCGGACAGCACCAGATCTACCGCCCGAATAACGGCCCCAGCGCCGCGATACGCGGCATCGACCGAGCCTGGAGACATAAACGTATCCCCATCAATCTGCGCATACCCTTCTTCAGGCCGCGCGGCCCGGATATCGCGGATGTAATCCTCGGCATGAACCCGCAGCAAATCGTCATCCGCCACCATCGGAGCGGTCCTGCGATCCAGATCCAAAGCCTCCAGCGCGTGCAGAATATGCTCCAGCCGCGCCACCCGCTCAGGATGGCCTTCGGGGGTCACATGGCCCAGACAATCTGCATGGGTGAACAAGGCCGTCTTCATCGGGATCCCCTCTTCATCTGGCTAAAAATATCCTCGCCGAAGGCATAAAATCGCCGCGCAGCGGCCCGGTCAATCCGGTGCCAGCATATACCCTGCTCCGCGAACGGTTTGCAGGTATCGGGGCTGCTTGGGGTCCTGTTCGATCTTGCGACGCAATCGCGTGATCTGCACGTCGACTGCCCGTTCCTGCGCCTGCCCCTTGTCGCGTCCCAGATCTTCGACCAGTTTTGCCCGGCTGATCGGCTCCCCCGGTTTGGCCGAGAAGATCTTCATCAACTGGCTTTCCGTCGCGGTCAGACGCACCGGGTCCTCGCCCTGCCACATCTCTCCCCGCTCGATGTCATAGCGGATCGGGCCAAGGGTCAGGATTTTCGCCGCCGCATCCTGAGCAGGAGCTTCGGGCATCCGCCGCAGAATGGCGTTGATACGCAGCAACAGCTCTTTCGGCTCAAACGGTTTGGCCAGATAGTCATCAGCCCCGGCCTCAAGGCCCGCAATCCGATGCTCGGTCTCGCCACGCGCCGTCAGCAGAAGGATCGGAGTGCTGTGGGTTTCGCGCAGCGCTTTGGTCAGGCTCACGCCATCCTCGCCGGGCATCATCACATCCAGAACGATCATGTCGAAGTCCAGCCCGGACAGCACCCGACGCGCGTGCGCCGCGTCGCGCGCGGCGGTTACCAGAAACCCGTTCCGCATCAGAAACTTCTTCAGCAGGTCGCGAATGCGCTCGTCATCGTCGACGATCAGCAGGTGGGCATCCATATCGCTCATGAGGTCGTATCCCGCAACTTCTTGTAAGCATGACGCATATCAGCATCCATCATTGCTTCAAGTACTTTGCGAAAACCGGCCACGGCCTCGGGGCCTGCATCCTTGTAAGCGGCCCGCATGCGCGCGCGCTGGGCGTCGGACAATGTCGCCTCAAGCGCGCGGCCTTTTTCCGTCAAAAACAGATGCCGCTCGCGCTTGTCGACGGTCCCAACCCGACTTTCGACCATGCCGTCTTCGATCAGGGTCCGCAGCACCCGGTTCAGGGATTGTTTGGTCACGCCCAGAATGGCCAGCAGGTTGTTGACCGTCGTGCCGGGGGCGCGGTTGATGAAGTGGATCGCCCGGTGATGCGCCCGCCCGTAAGACATGTCCGCGAGGATACGATCCGGATCCGCCGTAAACCCCCGATAGGCGAAAAACATCGCCTCAATCCCCTGCCGCAACTGCTCATCGGTTAGGAATAACAGGCTTTCACCCCCATATATCGGGGCGGGGCGGATTTCGGACATATCATGCCTCATGCGTTACTCGATCTACAGTTTAAGTCAGCCTTATTGACATTCCAAGGGCAGACAGGTATCGAATCGCAGTTTTTGCGCAAGATTGTGTCCGCTCCGGTCCTAACTAGCGCAACATTCGCAAATTCAACCCGGTTCAGGAGGTTTCGCATGGCGGGGTATGATGATCGTGATGGCACCATCTGGTTGGATGGCAAGCTGGTCCCATGGCGCGAGGCCACTGTCCACATCCTGACACATGCGATGCACTACGCCTCGTCCGTGTTCGAAGGCGAGCGCGCCTATAACGGCAAGATCTTCAAAAGCCGGGAACATTCCGAACGTCTGATCGCCTCGGCCGAGGCGCTGGACATGCCGATGCCCTACGATGTGGATCAGATCGAGGCCGCCAAGGAAGAGGCCCTGAAAGCCAGCGGCCTGAAGGACGCCTATGTCCGCGCGCTGGTCTGGCGTGGTTCGGGCGAGGATATGGGCGTGGCCTCGGCCAAGAACCCCGTGCGGATGGCTGTCGCCGTCTGGCCGTGGGGGGCCTACTACGGCGACGCCAAGATGCAAGGTGCCAAGCTGGACATCGCCGAATGGAAACGCCCCAGCCCTGAGACCATTCCGGTTCACGCCAAGGCGGCGGGCCTCTACATGATCTGCACCATCTCCAAGCACAAGGCCGAGGCTAAGGGCTGCTCGGATGCGCTGTTCATGGATTGGCGCGGTTATGTGGCCGAGGCCACCGGGGCCAACGTCTTCTTTGTCAAGGATGGTGAGGTCCACACTCCGCTGGCGGATTGCTTCCTGAACGGCATCACCCGCCAGACCGTCATCCAGATGCTGAAAGACAAGGGCATTACCGTGCATGAGCGCCGCATCAAGCCCGAGGAAATGGCTGATTTCGAACAATGCTGGCTGACCGGCACGGCGGCCGAGGTTACTCCGGTCGGGCAGATTGGCGGCTACACCTTTGAAGTGGGCGATCTGACCCGCGAAATCGCGGAAGACTACGAGAAACTCGTCCGCGCCTGATAAGACCTGAAACCCCCGCTCCGGCGGGGGTTTTTGTTGCAGATCGTGCAGAGTGTTTTGCAGATTGTTCAACAGCATGGACCTTGGCGTGCTGCGCTGTATCTTTGTCCTATGTTGGACCTTCTCAGCGATATCCTCACCCGCCTGTCCCTGCGAGGCACGTTCTATTTCCGGACCTCCTTCACCCCGCCTTTCGGGATTCAGGTGCCCGGCTTTGAAAACGTGGCCCGGTTTCATTTCGTCCAGCGCGGTGAGCTGAAGGTCCACATCCCGGCAACTGGCGAGACCGTGCGTCTGAAACAGGGCGACCTGATCGTGATCCCGCATGGCGCGCAACATGCGCTGTTGTGCAACGAGGTCAGGCCGTTTGACGCTCTGCCGTTAGAGCAAGTCCTCGACATCGCGGGCTATACCGGTGACGGCGTTCTAGTCTATGGCGGCGGGGACGAAGAACGCGATACCCAACTGATCTGCGGACATTTTTCGTTCACAGGACCGGCTGGCCGGAATGGCACCGGTCATATGCTGATCGACCGGCTGCCGCCCTACATCCTGATCCAGAACTACGGAGAAGAGGCGGGATCGTGGATCGAGGCCACCCTGCGCATGATCGGCTCAGAAGTGTCCGGCGCGCGGATTGGCGGCGACCTGATTGCCCTGAAACTGTCCGAAGTGCTGTTTGCGCAGGCGATCCGGGCCTATCTGGAACATCAAAGCCCTGACGATGACGCCCTGGCTGGTTTTGCCGATCAGCGAATCTCTCGCGCTTTGACAGCGTTCCACCAAGCCCCCGCGCAGGAATGGAGCGTGGCCAGCCTTGCCAATGAGGCCGCGATGTCGCGCACGGCCTTTGCCCAGCTTTTTGCTGAGAAGATGGGAACCACCCCGATGCAATATCTGACGGACTGGAGGATGCAGATCGCCTGCCACGGTCTGACCGAGGGGCGTTGGAACGTGGCCGATGCCGCAGCCGAGGCCGGATATGCGTCTGAGGCGGCGTTTTCGCGGGTGTTCAAGAAACAGGTCGGAGTGTCCCCGGCCGCTTATCGCGAGATGCACTGATCCACCGTTACTTCTGAACGATCTGCAATGTTTTGCAAACGATCTGGGCTGCTGCGTTCCCAATGCAGGTCCTATTCTTGATCTGTCTCTGATTGAGGAAAGGAAATCCAAATGTCCCTCCGTTTTGTCACCCGCAATATTCACGCCTATCTCGACTATCCCGTTGCCATTGCGCTGATGGTGCTGCCCTTTGTGCTTGGGCTGGGCCAATCCAACCCGCTGGCGCTTTGGCTGTCCGTTGTCACTGGCGTTGCCGCTTTCGTCCTGACGGTACTCACCGACCATCACCTGGGGATCTGGCGGGTGTTGCCTTACAAACTGCACCTCGCGGTCGATCTGGCCGTTGGCGTGACCTTCCTGTTGGCCCCCAGCTTGCTCGGCTTTTCGGGAATCGACGCGCTGTTCTACTGGCTGAACGGGGCCGCTGTTGTCGCTGTGATCTCGCTCAGCGCGCCTGAACAGACCGCAGCGGCCTGAATCCAACCTGTCTCCCACTGCTCAAAGTCGCGCTGTTCTGCGCGGCTTCTCCCTTTTTTAGGCTCTGTTTTTTGGGAAAAACAGTCTCGCTGGCTTGCCCAGTCGTTTTCCCTTGCAAAAACCGACAAAAACAGTCAGAAAAAATCAACGCCAGATGAACCGATCAAGCACATGGTTCCGGGGCGGTCTGTGGGCTCAGCAAGTTCAGTCGTGATGGCCTGCCACCGTTCCGGGAACGACCGAGGGCACCGATGCGTACCAGATTTGAAGAGCTGCTATCCGACCCGTGTTGCGCGTCCTGCGATTGCGACGCGCTGGCCTCGGATGTCGAGGCATATCTGGATCGCAAAACCTGCGACGCAGAAAAATGTCGAGAGCTGAGTCAACAGCCCTCGGACGACGTTGTCAGAGAAACACCCAAAAGGGCGCGCGATCAGTAGTCCACGCCGCGCTGGGCTTTGATCCCGGCTTGGAACGGGTGCTTTTCTTCGGTCATCTCAGTGACCAGATCGGCATAGTCCCGCAGTTCTTGCGGGGCATCACGGCCGGTCAGGAATACGCTGGTCTTGTCGGAACGGCCATTCAGCCCCTCAATCACACGCTCAACTGACAGGTATTCGTAGCGCAGCGCGATGTTGATCTCATCCAGTACGACCAGATCGTAGTCCCCGCTGGCCATCAGGACGCAGGCCTTGTCGAACGCGGCGGTTGCGGCGGCGATGTCGCGGTCTCGATCCTGAGTGTCCCAGGTGAAGCCTTCGCCCATCGTGTGCCACGTCACCAGATCGCGTTCTTCGAAAAAGCGCCGCTCGCCGGTTTTCCATTTTCCCTTGATGAACTGAACAACGGCAACCTTTTGGCCCCAACCAAGCGCACGGATCACCACTCCAAAAGCGGCCGAGGATTTACCCTTGCCCTTGCCGGTATTGATCAGCACCAGGCCGCGGTCAGGGTCGACCGCTTCGGACACTTTCTTGCGGTGCTTGGCCTGCACTTCTTGCATCTTTTCCTTGTGGTCTTGTGCGTCACTCATGCGGAGCCCTCATTGATTGTTGCGCTCAAACTAAGCGAAGTTGGCGAAAGGTAAAGTCACGGTTTGTGGTCGGTCAGAGACCGCGCCTTGCCGCGCTCCAACCCCAGCTGATGTTCGCGCCAAACCACGACCACATTGCCCGCGATCACCAGTGCCGCACCCAGCAAGATCGTCAGCGTCGGCAGCTCATCGAACCAGAAATAGCTGATCGCAATGGCAAATAGCATTGTGGTGTAGTCATAGGGCGCCAGCATTGACGCCTGACCAAACCGATAGGACGAGGTGACAAGGATCTGCGCAACCCCACCGATCAGGCCTACAACGACCAATAACAGAGCCTGATCCAGTGTCGGCATGGTCCAACCCCAAAACACGGTCAGCGATGACAGCAGCGTTGCCGTGATCGAGAAATAGAACACGATGGCGGCGGGGTGGTCTACCTTGACCAATTGCCGGATATGGATTTGCACAAAAGCCCGCGCGATGGTTGCAGCCAGAACGCAAAGGGCGCCAATCGTTGCCGCCACCTCCATCTCAGTGCTGCCGAGCCGTGGCCAGAGCATGATCAGAACCCCCACCAGCCCCAGCATCACCGCACCGATGCGGATCATGCGGATGCGCTCGCCCAACAGCAGGGCGGCCAGGACAAGGGTGAAAATCGGGGTCGCGTAGCCTATGGCGGTGACCTCGGGCAAAGGCAGCAGGCTGAGGCCGGTAAAGGTCAGGCCCATCGCACTGGTGCCCAGAACGCCGCGCCAGAAATGGCCCATGGGTTTCTTGACGACAAAGCCCTGCGACAGCTCCCCGCGCCAGATCAGCCAGGCGATGATGACGGGAATCGCCAGGAGAGACCTGAAAAAGACCAGCTCACCCGGTGGAAAATCTTCGGACAACGCTTTGACCAAGGCCGACATCAAAGTGAACAGCATCAAGGCGGTCAATTTCAGGCCCACAGCAAGAGCGGGGCGGTGCGATGTCAAGGATTGTGCCATTGGCCGGGAACCTGCGCTTTTGGCGCGGAAAGATCAACGACGGGATTGTACCAATCAGGGGGTTTCCCATCGCGCGGGCACGGGGTGGCCGATTTCATCTGCGAAGGCCTTGAGGAATTCAAGCATCTGCGCCCGGCGTTCTTGCGCCAGAGCATGGCCCGCCTCGGTCAGCATATCGTCGGGCAGGCTCAGCAGTTTCACTTTCCAGTGGTCGATTGAAAACCTCAGGTCGTCCAGATCGCGTTCTTCAGCAAATGGATCCTCGGGGTCGTAGAGATCCCGGCCCAACGCACCCGCGACCGCAAAAGTGCGCGCAATACCGATGGCCCCCAGTGCATCAAGCCGGTCCGCATCTCGCAGGATGCGGGCTTCGGATGTGCGGGGCGGGATGTTGGCCGAGAAGCTGTGGGCCTCGATCGCATGTTGGGTGGCTTGGATCTGTCCGTCAGAAAAGCCCAATTCCTCCAGAATAGGCTCTGATTCCTGCGCGGATCGGCGTGAGGCCAAGTGGCGGTTGAGGTCGTTCTTTGGCAGGTTGATCAGATCATGCAGATAGCTGGCGGCCAGCAGCACGGCCATGTCCTCCTTATCGCCTGCAATCGCTTGCGCGTTTCGCCAGACACGGTCCAGATGGGCCAGATCATGTGCGGGATCGGTTTGCATACGCTGCGCGACGATGCCGCGCAGGCGTGTGCGCAGATCAGCCAATATGTCCACGGTTCTCGCCAATCTGGCCTCGGTGCAGCAGCAGATGGTCAAGGATCACGCAGGCCATCATTGCCTCCCCCACAGGCACAGCGCGGATACCGACGCAAGGGTCGTGGCGGCCTTTGGTAATGATCTCGGTTTCCTCACCGGATTTGGTGATCGTCTTGCGCGTGGTCAGAATTGACGAAGTCGGTTTGACGGCAAAGCGCACCACGACATCCTGCCCCGTGGAGATCCCGCCAAGGATGCCACCGGCGTGGTTCGAGCTGTATTGCGGGCCGTTCTGGCCCATGAAAATCTCATCCGCGTTGGCCTCACCGGTCAGTTCAGCGGCGGCCATGCCTTCGCCGATCTCGACGCCTTTAACGGCGTTGATCGACATCATCGCGGCGGCGAGATCAGTGTCTAACTTGGCGTAAATCGGTGCGCCAAGCCCGGCGGGGACGCCGCGCGCGACGACTTCGACGATCGCGCCGACCGAGTTGCCGGACTTGCGCAGGTCATCCAAATAGGCGGCCCAGTCCTCGGCGGCTTGGGCGTCAGGCGTCCAGAAGGGATTCTGTTCGATCTGCGACCAGTCGAAATTGGCGCGGTCGAATTTGTGCGGGCCGATCTGGGTCATGTAGCCGGTGATCTGCACATTCGGCGCGATCTGTTTGATTGCTTCGCGCGCCAGTCCTCCAGCCGCGACGCGTGACGCGGTTTCACGGGCCGAGCTGCGCCCTCCGCCGCGATAGTCGCGGATGCCGTATTTCTGCCAGTAGGTGATATCGGCATGTCCCGGGCGGAACTTCTCCATGATATCACCGTAGTCTTTCGAGCGCTGGTCGGTGTTCTCGATCATCAGCTGAACGGGCGTGCCGGTGGTTTGGCGTTCGAACACGCCAGAGAGGATTTTGACCTGATCAGGTTCGCGCCGCTGGGTGGTAAACTTGTTTTGCCCCGGTTTGCGCTTGTCCAGCCAGTGCTGGATCATCGCCTCGTCGATCTGCACGCCCGGAGGGCAGCCGTCGACCGTCGCGCCCAAGGCGGGCCCGTGGCTTTCGCCCCAGGTGGTGACGCGGAAGAGGTGTCCAAAGCTGTTCATCGACATGGGGCGGGCTCCTTTGCGGGGTTGTGATTAGCGGGGAGAGCCTTTGGCCTCAAGCGAATTTGCATTTGATATTGGGGGAGGGGGCTCTGCCCCCGTCGCGCAAGCGCGCCTCCCCCGAGGTATTTTCAAACAGAAGAAGGATCAGGTTGCGTTGATCGCTTGACGGGTTTTCGTGATGTTGAGGGCGGCGTTGGCGGCCTCGCGCCCTTTTTGCACGAAGTGGTCGCGGTAGATGGCGTTGTGGTGGCCGGTTTCCTGATATTGATGTGGGGTCAGCGAGACCGACAGGACGGGTACGCCGGTGTCGAGGCTTGCGCGCATCAGGCCGTCAACCACGGCCTGGGCCACGAAATCGTGCCGGTAGATGCCTCCATCAACCACGAAGGCGGCACAGGCGACAGCTGCATATTGGCCGGTTTGGGCCAGATCGCGTGCAATCAGGGGCATTTCAAACGCGCCGGGGACGTCGAACACGTCAACCTGATCGGCGGGGATGAGCTCCAGAAACCCTTCGAGCGCGCGGTCAACGATATCGGAATGCCAGTTGGCTTTGACGAAAGCATAGCGGGTGTGTGTCATCATGATCTCCTTAGCAAAACAGACACTTCACCCAAGGCGATCACGAGCAGACACGCCGTTTCACCGACGCATCTGGCACGTTCTCTTTCATCCGGACTTTAACCGTCGGCTCTGGCCTCTCACCAGATCTGCTGACACCCCTTCGTGAACACGGCGAGGCCGCTCGCGGGCTTACAGGTCATCGCCCGCATACCGCCGGTGGGGAATTTCGCCCCGCCCTGAGAACGAGGCGGACCTTGCATAGATTGGGCCTCCTCTGCAAGAGATTTGGCAGGAGGAATCTCATGCACCCGAATCCCGCATTTCGCGCTGAGGAGATCAGCCGACATATTGCGTTTGCCCGCGAACGCGCCTTTGGCGTTTTGGCTGTGTCTACTGAGGCCGCGCCTTTGATCAGCCACGTACCGTTTTTACTGTCTGAGGATGGCTTGGTGGTTGAGTTGCATCTTGTCCGGTCGAATCCGATTGTTCGGCTGCTGAAGGCGCCGCAGGCAGCCCGGATCGCAGTTTCGGGGCCCGACAGCTATGTGTCGCCCGATTGGTATGAGGTGAGCGATCAGGTGCCGACATGGAACTATGTCGCCGTTCACCTAACCGGCATTCTGGAACTGCGCCCGGCGGAGGAGATGCGGGACCTGTTGGACCGGCAGTCGGCGTTTTTCGAAGAAAGGCTGCGCCCGAAGCCGCCCTGGCACAGCAGCAAGATGGAGGGCGACGCGCTGGAGCGGATGATGCGGATGATTCTGCCCTGCCGGATGCGGGTTGAGGATATTCAGGGCACGTGGAAGCTGAACCAGAACAAACCTGATGACGTTCGGATGCGGGCGGCAGAGCAGGTCGGGACGTTTGGAATCGGCTCGGAAGTGCAGGCCCTGCAGGCGCTGATGCGCGCTGTGGAGCCCTCAGGCAAATGACGGCTTTTGTTTTCTGTACCCTGTTGTAAGTTCGGCCCAAACAAAGGAGCGCGCGCATGAAACTCTATCACAGTCTGACTTCGCCCTATGTCCGTAAAGTCATGGTTTTGTTGCATGAAACAGAACAGCTAGAGGATGTTGAGTTGGAAACGGTGGCAGGTACGCCTTTGGCCCCGGCCGCGCCCTTGATAGGCAAGGCCCCTTTGACCAAGGTTCCTGCGCTAGAGCGCCCCGATGGCCCGACCCTGTTCGACAGTCGCGTGATCTGCGCTTTTCTGGATGACCGCGCCGGGGGACAGCTCTACCCCGAAGGTGCGCGGCGCTGGGATGTTTTGACGCTTGAGGCGCTGGCAGATGGCATTCTGGATGCCGCGCTGCTGATGACCTATGAAAGCCGGCTGCGTCCCGAAGACAAGCAATGGGATGAGTGGGTGGATTCGCAGTGGGTCAAGGTCGAGCGCGCCTGTGCCGTGTTGAACCAGCGCTGGATGGCACATCTGTCGGGTCCGCTGGACATGGGGCAGGTGGCCGTGGGTTGCGCGCTGGGTTATCTGGATCTGCGCCATGACGCGCGGGGCTGGCGCAAGGGCAATGATGCCCTCGCAACCTGGTTTGCCGAGTTTGACGCGCGTCCGAGCATGGTCGCCACGCAGCCTGTGACGTAAACCTTACTGGCTGAATGTCGCCAGATAGGCTGCGATGTCGTCCGCGCCTTTCTTGAGCTTCACACTCATGTTCGGGCGGGCGGTATCGTCTTGCAGGAACTCTTTGATGAACCCGATCGGGTCCTCGGAGTAAGCGGCTATGTTTTCCTCGGTCCAGACCAGACCTGCGTCACCGGCGCGGATCATGTCGTCGGTGAACATGCCGATGGGCAGGCGTTCGCTGCCATAGCGATAGTCGTTCTCGGATCCGGCGGTGCGGCCCACGACCCCGTATAGGTTGGGGCCTGTGATGCCGCCTTTGACCAGAACCTCGCCATCTTTGATGATCGCGTGGAAGGCCGAGCAGCGGTTGTAGAGCTTTTCGCCTTTGGCGGGGTCCCTGGTCAGATCGGAGTCATTGGGCGCGAATCAAATGGGGCTGATTCGACGCGCCGTTGAAACATGAGGGCGAGAAACATCAAAAAGACTGCCCTGCGCGATGATAAATTACGCAGATGCGGCGTATTGCGCATTCAACACCGCTGGACGAATACTATTCTGCTCGGTAGAGAATTCCGCTAAGACCCGGCATCCGTGCCGGGTTCCAGCTATTGGCCCGTTCGCACGGGCGCTAGACAATCGGAGAAAACCTCGTGTCCCACGTAGAAGACCACGAAGGCACCCGCAGAGATTTCCTGTACTACGTCGCGGGCGGCGCAGGGGTCGTAGCGACCGGTGCTGCGGTATGGCCTATGATCAATCAGATGAACCCGTCGGCGGATGTGCAGGCACTGTCCTCGATCCGTACGGATGTAAGCGGGGTTGAGCCGGGTACACAGCTGACGGTCAAGTGGCTGGGTAAACCGGTCTTCATCCGTCACCGCACCGGTGCTGAAATCGCTGAAGCGCAGCAGCAGGACGAAGAAGCGGTAGGTAACCTGCCTGACCCGCTGGCCCGGAACTTCAACATCAACGCAGATGCACCCGCGACCGACGCCAACCGCGTCATGCCATCGCCCGAAGGCGAGGCAGAGGGCGCGTGGATCGTTCAGATGGGCGTTTGTACCCACCTGGGCTGCGTGCCTCTGGGTGATGCAGGCGACTTTGGCGGCTGGTTCTGCCCCTGCCACGGCTCGCACTACGATCTGGCAGGCCGGATCCGCAAAGGCCCCGCGCCTGAGAACCTGCCGATCCCTCCGGTCGAGTGGGTCGACGCTTCAACCATTAAACTCGGCTAAGGGAGACCTAACTTATGTCCGGCATTCCCCACGATCACTACGAGCCGAAGTCAAACGGCGAAAAGTGGCTGCATAGCCGCCTGCCTATCGTCGGCCTGATGTACGACACCCTGATGATTCCCACACCCAAGAACCTGAACTGGATGTGGATCTGGGGCATCGTTCTGGCCTTCTGCCTGGTGCTGCAAATCGTTACCGGCATCATGCTGGTTATGCACTACACGCCGCATGTCGATCTGGCCTTTGCCAGCGTCGAACACATCATGCGTAACGTGAATGGTGGTTATTTCATCCGCTATCTGCACATGAACGGCGCGTCGCTGTTCTTCGTCGCGGTCTACATTCACATGTTCCGTGGACTCTATTACGGCTCATACAAAGCCCCGCGTGAGATCACGTGGATCATCGGTATGCTGATCTACCTGATGATGATGGGCACCGCCTTCATGGGCTACGTTCTGCCCTGGGGTCAGATGTCCTTCTGGGGTGCGACCGTGATCACCGGTCTGTTTGGTGCGATCCCGTTTGTGGGTGATGCGCTGCAGACATGGCTGCTGGGCGGACCCGCAGTGGATAACGCCACGCTGAACCGCTTCTTCTCGCTGCACTATCTGTTGCCGTTCATCATTGCGGCGCTGGTTATCGTGCATATCTGGGCCTTCCACACCACCGGCAACAACAACCCCACGGGTGTTGAAGTACGTCGCGGTTCGAAAGCCGAGGCCGAGAAAGACACGCTGCCCTTCTGGCCGTATTTCGTGATCAAGGATCTGTTCGCTCTGGCGGTCATCCTGGTCGTGTTCTGGGCCATCGTGGGCTTCATGCCGAACTATCTGGGCCACCCCGATAACTATATCGAGGCCAACCCGCTTGTGACGCCTGCACATATCGTGCCCGAATGGTACTTCCTGCCGTTCTACGCGATCCTGCGCGCCTTCACCGGCGAGGTCTGGGTTGTTCAGTTCGCCAGCTTCATCACCGGCGGCATCATTGATGCGAAATTCTTCGGTGTTCTGGCGATGTTCGGTGCGATCCTGGCCATGGCGCTGGCGCCTTGGCTGGACACCTCGACCGTGCGTTCGGGTCGGTATCGTCCGATGTTCAAATGGTGGTTCTACCTGCTGATCATCGACTTCTTTGCCCTGATGTGGCTGGGTGCGATGCCCGCGGAAGAACCCTACGCGACCTTCTCGCTGATCGCCTCTGCGTACTGGTTTGCGTATTTCCTCGTAATCCTGCCGCTGCTTGGCGTGATCGAGAAACCTCTGGCTCCGCCTGAGACCATCGAAGAAGACTTCAACGCGCATTATGGCAAGGCTGACGCCGACGCCACGCCGGCCGAGTAAGAAGAGGGACCGGAAACATGTTCAAGAAACTTGCAATCGGCGCTGCGTTTGCCCTGGCCCTTACCCCTGCCGCCTCTTTTGCGGCAGGCGACTATGACACTCATATCGAGGATTTCGACTTCTCGTTTGAGGGTCCGTTCGGAACTTGGGATCAGAACCAGCTGCAACGCGGTCTTCAGGTCTATACCGAAGTCTGCGCGGCCTGCCACGGCCTGCAATACGTTCCTTTGCGCGATCTGGAAGCGCTGGGTTACAGTGAAGAGCAGGTGATCACTTATGCGGCGGACAATTTCGAGGTTTTCGACCCCGAATTGGACGATTTCCGCCCGGCGATCCCGACTGACCACTTCCCGGCGAATAACGGCGTTGGCGCGCCAGACCTGAGCCTGATGGCCAAAGCCCGCGCGGGCTTCCACGGCCCCTACGGTCTGGGCATCAACCAGCTGGTCAAAGGCATGGGTGGCGCGGAATACATCGCTTCTCTGCTGGACGGCTACACTGGTGAGGAGAAGGAAGAGGCAGGCACGATCCTTTACGAAAACAAGGCCTTCCCCGGAGGCTGGATTTCGATGGGCCCGCCGCTGTCCGAAGATCAGGTTGAATTCGCCGATGGCCACGCGGCCACCGTCGAAGCGATGTCCGAAGACGTCGCAGCCTTCCTGATGTGGGCTGCGGAGCCTAAGCTGACCGACCGCAAGAACGCTGGTTTCGTCGGCGTGATCTTCCTGACCGTCCTGTCGGTGCTGCTATATCTGGTAAACAAGCGCCTGTGGGCGCCGCACAAGGGCAAGCTGCGCGAGCAGTGAAGCTTTTGAGCTTTTGAAATTGAAAACCCCCGCGCCTTTCAGGTTGCGGGGGTTTTTCTTTTTGAAGGAGCAGAGGGGCCAGCCCCTCTTGGCCTACGGCCAATTCACCCCGAGATATTTTTGGCCAGATGAAGAGTGGATCAGGCTTGAAGCTGGGTTGCTGTTTGCCCTGTGATCGTCGCGGTCACGATCTGACCTTCGGGATGGGGGGTGTAGAAACTGACCTCGGTGAATTGTTCGGTGCGACCCATATGCGGGTTTTCCATCAAGATGTGATGGGTTTGGCCGATCTGGGCTGATAGGTGTTTGGCGACCTGCGCCCCTCCGGCCATGCGCAGGCGCGCGGCGCGGTCCTTGATGATCTTGCCGTTGACCTGCTGTGGGATTCGCGCCGCTGGCGTGCCTTCGCGTTTGGAGTAGGGAAAGACATGCAGCCAGGTCAGGTTGCAGTCCGTGACCAGTTTTAAGGAGTTTTCGAAATGCGCCTCGGTTTCCGTAGGGAAGCCAGCGATGATGTCGGCGCCAAAGGTCATGTCGGGGCGCAGGCTGCGTGCCTCTTCAGTAAAACGGATGGCGTCATCGCGCAGGTGGCGGCGTTTCATCCGCTTCAGGATCAGGTCGTCGCCATGCTGCAGTGACAGGTGCAGATGCGGCATCAGTCGAGGCTCGGTCGCGATGGCCTGCATCAGGTTTTCGTCCACCTCGATCGAATCGATCGAGCTGATGCGCAGTCGCGGCAGATCGGGCACAAGTTTCAGAATGCGCATGATCAGATCGCCCAGTTTGGGCTGAGCGGGCAGATCCGCGCCCCATGAGGTCAGGTCAACGCCGGTCAGGACAACCTCGTTATAGCCTTTGTCGATCAGCCGTTTGATCTGATCCACGACTACTCCAGCCGGCACACTGCGAGAGTTCCCGCGGCCATAGGGGATGATGCAGAAGGTGCAGCGATGGTCGCAGCCATTCTGAACCTGCACATAGGCGCGTGAGCGGGTGCCGAACCCGTCGATCAGGTGCCCTGCCGTTTCGGTGACCGACATGATGTCATCGACTTGAACGGTTTCGGTTTCGCCGATGAAATCAGCCGCCATGCCTTTCCAGGTGTCGGGCTGCATCTTCTCGGTATTGCCGATCACCGCATCAACTTCGTCCATGGCCGAGAAGGTCTGCGGTTCCGTCTGCGCGGCGCATCCGGTTACGATCAGGCGCGCGTTGGGGTTTTCGCGGCGGAGCTTGCGAATCTCTTGCCGGGCCTTGCGAACTGCCTCGGCTGTCACGGCGCAGGTGTTCACGATCACCGCATCTTGCAGACCCGCTTGCTGAGACAGCTCTTTCATTGCCTCAGTCTCATAGGCGTTCAGGCGACAGCCCAGAGTGGTGAATTTGGGGGCGCTCATCCCAGTGACCTCAGGAATTCCGGGGTCAAATTGCCTGAGAACACATGGCAGGTCGGCCCGGTCATCCAGACGCCATCATCGCGCCAGTCGATCCAGATTGTGCCGCCGTCCAGCTTGATCTGAACCTTGCGCCCCGTCAGACCGCGCCGGGCCGCGGCGACGGCTGTAGCGCAGGACGAGGACCCTGAGGCCAGCGTGATGCCCACCCCACGCTCCCAGACGCGCATACGGATGTGGTCCGGCCCGATCACCTGCGCCACCTGCACATTGGTGCGTTCGGGGTAAAGAGGGTGGTGTTCGTATCGCGAGCCAAACTCGGCCAGGGGAATCGCTTCGGCGTCGTCCACGAAAAACGTGCAATGGGGGTTGCCCATGCCTGTTGCCGAGGGTGTGCCCTCAATCGGCAGTTCCAGCGTGTCCATCTCTTCAGCCAGCGGTATCTCCTGCCAATCTAGCTGGGGCTGCCCCATATTGACCGAGGTCAGGCCGTTGCCTGCATCCTGCGCGCATAACGTGCCGCGTTCGGTCGTCAGTGTCAGGTCTGTTTTGCCGCTCTCTTTCATCAGGAAACGGGCGATACACCGTGTGGCGTTCCCGCAAGCGGCCGAGGTCGACCCGTCCGCGTTGTAGAACACGAGATGCGCGTCAGCCGCTCCGTTTTCGATCACGGCCAACTGATCGAATCCCACACCAAACTGGCGGTGCCCGATTCCCTTTGCCAATGCAGCGCTGATCGACGTCGCCTGCGCGCGCGCGTCGACAATAACGAAGTCATTGCCCAGCCCGTGCATCTTCATGAAGGGCAAACTGGTATCGAGTCTCTGTTGCATGGCGGGCATATAACGTTGGTCCTGCGATGAATCCACCCTGTGGTGACGATTCGTGAAAAAAGGGCTTGACCCCCCTGCGTCACCTGCCTAATTAGGCCGCCTATCGGGTCGCCGGAAACACTGATTACTCTGGCGAAACGAGGTGCAAAATAAGGTCTTGAACCCGGTCGGGAAAATGCCTTAAAGAGCGCCACGGATCGCAAAGATCCAGACAAAAAAGTGGGCCGTTAGCTCAGTTGGTAGAGCAACTGACTTTTAATCAGTGGGTCGCAGGTTCGAATCCTGCACGGCTCACCACTTTTTCAGAACGATCGAAGGAATGGATGAGAGTGCTTTTGGTCTCGGACGGGAGGCTAGCACCCAAGCGAAACACTTGTGCGTCAATACCAGGTTTTTGAGGATCGGCTTTAACTCACGCAAAACGGAAGGCGCCCGAGGTGGCGGTGTCCGTCAGTAGCACCACCTTTGGTTGCTTGCGAGAATTTCACTTATATTCAAACGTGTTAATTGGCGACTTCTTAGTGGATTTCCGCCTGCGCGATTCGAAAAAATTGGCAGATTCAGCTAGATTTGCTATCCTTTAGCCAAAGGGTGTCAAAAAAAACCCGGGGGCAAAAATCGAGCAGAAATCAGGCAAATCTTCACAGGTGGTGTGGGTCAAAATACCCGAGCATCTCAATGGCACTCGGCGCGGGTTGTTTTTCTTGTGGGCCGAGGTTGAGCGTGCTCAGGTGGAGGCCAAGGCCGCGCCACCGCCCTCTGAGGCGCGTCAGCCCGAGTCGAACAAGATATTCGGTTGGGTTGACGAGTTTATCTTCTATGAACGCGACAGGGCGGAGCAGCCGGATCAGCGCGCCGAGGCCCCGTCGGGCCGTCACAGTTTCTCAAAAAACAGGATAACCTCGCCTATACGGACGCCAAAACGCGAAACATAGGCGCGGTTCAGCAGACGGTCATCTTCCAGAAGCCACATCCAGTCGTCAAAGTTCACACGCATGGTGCCCTCTTTGATCGGCAGGTCGATCTTGTATTTCCAGTTGAACGTATCTCCACGCTCAATCCCGTCAGCAACACCCAACACGCCCGGCGCGGTGCCGGTCCAGGTGTCGTCGCCGGTTTTAGTCAGGGTCCAGATGCGCTGTTCGGTTGCGCCATCATCGTAGACGAAATCCTCGACCAGGGTCAGGGTTTCTCCGTCCCAGGTGCCGTCGATCTCAACCGTGAAACGACGCGGTACATTGCCCAGAATGTCTTGGAACTGACCATAGGCCACGGTCTTGCCTTCGAAGAACTCCTCGAGGTTCAGCTGCCGATCGGACAGAAAGCTTTTGGGTACCCGCGGTTTGGCCGAGCAGGCCGCAAGCAGTGTCAGGCTGGCGATTGCGATCAGAGAGATCAGAAAACGCAACCGGGTCATTGCAGCGGCCTGTTTTCAGCGTCCGCATCATACCCGTTTGCGCCGGGTACATGTGCGGTCTGCACCTCGGGAGCGGGTCGCATGGTTGCCACCAGTTCCGCCACCTTGAGGCCGAATTTGCGCATCTCTGAGCGGTTCATAATCGCTCCGTTTTCGGTCAGGTACATCCAGTCGGTGACGTCCAGCGTGTGCCCTCCGGCGTCTTCGGGCAGGATGATCCGGTAGGACAGCTTGACGGTCGAGCCCGAGATCACGCCTTTGCCCTCACCGACGATATCGTCTGCCGTGGCCGTGAACGTGTTGCCGGTGCCCAATGTCAGATACCACTTTCGGGTCATCTGTTTACCGTTGGAATAGGTGAACCACTCTGCCAGAGTGCCCGTGTTTCCATCCCATTCACCGACCATTCGGGCAACAAAGCTGTTCGACATCTTGCCGTTGGGGCCATAGATCAGCCCCTCGGACAGGATATCTCCGTTCAGGTGTTTGGTCAGGGAAAACTCTGGCCCCGTTCCCGAATAGTCAGCCGGGGATTGTGAGCGAAAGCTCAGGAACCGTCTTTTGACCGCCACGATAACGAGGATGGCGAGCAAAATCACAACAAGCGTATTCATTTGGCTGGGACCTCCGTAGGCAGGGTCAAGACCATCCCGAATGCGCCCAGCTTTAGGATGCAGGGCAGCAGGGCATAGGCGAATGTGAGCGTGTTTAGAGCCTGTGCCGAGTTGGCTTGACCGGGTGAAAAACCGCTGCGTTCCAGCAGGGGCAGGGTGAAAAAGGCAGCGAGCGCGAGGCCCAGCTTGCCAGCGAAAGACCAGATGCCAAATGCGGCCGAGGCATTCAGCCCCGCGCGTGTCAGCACCACGGAAAACATGGCGGGCAGGATCACGATATCCGCTCCTGCGGCTGCGCCCGAGGCCAGGCAGATCACGGCAAAGGCGGTCAGCTCTCCAGCCGAGAGGGTGGCCGCGCCGATGAAGGAAGCGATGCCAAGCGGCATGGCTATCATCAGGGTCTGTTTCGGGCCGATCCGATTGCTGAGTCGCGCCCAGAGGGGCACGCTAGCCCCGGCGCTCAGGAAGAACAGGATCAGTAATGGGCCGGCCATACCGGAAAGTTGCAGTTTGTCCTCGACGAAGAACAGAAACAGCGTGGCTGTCAGGGCGACCGGCAGGCTGTTGATCAGCGCCAGAACCAACAGGCGGAGGGCGCCGGATTGTCCGAGCGCGGTGAATGAGATGCCCTCGCCCGTGATGGGTGTGCGTCGCCATATCGGGATGGTGACGATCAGGGTTAGGAGCGCCAGCGCGCCCAGAAACAGGCCAAAAGCGGGATAGCCCTGTCCCTGCGCGCCGAAGGCAACGAAGAGGGCCGGAGCGCTGGCGGCCAGAACGACTCCGGTCAGTTGCCCGCCTTCGCGGAAGGCGGCGAGGCGCATCAGCTCTTGCGGGTCGGCCTGTTTGGCCAAAGTTGCGCTACGGCCATAAAGCAGGATGGTGCCAAGGCTGTAGGCCGAAAATAGCAGGACGAGGATGGCGACCAGCGCGCCGACGCTGGCCCCGTCCGGCAGGCCGAATAGCAGCGGAAACCCAACTGCCAGCCCAAGCGCCGCCAGAGCGGCAAACAGCAGCTGCCCACCTGGCCAGCGGTCGATGGCCCAGCCGATCAGCGGGTCTTGCACCAGATCGACCAGCCGGATCACCAACAGCACGGTTCCGATCACCCCAAGGCCAATGCCCAAATTCACCGCCGCAAAGCGCGGCAGGTGAATATAGAGCGGGATACCCGCCGCAGCGAGCATCAGCGCATAAAGGCTGACCCGGGGATACAGCATCACTGTCCCTTCAACTGCCGTGTAAAACTGGCGGACCGAGTGTTGTCGCCAAGAAAAATCGACATGAACGATTTCTTGATGCCGGTGTTGGTTAGTGTGCAGGTTTGTGCACCATTGCGCCAAAACCCAACTTTGTTAGGTCCTTCAGATATGGCCAGATAGCTGTCACCTTTGCTGACCGCCTGAAAACAGGTCTCTAGCTGGGCTTTTGTCGGCGCGGGATTGCCTTGCCTTGCCATCTCATCCAGCGTCGACTCTACAAGAGCCTTTTGTGCGAGGTTTTTTCGATAAGTCAGTTGCAACCCGAAATCCTCGGTCCAATTGAATGCCGCTCCAGCAGGCGTGAATAGCTTGGCGTCATAGACAGGCAGGCCCAAGAACCTAAACGTCGAGCTGCCCAAAAGCTTGGGATCGCTCAGTTCGCTGGACAGAGGCGATGCCACTGCCTCACCTGACGAAAGCAAGGCGAGAGACAGTAGTGCTGCGCGGAAAGTAGGTCTATTCGGCGGCCACATGGATGGCCGGATCTTTTTCAAGAATGCCATTGTCAGCTCCGGTTATGTGCGGGGCGCCGCGCAAGCGGTCGACGACATGCATCGCGCTGGCGATCCCGTCTTCGTGGAACCCGTGCCGGTTATAAGCTCCGGCGTACCAGGTGTGATTTTGTCCCTGCATGTCGCGAATTTGCCCCTGCGCTTTCAGCGCGGCTCTATCGAAAACCGGGTGGGCAAACTCGACTTGGTCATAAATCTTGTCCTCGGCAATTTGCGAAGACGCGTTCAACGATACAAAGAGCGGATCGCTGTCCGGGATGTTCTGCAAGCGGTTCATCCAATAGGTCACGCCGACATCCCCGGCTTGCGAGCGATAGGTCCAGCTGGACCAGCAGGCGCGCCGCTTTGGCATCTGGCTTTCGTCACAATGCAGGATCGCGTGATTGTGCTGATAGCGGATCGCGCCAAGGGCCGCGGCCTCATCCGCCGTGGCATTGTCGCCCAGAATGGCCAGCGACTGGTCCGAGTGGGTCGCAAGGATGATCTCGTCAAACTGATCGGCGTGGCCCTGGCTAGTCACCGTTACGCCGGTCTCATTCCGCTGTACGTTATCTACCGGAGCCGCCAGACGGATGTCGCATCCGCGCGACCGCAGCGCGGCATCGATTCGGCGCACATACTCGATACTTCCGCCTTTGACTGTGTACCACTGATGCTGGTTGGCGCGGCCGCTGGCCAGCAGTGCATGGTTGCGGAAGAACTGCACCAGCGAGCGGGCCGGGAACTGATCCACAAACTCAACCGGCGTAGACCAGATCGCGCCGCACATCGGCATGAGGTAGTTGTGGCGGAACCAATGACCCAGACGCATCTGGTCCACCAGTTCTCCGATGGTTGTGTCATCATCCTTCGCGGCATCCGGGGCCTCTTTACTGAAGCGCAGAATGTCCGAGATCATCTTGTAGTAAGACGGGCGCAGCAGGTTGCGTTTCTGGGCTGTCAGAGTGCGCAGCGTGTTCAACCCGTATTCAATACGACCATTGTCGATGGTCGCGCCAAAGCTCATCTCGCTTTTCTCAACGGGGACGTTCAGCTCATCAAACAGCTTGGTCAGGTGGGGGTAGGTCGCGTAGTTGAAGACGATAAAGCCGGTATCGACCGGTTGGTCTCCGTTCTTACCCGCCATCACTGTTCGGGCATGCCCGCCAAGGCGCGGCTCGGCCTCGTAAACGGTAATATCGTGCTGTTCTGAAAGGTAGTAAGCTGCGGAAAGTCCTGAAATGCCTGCACCTATGACTGCGATTTTCTTGCGCTCGCCTCGCGTTTCGTCGAACATGTGATCCCCTTAAGTGCGACATCTATCTAGGGATACGTAGCAGGTTCTGACGCGGATCAATCAGGTTAGATTATATTTCCCAACGCACTATATTGTGACTTCGTGGCAAAATTCCCTCAGCTGAGGATGATCCGACCGGTTGGCTTGGTCGTAAAATATACATGATAGCTGAAGCAGAACCGAAACCGCGCGTGAGGCGTCGTTTCATGGTTCCACGATAGGGCAGGCATGACCGGTTTCGAAGGAAAGACGTATTGGATTGTAGGCGCGAGCGAAGGGCTCGGGTGCGCTTTGGCGCAAGCGCTCAGCGAGCGCGACGCGCATCTTGTCCTGTCTGCGCGCAATGCGGATCGGTTGGCCGAGATCTGCGCAACCCTTCCCAATGCGCGTGCGGTGCCTTTTGACGTGACCGATCTTGAGGCCGTGCGCCGTGCCGTGGCTGAAGTCGGAGAGGTCGATGGTCTTGTCTACAACGCCGGAGCCTATGAGCCGATGCGGACCGGTGATTGGGATACCGAGGCGGTTTTGTCGATGACCGACGTGAACTACACCGGTGCCCTTCGGGTGTTGGGTGAAACCGTGCCGGGCTTCGTGAGCGCCGGACGCGGGGATATCACTCTGATCGGTTCTCTGTCCGGCTATCGCGGTTTGCCTGCGGCGGTGGGCTATGCGGCCAGCAAGGCGGCCTTGGTCTCGCTGGCCGAGACCATGCGGTTTGATCTGGCGGGTACGGGCGTGACGGTTCGGATCGTCAATCCCGGCTTTATCAAAACCCGCCTGACCGAGAAGAACAACTTCAAGATGCCCATGCTGATGTCGGCCGAGGATGCGGCAGAGCGTGTGATCAAAGCGATGGCGCGCCGCCGGTTCCGCACCGATTTTCCAGCTCCGTTTTCCTGGGTGATCCGGTTGCTGGACTATCTGCCCGACATCCTGATTTATCGCGGAAAATAGACCCTAATTTGGGCTTCTAGCCAAATTGCCCCTGGCAGAACCAGCCTGCGGACATGGTGCCGCCGTGGCCATAAAACAGCCAGAGCCTCTCCCCCTGTTCGGTCACCACAACCCAGTAATCGCGCACACCGCTGCGCCAGTTGGGATCATCCAGCCACCATTCCGGCGCGATCCGTTCCGGACCGGTGGCTTGTGCCAATTGCCAATCACGCCCGCGCCAGCGAAAGGCGGAGGGCACATCCGGGGTTTCCGGGGCCATCACCGGCTCGGGCTGCCACATCTGCAGGGGGCGCGGGCGTGGTGGCGCAGGCCAGTCTCGCGCCGGTTCGGACCATGCCGCTGCTAGCACTTGCGCGGTTTTCTCGGGAATGTGTGAAGCAGCGGGGTGACGCCTTGTAATGACCTCCAGCCCCACCCGTGCGCCCAGTTTGGCCATAAGGTCTTCGACGGCGGTGTTGCCCTCAAGCCGGTTGCGGGCCACACGGCGGGCCTCGGCATGACCGGCGATGGTGCGGGCGTGGATGGGTTCCGTCTGCACCGCCTCAAGCCGCAGCATGTCAATGCCATAGCCCGCGTCGATCTTGTCGATTTTCATCTCTAACAAAGGACGAATGCGATGTTTGTTATGAGTTGGCCGGGCCAGCCCAACCTCGATGACCTCGGCCGCCTGATCGGCACGATGGGCCTCCAGCCGTAGGGTCCGGACGCCACGGCCCTTTTCTTCCAGCTTGGCACACAGCGTCGGCAGAACCCGGTCGATGGCAGCCATCACATCCTCGACCAGCCCAATCGGGTTGGGCAGAGTCATCCGCACCGCGAAGTGATGCGGCGGACGGGCCGGAGAAACCGGCTCGGGCGCGCTGCCCATCGCCTGATCCAGCCGCAAGACCAGCCCCCGCCCAAACCTGCGGGCGAGGGAGGCGCGCGGTTGACCCAGCAGATCCCCGATCCGCCGCAGGCCCAGACGGTTCAGCTGCGCGACCACCTGATCCTCGAGCCGCAGCGCCGCGATGGGCAGTGGGCTGAGCGCGCCATAAGACTGCCCCGGCGCGGCGATCCGCGCCCCGCCGCCCAAGGCCACCACCTGCGGCGCGACCCCGCCCTTGGTCCAGTGTCGTCGCTTGCTGGCTCGGGCACGGGTGGCGCGGGCCTCTTGGCTGATGGCGTCGCCGTTGCGGTCGGAGATGGCCTCTTGCCCGGCATAGCGCGCCAGCGCCCAGGCCGCGCCCAGCGTGTCGGCAATGCCCATCTGCACGCTCAGGCCCATATCGGCGCAGTCGACCTCAAGCACGCGCAGCAAGGCCTCTTCCCCGCCAAACAGATGCGCGCAGCCCGAGAGATCAACGATTAGCCCGTCCGGAGCCTCTTCGGCGACCCAAGGGCTGAACTTGCCTGCCCAGCGGCGCAAAGCGGTCAGGAACGCGGCCTCGGCCGGGGCATTGCGGTGCCGCGTGATCAGGGACGCGCACATGGCATGGGCATCGCGCACCGGCTGGCCCACCTGCAGCCCGGCGGCCTGAGCCTCAGCGTTCAGTGAAGTGATCACCTGCATGTTCGACTGCTCAGCCACTACGGCCAAAGGCCCGACATGCAGCCCCCGCGCGGCGCGGATCAGCCGTTCAGCCCCCAGACGGGGAAACCAGAGTGAAAGTATTCGGCGTTTTGGCATCGGCAGACATCAAAATGTTCCCATTTTGTTCTTATCCGAGAATCAGCGCCGGAGTCCACGCTTACCCGCAGGTCAGGCGCTGAATGATGCCCGCCCCGTTTACGAAGACATTCAGCCGGTCGATGCGGTAGTCTTGTGTCGCAATGTCATTGGGTCCTAACACCCGCGCGCGCTCGGGCAGGCTGGCCTGAATGGTCGAAACCGGCTGGCCGATGGAATCGGCAAACGGATCGCCTTTGCAGAAGGCCAGATCGACAGGCGCAGCCTCGGGCTCAAGGTCTGCTCCGTCCAAGGTAGAGGTTTCGGCACAGGCGGCCAGAAGGATCAGGATCGGGATAAATCGGTGCATTGGCGTTCCCCAGTATGACAATGTCGTTTCTGCAATATCAAATGTTTAGCCAATCTGCCATGAAAGTGCAGTTGAAAACACCCTGCATTTGACGCAGGGTCGGGTCAAACAAGACTGGGAGACAAGCACCATGCGCACCCGTGCAGCCGTCGCCGTTCAGGCTGGCAAACCTTTGGAAGTGATGGAGGTGAACCTCGAAGGCCCCAAGGCGGGCGAGGTTTTGGTCGAAGTGAAGGCCACCGGCATCTGCCATACCGATGAATTCACCCTGTCCGGCGCAGATCCCGAAGGCCTTTTCCCGGCCATTCTGGGCCATGAAGGTGCAGGCGTCGTGGTCGAGGTCGGCCCGGGCGTCACCAGCCTGAAGCCGGGCGACCATGTGATCCCGCTCTACACACCCGAATGTCGGGAGTGTGAATACTGCCTGCATCCAAAGACCAACCTGTGTCAGGCAATCCGTGAGACTCAAGGCAAGGGCCTGATGCCCGATGGCACCTCGCGCTTCTCGACCTTGGATGGCGATCCGATCCTGCACTACATGGGCTGCTCGACCTTCGCCAACCACACAGTCCTGCCTGAGATCGCGCTGGCCAAAGTGCGTGAGGACGCACCCTTCGATAAGATCTGCTACATCGGCTGCGGCGTCACCACCGGCATCGGCGCTGTGATCAACACCGCCAAAGTGGAAATCGGCAGCCGTGCCATCGTGTTCGGTCTGGGTGGTATCGGCCTGAACGTGATCCAGGGCCTGCGCCTGGCCGGAGCTGACCAGATCGTCGGTGTCGACCTGAACCCGTCGAAGGTCGAAATGGCCACCAAATTCGGCATGACGGATTTCGTTAACCCGACCGAGGTCGAAGATGATCTGGTGCCCTACCTGGTCAACCTGACCAAAGGCGGAGCAGACTATACGTTCGACGCGACCGGCAACGTCGGCGTGATGCGGACCGCTCTGGAAGCGGCGCATAAGGGCTGGGGTGAGTCGATCATCATCGGCGTGGCACCTGCGGGGGCTGAGATCTCGACCCGTCCGTTCCAGCTGGTCACGGGCCGTTCCTGGCGCGGCACCGCCTTTGGCGGCGCGCGGGGCCGGACCGATGTGCCGAAGATCGTCGATTGGTACATGGAAGGCAAAATCGAGATCGACCCGATGATCACCCATACCATGGGTCTGGACGACATCAACCATGGGTTCGACCTGATGCACAAAGGCGAGAGCATCCGCTCGGTGGTTGTCTACTAAGGCTCTAAACCAGTTGAATTCGCCAAAGCGGCGCGCTGTCTGGCGCGCCGTTTTTCATTCGCCGGGTCGCGATGCGCCCGTATCTGACCTTGGTGATCGCACGCGCAGAACCGGCGTGTTAGCCGAGGTGGTGTTCGACCGGCTTTCGCGCCAGACGACGAAGATGCCCGAGGCGATGATGACGCTTGCGCCGACCGCGACCCAGCCGTCCGGGTGTTCGCCAAAGAAGATCATGCCGAACAAGGTGGCCCAGATGATCTGGCTGTACTGGCTGGGGGCCACAACGCCCGCTGGCGCGGCACGATAGGCCAGGATGATCAGATGTTGCGCGATCACCGAGAACACGCCGACCAGCGCCATCATCGCCAGATGTAGGAGCGATGGCGGTTGATAGACTGCCGGTTGCATCAAGCTCATGACCACGATGGCCAGCAGCATCGGGTAGAGGATCAGCACGGCCGAGCGTTCCTCATTCCCGATCTTGCGCACCAAGACAGAGCCTAACGCGCTGCAAAACGCGGCTGTCAGGGCGGCCATGTGGCCAAGGGTGATATCCGTTGCGCCAGGGCGCAGGACGATCAGAACGCCGATCAGGCCGACGCCAACCGCGGCCCAACGTTGGAAACGCACGACCTCTCCTAGAATCGGAATCGATAGCACTGTGACGAACAGGGGGAAGGCAAACAGCAGCGAGTAGACCTCGGCCAGAGGCAGGACCGAAAAGGCATAGAAAGCGCACACCATGGATGTAACCATCAGTGCCGACCGGAGCAGGACCAGCCATGGGTGGTGTGGCAGGAAATTCCCGGTCGTGCGGTCTGTCAGGATCGTCACCGCCATAGGCACAAAGGAAAACAACGTGGCGAAGAAGATGATCTGCATCACCGAATAGGTGCCGCCCAGCACTTTGATCAGCGCGTCATGGCTGGCAAAAACCGCGAATCCCAGAAACGCGAAACCAAGTCCCCGGAGGGTGGTGTTTTGAGTGCTCATGATCTGGCCTCAGGCGATGTCGGTGTGGTGGCTTTAAGCCGGCGCAGCCAAATGGGCTGTCTTTTCCCTGAGTAGACGCATTTTCCCGGACCGCATAGCCCCTATTTTACCGCTAACACGGCAAAGCCGCCATGTCGTGAGATCAACGCAGGATCGGCGGCGCGTCCTTCGGCTGTCGGGCGGATTGCACGCCCGCTTTCATCCCCACACCGATCCGCCGTGCCAGCGCGACCCAAGGGGTGGCGATCTCAGCGGGTAGGGTTTGGGTGGCGACCTCCTCGAACAGGTCCAGCCAGTGCGCGAACATCTCGGGCTGCACGTCGGGTCTTTCGCTGTGGACGCGCTGCGGATTGCCGTTGTAGCTGCGCTCAAAAAGGATGGCGTTGCGCCAGAAGGCGGCGATCTTGTCCTCATGCGCGGGCCAGTCATGGACGTGCTTGTTGAACACCGGTCCCAGAACAGCATCCTCGCGCACGCGGGCATAGAAGGCGTGGACCTGCGCGTTGATCTGGTCCGGTGTCGCGGGAAAGCGCGGGGGCAAGATGGGTCTGGTCATAATGGTCTCGGATTTCGACTCTAGCCCGAGACATATCTGGGGCGGAGGTCAGGCAACAGGTGTGGTTTTGTCGCGCGGCTCGGGCGTCAGCAGGTGCCGGATCAGGGCCACTGGGTGTGCCTTCAGGCTGAGGCGGGTGGCGACGTAATCCTCGACCACCTGTTCGCCCAATGTCATCTGCGGCAGGTAGGCTTCGGGTTCATCCAGCGTCTCGCCTTCCAGATCCTGTGAGAACAGCGGCAGAGGCTTCGCGGTCGCAATCGCCTTGGCCTGCCACAGAGCCTCGCGCCGGGTCAGATCGCAGGCAGCGAAGGCATCGGCCTCGGCCAAACGTTCGATCACCGATGGCCCCAACCCTGCGCGACGCCAGACGTCATCCACTTGGGTGTAGCCGTTGCCCCGTGCGGCGGTCAGCCAACTGGCGTCTTCCTCGCTGAGGCCCTTGATCTGGCGGAACCCCAGCCGTAGGGCCAGCCCACCATGGCCATCAGGTTCCATCACATTGTCCCAGAAACTCGCATTGATGCAGACTGGCCGCACCTGAACCCCGTGTTCGCGGGCATCCCGCACGATCTGGGCGGGCGCGTAGAAGCCCATCGGTTGCGAGTTCAGCAGCGCGCAGGCGAAGATGCCCGGATGGTGGCATTTGATCCAAGCCGAGGCATAGACCAGCAGCGCAAAGCTGGCCGCGTGGCTTTCGGGAAAACCATAAGATCCGAACCCTTCGATCTGGGAAAAACAGCGCTCCGCGAAATCCTGTTCGTAACCGTTGCGTTTCATCCCGCGTAAAAAGAGAGCGCGGAACTCGCTGACATTGCCATGTTTCTTGAAGGTCGCCAGTGAGCGTCGCAGCCGGTCCGCCTGTTCCGGGGTGAAGCCCGCGCCGACAATGGCGATCTGCATCGCCTGTTCCTGAAATAGCGGCACGCCTAGTGTTTTGCCCAACACATCACCCAGTGCATCCGAGGGGAAGCTGACCTCCTCCTCTCCGTTCCGGCGGCGGATGTAGGGGTGGACCATGTCGCCCTGAATCGGGCCGGGGCGGATGATAGCAACCTCGATCACCAGATCGTAGAAATTGCGTGGCCGCATCCGGGGGAGGAAGTTCATCTGCGCCCGGCTTTCTACCTGAAACACCCCAATAGAGTCTGCTTTACACAGCATATCGTAGACCTCGGGGTCCTCGGGCGGCAGGGTGGCGAGGGTATAGCTGGTCTGATGATGCTGTCCGATCAGATCGAACGCCTTTCGGATACAAGTGAGCATCCCGAGGCTGAGGACATCGACCTTCAGTATACCTAAGGAGTCGATATCGTCCTTGTCCCAGCAGATGACCGTACGCCCCTCCATCGTGGCGTTTTCGATGGGGACAAGCTCGTCCAGCCGCCCCTCGGTAATGATGAAGCCACCCACGTGCTGTGACAGATGACGGGGGAAGCCGTCGATCTCATAGACCAACATTAGAGTCTGTTTTAGCCGTCGATCTTCAGGGTCGAGGCCGATTTCGCGCATCCGATGCGCCTCAAGCCCTTTGGTCGAGAAAAAGCCCCAGAGCTGTGAAGACAGGGCCGAGATCGTGTCCTCGGTCAGACCCATGGCGCGGCCGACCTCACGAATGGCACGCTTGCCGCGATAGTGAATAACCGTGGCGCAGAGGCCCGCGCGTTCGCGGCCGTAGCGGTCGTAGATATGCTGGATCACCTCCTCGCGACGTTCGTGTTCGAAATCGACGTCAATATCGGGCGGCTCGTCGCGGGCCTCGGAGACAAAGCGCTCAAAAACCATCGTGCCCATCTCGGGGCTGACCTCGGTGATGCCGAGGCAGAAACAGACCACCGAATTGGCCGCCGAACCGCGTCCCTGACACAGGATGTCGCGCGAGCGGGCGAAATGGACGATATCTCGGACGGTGAGGAAATAGGGTTCGTATTTCAGCTTGCCGATCAGCGTCAGTTCATGGGCCAGCATCTTTTTCGCCTTCTCGGACGCACCTGCCGGATAGCGCCATTTCAACCCCTCATGCGCCAGGCGGTGCAGGCGTTCGGTCGGGGTTTCCTGTTCGCTGCCTTCGCTGGGATATTCATAACGCAGTTCATCCAGCGAGAAGGCGAGCTGTTCGCTGAGGTCATGGGCGCGGGTGACAGCCCCTTCATGACCTTTGAAGATACGCAGCATTTCCCCCTCGGAGCGCAACCGCTGTTCGCCATTGGCCAGCGCGTCGCGACCCAGCTCATCCACCTTGCGGCGCAGGCGGATGGCGGTCAGGACGTCGGCCAGCTTGCGGCGTGCGCCGTGGTGAATCATCGGCGCGGCACTGGCGAGGGTGGGGATATCGAGTTGCTTTGATTCAGTATCTAACAAAGAGAAATACGCACTATCTGCACCATCATATCGAGGGTGCATCAGCAGATGCATTCGCCCAGCAAAGCGGCGCGTCAACTGTTGCGCCTGTGTCCGCCACGCGCTCGCGCCGCTCTTTGACCGGTCTGCTTGTGGCCAGAGCAGCAGGTGGAGGCCGTCGGAAAACTCCAGCAGGTCGGACAGGTGCAGGATGCAATCGCCCTTTTCCGCACGCAGGCGGCCTTTGGACAGGATGCGGCACAGGTTTCCCCAGCCTTGCCGGTTCAGGGGCAGAGCGGTGACGGTGGGCGCGTCGGTGAAGATCAGCCGCGCTGCCGGGATCAGGCGGGGGACCGCGTGGATCGGATAGGACGGCGGTTTGGGGATGTGATCGGGGCAGGGCGGGCCTAGGCTCGTGTTCTGCGCCTCCCACTCCAGCCGTTCACGCACCTTGCGGGCAATCTCGCGCGCCCTTGTATGGGCACGGACGATCCCGGCGACCGAGTTGTCATCGGCAATGGCGATGGCGGGCAGGCCCAGGGTCACGGCACGTTCCATATACTCCTCGGGGTGAGAGGCCCCGGTGAGGAAGGTGAAGTTTGACGTGATCGACAGCTCGGCATACATGGCGATTCACTATTATATTCACGTTTTGTTCTTTTTCGAGTCCTTTGCGCAGGAACCGGGTCGCTTGCGGCAGATCAGGAGGGCATGGTCGGGAAAAAAGGAGACCCGAAATGTTCAAGATCACCGCACTCCCCACTGAAGAAGTCCGCGCCCTGCAGGCGGGTGGGCCAGATGCCTACGGTGCCACGCCTGAGCGGGCTATTTCCACCGGCGCAGGCAACCCCTGTCGCCATTGCTTGCAGAACATCCCTGAGGGGCAGGACATGCTGATTTTAGCGCACAGACCCTTTTTAGAGCCACATCCCTATGCAGAAACCGGCCCGATCTTCCTGTGCGCCAAACCATGCGAGCGCTACGAAGGCGATGAATTGCCCGAGATTCTGACCTCTTCCCCCGACTACCTGATAAAGGGCTATGGTGAGGATGATCGGATCGTCTACGGCACGGGTGTCATCACGCCAACCGACCAGATCGGAGCCAAAATCGCTGATATCTTTGCCAGACCGGACATCGCTTATATTCACGTTCGATCAGCGCGGAACAATTGCTATCAAGCGCGGATCGACCGGGCCTAGAGCTTGACCCGGTGCATGCCCCGGCGCGGCTGATCCTGATCCTCGGCCGGGGTGTCATCCGCACGCGAAGAGGTCAGCGCAAGGAACACATCCTCGAGGTCTGCTTCTTCAGTTCGGACGTCGCGGATGCGGATATTGGCGGCACGAACTGATTCCAGAACCTGTTCGGCGCTGGTCTGGGCGCTGCGATACTGCAGCACAAGGCTGCCATCGTCGCGCAGCGTGGCCTCGACACCATCTGTCGTGGGCAAAGCGGTGACGGGGCTGTCAGGGGCGATCACCATCGTCCGGCTGTCCATGCGGCCCAGCAGGTTGGCCGTGCTGTCCTGGGTGATCTTTTCACCGTGATTGATGATGGCGATCTCGTCGCACATCTCTTGCGCTTCTTCCAGGTAATGCGTGGTCAGGATGATGGTCATGCCCTGTTCGTTCAGCTTGCGCACATTGGCCCAAAGCATCTGGCGTAGCTCGATATCCACGCCCGCTGTCGGCTCGTCCAGCACCAGAATCTTGGGATGATGCACCAGTGCCTTGGCCAGCAACAGTCGACGCCGCATCCCGCCGGACAGTGTGCGGGCATAGGCCTCGCCCTTGTCGCTGAGGCCCACCAACTCCAGAATCTCATCACTGCGGCGTTCGGCCTTGGGCACACCGTAGAGACCGGCTTGAACCTCCAACGCGCCTCGGGGGGTGAAAAAGGGGTCAAGATTCAGCTCTTGCGGCATGACACCGATGGCGGCACGGGACGAGCGTGGGTTCTTGTCCTGATCATATCCCCAGATCGAAACATGGCCGGAAGATTTTACCACCAACCCGGCAAGGATGTTGATCAGGGTCGATTTCCCCGCCCCGTTGGGACCCAGCAAGCCAAAGACCGACCCGCGTGGCACGGTCAGGTCAACGCCCTTCAGCGCGTGTTTCTCGGGCTGGCCTTTGCCGCCGCGATAGGTCTTGCGCAGCCCTTCGATCCTGATTGCCGCATTGCTCATGTGGCTCTTGCCCCCGGTTTGCTCATCGCTCATAAACGCACCTAATGCATGCCCGCGAGGCCGACAACCAGTGAAGGATCGCCAGCCGTGACAATCGAAGCGCCGGAAACGAAGATCGTGGAAACTTCTCGTGTTGCCTGTGATGGCGGCGAAGGCGCTTTGGGACACCCGAGGGTGTGGCTGCAGATTCCGGAAGACACCGGATGGGTCGAATGCCCCTATTGCGATTGCAAATATGTCTTGAAGGGCACAGAGCAAAACTGATTGCTCGCCCAAACGGGTGCCGCCCCAATCTCGCCGCGTTTGTCATGGTAACTCTCGCTGAGACCAACGCAGGTGATTGTGATGACCGACATGACTGCAACTGAGACTGCCAACCCAGTGTTCGGCTGGACCGGGTTTTGTCTTGCAGCGATGGCCTTGTTCGCCGCGCTGTTCGTATTTTGGGCCGGGCCTTTCGCGCCGCAGCAATCCACCGGCGTGTCACTGGGGGAGCTGGCAGCCGAGCTTGGGAAATCCACCCTGCGCGCCGCTGCAGGTCTCGAGCAGCCCGAACCTGTCGCCCAAACCCGCGATCTGGACGATTTCTTGCAAATCGGTGTCGCCATGCTGGGCGGTTTGGCCATTGTCGTCTCTGTTATTGGCATTTTGCGCCATGAACGGATGCGGCCTGCCATCGCCGGAGTGAGTATTGGCGTCGGCGCTATCCTGTTTCAGTTCTTCGCGATGGCGTTTTTTGCTTTCCTAGGCGCGCTGGTCATCATGGCGCTGCTTCACAGTTTCTCGGATGTGTTTGGCGGCCTCTTTGGCGGTTAACTGACGTTCCTCACTGGTCAGTCGCGCGGCCCTGTGGCAGAACCATCCCTGACCGACAGGGAGCACGCGCATGAGCAATTTCGGAAAAGGATGTCACCTGCATCTGATCGACGGATCGGCCTTTATTTTTCGGGCCTATCACGCGCTACCTCCGCTGACGCGCAAGTCGGATGGTTTACCGATTGGCGCTGTGTCGGGCTTTTGCAACATGCTGCAGAAATATGTCGAAGGAAATTCAGGCCCTGACGCGCCGACCCATGTGGCGGTGATTTTCGACAAGGGCTCGCATACCTTCCGCAACGATCTCTATGACCTCTACAAAGCCAACCGCGAGGCGATGCCCGAGGATTTGCGCCCGCAGATGCCCCTGACCCGTGAGGCGACGAAGGCCTTCAACATCGCCTGCAAAGAGCTTGAGGGCTATGAGGCCGACGACATCATCGCGACGCTGGCCGTTCAGGCGCGTGAGGCTGGTGGGCGCGTGACCATCGTCAGCTCGGACAAGGATCTGATGCAGTTGGTCGGCGGCGGCGTTGAGATGCTGGACGCCATGAAGAACAAACGCATCGACACAGATGGCGTGGTCGAGAAATTTGGCGTTGGCCCGGATCGCGTGGTTGATGTACAGGCGTTGGCTGGGGATAGCGTTGACAACGTGCCGGGGGCCCCTGGGATCGGCGTCAAGACGGCGGCCCTTTTGATCAACGAATATGGTGATCTGGAAACACTGCTGGACCGCGCGGAAGAGATCAAACAGCCCAAGCGCCGCCAGACGCTGATCGAAAAGCGGGATCAGATCGAGCTGTCGAAGAGGTTGGTGCAGTTGGATGAGAACACGCCGCTGGATTTCACTCTCGACGACCTTGAGGTTCAGGACCCTGACCCCGACACCTTGCTGGGCTTTCTGGCGGAAATGGAGTTCCGCACCCTCACCAAACGGATTGCCGACAAGCTGGGGGCCGAGGCTCCAGTCATCGCCGATGCGCCCGCGCCAGTCGCGGAAGAGACTATTGCCGAGGCGATCCCGTTTGACGCGTCGAAATACGAGTGCGTGCGGGACGCAGGCGCTTTGCAGAAGTGGATTGATCAGGCTTATGAACGCGGCTGGGTTGCCGTAGATACCGAGACTACCGGGTTGAACGAAATGATCGCCGATCTGGTCGGTATTTCGCTTTGTATCGAAGCCGGAAAGGCCTGCTATATTCCACTGACCCACCGCGACGGATCGGCGGATGATCTGTTCGGCTCGGATGCGCTGGCCGAGGGGCAGATGCCGTTGGATGAGGTTCTAACACTGTTAAAACCGCTGTTTGAAGACCCCTCGATCCTCAAGATCGGGCAGAACATGAAATACGATGCCAAGATCTTTGCGCGCTATGGCATCGAGATCGCTCCGATCGATGACACGATGCTGATGTCCTACGCCATGCATGGCGGTGAGCATGGGCATGGGATGGATACTCTGTCCGAGCGCTATCTGAGCCACACGCCGATCCCGATCAAACCGTTGCTGGGGTCGGGCAAATCGGCGATCACCTTCGACAAGGTCGCAATTGATGAGGCCACGGCCTACGCGGCTGAGGATGCGGATATCACGCTGCGCCTTTGGCAGTTGTTCAAGCCGCAGCTGCATCAGGTTCAGGTGACGACAGTTTATGAAACGCTCGAACGCCCGCTGGTGCCGGTTCTAAAAGAAATGGAGATGCACGGTATCAAGGTGGATCGCGATGTCCTCAGTCGGATGTCGAACGCCTTTGCGCAGAAAATGGCCGGTTTAGAGGCTGAAATTCACGAATTGGCCGGTGAGAACTTCAATGTCGGCTCGCCCGCGCAGTTGGGTGAAATTTTGTTCGACAAGATGGGCCTTGAGGGCGGCAAGAAGGGGAAGACCGGGAAGTACTCGACCGGGGCCGATATTCTTGAGGACCTCGCGACTGAGCATGAGTTGCCCCGCCGGGTGTTGGACTGGCGGCAGCTGTCGAAGTTGAAGTCGACCTACACGGATGCGCTGCAGACCCATATCAACCCCGATACGGGCCGCGTGCATACGTCTTATTCGATCACTGGGGCAAACACGGGCCGCTTGGCTTCGACCGATCCAAACCTGCAGAACATTCCCGTCCGGACCGAGGAAGGCCGCCGCATTCGTGAGGCGTTCATCGCCGAGCCGGGCAATGTGATGGTCAGCCTCGACTACAGCCAGATCGAACTGCGGATTCTGGCGCATATCGCTGAGATACCGGCATTGAAACAGGCTTTTGCCGACGGGTTGGACATTCACGCTATGACGGCGTCCGAGATGTTTGATGTACCGTTGGATGAGATGACGCCGGATATCCGCCGTCAGGCCAAGGCGATCAACTTTGGTGTGATCTATGGCATCTCGGGCTTTGGCCTGGCGCGAAACCTACGTATCCCGCGGGCCGAGGCGCAAGGGTTTATCGACCGCTATTTTGAGCGTTTCCCAGGTATTAGAGCCTATATGGACGACACGGTCGCTTTCGCCAAAGAGAATGGCTATGTGCAAACCTTGTTCGGACGCAAGATCCATACGCCTGAGATCAACGCGAAGGGGCCTCATGCTGGATTCTCGCGTAGGGCGGCGATTAACGCTCCGATTCAGGGGACGGCGGCAGATGTGATACGGCGCGCGATGGTGCGGATGCCTGAGGCGATCAATGGGCTGCCGGCCAAAATGCTGCTGCAAGTCCACGACGAATTGCTGTTCGAAGTCGCCGATGAAGCGGTGGATGAGGTGATTGGCGTTGCGCGGGATGTGATGGAAGGTGCCTCGGACCCTGCCGTGAAGCTAGATGTGAAACTGGTTGTGGATGCCGGTCAGGGGGCGAACTGGGCCGAAGCGCATTAAAAGGCGCTGCTCATCAGGCCCGGCGGACCCTCTTCGCAGCGGGTCAGTCCTGTGGCCTGACCATGCGGTTGACGAACCGTTGCACGGTTGGGCCAAACAGCAAGATTACGGTGAAGGCGATGGGCCAGCAAAAGGCCCATGAGGCCATCCAATCGCTAAGAGTGGACGGGCCAAATCCGATGGCTTTGACTGTTGCGATCCCGGTGACGATGCAGGACATCAACCCGGACATGATCAGGCTGAACACGGCGCGGGCATAGCGGGCAGGGATCATAAGGCGCTTCCTTGGTATCTACGGTACAACAGACGACCCCATCTGCGGTTCAGAGATCTGCATTGGCAAGAACTGCCTTATGCATCCAATCCAGGGATGAGCTCGTCAAAGCTGTTGAGGGAGTATATTCCGCACTGACCCATCCTTCATAGCCAGAGACCTCCATCGCCCTGAACAGGGTCTGAAAATCCAGTTCGCTGCTACCCGGTTCGGACCTGTGGGGTGCTGCGCCGATCTGGGCGTGGATGACGCGATTGTGAAAGCGGTCCCAAATCTCCAGCGGATCCGAGTGGATCATCTGTGCGTGAAAGCTGTCATATTGCAGGCCCAGGTTGGGGCGATCCACGCGGTCCAAAACCTCCGCGGCCAAATCGTAGTCGTTGAGGAAATAGTCGGGTTGGGACACTTGGTTCAGCGGCTCGATGGTGAAGGTCTGGCCGGGGGCTGTATCGGCGGCCCATTGCAGGTTGCGAACAAAGCAATCCAGCGCCTCAGGCCCCGATGCATAGCCGGACATGATGTGGATCAGGCCGGGTTTGAGCACCTCGGCATAGCGCAAGACGCGGCGGATATCGGATTGGAACCGCGCCTCACCGCCGGGCACGGCGGCATAGCCCGGCTCACCCCCCGTGTAGTTTGGCGGAGGCGCGTTGATCAGTACAAGCTCCAGCCCGTTGGCCAGAAGGGCACGGCGGGTCTCTTTCGCGGCCAGCTCATAGGGGAACAGGATTTCGACGGCCTTGAAACCCGCCTCGGCCGCGGCCTGGAACCGCTCCAGATATGGGAGTTCGGTAAAGAGCAGAGAGATATTGGCGGCGAATTTGGGCATGAGAGGCCTTTGGGTCGGTGATCCGCCCAAGCTTAGTCTCCACCGATTTTCGAGGAAAGGGATTGAAAACGACAGATTGTCGAAAATCGACAAGAAGGCAGGCTCAAATCCAGAGATGTTTGGGCTAACACGGCGAATCATTTTTCTGCGCCGTTCCAACAGAAGGTCCGATCCCATGGCGATGAGCCCTGATCCTGTGCGCGGGAACACTCTTCCTATGTCCACTGGCCGCAGCTCGGCCTTGTCTGGAAACGGTTTGGCTGTGGCGTCCATGCTGACCTGGGCAGCGGGGTTTCCTGCGGCCGAAGTGTTGCTGCAGACCTGGCCTCCGGTCGCGCTGTTCGTGGCGCGCCTGGCGCTAGCAGTGGCGGTCATGGTGCCTTTGTGGTTTCTGATCGACGGGCCAAGCCGGGTTTTACGCGCCCGTTGGGGTCATGCGATGCTTGTTGGCGGGACACTCGGGGCCGGTATGTTCCTGATCATCGTGGCGCAAAAACTGACAGATCCTGTGACCGTCGCCATCATTGCCTCCTGCGCGCCATTGTTTGCCACTCTGATCGAACTGGCAACCGGGGCACGACGGTTGCGCTGGAATTTCGCGCTGGGCGTTGTGGTGTCCATCATTGGCGGTCTGATCGCGACCAGTGCAGTGGCGCCCGCGCAATTGGGTTTGGGCGCGATCTGCGCCATCGTGTCCACCGGGTTGTTCTGCTGGGCGACTATGGCAACGGCGAGGGATTTTCCCGAGCTGAGCCAGACCGGGCGCAGCACAATTACGTTCTTCGGCGGCTTAGTCGTCGCTTTGCTGCTGTTTTTCGGGGCACGCCAAGTGGGTATGGATGTCATGCCAACGGCGCAGATTGATGTTCAACAGATCGGAATGCTTGGGATCTATGCTCTGGTGTCTATGGGCCTCAGCCAAGTTCTGTTTGTCGGATCCGTTGGGAAACTGGGCGTTGCTTTGGCCTCGTTCCACATCAACATCGCACCGTTCTACGTGATGCTGATCATGCTGGTGCTGGGGGAAGAGTGGAACTGGACCCGCGCTTTGGGCGCAGGGGTCGTTGCGGTGGCCGTAGTGCTGGCGCAGGATCGGAAATTTGCAAAGGCGGCTTAGTCCGGCAGGTCTTCTGACTTGATCAACGGAAAGAAGCGCTGTTCGGACCAAACTCCGAACCAGTCCTCATGATGGGTACCCATCTCGACCAGCCGGTAAAAGCTCTTGCGGTCAATCCGGGCCTCAAGCCCGTTGCGGATCAGAATGTATGGAGAGGGTTCCTGGGTCTGCGGGTCCATGACAACGCGGATCGGATGATCCGGCCCGGCCACCGCGATATCGCCAACTTTGGTGGTGAAAGTCAGAGCCTGCGCCTCACCCTCGCCCGAGGCATCGACGTCGACCGCGATGAACGGCGCATCCTCGACAGTGATTCCCACCTTCTCGACCGGGGTCACCAGATAGTATTTCCCGTCCTCCAGCTTAAGAATCGAGGAAAAAAGCTTCACAAGCTCGAAACGGGTGATGGGCGAGCCTAAATAACTCCAAGTGCCATCTTTGGCGATCCGGATGTCCAGATCACCACAAAAAGGGGGATTCCAGAGGTGAACGGGGGGTAAACCCTTGGTTTTGGTCGCTTTGATCGAGGCCGCAAGACCGTCAAGGGAAGGTTTCACAGGTTTTTGTCCGCTCATTGCTTTTGCCATTTCCTCTCAGCGCGATAGACTTCATCTATAATAGTCCACGGAAGGGAAAGTCATGTCCGAACCTGCCGACCTCGTGTCCGAGATCGAAGCGTTGGAAAACAAGCTGCAAGAGGCGAAATCCTCGATCACTCGCCGCTTCATCGGGCAGGAGAGGGTTGTGGACCTGACCCTGACGGCGCTGCTGTGCGGGGGGCATGCCTTGCTGATCGGTTTGCCGGGTCTGGGAAAAACCCGACTTGTCGAGACGCTGTCGACCGTTATGGGCCTGCATGGCAACCGTATTCAGTTCACGCCCGACTTGATGCCCGCCGATATTTTGGGGTCCGAGGTTCTGGATACAGCCGATGATGGCAGCCGTCATTTCCGGTTTATTTCGGGGCCGATCTTCTGCGAGTTGCTGATGGCGGATGAGATCAACCGCGCCAGCCCCCGGACACAGTCGGCCTTGCTGCAGGCGATGCAGGAGCGCACAGTGACCGTGGCGGGCGAAGACCGCGTGCTGGGCACGCCGTTCCACGTGTTGGCAACGCAGAACCCGATTGAGCAAGAGGGCACCTATCCGCTGCCCGAAGCTCAGCTGGACCGTTTCCTTGTGCAGATCGACGTAGATTACCCCGATCGTCAGACCGAGCGGGATATCCTGTTGGCCACCACCGGCGTGGCCGAGGACGAGGCGCATCAGATTTTCAGCAAGGAAGAGCTGTTGGCAGCTCAGGTCCTGTTGCGCCGGATGCCTGTCGGGGATTCCGTTGTGGAACTGATCCTCGATCTGGTCCGCGCGTTCCGTCCCGAGGAAGCGGGCGTCTCGGCTCGTGTCGCTGAAACCGTTGCTTGGGGTCCCGGTCCGCGTGCGGCGCAGGCGCTTATGATGACCGTGCGGGCGCGGGCGATGCTGCAGGGGCGTCTTGCCCCGAATGCCGAGGACGTTCTGGATATGGCGCGCCCGGTTCTCAGCCACCGGATGGCTCTGAACTTTGCGGCACGTGCGCGGGGCGACAGCCTTGCCGACCTGATCGACAGCACAGCTGCTGGCCTGATCCGCACTGAGGCTGCGGCGTGAATGCTGCGCTGACCCTTCGTCAACGATCCGAGGCCGAGGCGTCCCGGCTGCCGCCGCTTTTGGCGCGTGCCGAGCATCTGGCCGGCACTGTTCTACTAGGTGACCATGGTCGGCGGCGATCCGGCATGGGGGACGACTTCTGGCAATATCGTCCCGCCCAGATAGGAGACAGCCGCCGGATGATCGACCACCGCCGCTCGGCACGCGGGGATCAGCAATTCGTGCGCGAACGCGAGTGGCAGATCGCGCAATCGGTCATGCTGTGGGTCGATCAGGGGGCCTCGATGCGCTTTACGTCGGATAAGGCGCTGCCCTCCAAGGCGGATCGCGCCAGGCTGTTGGGTCTGGCGACTGCGATCCTTCTGGTGCGCGGGGGTGAGCGTGTTGGCCTGACGGGTACAACCCTGCCACCCCGACGCGGGAATGCGCAGATCATTAGGCTGGCCGAGGCATGGTCCGAGGACTCGGAGGTCGACTACGCCCCGCCGGAACACCGCGCGATGATCCCTCACGCCCGTGCGGTTTTCATCTCGGACTTTCTTGGCCCGATGGATGAGGTTGAGCTGGCCCTGACCAAAGCCGCAGATCGCGGCGTTCGGGGCGTTTTGTTGCAAGTCCTCGATCCGGGGGAGGAGACATTCCCCTTCGCGGGCCGCACCATTTTTGAAAGCGTCGGCGGCACCGTTCGGCATGAAACGCTGAAGGCCGGAGAGCTGCGCGACCGGTATCTGGACTGCCTCGCTGCGCGCAAGGATGCGCTGACACATCTGTGCCGCGCGACCGGCTGGCAGTTGGGTCTGCACCACACCGGAGAAAGCGCGCAATCGGCTCTATTGTGGCTCTATCGCGTGTTAGACGGGGGTGTTCAATGACCGTTTTGGCGGGCATCGGCTTCACAGCGCCATGGATGTTGTTGGGTCTGCTGACCCTGCCGATACTGTGGCTGATCCTGCGCGCTGTCCCACCCGCGCCGATCCGTCGGATGTTCCCGGCGGTCACACTTCTGCTCGGCCTCAAGGACGATGAGAGCGTATCGGACCGGACACCCTGGTGGTTGCTTTTGCTGCGTATGCTGGCGGCGGCGGCGATCATCATCGGTTTGGCCGGTCCCGTGTTGAACCCGTCGCGCGATCAGACGGGCACTGGCCCCCTGATGCTGGTGCTGGATGCAAGCTGGGCCGGGGCCACGCGCTGGTCGTCAACGCTGGACCAGATCGACGCGCAATTGACCGAGGCCGGACGCGCGGGCCGCCCCGTTTCGATCCTGCGCCTGACCGAGCCGGAACCGCCCGTGTTTCAGGCGGCCGAAGCTTGGCGCAATCGTTTGCCGGGCCTTGCTCCGAACCCATGGCAGCCGACCGAGGATCAGGTTGATCAAGTCATCGCCGCGCTGGAGCAGGTCGAAGGCGGGTTTGATACGCATTGGTTTAGCGACCGCTTGGGTTATGAAAAACACACTGAGTTAGTGTCTGAACTGCAGTCCCGAGGGCAAGTCACCGTCTACCGCTCGAACGCGGCTGCGCTGGCGCTTTTGCCTGCCGTTTATCAGGACGGCATCATTCAATTGACCGCATTGCGGGCCGAACCGGGCCCGGAGGGGAGTGTGACCGTTCTGGCGCAAGGCCGTGACCCTGCCGGCACGGCGCGGGTATTACAATCAGCCGAGATGACTTTCGCAGCCGGAAAGACCCAAGCCCAGATTGACCTCGCCCTGCCGTCTGAGCTGCGCGCCCGGATCACACGGTTTGAGTTGCAGGGTCAGCGCTCGGCCGGGGCGGTGACGCTGACTGATGACAGTCTGCGGCGCCGCGAAGTCGCGCTGATTGCAGGAACCCTCAACCGCGAAGGGTTGGAGCTGCTGTCGCCGCTGCACTACCTGACGCAGGTTCTGATCCCCACCGCCGATTTTGTTGAGGGCGGCCTGCCCGAGGTTCTACCTGCAAATCCCGATGTAATTGTGCTGTCGGACGTCGCCCAGATCTCGGGCCCGGAAGAGGTTGCTCTGATCGAGTGGGTTGAACAGGGCGGTCTGTTGCTACGATTTGCAGGACCCCGCATGGCGGCGAGCGATCTGGGTCGCGATGAAGAGGATACGCTGTTACCGGTTCGTCTGCGCAGCGGCGGGCGTACCGTAGGCGGCGCGATGAGCTGGGGGGAATCCAAGACGCTGGCGCCTTTCCCCGAGGACTCGCCTTTCTACGGGTTGCAGATACCAAACGACGTGACCGTGTCCACTCAGGTCATGGCGCAACCAGACCCTAACTTGGCGGATCGCGTGATTGCGTCACTGTCGGACGGTACACCTCTGGTCACGCGCAAGGCGCTTGGCTTGGGGCAGGTTGTCCTGTTCCATGTGACCGCCGATGCGGAATGGTCCAGCCTGCCGCTGTCTGGCCTGTTCGTGGAAATGCTGGACCGTCTGGCCGTCGCCTCGGCCGCGAAATCGCGTCAGGTCGCGCAATTAGAGGGCACCACGTGGGAGCCGGTCCAGATCATGGATGGGTTCGGAGCATTGTCCGATGCCGGTACGCTGGCGGGCGTGGATGGGGTTGAACTGGTGTCAGGCCAGATTGGGCCCGACCTTCGTCCTGGCCTCTATGAAAGTGGGAAGCAAAAGCTGGCGCGGAATGTGCTGTCGGAGGAGACGACGCTCGGCCCCGTTGTCTGGCCCGCAGATGTGCCGATCCGTGGGCAGGAGGCCTCAACCGAGACGCCCTTGGGAGGAATACTGCTGAGCCTCGCATTGATCCTATTGACCGTGGACGTAATCGCGTCTCTGGCCTTGTCGGGCCGATTGGGTCTGGCCAAGGCGGCAGCGGTTGCTATCGGGGCCGTGTTGCTCGTGCCCGAGGCGCAGGCACAGTCGCCCGATGAGACCGACTTTGCCCTCGCCGCGACCCATGAACTGGTTTTGGCTCATGTGCTGACCGGCGACAGCCAGGTGGACGATATCGCACAGGCTGGGTTGCGAGGATTGGCTCAGACGTTGAACTACCGCACCTCGGTCGAACCCGCTGCGCCGATTGGCGTTGATCTGGAACGGGACGAGTTGGCCTTTTTCCCGCTGCTTTATTGGCCCATCACGCAGGATCAGCCGCGCCCGTCGGATGAGGCTTATGCCAAGCTGAATGCCTATCTGCGGTCGGGCGGTATGATCCTGTTTGACACGCGCGATGCGGATATCGCGGGTTTCGGTGCCTCCAGCCCCAATGGGCGCAAGCTGCAGCAACTGGCTGCGCCGCTAAATATCCCCGCGTTAGAGCCGATTCCGAACGATCACGTGCTAACGCGAACTTTCTATCTTCTGCAGGATTTCCCCGGACGCTACGCCGGAACCGATGTCTGGGTCGAGGCCGCCCCGCTGGATGCGGAACAGATCGAAGGTATGCCCTTCCGCAACCTCAACGACAACGTGACGCCCGTGGTGATCGGCGGCAACGACTGGGCCGGGGCCTGGGCGGTGGATCGCAACGGGCAGGCCCTGCTGCCGGTAGGGCGTGGCTATGCGGGGGAGCGTCAGCGAGAGTTGGCCAATCGCTTTGGGGTCAATCTGGTGATGCATGTGTTGACCGGGAACTACAAATCCGATCAGGTCCATGTGCCTGCTCTGCTGGACAGGTTGGGACAATGACCGGAACCGTTATATTTGATCCGCTGGTCCCGTGGCCCATTCTGGCGGTTGTCGCCGCGATAGCGGTTGGCGGGATAATACTGGCCGTTTGGCGCGGCTTGTCCGGCTGGGCGTTGCGTGGCTTGGCCGCTTTGGTCGTGATCGCCGCGCTTGCCGGTCCCGTATACCAGATCGAAGACCGCGCGCCGCTGACAGATATCGTCCTGATGATCGAGGATGAAAGCGCAAGCCAGACGCTCTCGGACCGAGCCGACCAAACTGCCCAAGCGGCTGAGGCCTTGGCGGCCGAGATCGAGTCGCGCGACAATACCGAACTGCGCCGCATCAGCGTGGGCGACGGCGATGGCGACGAAGGCACACAGGTGATGGCCGCTGTGAATGCGGCCCTGGCCGAGGAGCCGCGCGCGCGGGTGGCCGGTATCCTCGTGGTCTCAGACGGGATCGTACATGACATTGATCAAGCGCCCGACCTGCCCGCGCCTCTGCACCTTTTGCAGACCGGGCGTGAGAGCGACTGGGACCGCAGGCTCATCGTCCGCAATGCACCTGCCTTTGCCATCATCGGTGAACCCGTAACCCTGACGTTGCGCGTTGAAGACAGCGGCGCGGCTCCGGGCGGGGCCACCAGCGCACCGCTTGAGATCTCGGTTGATGGGGGCGAGCCAGAGGAGTTCCGTATACCCATTGGCGTGGATGTCGAACTGCCGATTTCTCTGCCGCATGGCGGGCGGAACGTCATCCAATTCACGGTCCCGGAGGCCGATGGTGAGCTGACCGATCGCAACAATACTGCATTGATCCAGATGAACGGCGTGCGCGACCGGCTGCGCGTTCTGTTGGTGTCGGGCGAGCCGCATCCCGGCGGGCGCACCTGGCGCAACCTGCTGAAATCCGACAGCTCGGTCGATCTGGTGCATTTCACCATTCTGCGCCCGCCCGAGAAACAGGACGGCGTCCCGGTGGATGAGCTTTCGCTGATCGCCTTCCCGACGCGCGAGCTGTTTCTGGAGAAGATCAACGATTTCGACCTGATCATCTTTGATCGCTACAAACGCCGGGGCATCCTGCCTGCGATCTATCTGGATAACGTGGCAGAATATATCGACAGTGGCGGCGCTGTGCTGATTGCCGCTGGCCCCGATTTCGCCACCGCGGACAGCATCTTCCGCTCGCCTCTCGCGGGCAGTCTTCCGGCGCAACCGACGGCACGGGTGATCGAAGAGCGCTACGTCCCCATGGTTAGTGATCTGGGGCATCGGCACCCTGTGACCACCAATCTGGGCGATTCCGAGGATTGGGGCGCGTGGCTGCGCCAGATCGATGTGAACGAACGCTCGGGCCAGGTCTTGATGACCGGCCTTGAGGACCGGCCGCTTTTGGTTTTGGACCGGGTGGGTGAAGGGCGGGTCGCCCTGCTCGCGTCAGACCACGCCTGGCTGTGGAGCCGCGGTTTTGAAGGCGGTGGGCCTCAGTTGGAATTGCTGCGACGTCTGGCCCATTGGATGATGAAAGAGCCCGAGCTTGAAGAAGAGGCGCTTTGGGCCGAGGCCAACGGCCAGTCGATGCGTATCATTCGCCAGACTCTCGAAGAAGAGGTCGGGCCAGTCACGATCACCCGGCCCAATGGCGAAACGCTTGAGATCACCCTTGAAGAGGTTTCACCCGGACGGTTCGAGGCGCAGTATTTCGGGCCGGAGATTGGCCTCTATCGGCTGCAGGAAGGCGATTTGATGGCCGTGATAGGCCTTGGGCCTGCGGCCCCGAAAGAGTTTGAGCGCACTATCGCAACCGGCGACGTGCTTGAACCTGTGATCGCCGCCATGCGCGGTGGTGTGATCCGGCTGGAAGAGGGCTTACCTTCAATCCGCAACGTCCGCGCTGGGCGTCCGGCGGCGGGGCGTGGCTGGATCGGTCTGACCCCGCGCGAGGCCTATGAGACGCGGGACGTTACTCAAGCCGGGCTGCTGCCGCCATGGCTGGTTCTGCTGTTGGCCGGTGGGTTCTTGCTGGGCGGATGGCTGCGCGAAGGCCGTCGCTAGATCGCTTGGGGTCAGACCTGCGACTCGAATACTCTGCCACGCTTTCAGCGTTCTCGGGACATTCGTGTCACTTGATGATTGAGGTAAAATCCGAAACGCTTTAGTCGATCCGAACCAACACCCGATCCGATGCGCCGTGGGCGTCTACCACCACGAGCGCGGAATACCCGCGACCCGGGTTCGGAATTTCGAACTCGCGATACCGTTGCCCCGTCAACACCGGAACGCCATCCGCTAGAAGCGAAAACGGCCCAATTCCGCCACGCAGTTTGACGGTCACTGGGCCTCCACCCGTCTCTAACACAGAGTTATTGGGCGGAAAGATCAGGTCCGGGGCGCTTGGGTTATCGTCGAACACTGCCCCTCGGGGCGTAAAGCGTTGTAGGGGTTGCGGCAGTTCGGCGGCCCCCACAATCAAGGTCGATGGCGGTGGTGGGCGCAGCGGGGTAGCAGCCGGTTTCAGATGGCCGAAGGCTTCAAACAGCAGAGGGGCCGCCAGCTCTCCGCCGAAGGCACCGGGGACCGGAGTGCCATCCGCGCGCCCCAGCCAGACGCCGATCACGTGCTGACCGTCAAAGCCGATCGCCCAAGCATCTCGGTGCCCGTAAGACGTGCCGGTCTTATACGCTAAGCCAAACGCGGCGGCCCTTGGTGGAGGGGCAAGACCGGCCAGAATATCGCTCACCTGCCATGCTGCGACATCTGACAGAACCTGAGGCGTCTCAGTGCGGTCCGCCAAGGCGTCATGGCGCAACGTTGGCCGTCGCCCACCTGCGGCCAGCGTGGCGTAGAGTTGCACCAGATCGTGCAAGCTCAGTCCAATGCCGCCTAATGAAACGGCAAGGCCCGGGGTGCCTCCGTTCAGCCGTGGGGCTGCACCGGCTTGCTGCAGGGCAGCCATCACGCGCGCAGGCCCAAGCTCATCCGTCAGGCGTACAACTGGAATATTAAGCGACATTTGCAGCGCGTCCCGAACCCGCACATCGCCTCGAAAGACGCCATCGAAGTTGCGTGGCGCGTAGCGACCAAACATCACCGGGCTGTCGCTGATCAGCGTTTCGGGATGGGCAAGCCCCTGATCGAAGGCCAACCCATAAACCAGAGGCTTCAGCGTCGACCCCGGAGAGCGTAGCGCTTGGGTCATATCCACGAACCCTTGCCGCGCGTCCTGGTAGCCCGAAGAACCGACCGAGGCCAGAATCTCTCCGCTGCGGTGATCAGCCACGATTAAAGCCCCCGAAATACGCGGTCCCGCTCGCGCCGCTGCCTGCGCCACAAGAGGCTCCAGCCGTTCCTGCAGCCCGGCATCCAGTGTCAGATCCAAAGCCTCTGATCCCGGGTTTTCGCGCCGCGCTCGGTCTGTGAGGTGAGGGGCCAAACGGGGAAATGCGCGCATCTGATCCGGGATATCTTCCGTCAGCGCGCTGTGCATCTCAGATTCGGTCAAAACTCCATAAGACTGCATCCGCTTCAGAACCCGGTCACGCGCGTTTCGGGCGGCCAAGGGGGCACGGTCCGGGCGTCGGACTTCGGGCGATTGGGGAAGGGCAATCAGCAGGGCTGCCTGCGCGGGGGTCAGCCGCGCCGGGTCTTTTCCAAACCATGCACGGCTGCCTGCGCGGAGGCCTTCCAGATTGCCACCATAGGGGGCGTGAGTCAGGTAGAGGTTTAGAATCTGCTTCTTGCTCAGCCGCCGTTCCAGCGCCATTGAAACCCTAACTTGGCGAATTTTGCCCTTCCAGCGCCCGGTTGAGCCGTCTTCGATCAGTCTCGCGACCTGCATGGTTAGGGTTGATCCACCGGAAACGGTACGTCCGTTCCATAGGGCTTGGCCAGCCGCGCGGAGGAATGCGAGAGGGTCGACGCCGGAATGCGACCAGAACCGTTTATCCTCATACCGGATCAGCATCTCGGTAAAGGCGGGATCAACCGGGCCGGGGCGCATGCGCCAGATGCCATCTTCGACCGGGAAGGCCCGCAGAAGCGCTCCGTCCCGGTCCCTGACTTCGACTGAGGTTTCGGCCAGTACAGGTGGCAGGACGGTCTCGTCTACCCACGCATCCAACCGGTCGCGCGCAAAGGCGGTCAGGTAGAGCGCAGAGGCCAACGCCAGCAGCACCGGCGCGAACCCCTTGCGCCGATATGGAAGGCGAAGGATCACCGCACCTCAACCCGCCCGGTTTCCGTTCGCGCGCGGTTTTGCGGGCGATACATATCCTCGACCGAGGCGGCCGGTTGGTGGAACGCGCCGGGCGTGACGGCGCGCGCCACATAGGCCAGCGTCACCGTCTCGCCACCGGACAGATCGACAGCCGCCAGGAAGCGGTCTGCGCGGAACTCGGTATGGGTCGCGTCGGACAGGACCAGCCAATCCAACGCGCGCACATCGCCTGATCGCAACAGGTTGGGGTTGTCGATCTCGATTCCCGCCGCCAGTGGGTCATTGATCATCAGCCGGGCTCCACCGCTCTCGAACGGTGTGACGGTCAGAACGGTTACAAAGCGGTCACCGGCAGTGAAGGTGGACAGGTCCAGAGGTTCGCCTTCCAGCGAATAATAGGCTCTGTTTATGGCGTACCCCGTGCCTCCGGCTTCGGGCGGAGTGGTTGGGATGCCCGTCACTGTCAGCGTGATATCGGTTGGGTTGGCTGCGGTGGCCGAGATGTTCAGGTCATCTGTAAACCCTGTCTCACGCACCTGAACGAAAGGACCCGAGACCGGCGCGCCGTTTACCATCAACCCCGAGTCGGATGGGTCTGATACAAGCGCATGCGCGGCCAGCAGCGACCATGAGGCCTCCTGTGTCGACAAATGCGCGTGGCCTGAGGTGACACGTTGGATCAGCGCGTCCCGGTCCACGGCTTGACTGCCCGCATCGACCGCAAGGGTCAGAAGACCGGCGGCATCCCGCAGATCTGTGCCGTAGTCGACTCGCCACAGGTAGCGCTCCTGCGCGGGTCGGCGCTGCAGCAGTTGGGCCGCACGGGCGAACATGGCATCGGCACGGGTTTGATCTCCGTAGGACGCCAGCGCCGCCCCAAGTTGCGCGGCGGCCAGAGGGGTGTCGAAAGCGTCACCCTTGGTATCCGCATAGTATCGCAGGTCACCCATCGAGGCTGCGCCTTCGCGGGCCAGCACCATCAACGCATAGGCGATATCTTCACCGCCTTCGTCGAAATCCGGGGCATAGTTCACGCGGTTGCGCAGGTTATCCATGGCCTGCGCGAAGGCGCGGTCCGACACCGGGTGGCCTAGCGCTCGGGCGCGCGAGAGGAAGTCGGTGACATAGGCATCCAACCAGAAATCCCCGCTTTCTGCACGCCAGAGGCCGAACGCTCCGTTCGGGGCCTGCCGGGTCAGGATACTACGGATCGAGTCGCCGATGCGTTGATCCACAATTGGCCCGTCACCCAGCCCCGACGCTTGCGCCACGGACGACAGGTACAGCAGCGGAAGGGCCTTGCTGGTGATTTGCTCGGTGCAGCCATAGGGGTAGCGATTCAGCTGATCCAGCAGGGCGGGCGTGTCGGACTTTGCCAAAGCGCCTGCAGACAGGATCGCCTTTGCGGTGCCGGGCTGGAAGCCATCGAACACGTCCTGGGTGAATAGGAAATTGTCGCCCGTACCCAGCGAAAACCGCCGTGTTTGAGCCACAACAGGGTCGTTTACGCGCACTGGCATCCGAAGAGTTTGCGACAAGTCGCGGCCATCCGGCGTCGTGATCGCCACGCTGATTTCCGGGTCTCCGACGGCAAGCGCGCGAAGCGGGATTTCGAACACCGCCTTGCCGCCATCCTCCAGCACAAAGCTGGCGGGGGCTGTTCCCAACTCCAACCCGGATGAGGTGGTCAGCCCCAGTCCAATCTCACCTGATGGGCCATCGGCATGGACGATCTCAAGTAACATCCGGCTTTGGTCGCCGGGGGCTAGAAACCGGGGCAGGCTGGCTGTGACGACCACGGGGTCGCGCACGATCATCTCGGCCTCGGCCTGTCCGACGGCTGCCGCCGACCAGGCGACCGCCATCAGCCGTACGGTTCCGTTGAAGGCGGGCAGAGGGATGTCGACCTCGACCTCTCCGTTTGCATCCACCTGAACCGGGCCGCTGAAAACGGCCATCAGGTCTTGTGTGGGCGGAGGGGATTGCCTCTGCATCCCCGAATTGTCTCCACCAGATCGGATCGTGCCCATTGCACCGTTCATGCCGTCGATCAGGCGGCCATAGACATCACGCAGGTCCACACCCAGACGGCGCTGGCCGAAATAGTACGTCTGAGGATCGGGACTTTCGAAACCGGTCAGGTTGAGAATACCCACGTCCACGGCGGCCAGGGTCAGCCAAACAGGCTCACCTTCGGGCGCATTCTCGACCCTAACAAGGGCTTTTTGTGTCGTTCTGGGAGAGGTCACCTGCGGCACGTCAATGCTCACATCCAACAGACGCCCGACAGGCTCAACCGTTGCATGGGCCAGGCCCATCGCTCGTGCCGGGTTCTGACCGGCTGCGACATCCATGGGGCGGATCACGGTGGCGGTGACATAGGCCCCCGCACCCCAATCCTCGGTCACGTCGATCGGGATCACGGTTTCGCCCGCTGGCACGTCGACCATTTGGCGGTGGATCAGACGGTTCGAGAGGACCTCGATCTGCGCCACGCCCGCCATGCGCGGCACGATCCGCAGTTGCGCCGTCTCACCCGGGCGATAGCTGTCGCGGTCCAGCGACATCTCCAGCCGGTCGGGCGAGGTTGAGGCATCCGCCGCCTGATACCAGCCCGCGCTAAACTCCACGGCGGTTTCCGCGTAAGTGCCATCGAGGCGTTCGACCACCAGTTCGTATTGCCCCCAGTCGACCGGTTGCGACAGGTTCAGAGGCTCTGCTCCTGTTTCAATCTCGCCTGTGGCAATACGGGTGCGGCGTGTGGTCGGCTCCCAATTCCAATCGCCGTAGAGCTGATACCACTGGTAGCGGGTTTCCAGTCTGTTCAACGTCCAACGCAAGCGCATGGGTTCAGCGGTCAGGTCCGGGGACAGCCCGATGACTTGGAACGCGGCTTCGGTGCCTTCGGGGATCACGTTCTCGAACAGGGGCCGAATGCCGATCATCGACTGTGCAGGGTGGACCGGAGCCGTCAGGCGGCGTTCGACAGGGCGGCCTGATCCGCCTGTCAATCGGGCGATGATTTCGGCTTCGAGAGGTTTGCCATTCGTCTCTAGCACAGGAATTTCGATGGCAATCGAGGCCTGCCCAGAGGCATCCGTCTGCGCATCACCGAAATAGGTGCTTTTGGTTGAGGTCTCGGCATCGTAGCGGCCGAAGCGATAGGTTTCAAAGCCCGGAACGGCGTCGGTTGGGCGGGCGATGACCTGACCGTCAATGCTCAGATCCGACCCCGGCGCGCCGAACAGATAGCGCGCGTCGATCCGCAAGGGCGGCGTATCGCCGGGGCGCAGAGGGGCGTCCGGCAGGCTGAGGTCAAAGTCGATGCGCTCGGGCAGGAAATCCTCGACCAACACGGTTTGACGGGCCAGAGCGTCGGCCTTGGGGTCGGACTTGATCTCGATCTTCCACGTTCCGCGCGGCACATCCGGGGCGACGGGCAGGCTGAAGACATGGCCGCCCGCAACACCGCCATCCGAGACCGCGCGGCGATACTCCACCCCATCGGGGCGATAGAGAATGGCGGTCAGGGGCAGGCCTTCGATGGCCTGAGCCGTGTTGTCGCGCGACAGGGCTGTGATGTGGATGACCTCTCCGGCGCGATAGGCGCCCCGGTCGGTGGTCAGGAACACATCCACAGGACCCGCAGGCGCGCGCCCTTCGACCCCGCGATCCGACAGGTCAAAAGCAGGGTCTGTCAGAGAGAGGAAGCTGAAATCGGAATCCCCATCAGCGACCATCACCAAAGCAGGTGCGCTTGCGCCTTTGCCGCGGGTCAGGCCCGCTTCGAACTGCGCGTAGCCGCTGGCATCTGTCTGCGCGTTGGCAATCACCGCGTTGGCATTTGAGACCAGCGAGACCTCGATCCCCTCGCGCGGGGTAGTATCGTGCAGACCGCGTACGGTGACATGCAGCCCGTCGGTGCCAAGAGCCGTGCTGATCCCCAGGTCGGTCAGCACAAACCACTGTGTTGCGCCAGGCTCATCATAGGGATCGGCCCCGGGGACGCGTGCAGTCAGGGCGTAGATCCCAGCGGGTTGATCGGCAATCGCCTCCGCCATGGGCAGGCGGGCGGTCATGCTCTGGTTCAGTTCGTTTGCGATCTCGGCGGTACCGGTCCAGACATCCTCGGCAATCTCGTCCGAAAACTCACGTTCCTGCCATTCGCTGAGGGGGCGGCCAAAGAAATCCTGCTGGACCGCCCGGATCAGGTTGCGGTCGCTGACGCGTCGCAAGGTCAGCTCCAGAGAGCCCGTGTTGACCGTCTCAACCGGCAAGGCCGCATCCGCCGATTTCGGCAGCACATAGCTGCGCCCCGGAAACCGGACAGACGGAGCACGGTCACGCACGTAGTGCGTCAGTTCGACAGTACGGTTCAGGGCTTCACCCGAGGCCGCCGGAAGCCCTTCGCGCAGGGAAAAGCGATAGCGCTGACCATGCGAAACGCCGTCAAGGCAAAGGCTTTTGCCATCGACCTGCACAACCAGCCCATCGTCACTGCGCTGAACAAACGGGTCGTAATCGACCCCCGCCTTGACCAAGGGTTCCGAGAACTCAACGCAGATACGCGGTGCGGCGGCGTTGCTTTCCACCGTGCTGTCGATGATGCGGAAGCCGTATTTTCCGATGGCATCATCCAAAGCCGCCAGGACATCCTCACGCGGTTGCACCTGTTCGGCCAGCCGCAGCGCCGATACCATATCTCGCCCGCGTTCGACCGCTTCCAGCGCGTCCGACATCACCATCAGCGCCGCGATTTGGGCCCCCTGTGTGTCCGCGCGCAGATATCCGTTGATGGCGGCGTTCAACGCGCGGGTGCGGAACTCCTGCTGCTCCTGATATCCGTTCGGGTTCAGGCGCAGCAGCAGGCGGGCGTATTCAACCCATAGGTCGGACGCATCGCTGAGGGTCACGGCCGCCCCAGTCCACAACATCGCAAGCCGATCCGTATCTGCGTTCCGTGCCGACTCCAGCAAAGTCTGCAGGTCACGCCCTCCGGCAGAGTGACGAAACCCAAGATCGCGGGCCTGCTGAAACGCTTCGTTCAGGTCTTTCTGGCTAAAGAATGTGAGGGCCTCAGCGCGCGTTTTCCCCAATATTAGGGTCTGTTCAGGGGTGAATGCTTTCTGTGCCGACACCGCGCCTTGATAAGGCTCCTGCCGGTTCACACCGCTTTTGGGAAAACAGGCATCCGACCGAGTGTTATAGGTAAAGGCCGTGCAGCTCTGATTGGCCGAACACGCGCGGATACAGGACTTTAGATCCGTATCGAACAGCGCATCCAGATCCGAGCCGTAAAAATCCGCATCTCGGGTCGTGATATAGCGGAACTCGGGCACGGCAGTCTGGGCCAGAGCGCCCAGGGTCAGGGCGAAAGTGGAAATGATGTAAGTTATTGAAAAAAATACAAAGCGGTGCATTGTGACCTCCTGTTTGGAGTCAATTTGACACGTGCGGTGCCCCTCAGGCAACGGCTTAAACACTTTTTCACCGATTGCCCGGATGCTGACGGTAGAGCAGACTGGAATCACGCATCATGAGCCTCGCACAAAAACTGGCACAGGAACGGCGCGCGCGCCTGGCGGCGGAACGGATGTTGGCGTTGAAACAGGCCGAGCTGTCCTCGGCCAACCGCAAACTGGGCCGTCACGCGATGGCTTTGACCAAGCGCATTGGTGAAACCCAGGCCGAGGTTGAAACGGTTCGGGATGAGAATGAAAAGGTCAAATCCGACCTGATCGAGGCCCATGCCAAGGTCGAAGTGGCCGAGCGCCGCCTGTGGCATTCGATCCAGACCATTCAGGACGGCTTTGCCTTTTTCGACGATGACAGCTGTCTGATCGGGGCCAATACCGCCTATCTGAGCGTGTTCGAAGGTCTGGATGAAGTCGCGCCGGGTATCCCTTACACGCGCATTCTCGAACTTCTGACCAACGAAGGCATCGTCGACACCGGCGCGGAAAAGACCGGGGACTGGCAGGCCCGCATGCAGAGACGCTGGGCACGGGCCAATCCGCCACCCGAAGTGATCCAACTGTGGAATGGTCAATATATCCGCCTGATCGACCAGCGTGGCAGCGGCGGAGGTGTGGTCAGTCTTGCCCTGAACATCACCGCATCCGTTCGGCATGAGGCCGAATTGCAGGCCGCACGCGACCGCGCCGAGGCTGCGAACCGCGCCAAATCGGCCTTTCTGGCGAATATGAGCCATGAAATCCGCACGCCCATGAACGGCATCGTTGGCATGACCGAGTTACTGTCCGAAACGCCGATGGATGAAGAACAGAGTCTATATGTCAACACGATCCGCAACTCAGGCGAGGCGCTTCTGGTCATCATCAACGATGTGCTGGACTATTCCAAAATCGAAGCGGACAAGCTGATCCTGCACCCCGAGCAATTCGATCTCGAACGCTGCATCCTTGAGGTTGCGATGTTGCTTCAGCCCAGCGTGCGCGACAAGGGCCTGACGCTGCTGGTGGATTATGATCTCTTCCTGCCGACACTGTTCGTGGGGGATCCGGGGCGCGTGCGGCAGGTTTTGACCAACCTAGTGGGCAATGCCGTCAAGTTCACCAGCGAGGGGCATGTGCTGATCCGGGTTACCGGTGTTCCCCACCCGGACCGCCAGGATTGCGACGTTCACATCGCCATCGAAGACACCGGTATTGGGATTGAGGACGACAAGATCAACCATATTTTTGGTGAGTTCAATCAGGTCGAAGATGAGCGCAATCGCCAATTCGAAGGCACAGGGCTGGGCCTCGCGATCACCAAACGCCTGATCACCATGATGGGGGGCAATGTCTGGGTCGAAAGCGAAGTTGGGCAAGGATCGTGTTTTGGTTTCCGGGTGTCTCTGCCCACTGCCGACGGGCCACAACCCTCCCCGCCCGAACTGCAAGGACACCTGAAACACGTGATGCTGGTCGAGGATATGGCCGCCAACCGGGCCATCCTCGCCAAGCAACTAAGGCGCCTTGGGGCAAAGGTCACGGTCTGCGCTTCCGGAGGGGAAGCGCTGTCGAAACTGGACCCCTCGATTGATCTGTTGCTATGCGATCATGACCTGCCCGACATGGACGGGATGGAACTTGCGACCATCCTGCACGACCGCGGCTGGACTGAATTGCCAGTGGTCATCATGTCTACCAATCCGGGCGTCATTCACGCCAGCCCTGCACGGCACCTGATCGAAGGTGTTCTGCAAAAACCCATTCCTCGGTCTGAGCTATACATCCGACTGATTGCTTTGGGGGACCCTGCATCGCAGCCAGATACCCGACCGCAGCCCGAGCCTGAGACTCACCCAAACGGGAACCGCGTTATGCGCGTTCTGGCGGCCGAAGATAATCGGACCAACCAGCTTATCCTGAAGAAAATGGTTAAGGATCTGAACATCGACCTGCGTTTCGCAGATAACGGACAAGAGGCCGTTGACCTCTATCAGGAGTTTTCACCCGATTTGATCTTCATGGACATTTCGATGCCCCGGATGGATGGCAAACAAGCCACCGCCGAAATCCGCCGCCGCGAGGTTGAAACCGGTCGTCACGTACCAATCGTCGCTTTGACGGCGCATGCCATGGCGGGGGATGATCAAGGCATTCTGGAGGCCGGTCTGGATCACTACCTGACCAAACCGCTGCACAAGAACTTTATCCAGCAAATGATCCTGGAGCATTGCCCCGAGGGCGCTGAACCTGTAACGCCCAAGCCCGATTAAGGAGCGGCGGAGGCCCTAAAAAGGGATCCCTACTTCATCTAGCTAAAAATATCTCGGGGAGCCGTCATTGGTGCGCCATTGGTTCAAGCCTCAATGTCGGCGGGCTGGCCCCTCGCTTACTACCTTCTACAAAGTGTAGGGACGCACGAAAACGGGCTTGTCGCCCTCGGACAGATCGGGGCGGTATTCATAGCCGCCACTGTCAAAATCCAACAACCCTGCCGGATCGGTCAGGCGATTCTGAATGATGTACCGCGCCATAGCACCGCGCGCTTTCTTGGCAAAAAAGCTGACGATTTTTGGCGTGCCACCTTTGTCTTCCATAAAGACCGGAGTGATAATCTTCAGGTTCAGCGCTTTCAGATCGACCGCCCCGAAATATTCCTGACTGGCACAGTTAACCAGGACCTCGCTGCCAACCTCGGCCCCTTGCGCATTCAGTGCTTTGCTGAGCTGATCGCGCCAATATTCATACAGGTTCTTTCCGCGCCGAGTTTTCAGCTTACTGCCCATTTCCAACCGATAGGGCTGAATCGCGTCCAGAGGGCGAAGTACACCGTAGAGGCCGGACAGGATCCGCAAGTGGTCCTGCGCCCATGCCATCTCATCAGCGTCCAGTGAGGCTGCCTCTAGCCCCTGATAGGTGTCACCGGCAAAGGCCAATGCGGCGGGGCGGGTGGCCTCAAGCTTGGGCGCGTCGGTGAAGGCGCGATAGCGGTCCCGGTTCAGCCGGGCCAAATCATCGCTGAGGTCCATCAGTTTCTTGAGGTCGCCCAGTGTCAGATTGCGCGCGGTCTTGGACAGACGGATCGCATCGTCCTGAAAGTCGGGCTGCGTGGCCTCAACATCCCGTTCTGCCCAGTCCAGCCGCTTGGCCGGGGAAATCACTACCAGCATATCCGCCCTCGTTCCTTGCCTGTCCTGGGGTATCTAGGTCGTTTTACGTTTCACCAAAAGAGATTTTGTCAAAAGGCGAGGTCGACCGTAGGGAGAGGTCGCGTCTTTTGACGCCTTTGAAACGTGAAACGACCTACCCTGCTTGCCGCAGCACGTCCAGAAAGGCCGCCCCAAACCTTTCGTGACGACGATCGCCCAACACCTGTTCGACCCCGCGCGAGTCATCGGGTTGCAACTGCGCCACCTTCGCCAGTTGCGAGGCCGTGCAACTGAGCGGCTTGTCGATCCCCTCTGGCCCGCGGGACAACTGCGACTGCACCTCAAGCAGGCGATCATAGATCTCGCCCTGCTCGCGCCCGGCCAGCTTCCGGCGGGCGGGGTGGACAGCTTCGACGGCCCCGGCAATAACCTCAAGGAAGGTGTCACCATAGCGTTCAAGCTTCTTGGCCCCGACTCCTCCGATCCGGGCCATGTCATCCAGTGTTTGCGGGCGGTTCTCGGCCATTTCGATCAGGGTGCGGTCGGGGAAGATGACATAGGCCGGAACGCGCTGGGCTTCGGCCAGCGCCCGGCGCTTGGCCTTGAGGGCAGAGAGCAGCGGCGCGTCTTCTTCGGCCACCATCGCCTTGACCGCGGGGCGGCGTGTGGCTTTGCGGATCGTATCCTTGCGCAGATTGATCTGCGCCTCGCCCTTGAGGATCGGCTTAGCTGCCTCGGTCATGCGCAGGGCGCCGTGGCGTTCGGGGTCCGGGCGGACCAGATCATGGCCCATCATTTGCCGAAAGATCGCCTGCCATTGCGGGCGCGACCAGTCCTTACCGATACCCCAGGTCGACAGCGTATCGTGGCGACGCGCACGGATCTTATCGGTTTCATTGGCGAGCAGGATGTCGATCAGATGGCCACTGCCAAACCATTCTTCAGTCCGCAGGATCGCCGACAGCGCCATGCGGACAGGGGTTGTGCCATCAAAAACCTCGGGCGGGGTGTCGCAGAGATCGCACTTGCCACAGGGCTCGGCCGTTTCTCCGAAATAGCCCAGCAGAGTCTGACGACGGCACACCAGCGCCTCGGCCAGACCCAGCAGAGCGTTCAGACGCGCATGATCCGCCATGCGCCGTTCGGGCGGGGCGAGGCCTTCATCCACCTGAGACCGACGCAAGCGAATGTCGTCGGGGCCGAATAGAGTCAGGGTTTCAGCCGGGCCTCCGTCGCGCCCGGCGCGGCCGATCTCTTGGTAATAGGCTTCGATGGATTTCGGCAAGTCCGCATGGGCGACCCAGCGGATATCGGGTTTGTCGATGCCCATCCCGAAAGCCACAGTGGCGACAACGATCAGCCCGTCCTCGCGCGCAAAACGGGTTTCGACGATACGCCGGTCCTCGGGGTCCATACCGCCATGATAGTGACAGGCTGAATGCCCTTCGTCGCGCAGAGCCTTAGCCAGCACCTCGGTCTTGTTGCGTGTGCCACAATAGACGATGCCGGATTGGGTTTTGCGCGCGGCGGCGAAATCGAGGATCTGTTTGCGCGGTCCATCCTTGGCGGCAAAGGCCAGATGGATGTTGGGCCGGTCGAACCCGCGCAGGAATTTGCGCGGGGCGGTGCCGTCGAACAGTTTCTCGACGATCTCGTCCTGCGTTTCGGCATCCGCCGTGGCAGTGAACGCGGCCAGAGGTACGTTCAGGGCGCGCCGCAGCTCTCCGATCCGTAGGTAGTCGGGGCGGAAATCGTGACCCCATTGGCTTACGCAATGTGCCTCGTCCACAGCGATCAGGCTGACATTGATCCGGCGCAACATGCCCAGTGCCGAACCGGCCGCCAGACGCTCGGGCGCCATGTAGAGCAGCTTGAGCCGCCCGGCCTCGAGCGCCTCCCACACGGCATCGGTTTCTTCGGGTGTGTTGCCCGAGGTCAGCGCACCGGCTTCAACCCCGGCCTCCTGCAGGCCTCGGACCTGATCGCGCATCAAGGCAATCAGCGGAGAGATCACCACCGTCACACCGTCGCGCAGCAGCGCAGGCAATTGATAACACAGGGATTTACCGCCGCCTGTTGGCATGATGGCCAGCACGTTTTCACCTGCGGTCACGGCATCGACGATCTCTTCCTGACCAGGGCGGAAGTCGTCGAATCCAAAGACATCTCGCAGCAGGGGTGCGGCGTCGAACATGTGTGGGGTTGCCCTGTTTTAAGGTTTATCTGCTCTTAAGACAGGACAATCACACACTAAGATTCGGTGAACAAGAGGTCAGACGAAATAGCCCGCATTGTTGATCAAGATAATCCGTGCCGCATAGACCCCGATCAGCACGACCAGAGGGGTCAGATCCAGCCCGCCCATATTCGGCAGTATACGGCGGATCGGGCCGTAGATCGGTTCGAGTATGCGGTTCAGGCCGTACCAGATTTGCGCGACCAGCTGTTGGTGCAGATTCAGCACCTGGAAATTGATCAGCCAGCTCATGATCACGTGGGCGAGGATGATGAACCAGACAATGTCCAGGATCAGCAGCAGTATTTGGATCAGCGACAGCATGGGTACTCCGTTCTTTCACCGAAAAAGACCTAAGCACACACGCCGCAAAGAGCAAGCCTGCGCCAACTGAAAGCTTGCGAAATGGGCCAAACACCCGTCTTATTGGACAAAAGAATAACTGGGGCAGTCATGGCAGAGATTTCCAATCGCAAGCGCATCTGGGGCTGGTGGTTTTTTGATTGGGCGTCGCAGCCTTATCATACGCTGCTGGTCACTTTTGTTTTCGGCCCCTATTTCGCCGGAGTCGCCGCAGGGTATTTCACCGAAGCCGGGCTGGACCCGCAAGCCGCTGCTGCGCGGGCGCAGACGGTCTGGGCCAATTGCCTGACCATCACCGGGCTGATCATCGCTTTCGGCGCGCCTCTGCTTGGGGCAATGGCAGATGTTTCGGGTCGCCGCATACCGTGGATTTTTGCGTTTTCGGTGATGTATGTGGTGGGGTCCGCCGCACTTTGGTACACGATGCCCGACGGTTCAAACATGTGGCTGATGCTGTCGGCCTTCGGGCTGGGCTTTGTCGGGGCAGAGTATGCGCTGATCTTTATCAACTCGCAGCTGCCTGATCTGGGCGATGATAGTCAGGTGGGTGAGATCTCGGGCTCGGGTTTTGCCTTCGGGTATTTTGGTGGGCTGATTTCTCTGGCGATCATGCTGGCGCTGTTTGTCGAACAACCCAGCGGTAAGACATTGATCGGGATGGAGCCTGCGCTGGGACTTGATGCCGCCACTCGTGAGGGTACGCGCTTTGTTGGACCTTTCACCGCCGCGTGGTTCGTTTTGTTCATGGTGCCCTATTTCCTGTGGGTACGTGATAACCCGAAAGCCGAGAAAACCGGCAGTTTCGCCGAGGCGCTACGCCTGCTGGGGCACTCAATCTCGAACCTGCGGCACCGGGTCAGTCTGGCGACCTATCTCGGGTCGTCGATGTTTTACCGCGACGCGTTGAACGGGCTTTATAGCTTTGGCGGGGTCTACGCGCGGCTGGTTCTGGAGTGGGACCTGATCAAGATCGGTGTCTTTGGGATTGTCAGCGTACTGGCCTCGGCCATCTTTGCGTGGATTGGGGGCAAGTTGGACCGGAAATACGGCCCTAAACCGGTCATTCTGGTTGCAATCTGGGTGCTGATCTTTGTTTGTATCACCGTCGTTTCGATGGACCGGACGCAGATTTACGGCATTGCACTGCCCGAAGGGTCCGGACTGCCCGACATGGTGTTTTTCGGCTGTGGCATCCTGATTGGCGGGATGGGCGGGGTTTTGCAATCCGCCAGCCGCTCAATGATGGTGCGCCATACCGATCCCGAAGCTCCGGTTGAGAGCTTCGGCCTTTATGGGTTGTCCGGCCGTGCGACTGCCTTTGCCGCGCCGCTCTTGATCGGGGTAGCAACTACTGTGACTGGTAGTGCAAGACTAGGGGTGTCACCGATCATTCTGTTGTTTATTCTGGGGCTATTCCTGATGCGCTGGGTAAAGCCGGAAGGGGATCAGAGCAGATGATTTTACTACGTTTTTTTGCACTATTAGCCACGATCACATGGGCAGGCACGGCGGGGGCGCAGCCTCTGGCCAAGCAGTTGTTCGGGGCGCAAAAGCAAAGCTCACAACAAAAACCTGCCGCCTTCGGCAGTTATTCGCGCGGATGCGCCGCCGGATCGGTGCAGCTGCCTGAAACCGGGCCGACATGGCAGGCGATGCGCCTGTCCCGCAATCGCAACTGGGGCCACCCCGAGGCAATAGATTACGTGCAGGACCTCAGCCGGTTTGCGGCCAAGCAGCCGGGGTGGAATGGTCTCTATGTCGGGGATATCAGCCAGCCGCGGGGCGGGCCGATGACCTCAGGCCATCGCTCGCACCAGTTGGGGCTGGATATCGATATCTGGATGCTGCCCGGAGACAACATGCGGCTGTCGCGCAACACGCGTGAGAATATCTCGTCCATTTCCCTGCGTCGCGCGAACGGAGCCTTCGTCAACGGCAACTGGACCAAACAGCACCACGCCGTTCTGCGCGAGGCCGCAAAGGACAAGCGCGTCGCGCGGATTTTTGTGTTCCCCGGTGCCAAAGTTCAGATGTGCAAGGAAGAAAAGGGCAACCGGGCTTATCTGCGTAAGATCAGGCCTTGGTGGGGCCATCACTACCACTTCCATGTGCGCCTGAAATGCCCGCGCGGGTCGAAAGGCTGCGTCAATCAGGACCCGCCGCCAAAGGGTGATGGCTGCGCACAAGCGCAGGAATGGGTCAACAATATCCTCAACCCTCCGCCACCCGATCCGAACGCGCCTGCGCCAAAGAAACGTCGCGAATATGTTTTGGCCGATCTGCCCCAGCAATGCGCTGCCGTTTTGTCGTCCAACTGATTTCAGCCGCTTTATGGGCCGGTCAGGTCGCAGCGGTTGAGATCAAGAGCGCCACATTTCTGGGCAGCTACACATGGGTCGAGGCCACCGATTGGTTCGGTGGCTTCTCGGCTATACACCTGAGCGACGACGGATCCTACGTCACCCTCCTGAGCGACCGAGCAACCCTGGTCACGGCACGGATCACGCGCGATGGAGATGCGATATCGGGTGTCGAAGTGCAAAACCGCAGGCCGCTTCTGTCCAGCATGGGGCGTAAGCTGAGCGGCCGGGCGGGGGACTCCGAAGGAATCGCCCTTGCGCCAGGTGGCGGCTTTTTCGTGTCCTTCGAAGGTGTTCATCGCGTGGCCTATTATAGCTCTTCGGAGGCTAACGCGTTGGTTATGCCGCGCCCTCACGCCTTCAGCACGCTGAATCGCAACGGTTCTTTCGAAGGGCTGGCGATTGACGGGCAAGGGCACCTCTATACCCTGCCGGAGAAAACCCGCACGGCGAGCGGCGATATTCCGGTTTTTCGCTGGAACGGGACCACCTGGTCGACCCCTTTTACCCTTCCACCGCGGGATCGCTTCCTGCCCGTTGCGGCTGATTTCGGCCCAGATGGGCGCTTCTATGTGCTTGAGCGTTCGGTCGCATTCATCGGATTTCGGACCCGCCTGCGCCGATGGGACGTCTCAAACGATTCACCACGCGCCGAGGAGGTTCTGCTGGAAACCGAAACCGGTACACATGACAACCTCGAAGGTCTGTCGGTCTGGCGCGACGATCAGAACCGCCTGCGCGCAACGATGATCTCGGACGATAACTTTCTGGCGCTGCAGCGGACTGAGCTGGTGGAATACCTCCTGCCCGATTGACAGGACCAGACCAAGGGTCTAAACGCACGGCTTGCCTTGGGATGAGCCCTTGGCCAAGTCGCCGCTACCTTGTCAAAACGGGCATCTGAAAATGCAACGCTCTTATATTCCCGGCATCCTTGCCATGGCCGCCATTGTTGTGGCCTCGAACATTCTGGTTCAGTTCCTGATCCTCGACGGACTGCTGACCTGGGGTGCTTTCACCTATCCGCTGGCCTTTTTGGTCACTGACATCATGAACCGCGTCTATGGCGTGGGTCCGGCCCGCAAGGTCGTATTCGCCGGGTTTGTCACCGGTATCATCTGCTCGCTGATCGGCAGCCAAATCATGCTTCAGGGCGACGGGTTCGAATATGCCGCCGTTCCGCTGCGGATCGCTGTTGCGTCGGGCACCGCTTTCCTGATCGCGCAGCTGACAGACGTCACCGTGTTCAACTCGCTGCGCGGTGGCCGCTGGTGGCGCGCGCCGCTGGTCTCGACGCTGGTTGGCTCGGCGCTGGATACGGCGATCTTTTTCACTCTCGCCTTCTCGGCCTCGGTCACCTTCTTCGGTGCCAACGCGGATGTCGCGATCAACTGGGCGTGGGAGCCTGTGCCGTTCATGCTGTCCGGCCCGATGGCTCCGCTGTGGGTCACGCTGGCCTTTGCGGACTGGTTGGTGAAGCTGTTACTGGCCCTGATCGCCCTGATCCCGTTCAAGGTGATCGTCGCCCGTCTGACTGCCGCACAGCCTGCGTAAAAAAGTGCTTTGAGAATGGCGCATCTTGTGTCAGGCTCAAAGTTAACCGCAACAGATAGAAAAGGAGGTGATCCAGTGTCAAGAAAGAGATTGGAGAGAGGTGTCGGAACAACCGGGGGGAAAGCCTGCTAGGGCAGCCCTTGGCGGAGCGCTCGCTCCGGCTGGTCGATTGATCTAACCGACCCGACCTCCTTGTACTTTCGAAGGGCCGTCCCACCGGGGCGGCCCTTTCTGTTTCCACCCGCGCCTTGTAAGGTCTGAACCATGTTGCGCATCACTGACGATATCACCCTGCAGGATTGGGAATTGACCGAGAGCTTTGTCCGCTCCTCCGGTCCCGGCGGGCAGAACGTCAACAAGGTCTCAACCGCTGTCGAGCTTCGGTTTGAGGCCGCGCGCTCGCCATCCCTGCCGGAGCCGGTGAAGAACCGCCTGAAACGTCTGGCCGGGCGGCGCTGGACCAAGGATGGTGCGATCATCATTCAATGCGAAGAAACCCGTTCTCAGGCCCGCAACCGCGAACTTGCGCGCACCCGATTGGCGGAACTGATCGCCCGAGCGCTGGTCAAACCCAAACGGCGGGTCGCGACGAAGCCGACCTATGGGTCGGTCAAACGGCGGCTGGCGGCGAAAAAAGCCCGTGGCGACGTCAAGGCCCTGCGCGGCAAAGTCTCGGAAGAATGATCTGGTATCTTTGGGATGCGTTGCTACTCTGCCCCTGACTGGCAGGAGGGGTAACGACGTGAGGCTGAACGGCAAAACCGCAATCGTCACCGGCGGTGCATCCGGATTCGGGGCGGGAATTGTACAGAAATTCCTGATCGAAGGCGCGCGCGTGATGATCGCTGACATCAACGGCGACGCGGCGCAGGACCTGGCGGCGCAACTGGGCTCCGCCGCCATGGCGCAACAGGTCGATGTCAGCGACGGCGCGTCGGTTAAGGCCATGGCCGACGCGGTCGAGGCCGCCTTTGGACAGCTCGATATTCTGGTCAACAACGCGGGCGTCACCCATCTGCCCACCCCGCTGGAAGACGTGAGCGAAGAGGATTTTGACCGCGTATTCAACGTGAACATGAAGTCAGTATACCTGACTGCCCGCGCCTTTGTCCCGGCGATGAAGGCGCGAGGTGCCGGGGCGATCCTCAACGTTGCCTCAACCGCAGGGCTGTCGCCGCGCCCCAATCTGAACTGGTACAACGCCTCCAAGGGCTGGATGATCACCGCGACGAAAACGATGGCGGTAGAACTGGCCCACTCTGGCGTGCGCGTCAACGCTATCTGCCCGGTTGCCGGGGAAACGCCACTGCTGAAATCCTTCATGGGCGAAGATACGCCCGAGATTCGCGCCAAGTTCCTTTCAACCATCCCGCTTGGTCGCTTTTCAACTCCACAGGACATGGCCAACGCGGCCCTGTTTCTCTGCTCGGACGAGGCCAGCATGATCACCGGCACAGCGCTAGAGGTCGACGGTGGCCGCTGCATCTGAACCGCTCTTCATCTGGCCAAAAATACCTCCGCCGGAGGCAGCGCGCGCCCGCGCGCTTTCGGCCCAACAAAAAAGGCGAAAATGACCCCCGGACCCCGAAACCTGATCACCGATGTCCCCGGCCTGAAGGTCGGCAATGCGCAGGACACTGCGCTGAAGTCTGGCACAACAGTCCTGACCGCCGACACGCCATTCACCGCCTCGGTCCACGTGATGGGAGGGGCCCCCGGCACGCGCGAAACCGACCTGCTGGCCCCCGACAAATCCGTCACCCATGTCGACGCCATCACTTTGTCCGGTGGATCGGCCCTTGGTCTGGATGCCTGCTCGGGCGTCTCGGACGCGCTACGGGCACAAGACCGGGGATTTCCTGTCGGCGATATCAAGGTCCCAATCGTTCCCGGCGCAATCCTGTTCGATCTGTTGAACGGCGGTGACAAGTCGTGGGACGAAAACCCTTACCGCGTTTTGGGACGCAAGGCTTTCGAAACCGCCAGCAAGGATTTCACCCTAGGCACAACTGGGGCCGGGACCGGGGCCTTGGCGGCGATGCACAAGGGCGGGCTGGGTTCGGCCTCATTTGTTTTGGACAGCGGAGAGACCGTTGGCGCCATGGTGGCGGCGAACCCTCTGGGCAGTGTCACAACGCCGGGTGATCGCCATTTCTGGGCTGCCCCGTTCGAGATTGGCGATGAATTCGGCGGTTTAGGGCCTGATCCCAGCGCCGGACTGGGCCAACCGCAAATCAGCCGTAAGTCGCAGGCCATGCGTGCCGACCCGCAGAAGGCCAACACGACGATAGCAATCGTTGCCACCGACGCGGCCCTCTCCAAACCTCAATGTCAGAGACTTGCGGTCGCCGCCCATGATGGGATCGCGCGCGCAATCGTTCCCGCGCATACGCCGGGCGATGGCGATCTGGTGTTTGGTGTCAGCACCGGGGCAAAACCTATGACCTCGGAGGTCGAGTTTGGGCAGATCGGCCATGCGGCCTCTCTCTGTCTGGCGCGGGCGATCGCGCGGGCGGTTTATCTTGCGACACCTGTCTACGACGATTTGCTACCTTGCTGGTCTACGCTGAACACAACAGACTAGAAACGCCCGTACAAACGCCGAGAGGCGCGTATGCGCGGCAATCTGCCCGTTGACTCTGGGCCGCTCAAAAGCACCATCTGCGCAAGCCACCAAGTATCGGAGCCAAAATATGAATCGCATCCTAGCTACAGCAATCATCGGCCTGCTGGCCCTGCCAGCCTATGCGGAAGGCGACGCCGAAGCAGGCAAGAAAGCCTTTAACAAGTGCAAATCCTGCCACATGATCGCGGATCCCGAGGGTGAAGTGATCGTCAAGGGCGGCAAGACCGGGCCGAACCTCTATGGCATCGCAGGTCGGACTGCGGGCACCTATGAAGGGTTCAAATACGGCGACAGCATCGTTGCTGCCGGTGAAAACGGGCTGGTCTGGGACGAAGAGACCTTCGTCGCCTATTCGCAGGACCCCAAAGCGTTCTTGAAGGACTACTTGGGCGAAACCGCGGCCAAGTCCAAGATGTCGTTCCGTCTGAAAAATGGCGGCGAGGATGTCTATGCCTACATCGTGAGCGTCTCTGGCGAGTAAAATCGGCCGAAAATCCTGTTGGACATGACGAAAGGCCGCACACCTGCGGCCTTTCGTGCGATTGATTACATGACATATCATTGCCAACTTCGTTTCATGCGGTGACCGTGCTTAGCCCAATGACACCGAACCGCCACGCCGATCTGGCCATTGCATAACCCCAAATTCCCGCTGTTCCGGCGGATCGGCATCAGGAGATGACAGATGGGATTGATGATTCCGGCCTGGGTTGATGGCCAATTGACCCCCGTCGACAAGCTGGAGGCGCATGAGAAGGGCCTCAAGCACAAGGCCGTGTCTGTCTTTGTCGTGCGGGGCACCGAGATTCTGCTGCAGCGCCGCGCCATGGGCAAATATCACACGCCAGGTCTTTGGGCGAATACCTGCTGCACGCATCCTGACTGGAACGAAAGCGCCTCGGCCTGTGCCGTGCGTCGCCTGCGTGAGGAATTGGGGATCACCGGCCTCTACCCGGAATACCGCCACCGGCTGGAGTATCACGCTGATGTCGGCAACAACATGGTGGAACATGAGGTCGTTGACGTCTTCCTCGCCCATGTCCGCGGACCGTTGAAGATCGAGCCTAATCCGGACGAAGTGATGGATATCCGCTGGATCGACTATCACGATCTGCTGGCCGAAGTGCGCCGCCATCCCACCCGTTTCACGCCGTGGCTCAAGATCTATCTCGCCAATCATGCCGACACGATTTTTGGCCCAGATCTGATCATCTCGGCCAAGAGGTAGTCCCTTCGCCTTGCAAGGACGGCCCAAGCCGCCTACATCATCGCGTCATGGCCAAGCAGAAGACAGACCCGAACTACAAAGTCATCGCCGAGAATCGGCGCGCCCGCTTCGATTACGCAATCGAAGAGGATATTGAGTGCGGCATCATGCTAGAGGGCTCTGAGGTCAAATCCCTGCGGGCAGGTGGGTCGAACATCGCCGAAAGCTATGCCTCGGTCGACGACGGAGAGCTATGGCTGATCAACAGCTACATTGCCCCCTATGAGCAAGCCAAGGTGTTCAAGCATGAAGAACGCCGCCGCCGCAAGCTGCTGGTGTCGCGCAAAGAGCTGTCGAACCTTTGGAATGCAACCCAGCGCAAGGGTATGACGCTCGTGCCGCTGGTGCTGTATTTCAACCACAAGGGCCGGGCGAAGCTGAAGATCGGGATTGCCAAGGGTAAAAAGCTGCATGACAAGCGCGAAACGCAGGCCAAGCGGGATTGGTCGCGGCAGAAGCAGCGGCTGATGAAAGATCACAACTAGGCCGAAACGCTATTGAGGGCTGTGCCGGGTTGAAGCCCGGCCTACCCGGTGATTGCAGATCGATTGATCAGAACGCCATGGCCGCCTGAACGGCGCGTTGCCAACGGGCATAGGCGGCGTCGCGGTCCTCTTGCGGCATGTCAGGCTCGAATCTCTGATCCAACTGCCATGTCTCGGCGAAACCGTCCTGATCGGGATAGATTCCAGCCTTCATGCCCGCCAGCCATGCTGCCCCCAAGGCGGTTGTTTCCTGCATCACGGGCCGATCCACTGGCGCGCCCAGAATGTTCGAGAGGCCCTGCATGGCCCAGTCAGATGCGCTCATCCCGCCATCGACGCGCAGGATCACCTCTGCCTCGGCCCCCCAGTCGCCCTGCATGGCGTGCCACAGGTCTCGGGTCTGGAAGGCGATGCTTTCCAGTGTGGCGCGGGTGATTTCGGCCCGGCCCGAGTTGCGGGTCAGCCCGAACATTGCGCCACGGCAATCCGGTCTCCAGTAGGGCGCGCCCAGACCGGTGAAGGCGGGCACCAGCACCACATGCTGGTTCGGATCGGCCTGCTTGGCCAGATCGCCGCTCTGCGGGGCCGAGTCGATGATCTGCAGCGCGTCGCGCAGCCACTGAACGGCGGCCCCGGCGATAAAGATCGAGCCTTCCAGCGCATAGGTCCGCTGCCCATCCAGCTGATACCCGATGGTAGTGAGCAGACGATTCTTCGACGCAACCGGTTGCGTTCCCGTGTTCAACAAGGCAAAGCAGCCGGTGCCATAGGTCGATTTCATCATGCCCGGCTGGAAGCAGGCCTGCCCGATGGTGGCGGCCTGCTGGTCTCCGGCTACACCCAGAATAGGGATATTGCCGCCAAGCAGCGTTGTCGCGCCGAAATCAGCGGCGCAATCCAGCACCTCTGGCAGCATCGCCATTGGGACGTCCAGCAGATCGCAGATCTCAGCGCTCCATGCGCCTTTGTGGATGTCGAACAACAGGGTCCGGGCGGCGTTGGTGGCATCGGTGACGTGGTTGCGCCCTTCGGTCAGTCGCCAAATCAGGAAACTATCGATGGTGCCGAACAGCAGCTCTCCGGCTTCGGCCTTTTCGCGGGCGCCGGGAACGGTATCCAGCAGCCATTTCACCTTGGTGCCCGAGAAATATGGGTCCAGCAGAAGCCCGGTTTGCAGGGTCACGTCATCCTCGCACCCGGCCTGTTTGTAGCGGTCGCAGATATCGGCGGTGCGGCGGTCCTGCCAGACAATGGCATTGTGGATCGCCTTGCCGGTGGACTTGTCCCAAACAACGGTGGTTTCACGCTGGTTGGTGATGCCGATCCCGGCGATTTGCGCGGGTGTTGTGCCTGTGGTTCCCATCACCTCCTGACAAACGCTCAGAACGCTGTTCCAGATATCCTCGACATCATGTTCAACCCAGCCTTCCTGCGGGAAATGCTGGGGAAATTCCTGCTGGGCCGTACCCACGCGCTGCATCTGAGCGTCAAACAAAATGGCGCGCGATGATGTCGTGCCCTGATCAATAGCCAGAATATATGTCATGCCCGCGTTCCTCCCCCGGTAGTGTTTTGCGGGACTTTAGCGCAAACACTCGCGCAGGGGCCAGAGCAGAAATCAGGCTGCAGCGACCGGTATATTGTCGATCAGCCGAACGCCATCCGCCCAGGCGGTGACGAACAGGCGGGCCGGGCGGTCGGCGCGGGGAAGGGCCTGAAGGGTTTCGGCACAGCGCAGGTCGATATATTCGACCTCGGTGAAGCCCGCCTCAATCAGGGTGTCGCGCGCATCTTGCGCAAGCGGCGCGAAATCCGCGCCCTGTGACAGCGCCTCTGCCATTTCGCACATGATCTGGCTCTTCTGCGCCGCAATCTGCAGCCCTTCGGCTGAGAGGCGCAGATTGCGCGATGACATCGCCAAGCCTGATGGCTCACGCACGGTGGGGCAGCCGATGACCTCGGTCGGGATATCCAGATCGCGGGCCATGCGCCGCACGACCAACAGCTGTTGATAGTCTTTTTCGCCGAAATAGGCTCGATCCGCCTGCGTTTGCAGGAACAGCTTGGCAACGACAGTGGCGACGCCTTCGAAGTGACCGGGGCGGAAGGGTCCCTCCATCACATCGGTCAGGCCCGCGACCGTTACGGTTGTCGAGAACTCATCGGGGTAGATCTGATCCGGGTCCGGCACATAGATCGCATCGACACCATAGGGGGAGAGCTTTTCGGCGTCTTCATGCTCGGTCCGCGGGTAGTTGGCGAGATCCTCGGGGTTGTTGAACTGTTTGGGGTTCACAAAGATCGTGACAATCACGCGGTCGCATCCGGCTTTGGCCGCCTCGACCAGTGACAAATGCCCCTGATGCAGCGCGCCCATTGTGGGGACGACGCCGATTACCTCTCCGTCACGGTGCCATTGCGTGGTCAAGGCCCGCAGGTCCGCCAATCGGCGCAGAATAGGAGCAGTCATGTGCGGGCGCCCTTGGGGGCCTGATCTGCGAACACATGCTCATCCGCGGGGAAGGTGCGGGCGCGTACTTCGGCGGCGTATTCGGCAATGGCGGCTTCGGCCAATGGGCCAAGTTCGGCGTAGCGTTTGACGAATTTCGGTTTGAACGCAGTGAAAAAGCCAACCATGTCGTCGACAACAAGGATCTGCCCATCACAGCCGGCGGAGGCCCCGATGCCGATGGTCGGAATTGCCACCTCAGCCGTGATCTGGTCGGCCAGACCTTGCGGAACCTTCTCTAACACGACCGAAAACGCACCTGCCTGTGCCACGGCGGCGGCATCAGCCAGCACCGCGTCGGCCTGTTCGTCCCGGCCTTGCACCTTATAGCCGCCCAGAGTGTTGATGGATTGCGGCGTCAGGCCGATATGAGCCATGACCGGGATGCCGCGCTTGACCAGAAAGCGGATGGTTTCGGCCATTTCAACGCCGCCTTCCAGCTTGACCGCACCCGCGCCGGTTTCCGCCATCAGGCGGGCGGCGTTGCGGAAGGCTTGCGCGGGGCTTTCCTCGTAACTGCCGAAGGGCATGTCGATCACCATCATCGCGCTTTCCAGCCCACGGGCGACGGCCTGACCGTGCAGGATCATCATCTCCATCGTCACGCCAAGGGTCGATTCCAACCCGTGCAGCACCATTCCGACGCTGTCGCCAACAAGGACAAAATCGCAATGGGCGTCCATCAGTCGGGCCATCGGTGTGGTGTAGGCCGTCAGACTGACCAAAGGATCGCCGCCTTTACGCGCACGGATATCCTCGGCGTTCGGGGCTTTTTTGCGGGCTGTGGCGCTCATGCTCGGCTCCGGCACGGTTCATGTTGCAGCGCGGCATAACAGATCGGACCGGGCCCGCGAAACCCCGGTTGCGCGAACATTTCCTTGAATGACCTTAGGTTAAAGGGAACACTGGCCTCCGATAGGCCCGAAATACGCGGCTACGTTGACATCAACGGGGAGAGATTTTCATGACAAAGCAGATGTTTCGAACCTTCGGATCGGTCTTGGCGCTAAGCGCCAGTGTGCTGGCGACGCAGGCGTTGGCGAAATCCGACATCACCATCGCCATGCAGTTGGAGCCACCGCATCTGGACCCGACCAGTGCCGCCGCGCAGGCCATTGATTCGGTTGTTTACACGAATATTTTCGAAGGTCTGACCCGTTTTATGGGCGACGGCTCGGTCGTGCCGGGGCTGGCGGAAAGCTGGGAAATCTCAGACGACGGCACCGTCTATACCTTCAAACTGCGCGATGGAGTGACCTTCCACGATGGCACCACGATGGATGCCGAGGACGTCAAGTTCAGCCTGGATCGCGCTATGGCCGAGGACAGTGCGAATGCGCAAAAGGCGCTGTTCGCCGGCATCGAAAGCGTTGAGGCGGTGGACCCGACGACCGTCAAGGTGACTCTGTCAGAGCCAAACGGGAACTTCCTGTTCAACATGGCCTGGGGCGACGCCGTGATCGTAGCCTCAGACAGTATCGACGACATCAAGACCAACCCGGTTGGAACCGGGGCGTTCACCTTTGGCGAGTGGGTTCAGGGCGACAGCATCACACTGAACCGCAATCCCGATTATTGGGGCGATCAGCCAGCGTTAGAGACGGCTACGTTCAAGTTCATCTCGGATCCGACCGCCGCTTTTGCCGCCATGATGGCCGAGGACGTGGATGTGTTCGACAATTTCCCCGCGCCGGAGAACCTGCCTCAGTTCGAGGCCGATCCACGCTTTCAGGTGCTTGTCGGCTCGACCGAGGGGGAGACGATCCTGTCCACGAACAACAAACAGGAGCCCTTTGACGATATCCTCGTTCGGCAGGCGCTGGCCCACGCGATCGACCGTCAGGCGATCATTGACGGTGCCATGTTCGGCTATGGCACCCCTATCGGCACCCATTTCGCACCGCATCACCCTGCCTATGTCGATCTGACCGGGCAATCCGCCTATGATCCGGAAAAAGCCAAATCCCTGCTGACCGAAGCCGGATTGGCAGACGGGTTCGAAACCACGCTGCATCTGCCGCCCCCGTCCTATGCGCGCCGGGGTGGCGAGATCATCGCCGCCCAATTGGCCGAGGTCGGGATCACGGCCGAGATCATCAATGTCGAATGGGCGCAGTGGTTGGAATCGGTCTTCAAGGGCAAGGATTTCGGCCTGACCATCGTCAGCCATACTGAGCCGATGGATATCGGCATCTATGCCCGGCCCGATTACTATTTCCAGTATGAAAGCTCGGATTTTCAGGCGCTGATGGATCTGCTGAACACCACAACCGACCCGGATGAGCGCACCCGCCTGATGGGTGAGGCACAGCGGCTGATTTCCAGCGACTACGTCAACGGATACTTGTTCCAATTGGCCAAGCTCGGCGTGGCGAAAGCAGGCGTTCAGGGGCTGTGGCAGAATGCGCCAACAGCCGCCATTGATCTCACCGCGATCAGCTGGGCTGAGTAACTGTCGGGGCTAACCCGCCCCGGCAATCAACCAATTGCTATGAACCCAGCCCTTGCGTCGGGGCTGGCCATAGTAGACGCCGATCCACTCCCCTTGTTGTGCACAGGTGCGGACTGTGTCGCCGTTGCGCAGTTGGTCGACCTGGAAATAGTTTGACCCCGGTCCCGTGCGCACAGCCAGAAAGCCATCACCGTTTGGATCCAGACCCGAGACGATACTGGCCGCGCATCCTGCGGCTTGCCCGTCTTCGGTGATCACGAAATCCACATCCAGTTGCTGAGCGGGCGCCGCGCCCGCTGCGGCTAAAAACAAAGCCGCAAGTACAGGTATTCTCATCATCAATTTCCTTTCAAACAATGGTCTCAGGATAGGACCCGCACTGATTCTCGACAATGGAACTGGTGCTGGACCCAAAGCGCGGCCCGGCCTAACGTGGCGCTGATGCTTCGCTATGCCCTCAAACGTCTGATTTCGCTTGTGATCAGCCTGGCGGTTGCCTCGGTGGTGATCTTCGCCGTGATCGAGATCGCACCGGGCGATCCGGCCTCATTCATGCTGGGCGTCAACGCGCAACCCGATACGCTGGCCGCTCTGAGGGCCGAGTTGGGGTTGGATATGTCCAAACTCGATCGGTACTTCAATTGGGTTGGTGGCATGTTGGTCGGCGATTTTGGCACCTCCTACACCTATCGTACGCCGGTCTCGCAGATGATCGCGGATCGGCTCTGGGTGTCCTTGCCGCTGGCGCTCTATGCGCTGACCCTGTCCACCCTGATCGCCTTTCCAGCGGGCATCTACGCCGCCGCCCGTCGCGGTAAACCGGGCGATCTGACGGTCATGGGGGCTACGCAACTGGGCATTGCGGTGCCGAATTTCTGGTTCGCGATGATGTTGGTGCTGATCTTCGCCATCAACCTCCGCTGGTTCAACGCAGGCGGGTTCGCCGGTTGGGACAAAGGGTTCTGGACCGGGCTGCATTCGCTGACCCTGCCCGCCATCGCCTTGGCCCTACCGCAAGCGGCCATTCTGGCGCGGGTGATGCGGTCGTCGCTGTTGGATATTCTTGGCGAGGATTTCATGCGCACCGCCCGTGCCAAAGGTCTGAGCCGCCGACAGGCGCTCTGGAGGCACGGAGTGCGCAACGCGCTGATTCCGGTGCTGACGATCATCGGGCTGCAATTTTCGTTCCTGCTGGCCGGGTCGATCATTATCGAGCAGGTCTTCTACTTGCCCGGCCTCGGGCGGTTGGTGTTTCAGGCAATCTCAGCCCGCGATTTGATCGTTGTGGAATCCGTGGTGATGCTGCTGGTTTTCGCCGTCATCACCGTGAACTTTCTGGTCGATCTGGCCTATGCCGCCGTTGACCCAAGGCTGAGGAGCCGGACATGAGCCGAAACCTGATCCTTGGCGCAGTGCTGTCGTCTCTGGTTTTGCTGGCGGCGCTGATCTCGTTTGTCTGGACGCCCTATGACCATGCTGCTCTGGACATTCCCGCGAAACTGCAGCCACCCAATGCGCAGCATTGGTTCGGCACCGATCACTTCGGGCGCGACATGTTCTCGATGATCATGGTCGGCGCGCGCACTTCCATCGCCGTTGCGTTGGTGGCGGTGGGGATCGGTATGGCGTTGGGCGTGCCCTTGGGCCTGACAGCGGCCGCACGCAAGGGATCTTGGCTGGATGAAGTCATCATGCGCGGTAATGATCTGGTCTTTGCCTTCCCCTCTCTGGTCATTGCCATCCTGATCACAGCCGTTTTTGGTGCCGGAGCGATCAATGCGATCATCGCTATCGGCATTTTCAACATCCCCGTCTTCGCCCGTATCACCCGCGGCGCGGCCCTGTCCCTGTGGGAGCGTGAGTTCATCCTCGCCGCCCGTGTCTCGGGCAAGCGAGCTGCATGGATTTCGGCGGAACATATCCTGCCCAATGTCGCCAACCTGCTGATCGTTCAGGGGACCATCCAGTTCAGCCTTGGAATCCTAGCCGAGGCGGGCTTGTCCTATGTCGGTCTCGGCGCGCAACCACCCACGCCAAGCTGGGGCCGGATGCTGGCCGATGCGCAGACAATGGTCAGTTTTGCCCCGCATTTGGCTCTAATTCCGGGTCTGGCAATCATTGTGACGGTGCTGGGTCTGAACTTGCTGGGTGACGGTCTGCGCGACTGGCTGGACCCTCGCATTCGGGTGGCGCGGGCATGAACCTGTTGCGGATAGAAAACCTGTCTCTGGCCATTCACGAGGCTGAGATTCTGAAGCGAGTCAGCCTGTCTATAGCGCCCGGTCAGATCGTTGCGGTCACAGGAGAGAGCGGCTCCGGCAAGTCCATGACTGCGCTGGCTGTTATGCAACTGACGCCAAACGGAGCGCGCACCGACGGATCGATAAATCTGGACGAGCAAGAGATCCTAAACCTGCCCGAGACAGAAATGTGCGCCCTTCGCGGCGCGTCGATCGGAATGGTGTTTCAGGAACCGATGACCGCTCTGAACCCGGTTAAAACCATCGGTGATCAGGTTATGGAGACCATCCTGATCCACAAAGCGATGCCCCGCGCGCAAGCTGAGGCCCGCGCGCAAGAGGTTCTCAGTCGTGTTGGCCTGCCTCCTGACCGTTTCCCTCTGTCCCGCTACCCGCATGAGCTGTCGGGCGGTCAGCGTCAGCGCGTGGTCATCGCGATGGCGATTGCGCTCAGGCCCAGGTTGCTGATCGCGGATGAGCCCACGACAGCCCTGGACGTGACCACTCAGGCCCAAATACTGGACCTGCTGAAGGGGCTGGTGCGCGAATACGACATGGGGCTTCTGATGATCACCCATGATCTAGCCGTGGTGGCCGATATGGCGGATCAGATTGTGGTCATGCGTCGGGGCGAAGTGGTCGAGAGCGGAGTAACCGATCATCTGCTTAAAAACATGCAGCACCCCTATACGCGGATGCTATTTGACGCCTCGAACCATCAAGTTGCTCTACCCGAAACTCAGGCGCAAAAGCCCTTGCTTGAGGTCACCGACGTGGTCCGTGACTATCGCCTGCCGCGCACGGGACTGTTCACAAAGCCCGCCCATATGCGGGCGGTGGACAAGGTCAGCTTTACCCTCAACCGCGGGGAGCGTCTGGGATTGGTCGGAGAGTCAGGCTGTGGAAAATCGACCCTAACACGGGCTATTTTGGGGCTTGAGGAGGTCCAATCCGGCGATATCCGGCTGGATGGCGCGCCTGTTTTCTCGGGCCACAAGTCAAATCTCGACGTGCGCCGCAAGATGCAGGTCGTGTTTCAGGACCCTTATGGCAGCTTCAACCCGCGCCACCGCGTCGCGCGGTTGATCACGGAACCGTTTCACCTGCTGGAAACACCTCCGACAGGGTCCGAGCGTCAGGACAGGATCGCCGAGATGTTACGTGCTGTCGGCCTCAGCCCGGATGATGCAGGGAAATACATCCATGAATTTTCGGGTGGGCAGCGGCAACGTATCGCCATTGCCCGAGCGTTGATCATCCGCCCAGAGCTGATCCTGTTTGATGAGGCGGTCTCGGCCCTCGACGTGTCGGTCCGGGCGCAGATCCTCGATCTTTTGGCGGAACTGTGCGCGGCCTACGATCTGACCTACCTGTTCATCAGCCACGATCTGAGCGTCGTGCGTACGATCACGGATCGGGTGATGGTGATGCAGGCCGGGAAAATCGTCGAACAGGGCGAGACTGAGGATGTCTTTGCCAATCCCCGCCACCCTTATACCCAGAAGCTGATCTCTGCCGCGCCGCAGCTGCCTGAAATTGGGCGTAAAATCGCATGATATGCTCCGTATTAGAGCCTAAACACAGGAGTTCCCAATGACCAACCCGATTTGGTTCGACCCCAGCCAATGCCTGATCGGCGGGGAATGGCAAAGACCGGAAGCAGGGGAATACTTGCCGCTTGTGAACCCTTCGGACGGGTCGGAACTCTGCCAGATTGCACGTGGTCAGCAGGCAGATATCGATGCGGCTGTTGTTGCCGCGCGATCTGCGTTGAACGGGGACTGGGGCCGGATGCCTGCGTTTGAGAGGGGGCGCATCCTGAGCAGACTTGGGCAATTGGTTCTGGACCGGGTGGACGACCTCGCCCGGCTTGAGGCCATGGATGTCGGCAAACCGCTGACCCAGGCCCGCGCCGATGCCATCGCTTTAGCGCGGTATTGCGAATTCTACGGGGGTGCGGCGGATAAGGTGATGGGTGAGACCATCCCCTATCTCGACGGTTATACCGTCTACACCCTGCGCGAGCCGCATGGTGTCACGGGGCATATCGTGCCGTGGAATTACCCGATGCAGATCATTGGACGCTCGGTTGGGGCGGCGCTGGCCATGGGCAACGCCTGCGTTCTGAAGCCCGCCGAAGAGGCCTGCCTGACCGCCCTCGCCTTCGCCCATCTGGCGGTTGAGGCCGGTTTGCCCGCCGGGGCGCTGAATGTCGTCCCAGGTCTGGGGGCTGAGGCTGGCGCGGCGCTGTCCGGGCATACGGGTGTCGACCATATCTCGTTCACCGGATCGGTTGCGACGGGGGCTTTGGTGCAGCAAGCGGCCGGGAAAAATGTGGTTCCAGTGACGCTTGAGCTGGGCGGGAAGTCTCCGCAATTGGTTTTCGATGACGCTGACTTAGAAGCTGCCCTACCGTTTCTGGTCAATGCGGGCATTCAGAACGCGGGACAAACCTGCTCGGCCTCGTCGCGCATTCTGGTGCAACGCGGTTTGTATGAGCAGGTCAAGGAGCAGATGGCCGAGGCCTACGCGCAACTGACCGTTGGGCCTGCGTTGGATGACCTGCGCGTAGGGCCGCTGATCTCGGACCGCCAGAAGGCAATTGTTTCCGGGTTCTTGTCCAAAGGCGCGGATTTGGCGATTGCAGGACAGGGGCAAATCGCACCCGACGCGCCCAAGGCGGGGGCCTATGTATGCCCGACCCTCTTCTCTGACGTGCCTGCCGATCACGCTCTGGCCCGGGAAGAGATCTTTGGTCCAGTGCAGGTCTTGATCCCGTTTGAGACCGAAGAACAGGCTCTAACCATAGCCAATAGTACCGACTATGGATTGGTCGCCAGCATCTGGACGCGCGACGGGGCGCGGCAGATGCGATTGGCCAAGCGCCTCCGTTCGGGGCAGGTGTTCATTAACAATTACGGCGCCGGCGGAGGCGTAGAGCTACCATTCGGAGGGGTCGGAAAATCCGGACACGGTCGCGAAAAAGGGTTCGAGGCGCTCTATGGCTTTTCGCAACTCAAGACGGTGGCCGCCCTACACGGCTAGACGATCACCTCGATCGGTTTCTGCGCGCCAACGCCGAACACCCGCTTGTAGCGCTCAATTTCGTCGGCGGGTCCCATGGCCTTTTCCGGGTTGTCCGACAGTTTGACCGTCGGACGCCCATTCGCCGAAACCGCCTTGCAAACCAGCGAGAACGGCGCCAGCGCGTCATCTGGAACAAGGCCGCGGAAGTCGTTGGTCAGCAGCGTGCCCCAGCCAAAGGAGATATTGGTGCGCTCTGAGAACTGACTGTGCAGCTCTTTGATCTTGTCGACGTCCAAACCGTCCGAGAAGATGATCCGCTTCTGCTTTGGGTCCTCGCCACGAGACGTCCACCAGTCGATCGCAATCTCGGCACCGGCGGCGGGATCGCCGCTGTCGATGCGGATGCCCGTCCATCCGGCCAGCCAGTCGGGGGCATGGTCCAGAAACCCTTTGGTGCCATAGGTGTCAGGCAGGATGATGCGCAGATTGCCTTCATGTTCGTCATGCCAGTCGCTGAGGACGTCGTAGGGGGCCTGCGCCAGCGCTTCATCAGTGTCGGCGAGGGCGGAATAGACCATGGGCAGTTCATGCGCATTGGTGCCGATAGCCTCAACCTCGCGCCGCATGGCGATCAGGCAGTTCGAGGTGCCGGTGAACGACTCGCCCAGCCCCTCGATCATGGCCTGAACGCACCAATCTTGCCAAAGGAAGGAATGCCGCCTCCGCGTGCCAAAATCTGCAATCCCAAGCCCGTCGATAGAACCCAGCTGTTCGATCTTTTCCCACACACGCGTCATCGCACGGGCATAGAGCACCTGAAGTTCGAACCGACGCATGTGGTTCAGCACCGCGCGCGAGCGTAGCTCCATCAGCACCGCGAGCGCCGGGATTTCCCACAGCATGACCTCATGCCATTTGCCCTCGAAGGTCAGTTCGTATTGGTCGCCTTTACGCTCCAGATGGTAGGGCGGCAGGCGCATATTCTCGAACCACTCCATGAAATCCGAACGGAACATCTGCCTTTTGCCATAGAACATATTGCCCCGCAGCCACGTGCTTTCCCCCCGGCTGAGGCTGAGCGAACGGATGTGATCCAGCTGTTCCCGCAGCTCACCTTCGTCAATCAAATGGGCCAGCGGCACGTGATTCGAGCGGTTGATCAGGGAAAACGCGACATCTGTTTGGGGCTTGTTGCGAAACACTGACTGGCACATCAGCAGTTTGTAGAAATCCGTGTCGATCAAAGACCGCACAATCGGGTCGATCTTCCATTTGTGATTGTAGACACGGGTCGCGATGTCGACCATGGGGAACTCCTGCAATTTCCGTTGTTAGATCAATCAGCACGGCGAATGGCAAGAGTCGCTGATTCGGTGACAATGCCCGTTTGACGTCACAATGCGGGCTTATTGTCCGGTGTTTTCACCAATTAGTGATGGGGTGGGATGGAAAGACAAAACTGATGGTTGTTAATGAGTTTGTTGTACGATTTTGATATGGTTGTAAGACCGGCGGAAGGGGATGTTCCGGTTCAGGTCTGTGCGCGGTTCAGAGATGTGAAGACCTCTGACGCGTTGCGCGGGGCTTCCCCTGGGATTCGTATGATGTTCCAAGACGCGGGGTTCGATCTCGACTCCCATGTCAGTGGCATCGTGCCGGACAAGTTTCCAACCGAAGACCTACCCGACCGAACCCGGATACTGCGCACTCTATTCGACAACATCAAAACTCGGGGTGTGCAGGGGGAATACTGTGGTGAGTTCGATCTACGGCAATTCCTCGGCCACATTCGCCGCGCCGAGGCAGTTGATGGGCTTGTCCGGGTTATTCCCGTTCAGCGCCCTCCGGTGCCACGGCCTGACATGCCCAAACGCAGGACGGCAAAGGGGCGGATTGGTGTTGGTCTTGGAGTTGCGGTGATTCTGTTCGCGGTGTTTAAGTATCTCGCAGAAACGGGTGCAGCGCCTTAGTCGGCCAGAGTAACCCCGGTGGCCTGCATAGCCTGTTGCGCCACAGCCAGTGAACCATCCATGTCAATCGCACGGCAGGCGCTTTGCACGACGGTGACGTCAAAGCCCAGCTTCGCGGCATCAACTGCCGAGTAGTGAACACAGAAATCGGTCGCGAGCCCCACGAGGGTCAGTTTCGAAATGCCGCGCGTGTTTAGATACCCTTTCAACCCGGTCGGCGTCGCCTGATCATTCTCGAAAAACGCCGAATAGCTGTCGATGGCGTTTCGGAACCCTTTGCGGATGATCAGGTCGCCATCCGTGCGCAAATCCGGGTGAAAACCCGCGCCATCGGTGCCCTGCACGCAATGGTCGGGCCACAGAACCTGCGGGCCATAGGGCATCTCAGTCATTTCAAAGGGGGCCTTGCCCGGATGCGAACTCGCGAATGAGGAATGCCCCGCCGGATGCCAGTCCTGCGTTAGGATGACGGCATCGAACCTGTCCATCATGGCGTTGATCGGGGCAACGATCTGATCCCCCCCGGGCACGGCCAGCGCTCCGCCGGGGCAGAAATCGTTCTGGACGTCGATGACAAGCAGGGCATGGGTCATGGCAATCTCTCCTTTGGTTTATCGGTACGGCGCAGTGCAGGAAGCGTCAATCCGATCCCTTGCGACTCTGCGCTGTCAGGTTTAGACCGCGCGCATGTATACGATCGCTGCCCTCTACCACTTCACCCGTTTCGCTGATCACGCCGCCCTGCGCGCGCCGCTGCTGGATCTGTGCCGTGCGCAATCAGTCAAAGGGACCCTGTTGCTTGCGCAAGAGGGGATCAACGGTACGATTGCTGGCCCGCGCTCTGGGATCGACGCCGTTCTGGCGCATATCAAGGCGCTGCCGGGCTGTGCCGATCTGGAGTGGAAAGAGGCCACCGCCGACTATGCGCCTTTTGGCAAGATGAAGGTGCGTCTGAAGAAAGAGATCGTGACCATGGGCCAGCCGGATGTCGATCCGCGTGCCCGCGTTGGCAACTACGTCGAACCCGAGGATTGGAATGATCTGATCCGCTCGGACGATGTGGTCGTGATCGACACGCGCAACGACTATGAAGTGGCGATTGGCACGTTTGAGGGCGCTATAGACCCTGAAACCGCCAGCTTTCGTGAATTTCCCGACTGGTGGGAGCAGAACAAGGACCGGTTCCACAACAAGCGTGTCGCGATGTTCTGCACCGGTGGTATCCGCTGCGAGAAATCCACCAATTTTCTGCTGGGTCAGGGGGTCGAGGATGTCTATCACCTCAAAGGTGGTATCCTGCGCTATCTTGAGGAAATGCCCGCCGAGGACAGCACCTGGAAGGGAGAGTGCTTCGTCTTCGATAATCGTGTGTCGGTTGGTCACGGTCTGGTCGAGGGGCCGCACAACCTGTGCCACGGATGCCGCCGCCCAATCCTGCCCGAAGATATGAAGCGCCCGGAATATGAACATGGCGTGTCCTGCCATCTCTGTGTGGATGAGACGTCAGAGGCCGACAAGATGCGGTTCCGTGAGCGGCAGAAACAGATCCTTCTAGCCCGCGCGCGCGGCGATGAGCATCTGGGTAGCGTCTGAATTCGACTTGCAGGTCGGCGGGGAATCCCGATGATCATCCCCGAAAAGGTGTGATGGAGTTTCAATGACCCGCAAACCGACAACTCTGGCGGAATGGAAATCGACCTTTCTGGCCGCTGCCGGGTTGGTGCTGGCCAGTTTTCTGGCATGGTTCGGCCTGTCGCGGTTGAGTGAGACCACCGCTGGGGACACGATCGGCACCATTGCCTCGGTCGCGTTGCTGATCTGGCTGGTGTCGCAGTCGTGGTATTACATGACCCAGGTGAAATCGCCGCGTAGGCTGTTGTTCTTGATGGGTGTATCCTTCATTCAGGTCGTGCCGTTCCTGTTTGCGGCCGTCTATGGGGCCTTTGGCTACAACGACAATTGCGTTCTCGGGGCGGAAGGCCCTGCCGATATTCTGTATTTCTCATATGTCACCTTCACCACCGTTGGGTATGGCGACATGAGCCCAACAGGCCTATGCCGCGGCTTGGCCGTGTCCGAGGCCGTCACAGGATATATCCTTTTGGGCATGTTCGTTGCGGCTGCTGTGTCGCTTTATTCGCGAAACCATGCGCATTAGGCTCTATTTATTCTGCTCGATCCAACGCGACATCAACTGTTTGTCGCGAAAGCACTCGGACGGGATCGGGCGACGTTTGCTGCGCGATATCCGTTCAGCAAAGGCGACCTGTTTGCCGGTCGGGTAGTTGGCAAAGGGCGATGGATCCTCGGGCTTGTGAGCCGAGATCCAAGCAGACATGGACTTGCGGTCACGTTGCGCCTCAACCGGGATTTCCAGTGCAGTCTGCTCGGCGATGGCGCGGGCATAGCGCATCTGCCGATCTGTGACCGGCAGCAGGTGGTAGTCGTTCGAAGGGCCGTTTAGGGCCTGATTTCGGGCGTGGTAAGACATCGGATTGTTCCTCTGACTATGTGGAACATAAATAGAACATTAACTCTTTTTTTCAAGGGCACGGCGATTCACATCAGCGGGAGTTTGCCGTGATTCAGTTTTATTGACTGATCAATCAACAAAAGATACACGCTTGGGAAATTGCTTCGGAAAAGGAACCCGGCATGAAATTTCAGCCCAAGGCGAGCCATTTCATCAATGGCGCATATGTCGAAGACACCAACGGCGCGCCGATTGATGTGATCTACCCTGCAACGGGTGAGGTCATTGCCCGGCTGCATTCAGCCACGCCCGAGATCGTTGATCAGGCTCTGAACAGCGCAAAAGCCGCGCAAACAGAATGGGCCGCCATGTCCGGGACCGAGCGTGGCCGCGTTCTGCGCCGCGCCGCAGACATCATGCGCGACCGCAATAACGACCTGTCGGTGCTGGAAACTCATGACACCGGCAAACCCCTGCAAGAGACGCTGGTGGCCGACGCGACCTCGGGCGCGGATGCGCTGGAGTATTTCGGAGGGTTGGCCGCATCCCTGACCGGTGAACACATCCCTCTGGGCGGGGGAGATTTCGTCTACACCATCCGCGAAGCGCTGGGTGTGTGCGTCGGCATCGGCGCGTGGAACTACCCGACCCAGATCGCCTGCTGGAAGGGCGCGCCGGCGTTGGCCTGCGGTAATACGATGGTGTTCAAGCCGTCCGAGACGACTCCTCTGTCCGCGCTGAAAGTCGCCGAGATCCTGATCGAAGCAGGCGCACCCAAGGGCATTTACAACGTGATTCAGGGCTATGGCGATGTGGGTGCATCGCTGGTGACTGATGCGCGCGTTGCCAAAGTGTCTTTGACCGGCTCGGTGCCGACCGGCCGCAAGGTCTATGCCGCGGCCGCCGATGGCATGAAGCATGTGACCATGGAACTGGGCGGCAAATCCCCCATGATCGTGTTCGACGACGCCGATATCGAAAACGCGGTCTCAGGCGCAATTCTGGGCAATTTCTATTCTTCGGGTCAGGTCTGTTCGAACGGCACACGCGTGTTCGTTCAAAAAGGTATCAAAGAGGCGTTTCTGACCCGCTTGGCCGAACGTCTGGCAACCGCCAAGATCGGCGATCCGCTGGATGAAGAGGTCAACTTTGGCCCCATGGTCAGCGAAAATCAGATGAACATCGCGCTGGGCTATGTGGAAAAGGGCAAAGCCGAAGGCGCGCGTCTGGTTTATGGAGGAGAACGGATCGAGGGCGAGGGGTTCTATATGCAACCCACCGTGTTCGCCGACGTCACCGACGACATGACCATCGCCCGCGAAGAGATCTTTGGCCCGGTCATGTCCGTTCTGGATTTCGACACCGAAGAAGAAGTCTTGGCCCGCGCCAATGACACTGAATTCGGTCTCGCGGCTGGGGTCTTCACCAACGACCTGACCCGCGCCCATCGCATCGTCGCCGGGTTCGAGGCCGGGACTTGCTACATCAACACCTACAACCTCGCCCCGGTTGAGGCGCCGTTTGGCGGCTCCAAGATGTCGGGTGTCGGTCGCGAGAACTCAAAACTCGCCATCAACCATTTCAGCGAGATGAAAACCGTCTACGTCTCGATGAACGACGTCGAGGCGCCTTACTGATCAACCGCCTTGTTGGCGCTCTGCTCTTCTCAATACACGAGTGGCAGAGCGCCGTTCTATCGCGATCTGGAATCTTGTTTTTCCGAGCATCGCCATGGGGTGCAATTGCGTTTTTCGTGGGTTTCGCAGACCACCGATGTTCATTCTATTTCAGAACGACTAAGCGCGCCTGAAACCCATTTCCCAAATCGCACAGGATTGAGGCTCAGGATTCAAACCCAGTAATGTTGGTCACGGCGAGAGCGACGGATTAGAGATAAACACGCTTGGACATGGACCTTTACATCGTTTTCCAAGCCGTGAACCATGCAAAGGCTTGGAAAGCAAAATGTCTTGAGCCGAGGCGTTATGGGGAAAGTCTTGTTATCGGAACCTCTCAGAAAGTCGCCAACCTCTTTAGTCGGCGGCGTACAGTTGGTCATGTTTCTTTGTGGCTAACGGTCGAAGGACCGCGCGAAGTCCCGCCAGAATTTTCATCAAGGTATTTATCCAGCGTCGCACTAAGGGGAAATACGCTATTAGATTGAAAATGAATTATCGGAATCTGCGCTAGACCTTTGGTGTCATTGGTTGGGATCTGCTCCCTCGTCAGGCGCGCGTTCTGGGTCGGAGAGTAAACCGAAAAGGTCGGCAATATGCGCTCGGGTCTCTTCACTGTCGGCCAGTAGGCTGTTGGCGTCGGCCAGAGGCATCTCAATAAGACGACGAGGCGGTAAGGCAAGCTTGTCCGAAATCTCGGACAGGTTCGCAAATCGACCTTCAGGCTCAATATTTTCGGGCAATCCAGCCAACCAGAAATACCGGTTCGCAACCTCGGTTTCGCCGAGGTCTCGGTACAAGTCTGCCGTCGCATCCAGATCACCGGTTGCCGCCAGGGCCTGAGCGCGCAGGGTATCGGCGGCCACTGAAGCATCATCGGAAAGTTCCAGCATCGCTTTGTGCGGTTTTTGGTCCAACAGTGCCGCGCGCGCGCGCAATCGGGCCCGTTGGGATCGGTCCGTCGTGTCATGTGTCCGATTTGCAAAGGCAGAACTTTGAGCCGCAAATCCTAAAGCGCCCAACCGATCTGACACTGCAATAGCGGCTTGCGTGGTCAAAGCCATCGAGTCGCTATCAGACATGGACAGCACCTGTTTCAGAAAGGTTACATCGTTTGACCTTTCTTCCAGCAGATGTGTGTGGCGGTTTAGAACATCCGCGCGATCATCACCCTCGGGAAGAGCTTGGATCAGGTCGTAGGCCGTATCGAACTCATTGTTCAAACTCAGCGCAACGATATGTGCGTGCTGCATCATTGGTCCGGTTTCAGATCCACGAAACTCCAACGCGTAGGCTGCGGCAAGGGCAACGTCCTGCGGGGATACCGCCCCCCGCTCTGCCCAGCGTTTCTCGATCAAGCGCGCCAAGGCCAGAGGGGCATCTGTTGCGGTTTCCGGCGTAGAAATCACCTCTTCCAAGATGGCATCGGCCACCTCAGAGTCGCCTTCGGCCTGAGCGATCTGAGCCTTGGCAACGTTGGGCTGTTCCTCCGTTTCCACGCGATCAACGGAACGCATCACCCGCCGCGCCGCTTCCAGCTTATCAGCTTCAACCAAAATCGATGACAGTCTTGGGCCCAAACTGCGGCGCAAATGTCGGGGAAGGCTGGAGAAAGACTGCTCTATCGCGTCCAGATCGGCATCTGGACTCAACGTCTGCTCGCTGAGCAGTGACCAGAAAGCTGCATCGCTACTGCAACGCTGAAGACCCCGAAAAGGGCTTTCTTCTGAAGACTCACGGTGATCCACAAGCCTAGCTATGGCTTGCACCCAGCTTTTCTTTTCGGAATGGTTTTCAACAAGAGCAAGCGTGGAGATAGCTTCTGCCCCGAACCCGAAAAAAGTGTAGAGTTTCGCCAGCTTGAACGCTTGGTCGGCGTCGACGCGGTCAAACTCCTGATACAGACCAGAGCGCAGATCGGCGATTTGTTCGTCGAACGGGCGCGCGTCCGACCATGTGTCGAACCTTAGCCGAGCGCTGCTGATGCAGGCGGGGCGTTTTTCAACTTGAGGGATGTCGGGGCCAAGAAGACCTTCCAACTCGTCGACAATCGTTGAGACATTCACATTCGCTGCAAAATTCGGCAACATGTCCATGTCGCTCGGCGAAGTTGAAGTGCGGGGTCCAATGGCGGCCAGGACCAGGTCAAGGACCTCTCGGTCCGCACCCTGCAGTAGCCTAGCTGAGAGTTGATCTCTGAAGCCTTGTTGTTTCAGCGTCAAAAGCGGTAACGCCAAGGGTTCAAGTGGATCTTCTGCCTCCAACCGCGGCAGGGTCGTTGGCAGAGGGATGTTGGCCGTCAAAGGCGGAAGCAAAGTGGCCTGCGAAATGTCCACTACGATCATTGATTGTTGAAACAGAAAGGCTGTGGCGACGCAGTCGCAGCCAAATTCCAAATCAAGTGCGGCGCTGGGTTCCGATTGAGAAAGGGCGGACAAGCGATTCGATGTTAGTCGCCCAAATACGGCTTCTGTCTGAAACCGGACGTCGTCGATTGAAACGGTCAGCCGCGCCCCGTTTTTTCGGCGTGCAAGTACCCATCCGGTGCCCGGCGGAACCTTTACGACGAGGCGGGCGTGGCTGTCATGTTCCCCGGACCTGACAACCAGCGTTTCAGCGGCAGCCGAGGTTGCCATTGAGATCAGAATCGACGTGAAGAGAGCTAAGCGCTTCATGCCGCCGCCTGTTTAAGTTCCTTGAGGGCGTCCTCCAGTTCCGAGAAACAGGGCCGGTTGTGGGTCGGTGTGTTCTGGCGGCCGACCTCGATACACATGGCGGCGTTGTGGTTGTGCAGGTTGGCGAACAAAACCTCTTTGATCAGCTGGTAGAAGTGATTGTCTTCTTCCACGAGGGTTTTCAGTTTGCCCGCAAATGGCCCCACCAGACCATAGGCCAGAAACACCCCCAGAAATGTCCCGACCAGAGCGCCCCCGATCAGCTTGCCCAGAACCTCGGGCGGCTGGTCGATTGACCCCATCGTTTTGATCACACTCAGAACGGCGGCGACAATCCCAAGGGCGGGCAAGCCGTCGGCGACGGTTTGCAGCGCGTGGCTGGAATGCATGGCGTGATGAAAATTGGCCTCCATCCGCTTTTCCAGAACTTCTTCGACCTGATGGGGGTCATCATAGTTCAGCGCAGCCGAACGCATCGTGTCGCAGATCAGATCCACAGCTTCCTTGTCGGACTGGATTTTCGGGTAGCCGGAAAACAGGCTCGAGTTCTCGGGGTCTTCAATGTGCTGTTCAATTTCGACCGGGTTTGCGCGTGCGATCCGGATCAAAGAGAATAGAAGGCATAGAAGGTCCCGGTAGTCTTCGGGTTTCCACTTTGCCCCCTTGAAGACCTTGCCCATGTCTTTGATCTTATGTTTGATCCCACCCATATCGTTGCTGATCAGAAAGGCACCAACAGCGGCACCTCCGATCATCATCATCTCAAACGGCAGGGATTTCATGATAATCGTCATCTTGCCACCCGCAGCCAGATAGCCACCGAACACCATCACAAAGATGACGATAATTCCAACAATTCCAATCATTTGCGATCTCCGATAAGTGTCCAAGTAGCTTTGAAAAGCATGCGATTATTCCTGTGGGGCATTAGCATTTCGACCCGCCATGACGACACTGATCGTATAAGCGGCTTCGGGGCTGAGGCCGGCCAGCGCACCCGCTGCCGCATCGGCAGGCATGCGCGATAGGAAACCGACCGCAAAGCTGGGATCCATCGTCTCGAACAGGGCAGCGGCATCTTTGGGTTTCATATTCTGGTAGACGTCCGTCAGCCGGGTCAGGTCCGTTTCAGCGGCCTTGTTTGCCAATGCCAGTGTTTCCCGCAGGTCTTCCTCGGCTTGCTGTAGCGCAGCCAAGCGCGTTTCGATGGCCCCATGGGCAATCTCCAGCGCCTTTTCCTTTTCTTCAAAGGCTTCTTCCCGCTGTTTCAGGCGTTTTTCACGGCGCAGAAGTTCGTTCAAAAGCACCTGCAGATCCGGAGCGGGTTTTGACACAGACGGCTCTTCGGACTTTGTTGGCTCAACTGTCTTGGCCAACGCGGGCCCGGCTTCCAGTCCAAGGCGAATCGCGGCGGACCCGATCATCAACAGCGCAATCACCGCCAACACGCCGCTGCGGGGTCGCGCCCTGCCTTTCTGCGTGCCAGGGCGTTTCATTCGGCAACCTCCGCACCCTTCCGTTTGTGCCGGAAAAACATCAAACCTTCCGGAGCTTTGGCTGGTTGCTCGGACTTGTTCTCCTCGGCGGACGTGTCGTCTGCATCCGATTCCTGAACGTCAGAGGTCTCCTCTGGCTCAGCCTCGCCCTCTGTTTCTTCATTACGATCTGAAGAAACTTCCGGCGCGGGCAGTTCAGGCGCGGCCTTTTCTTCTGGGACGACGTCATGCATTGCGGCCATCATCAGTTCGAGCCGCTGCGCAACCGATTGCGCGCGTTCCGTCAGCTCTTTCAGCTCATTCCCGGATTGGTCCGAGGCAGCCCGCGCGCTGTACAGCGAATTTTTCAACTCTTCCGCCTGGGTGGACAGCACCGCAACGGCCCCACCCACGCCTTGTTCCAGATCCGTGAACCGTTTCAGGCGGCGTGACAGAACAAAGCAATATAGACCAGCGCCCAGCGCGCCCGCGACCAGCAAAATATCTGCAATAAGCTCCAATTTCGTCTCCTAATTCAGAACAAATTCCATCACCAGAACGTCGCACACACGACCCTCTCTGACGACGATTTCAATGCGCCGCAGCAGATGTCCCCGGATACGCACCAGCGCTAAGGAGTCCTCGAGATCCGCAACCTCCAGCGCGCGAAGGTACCCGTTCAGCACATCCATGATTCGCGGCTGCATTTTTTCCACATCAATGATGTAGGCCGAGTTAACTTCGAGCTGCGCGTGGAATTTCAGATGCCGCGACTCACCCGCATTCACCGAGAGGATGACGGGCGGAAGATCGACGAATTCCACGTCCGGCAGGGCCTTGGCCGGTTTGTCTTTGTCTGCGTCCAGAGATTCCGCCTTTTCGGGTTTTGCCCCAAAGGGCAACAGCCCGGACGTGGTCGCGTAATAGCCGCCTCCCGCCCCGACGAGCGCCAGAATCACCCCGACGATCAGACCCATTTTTCCTGATTTCTTAGGGGCTTCTGCCTCTTCCGTTGTGGCGTCAGTCATGACGTCCTCATTCATTCGATCTGAAGCTGTCATAACCCGGCAGGGACTAACCGATTGTTAAGGGCAATCGTTCAAACAAGGGATGCGCCGTGCAGAATGTCGGCGAGTTGGAGGTGAGCGTGCAGCAGATCGGAACTGTCTGGGCAAGTTTGGACAGGCGAAAGCAAATCATAGTCGTCGGCGCGGTTGCGCTGGTGTTTCTGGGGGTTCTCGGGATGTCCCGTCTTGTGACAGCACCCTCTATGACCCTTCTTTATGCAGGGCTGGAAAGCGGGGCCGCGAGCGATATCGTGCGTGCACTCGATCAGCGCGGCGTCACATATGAGATCAGGGGCGGCTCGATCTACGTGCCCGGCTCGCAGCGGGATGAGCTGCGCATGACCCTGGCCAGCGAAGGACTGCCAGCAAATGGCAATCGTGGCTATGAGCTGCTCGATTCGCTGAGCGGGATTGGCACCACGTCGCAGATGTTCGATGCCGCTTATTGGCGCGCAAAAGAAGGTGAGCTGGCGCTCACCATCGTCGGTGGTCCTCATGTCAGTCAGGCGCGGGTGCATATCGCAAATGGCTCGGCCAACCCGTTTCAGCGTAGCGTTGCGCCCACGGCCTCGGTCTATCTGGTTCCATCGGGCGCGCAGATAACGGGCGATCAGGCCAAGGCGATTCGCTTTCTGGTCGCCTCGGCGGTCAGCGGGTTTGCGCCGGAAAACGTGACGGTTGTGGATTCAAGCGGCGCCGTGATTGGTGGACAGGACACGGCGGTTGCAGCTGACACGGCGGATGACAAATCCCGTCAGTTGCGTGATCGCGTGCTGCGCCTTGTCGAGGCGCGCGTGGGCACCGGAAACGCTGTGGTTGAGGTCAGTGTCGACACGGTAACCAATACCGAATCCATCCGCGAACGCCGCTTTGACCCCAAAGGGCGGGTCGCGATCAGCACGGATGTCGAGGAACGCTCGGACAGTGTGCGCAATCAGTCCGGCGATGTGACGGTTGCCTCCAACCTGCCGGATGGTGACGGCGCGGGCGGGGACGAATCGAACTCAAACGCGACGCAGACCCGCGAGCGCGTGAACTATGAGGTCTCAGAAACGGAGCTTGAGGTTCACAACGCACCCGGTGCCATCAAGCGCCTGACAGTCGCGGTGTTGGTCAATGGCCTCCGGTCGGTAGATTAAAACGGGGCGGAAAGCTTTGAGCCCCTGCCTCAGACCGAGCTTGACGCGCTTGAGGAGCTTGTGGCCTCAGCCGTTGGTTTCGATGCAGCTCGGGGTGATGTGATCACGTTGAAATCGCTTGATCTGCCGGTGGTAGAGCCGCAGGGAACGCTGGTTTCGTCTTCCATGTGGCAGAATATTCATCTGGACGCGATGTCTCTGATCCAGATGGCGGTGCTTGCACTTGTTTCGCTGGTTCTGGCCTTGTTCGTCATTCGCCCGATCCTGATGAAACCGGCTGCCGCCCCCGCCTTGTTGCCTGCAGGTGGTGGTGACGCACAGGACACCCAGGTTTTGGTCGGTGAGATCGCGCCAGATGAGTCGGCTGAGTTCACAGCTCTGCCAGGGCAGGCGCAGTCGGCCGGCGTGCCGGCGCTTGGGTCGGACAGCAACGCAGATCCTGTGGATCGGTTGCGGGCGATGATCGGTGGCAAACAGGAAGAAACGGTCGAAATCCTGCGCAGTTGGCTTGAAGAAGGTGAGGAGCGGGTCTGATGTCGATTGCTCACCTTCTTGAGGATTTCACCGCGCAGGTCGAAGGCGGCAAGCTGCACCTTCTGGATGAAGACGCGCTGGAGGAACAGCGCCTGGCCGCTTTCGAACAAGGCTACGGTGCCGGATGGGAAGACGCTGTTCAAGCGCAGGAGCAGAACCGGGGCCAGGTCTCGGCAGAACTGGCCAAGGCGTTGGAAGACATGTCCTTTACCTATCACGAAGCGCTGACACGTATGACCCTGTCGCTGGAGCCGATGTTCCAAAGCCTGGTGAACTTGGTGCTGCCGGATTGTATCGACCGCAGCTTTGCTCACCGCCTGTCGGAACAGCTGCAAGACATGGCACGAACCCAGATCGACCAACCCATCCAGATACTTGTGCCAGGAGGGCGCGCAGCCGAGGTCGAAGATTTGCTGTCATCGGATATGCCACAGCCCCCGCGCGTGATTGAGGATTCCTCGCTGCAACCCGGACAAGCGCGGCTGCAGGTCGGTATCTCGCGACGCGAGGTGGATTGCGTGGATCTGCTGTCCTCGGTTCAGCAGGCATTTGACTCCTACATGTTTGAGGCGAAAGAGGCTTTGACCCATGACTGATACCCAATCCCAGAAAACCAATCCCTTTGATGCTGTCCCGATCGAAGTCACCGTTTCCGTCGGCCGCGCCCGCCCGTTGATCCGGGACTTGCTGAATATGGGCGAAAACGCGGTGCTGACACTGGACAAACGGATCGAAGACCCCGTGGATCTATATGTCGGCGACCAACTGGTTGCCCGTGGCATTCTGGAAGAGGTGGAGGGCGATCAGACCGGTCAACTGGCCGTACGTCTGACCGAAATCGCGGATTTGCAGAACGTGATCGGCTGATGCGCCTGTGGCTCTGGCTGATTGTGGCGGTGGTGGCTACGCTGCCCTCGCTGGCTGCGGCTCAAGACGTGACCCTGTCGCTTGGGGAAGGTGGGTCCATCTCGGCCCGGACGATCCAGTTGATTTTGCTGATCACCGTTCTCAGCCTTGCGCCCGGGCTGGCGATCATGATCACCTGTTTTCCGTTTCTGATCACGGTTCTCGCGATCCTGCGACAGGGCATCGGGTTGCAGCAATCTCCGCCAAACATGCTGATCGTCAGCCTTGCGCTGTTCCTGACCTATTTCATTATGGAGCCGGTTTTCACCGAAGCCTGGACTATTGGTATTGAGCCTTTGATCCATGAAACGCTTGAGGTTGAAACGGCTCTGGAACGCGCCCTGAACCCGTTCCGAGAGTTCATGGCCGCGCGACTGGATATTGAGACGTTTCAATCCATGGCCGCTCTGCGCCCCGGAGGCGAGGGGATGGTCCTGTCTCCGGATGCTCCACTTTCAGTTCTGATGCCATCCTTCATGTTGTCTGAAATCGCTCGGGCGTTTCAGATCGGGTTCCTGATTTTCCTGCCTTTTCTGATCATTGACCTAGTTGTGGCTGCCGTTTTGATGTCGATGGGCATGATGATGGTGCCGCCTGCAATCGTCTCGCTGCCGTTTAAGCTGGCGTTTTTCGTGATCGCAGATGGATGGGCTTTGATCGCCAGCGCTTTGATCCGAAGTTACATGCCTTAGAGGGTCAAGGCTGGGCGTGGAGCGGGGTACAAGCTTAGTTTTAGTGAGAGCTTTGGAAAACGGCGCGTCAACTTCGGCGTGTGCGAGGTCCCAAAGAAAAATGACCTTCTCGCGGGTGTAGAAACGAAGACGCCTCCGACGCAAAGAGCGCGGAGGCGTTTCAGCACACAAAAAGGCGGTGCTACCCGGTTCTGTTGAGGTCTTTGATCAGCTGGTTCAAGTTGCCTTTACGCGCATCCAGCATCGCCCCGATTTCGGTGCGTTCGGTCAGCAGCAAGTTCACGCCCTCAATGAACATGTTGTAGAATTTGTCGCGACCGGATTTGTCAGAAACCAGGAAGGTCACGTCAAAGGGCGACGATCCCCGCAGCTTGACCGAGGTGCGTACTTCATAGCCGGCTTTGATTCTGCGCGCGTTTCGTACATCCACCTGGCCGCCAATGAATTCGCGGAACCGGCGTCCGTATTTGCGCGAGATATATCCTTGGAACGCCTTGGTGAATTGTCTCAACTGCGCCGGAGAGGCAGAACGGGCGTCTGCCCCAAGCGCATAGCGCGCCATGATCGGAACATCAGCGTATTGCACAAAAATCTTCTCGAAATCGCGCAGCATTGCCTTTTCGGATTTACCCGAGGCGATCACGCGGTTGATATCCGCGACAACACTGTTGACCAGCTGTTTGGCGCCCGCCTCGGTCAGGGCCAGAGCGGGCAAGGGCAGGGCAACAATAGCTGCTCCGGCCACAGAGGTTTTCAGGAAATATCTTCGGTTTAAAGCGTTACTCAGCATAAGGGTCCTCGTAGGGGTCGAGAAGGGGGTCACTAACAGGGTCGGTTCCGGCGTCGGCATATGGATCGTTGTAGAGATCCAGGAAGGCGTCCTCGTCGTCGCGTGCCAATTCGAAACGGCGGTTTTGCAGGTAGATCAGTCGGGCCTGCGCATAGCTGTCGGCACTTTCGTAGAGAATCGAGTCCACTGTATCAGAAAATCGACCCCGATCCCCCATCCGACGTACGACCTCGGCATAAACCCCCAGATTGTCTGCAGGGCGTACCGGAGTGAAGTTGATCGGGTTCGAGAACAGGTTGATAACGACACCTACAGCGTCACGGGTGGTCGATGGGCCATAGAACGGCAGTTCAACATAGGCGCCTTCACCAACACCCCAGACGTGCAGGGTTTCGCCGAAATCCGTATCGACGGGCGGCAGGTTCAGCTCATCCGCCGGGGCCGACAGGCCAAAGCCACCAACGGTCATGTTGATCACGAACCGCAACAAGGCGTTGCCCATTTGCTTGGGGTTTCCCTGAAGTAGGTAATCCACCGCCTGCCCGGGCAGAGAGATGTTTTCCGCAAAGGTACTGAAGCTGGTCACCATCGGATCAGGGACGATCTTCACATAGCCTTTTGAGGCGGGGCGAAACAGAAACCTGTCGACGCCAAGGTTGAACTTGTGAATGCCTCTGTTGGCGTTCTCATAGGGGTCGAAAATCTCACCCCGGGCAGCCTGTTCCGGGGATTGCGTCGCACAGGCCGACAACACAGCCATAAGTGACAGAACAACAAGATGTTTGAAGCCAAATTTGCTCAACACGGTCTTAGCTACTCCAATACGGCCCGGTACGACGCTTGGGCGATCAATCAATACCTGCGTGTCTAACCGACACAAGTTGTTGTCACATAGAGGTTTCAGAGCTTGAATGAAACACATAGCGTTAAACCCGGTAAATCAACGAAGGTAAAGTGACACGACTTCAACAGTTCGAAATAGGACAGGATATGCCCACTGAAGGCGACGGTCAGAAAAATCGGTTTCCGGCTTTCCCAGCGGCATCATCCCGGTTAGCGTCCGCCCGAGTCGATTTTGGGTGAGGACAATCACATGAGCATCTCGGAAAAACTACAAAGCCTGGGCGTATCGCTGCCAGACGCACCGGCCCCGGCCGCAAACTATGTGCCTTTCGTGCGCGTGGGCAATATCGTCTATGTCTCGGGTCAGATTTCCAAAGCGGACAATCTGATCACCGGCAAACTGGGCAATGACATGGATGTCGACGCCGGTGCAGCGGCGGCAAAGGTCTGTGCGATCAACCTGCTGGCTCAGGTCAAAGCGGCCTGCGATGGGGATATCGAGAAGCTGGTACGGGTGATCAAGCTGACCGGTTTTGTGAACTCGACTGCTGATTTCACCGCGCAGCCGCAGGTGATCAACGGTGCGTCCGATTTCCTGGTTGAGGCGCTGGGCGAGGCGGGTCGTCATTCCCGCTCGGCGGTTAGCGCTGCATCACTGCCGCTGGGTGTTGCTGTCGAAATCGAAGGTATTTTCGAAGTCCAATGACACCTGCTCTGCCGCCCGCGTTTCTTGAGGCCCCGATCTCGCACCGGGCGCTGCATGACAAAACAGATAACCGCCCGGAAAACAGCCGGGCGGCCATTCGTGCCGCGATCGAGGCCGGCTACGGGATCGAGATTGACCTGCAACGGACCTCGGACAACCGTGCGATGGTGTTTCATGACTACGACATGGCGCGTCTGACCGGGCAGTCTGGACCGATCCAGCAGGTCTCGGCCGCGCAGGCGCAGGCCACGCAGCTGCTGCACGCCGAGGCTGGCATTCCCACCCTCGACGATGTGCTTGAGATGGTCGCGGGCAAAGTCCCGCTGCTGATCGAGCTCAAGGATCAGGATGGAGCCATGGGCACCAATGTCGGCCCGCTCGAGGCGGATGCCGTGCGGGCGCTAGAGGGTTACGACGGTCCGGTGGCGTTGATGTCATTCAACCCCAACAGCGTGGCCGAGCTGGCCCGTCTCGCCCCACATCTGCCACGTGGGATCGTGACTTGTTCCTACAAGCCGAGTGTCGAGCTGCTGCCGCAATCGGTGTGCGATCACCTGCGCGATATTCCCGATTTCGACCGGGTTGGGGCCAGTTTCATCAGCCATGAGGTTCATGATCTGGGCCGCCCGCGCGTGGCCGAGCTGAAAGCGCGCGGTGTGCCGATTCTGTGTTGGACGGTAAAGTCGCCTGAACAAGAGGCAGAGGCCCGCGCCGTTGCCGACAATGTGACCTTTGAGGGGTATCTGGCCAAGCATCCGGGTTGAACCTGTCGCACCTCGTCACAGATAAAGACCAGACGCGGAGGGCACATGGATCAGGCGCAGATCGAAATTCAGGTACTCGGATCACTCTCGCAAATCTCTGCGGCCGAGTGGGATGCCTGCGCTTGCCCCGAAACAGCAGATGGCGGGCATCCGCTGGATCCCTTTACCACGCACCGGTTTTTGCTGGCCCTGGAAAATAGCGGCTCGGTTGGGCGGGGCACCGGGTGGCAGCCGCAATACCTGACGGCCTATCTGGATGGGATGCTGATCGCGGCGGCCCCGATGTATGCCAAGTCGCACAGTCAGGGAGAATATATCTTCGACCACAGCTGGGCCCATGCGTACGAAAACGCGGGCGGGCGGTACTATCCCAAACTACAGATTGCGGCCCCTTTCACGCCCGCCACCGGGCGGCGCTTTCTGGTGCGTCCGGGATATGAAGGGATTGGGATGTCCGCGCTGGTGCAGGGCGCCGTTCAACTGGCGGCAGACAATCAGGTCTCGTCGCTTCACGCGACCTTCTGCACCGAAGACGAGGCGCTGGCGGGTGAGCAGATGGGCCTGATGCTGCGAAGCTCGCAGCAGTTTCATTGGCTGAATGACGATTACGCGGATTTCGACGGTTTTCTGGCGGCGCTGTCCTCGCGCAAGCGTAAGAACATCCGCAAGGAGCGTGCTCAGGCCAATGCATTCGGTGGTGAGATCCGTACCTTGACAGGCGATGACCTTCGGCCCGAGCATTGGGATGCCTTCTGGCGGTTCTATCAGGACACCGGCGCGCGCAAATGGGGCTCACCTTACCTGACGCGCCAGTTCTTTGATATCGCGCAGGAGACGTTGGCCGGTGATATGGCTTTGGTGCTGGCAGAACGCGATGGGTATCCCATTGCGGGGGCGCTGAATTTCATCGGGCGTGAGACGCTCTATGGTCGCTACTGGGGTTGCGTGGAACATCATGCCTGCCTGCATTTCGAGCTGTGCTATTATAGGGCCATCGACTTTGCCATCGCGCATGGCATGCAAAGGGTCGAAGCCGGAGCGCAAGGCGAGCACAAGCTTGCACGTGGCTACCTGCCAACACGCACGCATAGCCTTCATTGGATTGCCGATCCGGGATTCGCCGATGCCGTCAAAAAATATCTGGACGCTGAAGGCCGCGCGGTGGGAGAAGAGATTGAGATTCTGACGGATTACGGTCCGTTCAGAAAATCGAACCCGGAGGAACAGCAATGACCGAGCTTTTGTCGACCGAGACCCGTGGCCCCCTTCTTGATCCGCTGTTCAACAATGGCTGGACGATGGTTGAGGGCCGGGATGCGATCACCAAAACGTTCATCTTTGACAATTTCGTCGCCGCCTTTGGATGGATGACTCAAGTGGCGATCTGGGCCGAAAAATGGAACCACCACCCAGAATGGTCCAACGTTTACCGCACGGTCGAGGTCGTGCTGTCCACCCATGACGTCGGCGGGTTGTCTTCGCTGGATGCGAAACTGGCGCGCAAGATGGACGGACTGGTCTAGTCGCGATCCTGTCCGGACCCGATGCCGCCAGCCAAGGATGCCGTGATCGCCATCTGGCGGAATTCATCCGGCGTGACCGTGCCACTACTGACGTCGATATTGCCAGGAATGCGGGTCGTTTTGTTTCCGATAGACCGGACACTGCGCGCCGCTGGGTTGATGTCCAGACACCGCCTCTCATAGCAGGTCAGCCCGCTGGTGTTGATCTGAATCCGGGCCTGCCCGTCGGGACCGGTCACAACCGGGGCCTGCGGTACGTCACATGCCGCCAATACGGCCAGCGCGCCGATCCAGATCCATCTGTTCATCTCACCCTCCGGGGTTAGTCCAACCGGCCGTTTCCATCCTTGTCCGCAGCGTCGAAATCGTTGCTCATCTGCGCATCGTATTCTGCCTTTGAGATAAGACTGTCGCCGTTCCGGTCAACGTCCTGAAATTGCTTTATGTCCAGGAAGGGTTTGGCCTCGGACAGGCCGAGCGTGCCGTTCTTGTCTTCGTCCATCGCCTGAAAGGCGTAGTCCGAAAAGGCATTGAACTCATCTTTGGACAGGAAGCCATCATTGTTCGAGTCAATGGCTGTTAGCTCTTTTTCATTCAGCTCAGCCACGTCGTCCGCAGCTGCGGCATTGGCCATTATAAAAGCAGCGATACAGATTATTCGTTTCACAGCTGTCCCCCTCAACATGCGAATCTTGCGCCACCGATACTTCCGGTAGCCGCACCTGCACCCGTCAGAATGGACTTGCCCGAACCACCGCCGAACTGATTGCCGATTGCGCCTCCGATCAGCGCGCCACCCAAGGTACCGCTCAGGCAGGCGATTTCATGTTGTCGTGCCGCTTGTTGCTGTGGTGTCGGGGCCGGGCCGCAAGCTGCAAGAAGGCCTGCGCCGCCCAGAATGAGTGAAATGGCTTTGAGATACATAAACATACTCCCCAGCTATGTGCCTTTGATAATCGCACACTGGGGCGTTGTATCAAGTTAAATAGGGTTAGGACGGCCCCGGTTTAGCCGGGGCAGAACAGCGTCAGATTACTTCGAGCAAGCCTTCACCGGCCGAAATTTCGCAAGCGCCGGGGCTTTCTTCCAAGTTCAGCGCAGTGACCTTGCCGTCTTCGACCAGCATCGCATAGCGCTGAGAACGCGCCAACAGCCCGGCCGGCGGGGCGTCAAAATCCATGCCGATGGCCTTTGTAAACTCGGACGCGGCATCGCCCAGCAGGGTCAGGCCGGCCTCGGTCGCGCCGGTCGCTTCGCCCCAGGCTTTCATCACGAACGGGTCGTTGACGGAGATGCAGATGATCTCATCCACGCCCTTGGCTTCGAACTGATCCTTGGTGCGCATGAAGCTGGGCACATGGGCCGAATGACAGGTCGGCGTGAACGCGCCAGGAACAGCAAAGATCACCACTTTGCGGCCCGCGGTTTTGTCTGAAATCCGAACCTCTTCTGGGCCTTCCGCACCCATTTGGGTCAGCGTGGCGTCGGGCAGCATCTCACCTGTTGTAATCATTTATCAGCTCCTGTCGTTTGGATTTGCAGAGTCGGGCTATGCCGCAATATAGGTGGTCGGACAAAAGTAACCATGAGAATTCGACAGGGTGTGATGAACATGAGCCATATTGTCGTGATCGGCGCCGGGCAGGCCGGATCGTCGCTTGTTGCGAAACTGCGCAAGGATGGGTTTGAAGGGGATATCACCCTGATCGGGGCCGAGCCGCATCTGCCCTATCAGCGCCCGCCCTTGTCCAAGGCCTATCTGCTGGGCGAGATGGAGCTGGAGCGTCTGTTTTTGCGCCCCGAAAGCTTCTACGCCGACAACAACATCACCCTGCGTCTGGGGCAGCGTGTTACTGCAATTGACCCCAAGGCCAAGACCGTGACCGTGGGGGATGAGGTCATCTCCTATGACGAACTGGCGCTGACCACCGGGTCGGATCCGCGCTATCTGCCTGCCTCTATCGGCGGTGATCTTCAGGGCGTTCATGTGGTGCGCGATCTGGCTCATATCGACGAGATGGAGCCTCGGGTCACTGAAGGCGCGCGCGCTCTGATCGTCGGGGGCGGCTATATCGGGCTTGAGGCCGCAGCCGTATGCGCCAAGCGCGGGGTCAAGGTGACGCTGGTAGAAATGGCCGAGCGTATCCTGCAACGCGTCGCCGCCAAGGAAACCAGCGACTATTTCCGCGCGCTGCATTCGGGTCATGGAGCGGACATCCGCGAGGGCGTCGGCCTTGATCGTCTGATCGGCGAAAACGGCAAGGTCGTCGGTGCAGTTCTGACGGATGGAACCGAAATCGAGGTTGATTTTGTAGTCGTAGGCGTTGGCATCGCGCCGTCCAGCCAACTGGCCGAGATGGCCGGGCTTGAGCTGGACAACGGCATCAAAACCGACACGCATGGCCGCACCTCTGATCCGTCGATCTGGGCGGCGGGGGATTGCGCCTCGTTCCCGCATGGCGCGGGGCGTATTCGTCTGGAAAGTGTGCCCAACGCAATCGATCAGGCCGAGATCGTCGCTCAGAACATGCTGGGGGCGGCCAAGGACTATAAAGCAACGCCGTGGTTCTGGTCGGATCAGTTTGACGTGAAACTGCAGATCGCGGGCCTGAACACGGGCTATGATCGGGTTGTCACCCGTCAGGGCGAAGGTCAGACCGTGTCGTTCTGGTACTACAAAGGTGACCAGCTGATTGCGGTCGATGCGATGAACGATCCGCGCGCCTATATGGTCGGTAAACGCCTCATCGACTCGGGCAAAACCGCGGATCCTGCCGTGGTGGCCGATCCGGCTGCAGATCTGAAACCGCTGCTCAAAGCGTGAGGATCATCGCCGGAGAGTTCCGGGGTCGTGCCTTGGCCTCGGTCGGCAAAGGGGATGCAGGGGCCCATCTGCGTCCTACCACCGACCGAGTGCGTGAAAGCCTGTTCAACGTCCTGAGCCATCAGATCGACTTTGAAGGCCTACGCGTCTTGGACCTGTTCGCAGGCACCGGCGCGCTGGGGCTCGAGGCGCTGTCGCGCGGGGCCGACCACGTCACCTTTGTCGACGACGGGCGTGTCGCGCAGGGCCTGATCCGCAAGAATATCGACCTGACCCGCAGCGTTGACCGGACCGATCTGATCCGCCGGGATGCGACGCGTTTGGGTGAAAACCCCAATGCGCCCTACGACCTGATCTTTCTGGACCCGCCTTACGGCAAGTCTCTGGGCCAAAAGGCGCTGGCCAAGGCGTCCGATGCAGGATGGATCGCTGAGGGGGCGTTTATCGTGTGGGAAGAAAACGCTCCGATGCAAGCGCCGGATGGATTCCAGTTGTTGGACAGTCGAAAATACGGCGACACGCATATCTCGTTGATGCTTCAATCACTTGATCATTTGGGTTGATCCTGACTGCCCCAATTCGTTTTAAAATTGAATTTGGGCGGTCAGCAATTTGACGCATCTCCGCCAAAATTGCGGCCAATTTCGCCTCTACGCGCCGTGGAAACGCGGAACAACCCTCAAAGGACTCTCAATGCTTCTCAGAGCTGCTCTGACCTCGGCCTTCGTGCTGAGCTCCTCCCCTGTTGTTGCAGGGCAAACAAAACTCGATGCGAATGAATTTATGGCCAATTGCACCTCGTCTGTGGATCAATCCAACGTGACGTTGGCCCGTTCGGGCGGGTCCGACAAAGGGCACATCACTGTCGGAGATCTGCAGGGCGAGGCGGACATCCTGCCGGGTTTGGACAACCTGACGTTTTTACTGATTCAGGATGGTCAGGTCGTCAACTTTGCCGTTGATCTTGTGAGTCTCGAATATGACATGATGATCAAAGGCGCTTCACAGCGATTTGACAGGGGCAGCTGCACGCCATCTTGATCCGATTTTGAGGCGCGGGCCGGTTTGTGCTAGGCTTCTGGCATGGACCGCGCCCTACCGCCCTTGTTCTGGGGTTTGGCTCAGGACACTGACACAGAAACCGGCCCGCCGTGCAAACCTGCACGCGCGCCGGTGTTCATCCACGACGCGATCACGCCGTGGGGGGCTGAGACGATGCTGCTGAAAGTGCTACGGGATCAGGCTGCCGATCACGAAGAATAGGTCGGATGGAACTTGCCGCCGGGTGACAGGGTAAAGAGCTCAACCCCATTTGCGGTTACACCGACCGAATGTTCGAACTGTGCCGAGAGCGACTTGTCGCGGGTCACAGCTGTCCAGTCATCGGCCAGCGTTTTGGTCTCGGGACGCCCCAAATTGACCATCGGTTCGATGGTAAAGAACATCCCTTCTTCCAGAACGGAGCCGGTTCCGGGGCGGCCATAGTGCAGCACGTTTGGCGGCGCGTGGAACACGCGGCCCAGCCCATGGCCACAGAAATCGCGGACAACGCTCATGCGGTGTGCTTCCACATAGGACTGAATCGCGTGGCCGATATCGCCGAACGTGTTGCCCGGCTTGACCATCTCGATCCCTTTGAACAGTGCATCATGGGTGACCTGAATCAGACGCTCGGCTTTTCGCGGCAGTTTGCCTGCGACATACATCCGCGATGTATCGCCGAACCAGCCGTCAACGATGACGGTGACGTCGATGTTCAGGATATCCCCGTCCTTGAGCTTTTTCTCACCGGGAATGCCGTGGCAGACCACGTGGTTCACACTGATACAGCTGGCGTGCTGGTAGCCCTTGTAGCCAATCGTGGCCGAAGTCGCGCCCGCGTCCTCGACCATCTGGGTGATAATCCCGTCGATCGCACCGGTGGTTTGGCCGGGGAAGACATGTTGCGCGATGTCATCCAGTATCCGCGCGGCCAAAGCCCCTGCCGCATGCATGCCGGCAAAGTCACCTTGTTCGTAAATGCGGATACCGTCCTTGGTCAGGCGGCCACGGTGTTCTTTCATGGATGCAAGGCTCCAAATGTTTCGCGCAGTGTTCTATTTACGCTGCTTGTGCAGAAAGTTCCAGAGGGTGCAGCGTCGCAGGCCTGTATCTCGGATGGATGATGATCCGATCACAGGTGGACGCGTACAGCGATATAAACTAGCACGGATAAGATAGTTCTCGGGCGTTAAATTAGAAGAAGGGCAGTCAGATGCAGAAAGCAGACCAGCTGAGGGCCGAGATTGCCACCATAAGTGAAATGCTCAAGACCGGGCGCGCGGACCGGGCGCTGAAGCGTGCGGTCAAGGCCGGGAAGAAATGGCCCAAAATGCCCGCGTTTCCGCAGATGGCTGGTCTTGCATGCATTCACCAGGGGGAATTCAAACAGGCACAGACCCATCTGGAGCGCGCTTGGAAGATGGAGCCGGAGAACCCCGACCTGATCCAGAATTTCGGGCTGAGCCTTGTTCAGGGCGGCGATGCCGGCAAGGCGCTAACCCTGATGAATAAAGTTGGGGCCAAGGCCCCTCTGACCCCACCGCAACGTTATGTGCGCGCCATGGCCCTGTTGCAGGAGCGTCAACTGAGCGAGGCGTTGGTAGATGTTGATGAGGTTCTGCGCCATCAAAACGGCAATCTGCAGGCCCATTGCCTGAAGGCCGATATTCTGGATGAGATGCACCAGTGGAACCAGGCCATCGACGTCCTGTTGGCCGTGGCCGAGAAGCACCCGAAATTCCACTACGGTCAGCTGCGACTGGCCAAGGGTCTCGTCGGTTTGGGGCGTATGTCTGAGGCTCTAACCCATGGCCGCGCCGCCTTTGCGCTGGCGCCCGAGGATCCCGAAACGCTGGAGTTCGCTGCAACTCTGCCGAACCTGTCGGCTGAGGATAGGGCGGAATTGCAGGCTCTGACCTCTAAACTGCTTGAGGCGGGCAACGCCAATCGGGAAGCCGCAGCCACTGTGCATTTCGCCGCCGCGAGCCTTGCGAAACAGGATGGCGATACCGCGACCGAGATGCTTCAGCTGCGCAAGGCGCATGATCAGTTGCAGCATGGGTTCAAAAGCTGGGAAACCCGGGCCGAGAAAGCCTGCCGCCAGCGTCTGAGCACGCCTCTGCCCGCCCCTGCATCAGCGCCGCGCACCGATATCCCGCGGCCAGTGTTTGTGGTCGGCTTGCCACGCTCCGGCACCACTCTGATTGAGCGGATTCTGGCCTCGCACTCTGCTGTTCAGGGGTTGGGAGAGTTGGCGGGCGTGCACCACTGGGCCCGCAAGGCCGAAAGCCAGCCGGGTGCTGGAAGTGACGCGCAGGCGCTGGCCGACTACTACGCGGATAATTTGCCCCAGACGGCGGAAGGAACGCGCGCCTTTGTCGACAAGGCTCCGGGGAACTACGCGTTTCTGGGGCCGATTGCGCAAGCCTTCCCGAACGCTGTGATCCTGAACGTCATGCGCGATCCGCGCGATGTGGCGCTGTCGATGTGGCGGACGCATTTCGGGGCGGGCGGCCTGTATTACACGCATGATCTGAGCTGGATGGCAGCCGAAGCCAACCGCTATCGCCGCTATATGCAGCATTGGCACGCCGTGCTTCCGGGGCGGGTCCATGACATAAGCTACGAACATCTGGTGAATAATCTTGAGGACGGTGTAAAGGAGCTGGCCCAGCTCTGCGACTTGCCTTTTGAACCGGCGATGCTGTCGCCCGACAAATCCTCGGATGCGATCAGAACGGCCAGCAACCTACAGGCTCGCAAACCCGTCAACACCGCCTCGGTCGGGGGGTGGCAGGCTGTGGCCGATCACTTCGCACCGTTTGTGAAGGGGTTGGACGCCGATCTTTGGCCTGAAATTCACAGGTAGAGGTTCAAGTTTCGTTGATCATCCCGTCTGCGCGTGGTCATCCGCGCCGCTTTGCGCCACGGTGCCACGGAGAATGCATCAGCGGGAACAGGGGCTGAGATGGTCAGAGCGATTGCTGCTCTTCTGGTCGTTCTGACCAGCGGCTGCCGCGAAGAGGTGACGATGCTGACGCAGGATCAGCTTGCGGCGCTTTTGGTACAGGATCGCAAGATTGCCCTGAACCGCGCGGGCGTCACTGGCGCCGCAAGCGTGAACGCCGACCAAAGCTTTGACGTTGAGATTCCTCGCCTGGGCCGCGACACCGGTGTTTGGTGGTTGGAAAGTGACAGGATCTGTAGCCGCTGGGAGACGTTCCGCAAAGATCAAGACCTCTGCGCTGTGGTGGGGCAGGTTGAGGATGGCACCTACCGCGGTTACACACCGGGGCGAGGCTCTTATCTAGGAAAGTTTACGATCCTGCCTTAACCGGTAGACCACACCTTTGTCGCATCAACTTCGATCCCCTGTGGCGAGATGGTGGTGCCGACCACCAACCGCTCAACCCCCTGCGCTTGCGTTGCCTCAAAGGCCGCTGCATAGGCCGGGTCGATATCGGCGGCCAGCGCGAAGCGGTCGCAATCGGTGCGCTGCACCAGATACAGCATGATCGCGCGGTGGCCCTGTTCGGCCATGGAGGCCAGTTCATGCAGATGTTTGGTGCCGCGGGTGGTGACGCTGTCGGGGAATTCGGCCAGATCGGGCTGGCGGGAAAGCGTGACGCTTTTGACCTCGACATAGGCATCCGGCAGACCGGGTTGGGTCAGCAGGAAATCAATGCGGCTGTTCTGGCCGTATTTGACCTCGGCCCGGACTGTTTGATAGGCGGCCAGTTCGAGGATCTCGCCACGCTCCAATGCCGCGCGCAGTGCCCGGTTCGGCACCGAAGTATCGACGCCGGTGAAATGGCCATTCTCGTGATCAACTAGCCGCCACCCAAATTTCAGCTTTTTCTTCGGATCGTCATTGGGTTCCAGCCAGACTTTCTCACCCGGTTCAGCCAGTCCCATCATACTGCCCGGATTGGCGCAATGGGCTGTCACCTCGCGGCCATCCTCTAGCGTGCAATCGGCCAGAAAGCGTTTGTAACGGCGGATCAGGCGGGCGGGGACAAGGGGGGTTTCAAATCTCATGCCCCACGGCCTATACCTGCCCTAACAGCCGATCAAGAGGGGGCGCGCGCCATGGCCAATCCAACCGCTGCAATGCTTGTCATCGGGGATGAGATCCTCTCGGGCCGGACGCGCGATGCGAACATGCACTATCTTGCTGGTGAACTGACCAAACATGGCATCGACCTGAAAGAAGTGCGTATTGTCAGCGATGACGCCCCGGCGATCGAGGCGGCGGTCAAGGCTCTGTCGGAGTCTTACGACAACGTCTTCACCAGCGGAGGCATCGGGCCGACACATGACGATATCACCGCCGATTGCATCGCCCGCGCTTTTGACACCCCGATTGACGTGCGCGACGATGCGCGGGCGCTGTTGCAGACGCACTACGACAAGTCGGGGCTGGAGTTGAACGAGGCCCGCCTGCGTATGGCCCGCATTCCTGACGGGGCGGCGCTGATCGACAATCCGGTCTCAACCGCGCCCGGATTTACCATCGAAAACGTGCATGTGATGGCCGGGGTGCCCTCGGTCTTCCAAGCCATGGTTGCCAGTGTCTTGCCGGGCCTGACGGGCGGTAGCCCGCTGTTGTCTCAGACCTTGCGGGTGGATCGGGGCGAAGGCGATATTGCTGCGATGCTGTCTGCACTGGCCGAGACGTTCTCGGACCTGTCCATCGGCTGCTATCCGTTTCAGATCAACGGGGTCTTCGGAGCCAACGTGGTGATCCGAGGGACAGAGGGTGCGCGCATCGACGCGGCCATGACCCAATTGGCAAAAGAGCTCGAGTTGTGAGCATCAACTGGCCTGACATCGTTGACGGAACATGGCCCGCTGCGCGCTATGACGTCCTTGGCTCCTTCCGCCTGCGCGAAGGGCAGGGGGGTGGATCGCGCGTGTCTGCCGCCAATGCGCTGGGTGACGCAACCGAGGCCGATATCGTCACGGCCGAGGGTGCCATGCAGGCCATGGGCCAGAAACGCATCTTTTGTCTGTGGCCCGATGACCACGAGCTCGACGCCCAACTGGAAGCGCGCGGTTATGAGGTTCTGGACCCGGTCAACATCTACGCATGTCCGCCGGAGCAACTGACCGATCAGCCTCTGCCCCGCGTGACCGCGTTCGACATCTGGCCCCCGCTTGCAGTCATGGAGGAGATCTGGGCCAAGGGCGGAATCGGCCCTGAACGGCTGGCCGTGATGGCGCGTGCTGCGGGCCCCAAGACCGCGTTCCTGTTGCGGCACTCTGATCGCCCGGCGGGAACTGTGTTCATGGCCATGAAAGGCGATGTGGCCATGGTACATGCGCTTGAAATCTTGCCCGATCACCGCCGCCAGGGTCTGGGCCAATGGGCCATGCGGGCAGCAGCCTTTTGGGCGCGGGACAACGGGGCGAAAACGCTCAGCGTGATCTGTACAAAGGCCAACGACGGGGCGAATGGCCTCTACCGCGCACTCGGGATGGAGATTGTCGGGGAATACCATTATCGTCAACGTGTCTAAGGAGTTAAGAAAGCCCGTGACCCAGACTGATCTACCCACCGCGCTGAACCTGCCCATGGCTGACCCTTTGCCGCCCGAGACGCAGAAATACTTTGATGTCTGCCTCGAAAAGCTGGGAATGGTGCCGAATGTGCTGAAAGCCTACGCTTTCGATATCGACAAGCTGAACGCCTTCACGGCTATGTATAACGACCTGATGCTGGCAGATAGCGGGCTGTCCAAGCTCGAACGTGAGATGATCGCGGTGGTAGTGTCCTCGATCAACAAGTGTTTCTATTGTCTGGTCGCCCATGGTGCAGCTGTTAGGCAGATGTCCGGTGATCCGCAATTGGGCGAGATGCTGGTGATGAACTACCGCACCGCCTCTCTGGATACGCGCCAGCGAGCGATGTTGGATTTCGCGGCGAAGATGACCACCGCCAGCGCCGAGATTGAAGAGGCCGACCGCCAGCACTTGCGCGATCAGGGCTTCAGCGACCGGGATATCTGGGACATCGCCAATGTCACCGGGTTCTTCAACATGTCCAACCGAGTGGCCAGTGCCACGGCCATGGCGCCCAACTCCGAATATCACGCACAAGCCCGATGATCCGACGCCTCGCCCTTGCCTTTTGTCTGATGGCCGGGCCGGTTCTGGCGCAAGATCTGACCCTGCCCGCCAGCGCCCGTCAGATAAGCGAGAGGACCTCGCCGCTGGACAGCTATGAGCTGCCCACAGGGCCCGTTGCAGATGGCATAGTCCCTGCTCGCACGGTCGAGGGGCGGGTCGAGCGGCTGACATGGCGCTTGCAGGCGGGCTCTAGCACGACGCTGCAATTGCTGGCTCCGCTACGGGATCAACTCGTGGCGCAGGGCTTTGACATCCTGTTTGAATGTGAGGCCCGGACCTGTGGCGGGTTCGATTTCCGCTTCGGGACCGAGGTGGTGCCAACACCGGATATGTATGTCGCCATTCGCGACTATCGTTTTTTGTCTGCTACCAAAGGCGAAGAAGCGCTCAGTCTGCTGGTCAGCCGCAACCCGCCGGATGGCTATGTGCAACTAATCCGCGTTGCACCCGTTGATGCTCCGGCTCCAACGCCTGTGGTCGTTGAGCAATCCGCCAGCGGAACCGAAGGCCTTTTGGACGCGTTGCAGCAGTCGGGCCATGTGATCCTTGACGATTTGCATTTCCGCACCGGCGAGGTGGCACTGGGCGACGGCCCGTTCGCCTCATTGTCGTTGCTGGCGCAGTTCCTGGCCGAAAACCCGTCGACCCGGTTGGCGTTGGTCGGGCATACTGATGATACCGGCACGTTGCAGGCCAATACAAAGGTTAGCACCGAACGGGCGCAGGCCGTGCGCGCCCGTCTGATCGACACGCATGGCGTCGCGGCGGACCGGATCGAAGCACAGGGTGTGGGATATCTGGCGCCGCTGACCTCGAATGTGACACCTGAAGGGCGCGATCTGAACCGTAGGGTTGAGGCTGTCTTGCTGGTCAATTGACGCGTCTACACAAAAAAAGACCCGCACGAAGAACGCACGGGCCGATCCAGTTCACCGGGAGAATTACCAGTCCATCGCGCCTTTTTCGGAATAAGCGTCAACGAGGAAGTCTATGAAGGCCCGTACCTTGGGCTGAGTAAAGCGGCCTGGAGGATAGACCGCGTAGATGCCTTGCACCTCATCCGGCAGGGATGGCATGGCATCCACAACCTCACCGGACTTCAGCGCATCGGCATAGAGGTAACTGGGTAGATAGGCTATCCCGAGGCCCGACACCGCCGCGTTCAACAGCGATTGGCCGTCATTTACACTCAGCCAACCGGCCGTGCGCACCTGACGTTTCTCGCCGGACGGGGCGGTAAGGCGCCAGACATTGCCCGAGGACTGGCTGGAATAGTGCAGCAGCTTGTGTTCGTTCAGATCGTCGATCTTCTGAGGCCGTCCGTATTTCTCGATATAGCTGGGTGCCGCGACCATGCGTTTGACGGTTTCCGTCAGCTTACGGGCGCGCAAAGTGCTGTCTTCCAGCTCTCCGATGCGAACGGCGACGTCAAAGCCCTCGGAAATCAGTTCGACGTAGCGGTTATTGAGCACCATGTTCACGGTGATGTCGGGATAGGTGGCCAGAAATTCCGAAAGGACAGGCGACAGATGATTGACCCCGAAATCCGTCGCCACGCTGATCCGCAGCAGGCCAGAAGGGGCCGATTGCATCGCGGTGACCAGCGAATCCGCCTCACCCGCGTCGTTCAGCACCCGGCGGGCGCGGTCATAATAGGCCAATCCAATCTCGGTCGGAGAAACGCGGCGTGTGGTCCGGTTGAGCAGTCGTGCCCCCAGCCGCGACTCGAGGCTGGACACGTGCTTGGAAACGGCTGATTTGGAGATACCCATCTTCTTGGCCGCATCGGTGAAGCCACCTTGGTCCACCACGTTGGCAAAGGCTTCCATTTCCGTCAGTCGATCCATTCTCGTTCCCCAGGTCTTGCTACTTGCAACGACTTTGCCCCTCAATCTGGGCGGAATCGGGGCGGACATGGGATAATATCAGGGTTTTGAATCGGATCGTTTGCGTATCAGAAACGCGGAAACAGTTGTTTCCCGCGATGGTGATCGCCCTGCAAACGGGCGTTTTCTGGAAAATATTCAAGATGTGCTAGGTTTAGAATGGCATTTTTGTGACGAGGGAGGAGATCATGAAAGCCATTTTTACAGCCATTTCAGTTGCTCTGTTTGCCACAGCTGTCGGGGCGCAGGAACAAACGCCATCCGCGCCGGGTGCGCAGGTCTATTTCGCGAACCTTGCGGATGGTGACACAGTGCAATCACCGGTCACGGTGGTCTTTGGCCTCAGTGGCATGGGCGTTGCGCCTGCAGGGACCGAGGCCGACAATACCGGCCACCACCACCTGCTGATCAACCGCCCGCCGCTGGGTCAGGGCGAAGACGGCGCGGATGAGTTGCTTTACGGGTTGCCCGCAGACGAAAACCACATGCATTTCGGCGGTGGTCAGACCGAGGTCACTCTGGATCTGCCCGCAGGTCAGCACACGCTACAACTGGTTTTGGGCGATGCTGGACACGTGCCGCATAACCCGCCAATTGTATCCGAGGTGATTACGATTTCGGTCGAATAAGGGGGCGCCGGGTAACGCCGCAAACCAAGAGTTTTGAGGGCCGCTAAGGGTTTGAAGTGCCTGCTCTTCGCTGCTATTCCTTCTCATCACATTGACGTGATCGAGGGGGGCGCGATGCAGGTGGTCTATGGCGTGAACAGGTCTTTTCTGTTCCCGGCTCTGCTTTCCGCATATTCCGCTGTCAAAAATGCCAGCAAGCCTTTGGATGTGACAATCTTCGGGCAGGATTTCACAGACGAAGACATTGCGATTGTTGAGCAGGTCAATCAATCCCTCACGGGAGGGACGATTTCTTACCAGAAATTCGATCTGGAAAATCTGCCAGGCTTTTCCGAGTATAAGTCGAAGTTCCCTGCGATCACGATGCTGCCATTGTTTCTGCCCCAGCTTTGCGAAAAGCGCTGCGTTTTTGTGGATGCGGACACTCTGGTTGTTTCGGATGTTTGGGAATTGCTGGACATGGACCTTGAAGGCCAACCCTTTGCCGCCTGCGTGGATATGGGTCTGGTGACGCTTGGCGGAGGGGACTTCCTGCGCCCTTCCCTGCAGCAGATTTTCAGACCGGGGCGCGAGCATAAAAAGTCGCTCAGTCGTGTGAGCAAGAGCATTAGGTTGGGGTTCATACCCGGCGAAGGGTATTTCAATTCCGGCATCATGGTCATGGACTGTTCAGCCATTCACGGCGATCGCGAATTGCGCGAGATCAGCGATTTCGAGAAGCTGGTTCCGCACATTCCTTACTTGCCTGAACAGGACAGAATGAATCAACTGTTTCACGGGCGCTGGTTTCGGTTGCCTATTCAGTGGAACACGCGGCCTCAGATCTGGTTTGACGCGCACAGCCCGAAATACCGCAAAATGTCCAAGGCGTTCCGCCAGCATCTGAGTGATGCAAGCAGAACTCCGAAAATCTGGCACTATGTCGGTGGCAAAAAGCCTTGGCGCGCAACGCGGATGGCGCGGCTGCTGTTCCATCGCGCTTACCGCGACTACGAAACCTACATGGCCCGGTTCGAGAAAGAGACCGGTCTGACTTACACCATGTAGACCTCAGCGCCCCTACATCTCGGCGGCGAGGCGGGTGCCCTGATTGATGGCCCGTTTCGCATCCAATTCGGCGGCGACATCCGCACCACCAATCACATGCGGCGTGATTCCGCGTTCGATCAGGGCGTCCGCAAGGCTGCGCTCGGACAGTTGACCGGAACACAGAACGATAGTGTCTGCTGCAATCACCGTCGGGTCGGCGCGCTCTTCACCAAAGCTGATATGCAGGCCGTCATCGTCGATATGCTCATAGTTCACGCCGCCCAAGAAGTTGACGTTTTTCATCTTAAGCGTCGCGCGGTGAATCCAGCCGGTGGTCTTGCCCAAGCCTTTGCCATGCGCCTGTTTCTTGCGTTGCAGTAGCGTGACCTGACGCGCAGGAGCTGCAGGCTGAGGGCCTTCCGGTGCCAGACCCGAGCGGTGCTGCTCCGGGTCGGTCACGCCCCATTCCTTCATCCAGGCAGGCAGGTCGGTGGTGATGCTGTGGCCGTCCTCCAGCAGGAATTCGGACACGTCAAAACCGATACCGCCCGCGCCGATCACGGCGACGGATTTGCCAACCTCTGCTTTCTCGCGCAGCACGTCGATATAGCTGATGACGTTGTCACGGTCCTGACCGGGGATTTCCGGATCACGCGGGACAACGCCGGTGGCAATGACGACTTCGTCAAAGCCGGTCAGGTCGTCGGCGCTGACTTCGCGGTTCAGTTCCACCTTCACGCCCAGATCATCCATCATGGTGCGGTACCAATCGACCAGCCCCCAGAATTCCTCTTTCCCCGGCACCTGTTTCGCCATGTTCAACTGACCGCCGATTTCCGAAGCACGGTCGAACAGCGTGACGTCATGGCCGCGCTGGGCGGCGGTCATGGCAGTAGACAGACCAGCCGGGCCAGCGCCCACAATAGCAACGGTCTTGCGCGTCTCGGCCTTGCCAATGACCAGTTCGGTTTCATGGCAGGCACGTGGGTTGACAAGGCAAGAGGTCAGCTTTCCGCCGAATGTGTGGTCCAGGCAGGCCTGGTTACAGGCGATACAAGGCGCGATCTGCGCGGACTGACCGGCAATCGCCTTGTTGACGAAATCCGCATCCGCCAACATCGGACGCGCCAGCGAGACCATGTCGGCACAGCCGGTCGACAGAACCTCTTCTGCGACCTCGGGCGTATTGATCCGGTTCGAGGTGATCACTGGGATGCCAACCTTGCCCATCAGCTTTTTGGTCACCCAGGCAAAGGCGGCACGCGGAACGCTGGTGGCGATGGTGGGAATCCGAGCCTCGTGCCAGCCGATGCCGGTGTTGATGATCGTGGCGCCGGCTTGTTCGATCCTCTGTGCAAGTTCAACCACCTCTTCATGGGTCGAGCCATTCGGGACTAAATCGATCATCGACAGGCGATAGATGATGATGAAATCCGTACCCACGGCCTCACGCGTGCGCCGCACAACCTCGATCGGCAGGCGCATACGGTTTTCATAGGAGCCGCCCCAGCGATCCTCGCGTTTGTTGGTGTGGGTCACGAGGAACTGGTTCAGGAAATACCCCTCGGACCCCATGATCTCGACCCCGTCATATCCCGCCTTCTGGGCGAGAACAGCCGCGTTCACAATGTCGCTGATCTGCTTCTCGATCCCCTCTTCGTCCAGCTCACTGGGCGGGAACGGAGAAATCGGGGATTTCACCGGGCTGGGCGCTACGCATTTGGGGCCATAGGCATAGCGTCCGGCGTGCAGAATTTGCATCGCAATCTTGCCGCCCGCCTCATGCACGCGGTCAGTCACGACCGAGTGGTTCGCCACGTCCTTATCGGTGGTCATCATCGCCGCGCCCGGCAGGACGGACCCTTCGAGGTTCGGGCCAATCCCGCCCGTCACCATCAGCGCCACGCCCCCGCGTGCGCGATCCGCATAGAACTCGGCCACGCGGTTCCAGTCGCCGGTCTCTTCCAACCCGGTATGCATCGAGCCCATCAGCACGCGGTTCTTCAACGTGGTAAAGCCCAGGTCCAGCGGGGCCAGCATGTTTGGGTACGCAGTCATGGCGAACTCTCCCTTCCGAAGTTGAGAAATAGATTGACGTTCGCGTAAACATTGTCACGCGAAACCTAACGTCATCCCCTTTGCGCCCGTCGCGCGGCTTGATAGAGAGGTCGCAAACCCTATCCAAGAGGCCTCGCATGACCCCGGAAGAGATCGCCAAACTGCCCTATCGCCCCTGTGTCGGTCTGATGCTGATGAATGCCGAGGGCAAGATTTTCGTGGGGCAGCGCAATGACCGCCACAAGGACGCGTGGCAGATGCCTCAGGGCGGGGTGGACAAGGGCGAAGACCCCCGCGACGCAGCGCTGCGCGAGCTGTGGGAAGAAACCGGTGTGACTGCTGATCTGGTCGAGGTCGTGGCCGAGACTGACGGCTGGTTGCCCTATGATCTGCCCCACGACATCGTCCCAAAAATCTGGAAAGGCCGTTATCGCGGGCAAGAGCAGAAATGGTTTCTGCTGCGCTTCAACGGCCATGACGACCAGATCAATATTGCAACGGATCATCCCGAATTCACCAGCTGGAAATGGCAGGCCCCGGATCAACTGGTCGAAGAAATCGTGCCGTTTAAGCGCGCGGTCTACGAGCAGGTGATTGCGGGTTTTGCGGATCATCTGAGCTGATCACCAGCCTGCACGTTGCCGTGAGGGGGCGTGGTTCGGGTCAAGGCGTGCCTCTAGCTTGGGGGCATGAAAGACACCGTGCCAGAATCCATCACCATCAAACCTGCCGGACGGCGATTTCAGGGCTCGGACCAGCGCGCGCCTCTGCTTGAGGGATTGCGCGGGTGCGGAGAGTTCGGCCCGTCTCAGACAGCGGGGCGGTTCTACCCGATGGCCTGCGTCGCGCTTGAGGTGACGCAGCGCTGCAATCTGGACTGCACGCTCTGTTACCTCTCGGACCGGGCCGAGATGACCTATGATCCTCCGCTGTCGGTCCTGTTCGCGCGGATTGCCACGATCCGCAGCCACTATGGCCGCGGCGTTTCCGTGCAATTGACCGGCGGCGACCCGACGCTGCGCAAGGTTGACGATCTTGAGGCGCTCTGCCGCGAGATCAGGCGGCTGGGTATGCGCTCGTGCCTGATGACCAACGGTATCCGCGCCAGCCGGGCGATGCTGACGCGGTTGGCCGCAGCAGGGCTGGATGACGTGGCCTTTCACGTGGACATGACGCAAGAGCGCAACGGGTTCGCCTCCGAGGTGGAGCTCAACCGCGTGCGCAAAACCTATATCGACCGGGCGCGTGGTTTGGGGCTGCGTATCCTCTTCAACACGACCGTTTTTGGCGGCAACTTTGCTGAAATCCCTTCTTTGGCCCGGTTTCTGCGGGATCAACCCGAGGTCGGTTTTGTCTCGTTCCAGATGCAAGCGGATACCGGGCGCGGTGTGTTGCGGGCGCGACCCGATGCAATCACGCAAGACAGCGTCATCCGCGCGGTCGAGCAAGGCTATGGCACGTCTTTGCATTTCGACTCGGCGGCCGTCGGGCATTCCAGTTGCAACCGGTATGGCAGCGTTGTTTCTGCGGGGGGCAAGGCCGTGTCGTTGCTGTCGAACCAGCGCTTGGTTCAGCGGGTGATAGCGGCGCTGGAAAATGTGGATACCGGACAGGACGCTCATATCCGCATCCGCCCCAGCGTGGGACGCCTGATCCGCCGCCATCCACTGCTAGCCCTTTGGGCGCTTGGCCATCTGGCGGGATGCCTTCTGCGGCTGGGGTTGGGGTTGCTGCGCGGCCCAGTACGGCGACAGGCCGTGTTCATCCACAATTTCATGGCTGCGGATGCGTTAGAGGAAGACCGCTGCGCCTCTTGCGTGTTCATGGTGGCGACAGCCAACGGGCCGCTCTCCATGTGCGTCCACAACGCACAGCGCGATCAGCATCTGGCCGCGCCGGATCGGGTGGACAGTCCGATGGGCACCTATTGGTGGAACTCGGCGACGCGCGGCCTGTTGGCTCGCTCGAACTTGCCCGCTCTAAAAGACCCTGAGGTGGCTCCGCTGAAACGCCTCAAAGGGCAGTTGCGCGCTGCCCGTCAAAGCCGAAAGGACGCTTCATGAGACAGGTTCTGATCCTGATGCTGCTGCCGCTTCTGACCGCCTGCGCCAGCGTCGAGAGGCTGGCCTTGCCCGTCGCGACGCCCTTGCCCGACACGACCCTGACCCGCGCCGCGCCCCCTCCGGGTGAGAGAGTGGATCATGGCGATTGGACCCGCTTTCTGACCCGCTACGTGGCCCCCGATACGCGCGGTGTGAACCGGGTAGCCTATGGGCAGGTAAGCGCGGCCGACAGCGCGCTGCTGGATGCTTATCTGACCGAGCTGCAGGCCGTTGACCCGGCCAATCTGACCCGCGATCAGCTACTGGCCTATTGGATTAACCTTTATAACGCGCTGACGGTGGATGTGGTGCTTGAGGCCTACCCGGTTGCTTCGATCCGCGACATCAAGGATGGGCCGTTGTCGATCGGTCCATGGGGTCGCCCGTTGGCCGTGGTGTCGGGTGAGAGCCTGACCCTCAACGACATCGAACACCGCATCATCCGACCGACTTTCAATGAGCCGCGCATCCACTACGCGCTGAATTGTGCTGCGGTCGGGTGCCCGAACCTGATGGCCCGTGCGTGGGAGGCCAATACGCTGGAACGCGACCTCACCGCCGCCGAGCGCGCCTATGTCAACGATCCGCGCGGAGTGCGGTTCGATGATCAGGGGCGGCTGATCCTATCGAAGATTTACATCTGGTTCCGCGAGGATTTCGGGGCGATTGAGCAGGCTGTGATCGCCTATCTCGAAACAGCAGTCGAACCGGAGTTGCAACAGCGCCTCAAACAGGCGCGACGTGTGAATGCCTATGAGTATGATTGGGCGTTGAACGATGCAGGGGCTGGCGCCTAACGGGGCGGAGCAAAGGCCGTAGGCCGCCGCGCCAGCGCCAACTCGCGCCCTCGGGACGGCGCTCTTGTAGCGTTAGGCGCTGCTTGAGCCTATCAGTATCTGGCTGCCGTAAAGCTCTTAAATCCGAGGCCGGATGCGCCACCCTGCGGGTCGGCGCTGTCCCGGCTCAGCGCTTTACAGCAATCCTTCTTCCCGCAGCAATTCTTGCAAGTTGGCTTCGGGGCGCGGGCCAATATGGCTGATCACTTCGCGCGCGCAGACATTGCCGATCTTGGCGCAGGTCTCATAGTCGCGGCCGGTGGCCATGCCGTACAGGAAACCGGCTGCGAACTGATCACCTGCGCCGGTCGCATCTACGGGCACTACTTTTTCGACCGCAACATCGTGACGGGTGTCGCCGTTCAGAACCGTCACGCCGTCGCCCGAACGGGTGCAGACGACCAGAGGGCAGATTGCGGCGGTTTTGGCCAGTGCGTCCTCAAGATCCTCGGTTTCGAACAGCGATTTGATCTCAGCCTCATTGCCGATCACGAAGTCCAGTTCGTTCTCGATCAGCAGCAGGAAATCGACCCGGTGACGCTCGACGCAGAAAGGATCGGAAATGGCGATACCGGCCTTGCCCCCGCCCTTGTGACAGGCACGCGCGGCCTCAAGAAACGCAGCTTTGCCCTTTTCCTTGTCGAAGAGATAGCCTTCGAGGAACATGATCTGGCTGTTCCCGGCAACCTCGTCCGAGACATCCTGAGACGACAGTTCCGAGGAAATCCCCAGATAGGTGTTCATCGACCGCTCGCCATCGGGCGAGACAAAGATCATCGAGCGTGAGGTCGGCAGCTCGCCGCCCGGCACAGGTGGGTTCACGAAATCCACGCCGTCTTCGTTCATCGCATCGGCATAGAAGCGACCCAGCGCGTCGTCATGTACACGGCCAATAAAGGCAGCATCCAGACCCAGCGCACCCGCGCCCGCAATGGTGTTTGCGACCGAGCCGCCCGGTGTCTGCACCCGACCCTCCATCGAGGCATAGAGCACTTCGCCGCGCTCTTGCTCGATCAGTTGCATGATGCCTTTTTCAATGCCCATCAGTTCCAGGAAACTGTCATCGGCTTGGGAAATGACATCCACAACGGCATTTCCGATGCCGGTCAGTTGGTAGGTTTTCATAGGGTCTTGTCCTCGAATTGACAGAGATCACGGATGATGCAGGTCGGGCATTGCGGCTTGCGCGCTTTGCAGTGATAGCGCCCGTGCAGGATCAGCCAGTGATGTGCATGGAGTTGAAAGTCGGCTGGAATATTGTCCTCGATGGCGCGTTCGACGGCATCTACGTCCTTGCCGGGGCAGATACCAGTGCGGTTGCCGACACGGAAGATATGCGTGTCTACCGCTTGCGCCGGTTGCCGCCACCACATGTTCAGAACCACATTGGCCGTCTTACGACCCACACCGGGCAGAGATTGCAGCGCCGCGCGGGAATTGGGAACCTCGCCATCGTAGTCCTCGACCAGAATACGGCTGAGCTTGATGACGTTCTTCGCCTTCTGGCGGAACAGTCCGATGGTTTTGATATGCTCGATCAGGCCCTCTTCGCCCAGATCCAGCATCTTTTGCGGGGTGTCCGCGATCTTGAACAGCGCGCGCGTGGCTTTGTTGACGCCCGCATCGGTTGCCTGCGCTGAAAGCGCCACGGCGACGACCAGAGTGTAGACGTTCACATGCTCCAGCTCGCCCTTGGGTTCCGGGTCGGCCTCTTGAAAGCGCGTAAAGATCTCGCGGATCGTGTGGTAATCGAGTTGCTTTGCCATCCGAGCCTTAATGCCGCCCAAGGGCCAATGACACAAGCCCAAAGCCAATGCGCAAGTTCCGGGTCGCGGGGGCGTGACCTGCGCGTTATGGTTCAGATCAACAGATGAGGTGAAAGCCATGAACGTCCAGACCCCCGAAAGCGGATACCACTACAACGTCATGCGCCGCGCGATCGAGCTGATTGATCAGGGCGGCGAAACCCTCAGCCTTGAAGAGCTGGCTGGTCAGATGGGCATGAGCCCCGCCCATTTCCAGCGCCTGTTCTCGCGCTGGACTGGGGTATCGCCGAAGCGCTACCAGCAATACCTGACGCTGGGCCATGCCAAGGCGCTGCTGCGGGAACGATTCACCACGTTGGAGACTGCCCATAATGTCGGCCTGTCCGGCAGTGGCCGGCTGCATGATTTGTTCCTGAAATGGGAATCCATGAGCCCCGGTGAATACGCCCGAAAAGGCGCGGGGCTGGCGGTCTACTGGGGGTGGTTCGATTGTCCCTTTGGACCAGCCTTGGTCATGGGGACTGACAAGGGCATTTGCGGAATTGCCTTCGGTGCCGAAACCGGCGAGGCCGCCGCGATGAAGGATATGACCGCGCGTTGGCCCAAGGCCAATTTCGTCGAGGATACCGAAAAGCTGCGTCCTTGGGTCGAGGCCTCCTTTGGCGCGGACCGGTCCGAGACACCACTGCATCTGATCGGCTCGCCCCTGCAGATCAAGGTTTGGGAGGCGCTGATGCACATCCCCTCGGGTCAGGTCACAACCTATTCAGAGATCGCGCAGCGGGTGGGGTCGCCTCAGGCGGTGCGCGCGGTGGGGACAGCGGTTGGGCGCAATCCGGTTAGCTGGCTGATCCCCTGTCACCGGGCCTTGCGCAAGTCGGGCGGTCTGGGCGGATACCATTGGGGTCTGCCGGTGAAGCGCGCGATGCTGGCCTACGAGGCCGCGCAGGCGGATGCCTGATTGACTCTGCAACCAACTAGTGCAAAAGGACGCGCAAGGTTTGGGTCCCCTGCCGTTCGCGGGCTTTGGCTTTGGTGAAACCCTGAATATGAACATCTGTTGCCACTTTAACGGCGCGCGGATGGCAATGCGAACCCCGTCCTGATTTCGCGCCCGTTTAAGGAAACGAGGCACATGATGACGATACAAAAGACGATCCCACCTGTGGACGAGTTGAAAGCGCAGGCCAAGCGCTTGCGTGAAGATTTACGCGCCAGAGAGATGACCCTGTCACATAGCGAGGCGCTGGAAATACTGGCCCATCAATATGGCGTTCGGGATTGGAATATACTGCACGCCAAAGCTGGCAACCGCATGCACTTGCGTGTCGGAGATCGGGTCGAAGGGCGATATCTAGGGCAGCCGTTCTCAGCCGAAATACGCGGCATGACCCTGTTAGGTGATGGGGCTAACCGGAGGGTTACGCTGCATTTTGAAACGCCGGTTGATGTGGTGCAATTCGAGAGCTTTTCCTCGTACCGCCAACGTGTAACCGGGGTGATCGGTTGGGATGGACGCTCAGCGCAAAGGACGTCGGACGGGCAACCCCAATTGGTTGTGCGTCCTGCCTAATATAGGGTGAGGCTCTGCCCGAGCCTCACCAATCTTTCTGGATCAGGCCATATGGCTATTCTGCGGCCCAGCCGCCGACGGCTTTGATCTCAAGGAAGTCTTCCAGACCGAATACACCGCCCTCGCGACCATTGCCGGATTGCTTCATGCCGCCGAAAGGAGAGCCTGCGCTGCGTGACTGGCCGTTCATCTCGACCATCCCGGAACGCAATACCCGCGCCATACGGTTGGCGCGCGCGCCGTCCTGTGTCTGGACATAGTTGGTCAGGCCATAGGGCGTGTCATTGGCGATCTCGACGGCTTCTTCTTCGGTGTCAAAGGGGATCATGGTCAGAACTGGGCCGAAGATCTCCTGCCGCGCGATGGTCATCTGGTTATTGGCATCGGCAAACACCGTGGGGCGCACGTAGTAGCCCTTGTTCAGCCCCTCGGGCCGTCCGGTGCCGCCCGCGACCAGCCGCGCGCCTTCATCGATACCGGCTTGGATCAGATCCTGAATCTTGGTCCACTGAAGCTCATTCACAACGGGGCCGATATGGCGGCCTTCCTCTGTGGCCGGGCCGACCGTGACATTGTTGGCCACTTCGGCTGCGGTCTCAACGGCCTTGTCATAGATCGGGCGCTGCACCAGCATCCGGCTGGGGGCGTTGCAGCTTTGGCCGGTGTTGTTCATCATGTGCAGTACGCCGCGTTTCACTGCCTTTTCATCCGCATCCTCAAAGATCACGTTGGCGCCTTTGCCGCCCAGCTCCAGATGCACCTTCTTCAGGGTATCGGCAGCGCTTTTTGAGATCGCGGTACCCGCGCGGGTCGAGCCGGTGAAGCTGATCATGTCCACATCCGGATGCGCAGAGAGTTGCGAACCGACACCCGCGCCATCGCCGTTCACCAGATTGAATACTCCGGGTGGGAAACCGGCCTCGTCCATCAGCTCGGCAAAGATCATTGCGTTCAGGGGGCTCTGCTCCGACGGTTTCAGAACCATCGTACAGCCAGCAATCGCCGCCGCGCCGACCTTTAGGGTAATCTGGTTCATCGGCCAGTTCCACGGGGTGATCAGACCGGCGACGCCTACTGCCTCATAGATGATGCGATCATTGGGGGCGTGATCGCCCAAGGGACGCTCGAATTCAAACGCCTTGGCGGCGCGGATGAAGTTCTTGAGGTGATAGATCCCGGCACCGGATTGAGCCGTGCGCGACATGTCGATCGGCGCGCCCATCTCAAGCGACATGGCCTGCGCCAGATCCTCGGACCGGGTCATGTAGAGGTCGGCCAGCTTTTCAACCATGGCGATACGCTCTTGGACCGGCGTGGCCATCCAGCCGGGCAAGGCCGCTTTGGCCGCGGCAACGGCGGCGTCAGTGTCGGCCTGAGAGCCGAGGGAGATCACCGCGCAGGGTTCCTCGGTCGAGGGGTTGATGACCTCGAAATCATTCGCCTCAGATGGATCAACCCATTGACCTTTAATGTAGAAATCGCGTTTTTCGATCATGGCGTATCCTCCGGGCCGTGATGTCAAAGACTGGTTTTGCCGCGCAGTCTGTCATTCGCTCTAAGGCGCGGCAAGGGGGTAATTTGATCAAATTTGTTTGGCGACGTCCCGGAAAAAGACTTTTGCGGAAGGTTTAACTCTGGCGCAAAGTGGTTAGGCTCACTGCATTCGACTCGGTCAGTAACCAAAGAAGGAGTTGCACCATGGGTTTGCGTATCAACGACACGGTCCCGAATTTCACCGCAGAGACGGATCAGGGCACTATTCAGTTTCACGATTGGATTGGTGACAGCTGGGCGATCCTGTTCTCGCATCCCAAGGACTTCACCCCGGTCTGCACCACCGAGTTTTCGGCAGTGGCCCAACTGAATGACGAATGGGCGGCGCGCAACACCAAGGTGATCGGTGTTTCGGTCGACGGGGTCGAGGACCACAAGAAGTGGAAGAAAGACATCGAAGCCTATGGCAAGGCGAACCCCGGTTTCCCGATCATTGCAGATGACGGATTGGCGGTGTCCAAGGCTTTTGACATGCTGCCCGCCGAGGCCTACCTGCCCGATGGCCGCACCCCTGCGGATAGCGCCACCGTGCGTTCGGTGTTCATCATCGGACCCGACAAGCAGTTGAAGCTGTCGATGACCTATCCGATGACCGTTGGCCGGAACTTTGCCGAGATCCTGCGGGCGCTGGACGGATTGCAGATGTCGTCGAAGGGTGTTGCGACACCTGCGAACTGGGTGCCGGGTGAGGATGTGATCATCCCACCGACCGTTTCGAACGAAGACGCCAAAGCGAAGTTTGGTGAGTTCGAGACGATCTTCCCTTATCTGCGCAAGACCAAGGCTCCGTCCTGATTTAGGTCGGGTCAGGGGGGCTGTCTGCCCCCCATCGCGCCTGAGGCGCGATTCCCCCCGAAGATATTTTCAGCCAGATGAAGCAGGCGGGCGCTGCGGGCGCAGATGGAGCTGTGCTCGGTAAGCAGCGCGTTTGACTTCGCGGGTCAGTTTGTCTGAGAAGGGTGGTTTCGTTTGGATGGTCGAGCCGCCGATATCGCCGGCCACTTCGCGGTTGCCGCTGCCCAGAAGGGCATGGATTGGCTGACCGGTGATCCAGTGCATTTGCAGGAATGTGTCAACGGGGCGGTCGATTTGATCGGTTGCCTTCAGGAGCCGTTTGGCGGCGTTGCGGCCGACCATCTGGCAGACGCATTGCAGGCCGATCACTTTGGGCAGAATCAGGCTTAGGCCATCTTGCTCGGCCAGTGTGTGGGCCGCGACTTCGCGTTGTTTGACGGGGATGCGGATATAGTGATCCGGGGTGGCGACGGCGTGCAGCATTTTGATTGCTTGGGCCATTTTGTCAGGATCGACGCGCAGGTCATCCTCGGTGATGATGGCCAGGTCGATCTCTTCATCCGCCAGTTTCTGCCAGAGACGCCTGTGGCTTTGGAATACGCCGATTTCCGCGGGTCGCAGTTCGAACGGGTAGTGCGGTTTGTGCAAAGTACCGTGATGCAGGCGCACATCTGCGATTTGGTCCGGGTCGCGTCCGTTGGTCGCCTCGAACAGTTCGGCATTCGGCAGGTCCTTGCACAGCTGGTCTGCGTTGGCGCGGCGTGCTGTGCTGGAGGACATATGGATGACAAAGGATCGCATGATGCGTGAATAGAACACGGGCGCGTGAGGGGGAAGAGCAACGCGAGAGAAATGGGCGTTCATTTGCTGCAAGCCGAACCAGTGCGAGCGTTGTCGGCGACCGGTTCTTGAAAGGACAGTAATATGCTAGGGTGCGATAGGCAGACGAACCAGGCATCCGCACCATCGGGCGATCAGACTGTGAAACACAGGAGAAGACGATGGCATTTACAGATTGGTATGTTGAAGGTGATGCTTTTGGGAACTGTAATTGCGGTTACGCGTGCCCTTGCCAGTTCGAGGAACTTCCAACACAGGGCAATTGCCGTGGATTTGAAGTACTTGAGGTCTCTAAAGGCCATTTCGGAGATACTGACTTAACGGGTGCCAAGGCTGCATTGATCTATGCCTGGCCGGGTCCGATCTTTGAGGGCGGCGGCGAGATGCAGGTGATCATCGATCCAAGCGCCTCAGATGCTCAGAGGGCCGCACTAGAAAAGGTCTTTCACGGGGAAGAGACCGAAGAGATGGCGACCCATTGGTTCGTCTTCCGTGCGATGTGCAAAACCGTGCATGAGACCCTATTTCTGCCGATAGATTTCGAGATGGATATGGAGGAGCGTACGGCCAAGGTGTCCATCGGTGATGTACTGAATTCGACCGGCCGTCCCATTGAAGCGCCGCATGGTGGTGGCCCACATCGCGTGCGGATCGACATTCCTGGCGGGATTGAATTTACCTTAGCCGAGATCGGCAGTGCCTCGACCAAGGCCGACGCGGCGATCAAGCTGGATTTGAACGACAGCTATGGTCAGTGGCATGTCATGAAGCACGGTCCGTCTGGGGTGGCGCACTAAGGATCAGGCTTCACCAAAATCCACAAGAACCGGTGCGGTGTCGTAGATGATCCGCACCGATTGGAATCGGGTTTGATCCTCGGTCAGTTCAAACAGGTCTACGCATTCAATCGTTTCAGGGTGCCCGTTTCGGATGGTGCGGGTGTAGTTGAAATGAACCGCCATCTGCGGTGCGCCGGATGTGTCGGCAAAGGTGTTCTTGTGAAGGGTGGACCGATCGCTCGTGATGTTCATCACGTTGGTATAGAAGTCCCGCGCCGGTTGCTTGCCCGATATCGGAGAGGTTGCCGTCGCGTCCTCGGCAAACAGGTTCAGCATCGCAGGCAGGTCGCCGCTTTCGATGGCTTGTAGGTAAAGCCGCGCCAGTTCATCCATCTGGTCCTTGTTTGACATCGCCAACCCTCCTGCTGGGCGGCACTGTAGCACAAAAAAGGCCCCGGTGGTTTCACCGGGGCCCTAATCATTTGAAAGAGGAACAGATTATTCTGCGTCTTCTTTCTTTTCTTTCTTCTCGGGAACGATCTCTTCGCCGGTTTCCTGATCGACCACTTTCATCGACAGGCGGACCTTGCCGCGATCGTCGAAGCCCAGCAGTTTGACCTTTACTTCCTGACCTTCCTTCAGAACGTCCGACGGATGGTTCAGGCGGCGGTTTTCGATCTGGGACACGTGGACCAGACCGTCGCGCTTGCCAAAGAAGTTCACGAAGGCACCGAAGTCGACGATCTTGACCACTTTACCGGTGTAGATCTGGCCCTCTTCCGGCTCAGCAACGATCGAGTGGATCATCTCATAGGCCTTCTTGATCGATTCACCGTCGGGCGACGCGATCTTGATGACGCCGTCGTCATTGATGTCGACCTTGGCACCCGAAACCTCGACGATCTCGCGGATGACCTTACCGCCCGAACCGATCACTTCACGGATCTTGTCGGTGGGGATGTTCATGGTCTCGATGCGCGGGGCGTGGACCGAGAATTCGTTGGTCTCGGACAGGGCTTTGCCCATCTCACCCAGAATGTGCATCCGGCCGTCCTTGGCTTGCGCCAGGGCTTTCTCCATGATCTCAGGCGTGATGCCCGCAACCTTGATGTCCATCTGCAGCGAGGTGATGCCGTTTTTGGTGCCAGCCACTTTGAAGTCCATGTCGCCAAGGTGGTCTTCGTCACCCAGAATGTCCGACAGGATGGCATAGTTGCCGTCATCTTCCAGGATCAGACCCATGGCCACACCGGCAACCGGTGCTTTCAGCGGAACGCCCGCATCCATCATCGAAAGCGAACCACCGCAAACCGACGCCATCGAGGACGAGCCGTTGGATTCGGTGATCTCCGACACGATGCGGATCGTGTAGGGGAAGTCGGTCGCTGCAGGCAGAACCGCCTGCAGGGCACGCCATGCCAGCTTGCCGTGGCCGATCTCACGACGGCCCGGACCACCCACGCGGCCAACTTCACCCACCGAGTAGGGAGGGAAGTTGTAGTGCAGCAGGAAGTTCGATTTGAAGTTGCCGTGTAGCGCGTCGATGAACTGTTCGTCGTCACCGGTGCCCAGCGTGGTCACGGCCAATGCCTGAGTCTCACCACGGGTGAAAAGGGCAGAACCGTGTGTACGCGGCAGCATCGAGGTTTCTGCGACGATCGAACGGATATCGGTGGTCGAACGACCGTCGATACGCTTGCCGCCTTTGACGACGTCACCGCGCAGAATGCCTGCTTCCAGCTTCTTCATTGCGGAACCGAGGTTGCCGTCTTCCAGCTGTTCCTCGGTCAGCGCTTCTTTGATCGCTTCACGGGCCGCGGCAACAGCGGCGGTGCGCTCTTGCTTGTCGGTGATCGCGAACGCGGCGCGCATCTGCTCTTCACCGGCAGCCGAAACAGCGGCGGACAGCTCCGAGTAATCGGGGGCGACGAATTCGAACGGCTCTTTCGCGGCTTCTTCGGCCAGCGAGATGATCAGGTCGATCACGGGCTGAATTTGCTCATGCGCGAAGTTTACCGCGCCCAGCATTTCCGCCTCGGACAGTTCGTAAGCTTCCGATTCCACCATCATCACGGCGTCTTTGGTACCGGCAACAACCAGGTCCAGACGCTGTTCAGGGTTCAGGCGCAGGTCCTGCATGTCGTCGACGGTCGGGTTCAGAACGTATTCGCCATCCTCGAAACCAACGCGGGCACCGGCGATCGGACCCATGAACGGCGCGCCGGAAATGGTCAGAGCAGCGGATGCCGCGATCATCGCAACGATGTCGGGGTCGTTGACCAGATCGTGGGACAGCACGGTGCACATCACCAGAACTTCGTTTTTGAAGCCGTCAACAAACAGCGGGCGGATCGGACGGTCGATCAGACGCGCGGTCAGCGTCTCTTTCTCGGTCGGGCGTGCTTCGCGCTTGAAGAAGCCACCCGGAACCTTACCGGCGGCATAGTATTTTTCTTGATAGTGTACGGTCAGCGGGAAAAAATCCTGACCGGGCTTTTGAGCACGGGCAAAGGTCACGTTTGCCATCACGCTGGTTTCGCCCAGCGTGGCAATCACGCTGCCGTCGGCCTGACGGGCAACCTTGCCGGTTTCCAGTGTCAGCGTCTCTTCGCCCCACTGAATCGATTTCTTTGTTACATCAAACATATGCGTATCCTAGAACGGAGCACTCCCGCCCCTGCGGGTCTCCGGTTTGCATGGCGGCCCCATTGCCGCCGACCCCACTTTATCTTCCATTCGAGTGCCGGGGTCAGGGCACAACGTCTCAGATACCCGCGCGCATACATGAGAATGCGTTGAAAGGAAAGGGGAACCGCTACGATTGGCAGAATCGCTCAGACTGGTATTTGAGCACCCTGCGCAGCGCCATTTTTGAAGCTGCGAAACGTCAGTTCCCAAGGGGCGTAAGATTCAAAAAAATGAATGAGTTTTGAAAAAACTGTATGCAGTGTAGACTGTTACCACTGAACCCACGGTCGAAGAGACGGGAATACGCCAAGGGGGTAACATACTCATAACCGTCAGCCGGCCGACTACCTTGGCGTTTGCAGCTTGCGAGCAAAGGGGCAAAGTATGGCTCAAACCAAGAAAATGCTGGATCCGGATCCGCGGATCTACGATTTCGAAACCGAGTATGAATTGGGTCAGGACAACGTCCGGCCATTCGGTTTGGATATCCACAACCCGGTCTTCCTGATCTCTAGTATTTTGATCTTTGCGTTCGTTTTGATCGCATTGGCCAACCAAGAGGCCGCGGCCGCCTTTTTTGGCTGGCTCAGACCATGGCTCACCAGCACGTTTGACTGGTTCCTCGTCCTGTCAGTTAACGCCATCACCCTGTTCTGTCTGGTTCTGATCGTTCTGCCAGTCGGCAAAGTCAGGATCGGCGGTAAGGACGCCAAGCCTGACTATTCCTATGCCGGATGGATCGCGATGATGTTCGCCGCCGGTATTGGTATCGGTCTGCTGTTTTTCGGCGTCATGGAGCCGGTTTATTACAACTTTGCCGAAGGTGGGAACGCCCGGCCCCTGGGTATCGACATCGCAGTGCCCGGCAATGAGTATATTGGTATTGTCGGCACGATCCACCATTGGGGCCTTGAAGGCTGGGCGGTATATGCCGCCGTTGGTCTAAGTCTTGCGATCTTTGCCTATAACCTTGACCTACCTCTGACTTTGCGCTCGGCTTTCTATCCGCTTCTGGGTGAGCGTGTTTGGGGCTGGTGGGGTCACCTGATCGACACGCTGGCGGTGTTTGCAACGCTGTTCGGTCTGACGACCTCTCTGGGTCTTGGGGCGCAGCAAGTTGCTGCTGGGTTGTACGAGGTCTTTGGCATCGAGCCCAGCCCAACCGTCACCGTCCTGCTGATCATCGGTATCACGCTGATCGCGCTGGGCTCGGTCCTGCTGGGTATGGATGCGGGCGTGAAACGGCTGAGTGAGATCAACATGATCATGGCCGTTGGTCTGTTCCTTTTCGTAATCATTGTCACCGGTGTGGGTACGGCCATTTCGCGGTATTTCAACGTGATGGTGGATTACGTGACCCATCTGCCGGCACTGTCCAATCCATTCGGGCGAGAAGACACCAGTTACTTCCATGGCTGGACGACCTTCTACTGGGCCTGGTGGATCGCATGGTCACCCTTTGTGGGCATGTTCATCGCCCGCATTTCCAAGGGCCGCACGGTGCGTGAGTTCATCCTCTGCGCGCTACTGGCCCCCACTGCGGTCTGCGCACTGTGGATGTCGACCTTCGGCGGCGCCGCGATCGACATGCTGAACGCAGGCGGAGCCGAAGGCGTGCGTGCGACTGTGATCGACAGCTATGCCCCCGAGGGTGCCCTGTTCGGTTTCCTAAAGGAACTGCCGCTCTATGGCATCATCGCGCCGATCGCCCTGATATTGATCGTCGTGTTCTTTGTGACCTCATCGGATTCAGGTTCGTTGGTGATTGATACCATTACCGCCGGAGGCAAGATGGATGCTCCGGTTATTCAACGGGTGTTCTGGTGCACGCTTGAGGGTCTGGTGGCAATCGCCCTGCTTTTGGGCGGCGGTCTTGCGGCTCTGCAAGGCGCGGCAGTGTCGACGGGCATCCCGTTCACACTGGTGGTTCTGATGATGTGCTACTGCCTATGGCTGGCGCTTAAATCGGAAAAAGCCAAGATGTAGCAGCGCAAGTTGCACGCAGGGCCTTCTAGTTCTTGCTACATGGCAACACCAAAAAAAACGCCCGCTGTTTCGGCGGGCGTTTTGATATCAGCTTGATCAGCTCTGATCTTAGCGGCGGATGCCCAGCTTTTTGATCAGGTCCTGGTAGCGCGCTTCTTCCTTGCCCTTCAGGTAGTCCAGCAGCTTACGGCGCTGGGCGACCATTTTCAGCAGACCGCGACGACCGTGGTTGTCTTTCTTGTGGGTCTTGAAGTGCTCGGTCAGGGTGGTGATGCGCGTGGTCAGGATGGCAACCTGGACTTCAGGCGAACCGGTGTCGCCCTCTTTGGTGCCGAATTCTTTCATGACGCGTGCTTTTTCAGCGGCAGTAATCGACATCGGGGTCTCCTTCAAAGGTTAGAGTTAATGGCGCAGGCCGGGATGTCGTCCAGCACAGGCCCATGGAGAAAACCGCACCGATTCCGATGCGGATGGGCGCGTATAGGCGCTTTTGGCGTGAATGGCAAAGGGATTCTGACGGCTCAGCCAGCAGGCAGGTATTCCGCCAACTCGGCTTGGGTCATCAACTGGATATCGTCCACCGTCAACCCGTCGGCCCCGAACAGATGCGCGACCTCGTGGCCGTTGAGGCTGACGCGGGTCAGGTTCTCATTCTCGGGGTCCTGCTCGATTTCGATCTCAGGGGTGTCCTGATCTTCCCAAGTGATCAGAAAGCGGTCCTCACCGGGTTGAAAGCCCATCACGGTGATTTCGGAATTCTCCGTGTCGGCGATGATGTCATCCGCGCCTGCGCCTCCGGTCGCGACGTCGCCGTCTTTGGCCAGTATCGTGTCCTCGCCGGCGCCGCCATTCAGATAGTCCGTCTCGCCGTTATCCTCATCACCCAGTAGCAGGTCGTCGCCATCGCCGCCGAACAACACGTCCTCACCTGCGCCGCCGGTCAGAGTGTCATCACCATAGCCACCATGCAGGGCATCATTGCCTTCGCCGCCGTCAAGATCATCGTCTCCCTGACCGCCATACAGCGCGTCGTTGCCTTCTCCACCCTGCAAATGGTCCTCGCCGAAATGACCATATAGCCTGTCATCGCCCTCATTCCCGAACAGGCTGTCCTGACCTTCGGCACCGTGAATCACATCATCTCCATAGCCGCCCATGATGTGGTCATCACCGCCATAGCCGTTGATCTGGTCCGTGCCGTCCTGCCCGGTAACGACATCGGCGTTTTCGCTGCCGGCGATCACCAGATCGCCGTCATGTTCCGAGATCACCGTACCGCTGTTGGTGGTTTCGTCGCTGTCTTGCGGGGGCTCGAAACTCTCGCCTACTTCAAGGAACTAACCTTCGCTGATTTCCGTCTGGCTTTCGTCCTCCGCACCCTCGTCCTGCTCATCTTCGTCTTCGATGAATACATCCCCAATGGCGTACGCCGCGCCGCCAACGGCGGCCAATCCGATCAAACCGGCCAGAAACATAACGAACCCTCCGAAAGAAATGAGACGCCTTGGCGGCACTGTCCCATTCGAACGGTTCATCGGTCAAAGCATAGCTGGCCGAGTGGTTAACCCTTTGTCACCAGGGTTCGGGTTGCTGGGTATAGGCGATGTAAAGCGGATGTTTGGGGTGCCCGGCTTTGGACAGGCCCAGGTGAAACAGAGGCTGCCCGGTGCCGCGCAGCAGCGCCTCAACCGCCGGGCCGCGGTTCAGATGCGCGCCGTGGGTGCCCCAGGCGGCAATGACCTGATCGGCCCATTGGACGCCCTCCAGAATGGCCGCGTCGTTTGCCGGACCGACCGGATCAGCGGCGGCGCGCATCTTGCGCGGATCGGTGTCGCGCCAGGCAAAGATGTTGGTGACCTGAAACGCCCCGAACCCCAGCGCCCGTGCGCGGCGTTCGCAACGCTCGACCGTCGGGTCGTTCTGCACCTCGGTCGCGGTTGACGGGTTCAACATCACAAACAGCGCCTTATGCCCTGCCGGATCCCAAACACGGGTCAGGCTATAGCGGTACTTCTCGCAATTCGAGTAGACGGCGGTCGAGGGCGCATCGCCCTTGGTATGCGTTCGGGTAATCATGCCCTTCGCCTAACACGGAGTTCAGGTGACGAACACCCGGCTTGGGTGCAGCTCGCCGGATTTGTAGATGCCCACCGCCACGGCCTTGCCGTCGAGCGAGGCCCATGCCTCATCGCCATATTCTACGTCCGTAGCCAGAACCATGCCCGGATTGCCGTTGCGCAGACGGGTGGCACCTTCGGGTGTGCATTTCAGCTCGGGCAGGTCGGAGAGGCCGGTTTCCAGCGGATGCAGGTAGTCGTCCAGCGCCTCGGTCTTGGCCATCTCGTCGATCTGTTCGATGGACAACCCATCTTCGGCCTCAAAAGGGCCGGACCAGATGCGGCGGAGTTCCTTGACGTGGCCGTGGCAGCCCAAAGCCTCCCCCAGATCACGCGCGATCGAGCGGACATATCCGCCTTTGCCACAGGTCATCTCCAGCACCACATGGTCTTCGTCAGGGCGGTCAACGAGGATCAGTTCTTCGACCCAGAGGGGGCGGGCGGACAGCTCTACCTCTTCGCCGTCGCGGGCCAGCTTATAGGCGCGTTGCCCGTCGATCTTCACGGCCGAGAACTTGGGCGGCACCTGCATGATATCGCCCAGAAATGGGGCCAGCGCCTGTTTGATATCGGCATCCGTAGGGCGCGCATCGCTTTGCGCAATCACTTCGCCCTCGGCATCGTCGGTGTTTGTGGCTTGCCCCAAGCGCACGGTGAAAGTGTAAGCTTTCAAAGCATCGGTGATGTAGGGAACGGTTTTGGTCGCCTCACCAAGTGCAACGGCCAGAACGCCGGTTGCTTCGGGGTCCAGAGTACCCGCATGGCCCGCTTTCTTGGCGTCCATCGCCCAACGCACCTTGTTGACCACCGCGGTCGAGGTCATGCCCGCAGGCTTGTCCACCACCAGCCAACCGGAAATGTCGCGGCCCTTACGTTTGCGTCCCATCTTGCACCTTGCCTTTTGCTAAGGCGCGCGGGGTAGCGGATCGTTTTGCCGCTGTCAAACTCAGGGCGCGTCTTCGACGACGCCTACGATTGGCCCCAGTGAGAACCCGATATCCGACCGATTGCTGGCGCGCTCATACATGCGCGAGATATTTCCATCGAGGAACAGCGCATTCGGCGTTTCCAGCACGTCGCGGAACAGCCTGCCGAATTCATGGAAGGTCACGTAATCCTCGGAGATCGCAAAGACCGTGCGCGTGCCATCGGCACTGGTCCCCACACCATTGCGAATGTAGCGCGAGGTCGAATCGGGCAGGAACCGGGGGTGCAGTTCGCCGTCGATCACCAGCATCGGGCCAGATTGGGTTGCAAATCGGCACTGTGGGGCCTGATCCACGAAAGTGAGCGTTTCGAACACGTCAGCGCGGCCCTCGCGAATGCAGAACACCCCGTTGGGCAGCAATCCGAAATTGCCGGGCCCGGCATTCGGGATCACTCGCATCTTCTCTTGCCCGTTTTCCACATAGTGGCCGACGGGCGAGCGGTCGTCGTGATACATGCCTGCATTCATCGCAAAGGCCAGCCGTTTGCCTTCGGGCGCGAGCGTATCGTTCACCGATGAGAAATGCCCAAGCAAATCGCCTTCGTCATCGTTCAGAAACAGGCGCAGGTCTTCCGAGGCATCGACCTCGCAGACCGTATACCGCTTGTCCTCATGGGTCAGCTTTTCACATGTGACCGCATGGGCCTGCGCGGCCCAGAGAACCGCGCCAAGTGTTGCGAATGCCCGGATCACTCGTCCAGATCGCGGCGCACCGCGTCCTGTTCGAACATGCGGCGGGTGTCGTCCAGACGGTCGAACGTGTCATCCAATCGGAACCGCAGATCGGGCGAGAATTTCAGGTTCAGCTTTTTGCCGATCATGCGCCGCAGTTCGCCTTTGTTGCGAGCGAGCAGGTCGATCACATCCTCTTGGCCCTTGCCGCCCAGCGGCAGCACATAGGCGGTGGCGATCTTGAGATCGGGCGAGGTGCGGACCTCACCCACGGTGATCGACATACGGTTCAGGTCGGGGTCGTGGACATCTCCGCGCGCCAGAACTTCGGACAGGGTGCGGCGGATCAGTTCGCCGACACGTAATTGTCGTTGGGACGGGCCGGGGCCATCGTGGAATTTGTTCTTTGCCATACCGACGATCTAAGCCCTAACCGAGCCTTTGCCAAGCGGGCGCGAACCGGGTAGGAGGCTTTGAGCCGACTTAGCGAAAAGGACCAGCGCAATGACCCATATTCCGGGGATCGTCATCACAGGGGCTTCGGGCCGTATGGGGCAGATGCTGATCAAGACCGTGACTGACAGCGATCAGGCCCGTCTGGTTGGTGTAGTCGAGCGCGCGGGCCATGACTGGATCGGTCAGGACGTGGGCACCGCCATGGGCGGCCCCGCGCTGGGCGTGACTGTGACGGACGACCCGCTTGAGGCGTTCGCGCAGGCGCAGGCCGTGATCGACTTCACCGCGCCCGAAGCGACGCTGGAGTTTGCTGCTTTGGCTGCGCAGGCGCGGTGTGTGCATGTGATCGGCACCACCGGCATGACCGAAGAACAGATCGCGGCGCTCGAGCCTGCCTCGCGCCACGCGGTGATTGTGCGGGCGGGGAATATGAGCCTTGGTGTCAATCTCTTGGTACAACTTACCAAAAAAGTCGCCGCTGCGCTGGATGAGGATTTCGACATCGAGGTGATCGAAGGCCATCACCACCACAAGGTCGATGCGCCCTCGGGCACGGCGCTGATGCTGGGTGAAGCCGCTGCCGAGGGGCGTGGTGTCAAGCTGTCGGATGTGGCCGACCGGGGCCGCGATGGAATCACCGGCGCCCGTAAAAGCGGAGACATAGGCTTCCACGCCATTCGCGGCGGAGACATCGTGGGCGAACATGACGTCCTGTTCGCCGCGCCTGGCGAACGGATCGTTTTGCGCCATCTGGCCACGGACCGCGCCATATTTGCCCGCGGCGCGCTGAAGGCGGCGCTGTGGGGGCAGGGGAAGGTTCCGGGCCAGTACGACATGGTGGACGTATTGGGGCTGTAGACCCCGTCACCGAAAGGCGGTCAGGCCCGGTGGTGCCGGACCGTCCTGTCCGATCTGAGCGAACAGCGCCCCCAACCGTTGGTCCCAGCTTGGGTATTGGCCTGTCAGAGCATAGGTCAGCCTCTCGGCCCCAATGGAAATGCCCAAGGGCGCGGCGTCTCCGGCGACTATGATCTCTCCGATCTCGGTCCAATGCGCCGACGGAGGATATGCGCTGGGCGCCGGGTCATCCGAGTTCGTCAGGCGGTAGTAGACGCCCATGGTCACGATATACGCATCACCGAACGGATCGGGGAAGAAAAAGCCCGAGGCATCGCGCGCCGCCAGGGCCTCGGCCTCATCGCGCAGCAGGACCTTTTCTGCGAAGGGCAGGCCCAGTTCGTCCAGCACCGGGCGCATGCCATCGGCCTGAGGGACGCTGACAAAGGCGATTCGGGCGGGGTCGAGGCCGAAGCCTTCGGTCAGAAGCTGCATCATCAGACGGGTGGTGACCTGCCCGTCTGCCGCCGCAGGGTGGCAGCCGACCTCGTGAAACAGCGGCAGCACATCCGGGCGTGACCTCTCGTCCACATCGGCAACGCGCGCCAGAGGCTGGATGACAAACGCACCGGAGGGCAGAACCGACTGATCGAAATCATGCCGCAGGCCGCCGTTGTATTCATCCCTACCGGAGACAATTGGCAAAGACGGTGCTTCGGTGAACCCAAGCTGGGCGAAGCTGGTTCTGAGTTGGGCAAGCGTTTCGGCCAGAGCCTGTTCGAATACCTCATTCCGGTCCGCCGCCGCAAGCGTCATGCGCGGCAGCAGCGTTCCGACCGTTGCCGCGGTTCCCAACTGGACAACTCTGCGTCTGTTCAAACCCACCTGAGGCCTCCCGTACCTGTTGGATATGGAGCAAGCCTAACACAGATGCTTCGGACAAAGGTTAAGGGATTCTGAAAACGCACTGTCATGACCGCGCGTTTACAGGTCTTTGATCTTGTCCGCGCGCAGCGGGCAGGCGAGATAGACGCCGAATTCCTTGCCGATATCCGCGCTGACGCGGGCGTGAACCGCGCCCTGCCGGTCGAGAAACCGCTGGTTGTCTTCGACCGGGAAAATCCCCTCATGCCAGATGCCGGGGTTGATATAGAGGCCGCGTGAGCCATCGCACCAAAAGGCCACCACCTTTTCCGGTGTCAGATTGTCGCCCGGTAGGGCGACGGGGACAATAAAGGGCTTGTTGTCCAGCGGCCAGAACATCTGTCCACCGTCTGGGTGGTAGTTCATGTGCCACAAAAGGACTTGATCGCGCGGTGCGCTCTGCCGTTCGACCTGTGCCTGCTGAGGATCAGTTGACCAACCCAGAACGTAGTGGCCGCCCACGGCTTCGTTTCGGCCATAGAGGACATCGCCTTTCCACTGCCCATGGAATGTGCCTTCGACCCAGCCGCCTTCATCGCCGGTGCCTTCGTCGATGGGCCGCCAGCCTTGCTGCGGCCAGCGGGTGATCTCGATCTCGAACCCTTCTGGGTCATCGACCAAACAGCCATAGCCTTTGACCGAAGCGTCCGTGGCGCGGATCAGAGGAACATCGTGCCACGGCAGCGAGGGTTTGGTGCTGGCTTCAAAGATATATTCCGGGGCGTTCATGGCGTACCCATATGCTTGTCGACCATACGCTGCACCATCGGGGCGAAATGTGCAAAGTCAGGGGTTTCCATATCCGCGCGCTTTCCGGCCTCATCGAGATATCGCACCTGAATGATCTCTTTAAGGTTCGGGTTGGCCTCGAACGCGGTCACTTCCTCGGAACTCATCGGGCCGCCTTGCAGTTCCAGCGTGTGGACCGAGGCGGCGGACAACCGGTTGAAATACTCGGGCTTTGTGGCGCAAAGATACCGTTTGGCCGCCACATGGTAGCGGCAGCAATCGGTGATGACGGACGGAAAGAACTGCTCAAGTACTTCGGCGCCTGCATCTTCGTGATGGCGGTCCTCGGTGTCATCAGGATGATAGGTTCCGAATTCCGAGGTGAAATGGCCGATGTCATGCAGGAGAGCTCCCACAATGATCTCTTCGGGCATGCCGTTTTGTTCGGCGATGGTGGCCCCTTGCAGCATGTGTTCGGCCATGGTCACGGGCTCGCCCAGATATTCCTCGCCACCACGGCGGTCGAAGACATCGCCGATGAAGGCCACGATGTTGTCGCGGTTCAGGGTCGTGAAATCGGGTTTCATTCCGCCGCCTCCGGTTGCGCCATGTCCATAGCGGCCAGAGTGGACAGCAACCCGTCCTTATCGGCGTAGCAGCCCTGCAGCCACCGCGACCCTGCGCCCGAGTAGCCAAGTCGCGCGTGCAGCACGCGGGTGTTGTCGACGATGAAGCTCTCGCCCGGTTCAAGCTTGAACGACACGCCCATCGCAGGGTCGTCGATGATGTCGCCCAGCTGGCGGTAGGCGGCGTAGTAGGCCTCCATCTTGTCGAAGGGCACATCCACAAAGGGCGCGGAGGAGCGATTGTTGAACCGGATGCCGATGATTTCGCCATCGGGGGACAGCTCGATCATCGGGCGGCGTGAGCGCAGGCAAACCCCGTCCGAGCCCTTGTATTCGAATCGCGCCGGGAAGCCTGCCAACAACGCAAAGCGCTCGGGGTTCTGGTCGCGCAGCTTTTCCGCCGCCCGGAAACCGTCGACGACGATGGAATCACCGCCCTCCGCCGAGTTTTCAAGACAGTAGAGGATTTGTAGCGTCGGCACCGGATCGCGGTAGGGATTGTCGGTATGGGCCTGCAATCCCAACCCGGTATAGGCGAGGTTGGTCGGGTTCACCTCGGTCCGGACCTCGAAATAGGGGCCGTAGTTGGTCTCACGCACATAGCCGAACAGGTCGGCTACTTTCAGCAGCGATTCGGGCTCTGTCGGGCCACCGGTCAGTTTGGCAAAACCGTATTCGGCCACAGCCGCCAGCCAGTTCCGTTTGGCGCTGGGGTCGGCGTGAACCGCGTTCCAGTCGCCGCTTGGGGCTGCGATGCCGCTTTCCCATGTGGTGATGCCGGGGGCGATGCGCCCGAACGGGGCGCTTTGATCGCGATCGTAAACATGATCGGCCAGCCATTCGGCGGGGAAGGTGACGGTTTTACCCTCTGGCTGGAAGGTGACGCTCAGATCGCCGTCGATCACTTCGGCCGCGCTGACTGAGGTGTTTTCGGGGATGTCGCCAATGGTGATCAGGCGCTGCCCGTTGCCTGGTGCGCGGGTGTCCGGGTCAAGTGCGTTGTCGCGCAACCAAATGGCATGAAATCGGGCTGAGGTTCCGTCGGTGAATTCAATAGTCACAACCGAAGGGTCATAGGTGGCGGTGCGCAGCATGAGGTCTCTCCTGTTCAGCGCGGGCGTTGCTTGAAGGGGATACGCTCCTTGTGCCATTATCACAATTAATGCTTATTCCGTCTGAGGGTTGGTTTTTCTAATGGCTAAGGAAAAAATCGGTTTGCCGCCTCTTGACTGGCTGCGGGTGTTCGAGGCGGCTGGTCGACTGGGCGGTTTCTCGGCCGCTGCGCGTGAGTTCGGTTTGACTCAGGCAGCGGTCAGCCAGCGGATCGGCAACCTTGAGGCATGGCTCGGGCGCACGCTTTTCGTGCGTGAGGCGCGGGGCGTGTCGCTGACTATAGAAGGCGAAAGCTATCTGCCGCTGGTGCAAGACAGCCTGCAGGCGCTGGAACGCAACACCGAAGACCTGTTCGGCAAATCCCCCCGAGAGCTACGGGTCGCGGGGCTTTCCTCACACATCCACGCGCTGGTTCTACCAGCCTTGCCTGCCTTTCTGAACATGCGGCCCAAGGTGCGGGTGATGACGGATTCGGTGACGCGCAGAACGTCGCTGGAGGAAGAGCGGACATGGCTGCAAATCCGATACGGTCGCGGTGTCTGGCCGGGGCGCAAGGCCAAACTGATCGCGCCCGAGGTGCTGGCCCCGATGGCTGCGCCGGATGTGTCATGGGGCGCGCCGGTGATTGATCTGCGAGGCGAGCGACCCGGCTGGCAGGACTGGGCGCAGGGCGCGGGGATCAAGGACCTGCCGCAGGGCCGGATCAGCTTTGATTCCGTCGGGCATGCGATGAAGGCGGCGCGGCAGGGATTGGGGGTTGTTCTGGGATCAGTGCCCCTCGCTGCAGAAAGCCTACAGTCGGGGCGTTTGCGCAGGCTCGACCTGCCAGAGCTGAAGACCAAGGACGGCTATTGGCTGACATGGCCTGAGGAGCGGGCCAAATCGAAAAAGCAGCGCGCGTTGTTGGATGATTTCCTGCAAGCGCTGCGGGGATGAGCCATCAGAAGTCGATGGCGATGCCCTTTTTCTCCCAATCGCCATAACGCGCCGGGTCTGGTCCTTCACGTCCGCCCAGCTCTTTCGGCATGTCTTTTGCATCGGCTTCGGCCTTGCGTCGACGCTCGGCGGCCTCGGCCAGAGCGCGCTGGGCTGCGGGTGGTAGATCTTTGGTGTTGTCACTCATGACATCGGGTTCCTTTCCGGTCACGGTCTTGATATACGCCACCGTCCGCCAAAGGCAATGCGGACCACAAGCACATCAAAAGGCGGTTCCATGTCCGACAATGCAACAGCGGCGCGACGCAGCGCGATCTATCTGCTGGATCAGATTTTGGGCGAAGGGCGGCTTTTGTCCGAATGTCTGGCCGCAGGCGCGCTGGACCGTCTGGCCCCGGAAGACCGGGCGCGGGCGCAACGCCTGACGCTGGAAACCCTGCGCGGGCTCGAGCGTGCGGACCGGCTGCTCGACAATCACCTCAACCGTACCCCCGCGCTGACCGTCCACAACGCGTTGCGTCTGGGCGCGGTCGAACTGTGTCACGGCGAGGCCGCGCATGGCGTGGTGAATTCCATGGTCGAGATTGTTGGCCGGTCGCGCAAGCATGGTCGCCTCAAGGGATTGGTGAATGCGGTGCTGCGCAAGGTAGCCGCCGAAGGGCCAGACGCTTGGCCCAAGATGCGCGTGCCGCGTCTGCCGGACTGGCTGCGTGATCCGCTGGTCATGGCCTGGGGGGCAGAGGCCGTTGCTGTTATGGAGCAGGCGCATTTCGCGGCTGCCCCACTGGATCTGACGGTCAAACCGGGGGCGGATGCGCCGGGTCAGGCCCTGCCGACCGGGTCAATGCGGGTGCTGGATGCGGGGCAGGTTTCGGCCTTGTCGGGCTACAACTCGGGCGATTGGTGGGTGCAGGATGCGGCGGCGGCGATGCCGGTGCGTGTGCTGGCCCCACAGGCCGGTGAGAGAATCCTCGACCTTTGCGCCGCACCGGGGGGCAAGACGCTGCAACTGGCCGCTGCTGGCGCCGAGGTGACGGCACTGGATATATCGGAGCAGCGGTTGGAGCGGGTGCGCGAAAACCTCACGCGCACCGGGTTGGAGGCAAGCGTTATCGCGGGCGATGCGCTGGAACATCAGGGTCAGTATGATGCGATCCTGCTGGATGCGCCCTGTTCGGCGACCGGTACGATCCGTCGCCACCCCGATCTGCCCTTTGCCAAGGACGGCTCGGAATTCGGCGGTTTGATCGAGTTGCAGACGCAGATGCTGGCCCATGCCTGGAGCCTGCTCAAGCCGGGCGGGCGGTTGGTCTATTGCACCTGCTCTTTGCTGCCTGATGAGGGCGAGGTGCAGGTCGAAGAGGCGCTGGACATGTACCCGGACATGTCCGTGGATCGCGACGCGTTGAACCTGGATGGGGTCGAGCCGGAGTGGATCACCGAGGAAGGCGGTCTGCGTCTGCGGCCCGATTATTGGCCGGGTCGCGGCGGGATGGATGGATTCTACATCGCCTGCCTAAACAAATCCGCCTGAGCGCATGCTTTTCGATGACTTGACGATCGGCGCGGTCTATCGTTGGGTCTCAAGCGCCAGCAGAGCGCAAGAGGCAGAGTAACGAGCGTCATGTCAGATACGGACACCATGACCAGCCGGTGGATGCGGTTTCAGAACCGTCTCTATGCGCGCCTGAGTCAGCGGCAAAAGGCGGTCACGGGGTTTGTCACGCAGCCCGAACCGCGCACCGTCGGGTCTTTTGCCCGTGGTCGTCAGCTGGTGGCGGGCAATCTGCTGTTCTCCGGATATCTCGTCGAGGCACAGGATACTGGCCTGTGGGAGGTCACGGCCCCCAGTCTGGGTTTTGACGATGAGAGGCACGGCTTTGCCTGGCTGGATGATCTGGCCGCCGTCGGCGATATGCGGGCGCGGGACAAGGCGCAGCGCTGGGTCTGGGGCTGGATTGAGGCGCATGGGCGCGGGCAGGGACCCGGATGGGTGCCGGATCTGACCGGACGGCGCGTCATGCGTTGGATAAACCATGCGTCCTTCTTGCTGCGCGGCGCAGATGAGGCGCAGACTAAACTGTTTTTCCGGTCTCTCGCGCAACAAACATGGTTTCTGTCGAAACGGGCCCATGCCGCAACGCCGGGTTTGCCAAGGTTCGAGGCACTGGCCGGTCTGGTTCAGGCTGGATTGGCCTTGCAGGGGCTGGAGGGGATGGCCGATCCCGCCCTGCGTGCTTTGGCGCGCGAATGCGAACGGCAGGTCGACAAACAGGGCGGCATCCCGACGCGCAACCCCGAAGAACTGCTTGAGGTATTTACGCTGCTCGGCTGGACTTCCGCCGCCCTCAGCGATCTTGGACGCGGCACACCAGTGGCGCAGGCTGCGGCGATCAAGCGGATTGCGCCTACCCTGCGCAGTTTGCGCCATGCGGATGGCGCTCTGGCCCGGTTCCATGGCGGCGGGCGTGGGATCGAAGGCCGGTTGGAACAAGCGCTGGCTCAAAGCGGGGTAAAGCACAAGGCGGCAACCGAATTGCCAATGGGCTTTGCCCGTCTGTCTGCCGCCCGCACGACCGTGATTGTGGATGCCAGCCCTCCGCCCGTCGGCGCGGCCTCGCTGAACGCGCATGCCTCAACCACGGCGTTCGAGCTGACCTCGGGACGGCGTCCACTGATCGTCAATTGTGGCTCCGGGGCCAGTTTTGGTTTGGATTGGCGCCGGGCGGGACGGGCCACGCCGTCTCATTCCACGCTCTGTCTGGATGGATATTCCAGCGCGCGTCTCGCCAAACCTGTAACGGGCAGTGAGCGGCAGGCGCTGGTGGATGCGCCGCAAGACGTTCCCGTGGATTTCGAGGACGCGTTCGAGGGCATCCGCTTCATGGTTGGCAACGATGGCTATACCAAGGTTTTCGGCCTGACCCACGCCCGCACGTTCGAGCTGCGCTTTGACGGGCGTGAGCTGACGGGCGAGGATATCCTGCTGACCACAAGCGACAAATCCAAGCGGCAGTTTGACAAGGCGATGGATGCCTCGGGCCTTGCAGGTGTCGGGTTCGACATCCGGTTCCACCTGCACCCGGATGTGGATGCGGCCGTGGATTTGGGCGGCTCCGCAGTGTCGATGGCACTCAAAAGCGGTGAGATCTGGGTTTTCCGCCATGATGGCGTGGGAAAATTATCCGTCGAGCCAAGCGTTTACCTTGAAAAAGGGCGTTTAAAGCCGCGCGCGACAAAACAGATCGTTCTATCTGGCCGCGCAATGGAGTATGCGACGCGCATCCAGTGGACGTTGAGCAAGGCGCAGGATACAGCCTATGCCGTGCGCGACATGCACCGGGACGAACCCGAATTCGACTGACGCCAAAAGGACCTTTGGACCCATGACCGACCTTCACCTCGTGCGCCGCGCGTTGCTTTCCGTTTCCGACAAGACCGGGCTGATCGAGCTGGGAAAGGCGCTGGCCGAGCGCGGGATCGAATTGCTGTCCACTGGTGGAACCGCCAAGGCCCTGCGTGATGCGGGGCTTGAGGTTCGGGACGTCAGCGAGATCACCGGCTTCCCCGAGATGATGGATGGCCGTGTGAAAACGCTGCACCCGATGGTGCATGGCGGCCTTCTGGCGCTGCGCGACAATGACAGTCACGTCGCGGCCATGGATGAACATGGCATTGGTGCGATCGACCTGCTGGTCGTGAACCTATATCCGTTCGAGGCGACCGTGGCCAAAGGGGCCGACTATGACACCTGCATCGAGAATATTGATATCGGCGGTCCGGCGATGATCCGAGCGGCGTCCAAGAACCACGCTTTTGTGAACGTGGTTGTGGATGTCGAAGACTATTCATCGCTGCTTGACCAGTTGGAAGAGAACTATGGCAAGACGTCCTATGGGTTCCGCCAATGGCTGGCGCAAAAGGCCTATGCCCGCACAGCGGCCTATGACACAGCTGTTTCGAACTGGATGGCTGATGCCCTGCAGCTGGAGGCCCCCAAGCGCCGTGCCTTTGCTGGTGAGCTGAAACAGACCCTGCGCTATGGCGAGAACAGCCACCAGCAGGCGGCGTTTTATACCGATGGCACCAACCGCCCCGGCGTGGCGACCGCCTTTCAGCATCAGGGCAAGGAACTGAGCTACAACAACATCAACGACACCGACGCCGCGTTCGAGCTGGTTGCCGAGTTCAACCCTGCCGACACTGCCGCCTGCGCGATTATCAAACACGCCAACCCCTGCGGTGTCGCGACCGGAGCGAGTTTGCTGGACGCGTATAAATCGGCTTTCGATTGCGACCGGACCTCGGCCTTTGGCGGGATTGTTGCGCTCAACCAGCCTCTGGACGCGGAGACAGCGCAGGAAATCACCGGCATCTTCACCGAGGTCGTCATTGCCCCCGGTGCCTCGGATGAGGCGAAGGAGATCTTTGCCGCCAAGAAGAACCTGCGCCTGTTGACGACCGAGAGTCTGCCGGACGTGACCGCCGGTGGGAAAACCGTGCGTCAGGTGGCCGGTGGTCTTCTGGTCCAAGACAAGGATAACGGCTTTGTCGGCATGGATGACCTGAGAGTGGTCACCAAGAAGGCGCCGACCGACGAACAGATGCGAGACCTACTGTTTGCTTGGAAAGTCGCCAAACACGTCAAATCCAACGCTATCGTCTACGTCAAGGACGGGGCGACCGTCGGGGTTGGCGCAGGCCAGATGAGCCGCGTCGACTCGGCGCTGATTGCGGCAAAGAAAGCCGAGCGTATGGCTGATGTGCTGGGATTGCCGCAGCCGCTGACCATCGGCTCAGCCGTGGCCTCGGATGCGTTCTTCCCCTTCCCAGACGGTCTGATGGAAGCGGCTGAGGCAGGTGCGACCTGCGTGATCCAGCCCGGCGGTTCAATGCGCGACGACGAAGTGATCGCTGCGGCAGACGAGGCCAGTCTGGCCATGGTCTTCACCGGCATGCGCCACTTCCGCCACTGATGCGCAGTCGTCTTCTGCTCTGGGCCGCAATCACGGCATTTCTGATCGACCAGATCAGCAAGTATCTGGTCGTTCACGTGATGCGCGTGGCTGAGGGCAATATCGACGTTCTGTCGCCGCTGCTTGTTTTCAAATACGGCGAGAATCGCGGGATCAATTTTGGCCTTTTCCAAGGCAACTCAGATGCAGCGCGGTGGGTTCTTATTGGCATTTCCGTGGCCGTCTGTATCGCGGTTGCGATCTGGCTGTGGCGGTCGGCCCCAACCAAGGTGATGCTGCTGAGTGGCGGGCTGCTGATCGGCGGAGCGCTGGGCAATGTGGTTGATCGGGTGCTGTATGGCTATGTTCTGGATTTCCTGAACATGTCCTGTTGTGGCATCAACAATCCCTTCGTGTTCAATCTGGCGGATGTGTTCATCTTTGCCGGTGCCATCGGGCTGGTGTTGTTCGACAGTAAAAAGGCCTCGTGACGCGCCCGAAGAGATGCGTTAAAAGCACCTGAAACAGGTTGGAGACTCTGATGCGGTTGTCGCGCGCCCTACTTGCCATGATCCTTGGTGCAGCCGTTGCGGGCTGCAACAACCCCGGCCTGCGCGATCTTGACCCTCCGGGGGAAGGGCCGGATGAGTTCTCCGTGCTGCCGGTTAAACCCTTGACCCAGCCGAAGGACTATGCGTTTCTGCCGGCCCCCACACCGGGCGGCGGCAACCTGACGGATCCGAACCCGAACGCAGATGCCGTGGTGGCCCTTGGGGGCAACGCGTCGGCGCTGAACCCGAATGCGGCGATCCCATCGTCAGATGCCGCGCTTGTAACTGCCTCAAGCCGTTATGGCGTTCCGGCAAACGCGCGCGCCGTGGTCGAGGCTGACGACGAAGCCTTCCGCAAGCGCCGTGGCCGTTGGACCGGTCTGCGCCTGTTCCCGGTCGATCGCTACCAGCAGGTTTACGAACGTCAGTCGATCGATCCCTTTGTCGAAACCGATGCAGCCCGTCGCATTGGGGTAGAGACACCGTCTTCACCTCCGAATGAATAATTCTTTAACTTTCTGTCATCTCCCTTGATCCCGCCGGGCTCCACCGTAGTTTGAAGTCTAGAAACGAAACGGAGGATGCCCCATGGTTCGGGCTTTGGCACTATCTGCCGCCCTGATGGCAGCCACCCCGGTCCTGGCCGAGGACGGGAAAGAGGCGGTCACAACCTTCACTTTGGACAACGGCATGGATGTCGTTGTGGTCGAGGATCACCGCGCGCCAGTTGTGCAGCACATGGTCTGGTATCGCGCCGGATCGGCAGATGAGCCGATCGGGTCGTCCGGCGTGGCGCATTTCCTCGAACATCTGCTGTTCAAGGGCACCGATACTTTGGCTCCAGGCGAGTTCTCGGCCACGGTTGCGGCCAATGGAGGCAATGACAACGCTTTTACCTCCTATGACTACACGGCCTATTTCCAGCGAGTCGCAGCCGACCGGCTGGAGCTGATGATGCAGATGGAATCGGACCGGATGCGCAATATTCGCCTGTCCGAAGACGATATTGCCACCGAACGCGACGTGATTCTGGAAGAGCGGAACCAGCGCACTGACAACAACCCGCGCGCGCTGTTTGGCGAGCAGATGAACGCGGCGCAGTACCTCAACCACCGCTACGGCGTCCCGATTATCGGCTGGCGGCATGAGATGGAGACGCTGGACATGGAGGACGCGCTGTCCTTCTACCAGACCCACTACGCCCCCAATAACGCCATCCTTGTCGTGACTGGAGATGTCGACCCGGACGAGGTGCGCAGCCTTGCGGATCAGTATTACGGCGTGATCCCGGCTAACCCGGACCTGCCGGAACGCATCCGCTCGCAGGAGCCCCCGCAAACGGCGGAACGTCGCCTGACCTATAAAGACCCACGCGTGTCGCAGCCCTATGTGCAGCGCAGCTATCTGGCCCCGGAACGCGATCCGGGTGCGCAGGAGAAAGCGGCAGCCCTGTTTCTGTTGGCTGAGCTTCTTGGGGGTGGCACGACCTCATATCTGAACGAGAAACTGCAATTCGAAGATCAGGTCGTTACCTATGCAGGCGCGTTCTACCGGGGGGTCTCGCTGGATGATACCACCTTTGACCTTTTGGTGGTTCCGGCCGAAGGTGTCTCGCTGCAAGAGGCCGAGGATGCCATGGATCGGGTCGTGGCGGAGTTCATCGCCGAGGGCGTGAACGAAGAAGATCTTGACCGGATCAAGATGCAGCTGCGCGCCTCGCAGACCTACGCCCGCGACAATGTAGACGGCATCGGCAACCGCTATGGTCGAGCCCTGACCAGCGGATTGACGGTTGAGGATGTACAGGCCTGGCCCGACGTCCTGCAGGCCGTGACCGGGGATGAAATCATCGCCGCCGCCCGCGAGGTTCTGCAACTGGAAAGCTCGGTTACCGGCTGGCTGATGAAGGATGATGAGGTGACCCAATGAAACACATCTTTGCAACCCTGATCGCCTTTGTCATCGCGCTGCCCGCATGGGCCGAGATCGAGATTGAGGAGGTCACCTCGCCCGGCGGTATCACTGCATGGCTGGTCGAGGATCATTCGATCCCGTTTGCAGCGCTAGAGCTACGCTTTCGCGGCGGCACCTCGCTTGATGACCCGGGCAAGCGCGGTTCTGTTTACCTGATGAGCGGCCTGATTGAAGAAGGCGCGGGTGATATGGATGCCCGCACCTATGCGCGCGAGCTGGAGTCGCTGGCCGCCTCATTCACCTATAATGCCGGGGACGACTCGGTTTCGATCTCGGCCCGTTTCCTGACCGAAAACCGGGACGAGGTGATTGATCTGCTGCGCACAACCTTGCTTGAGCCGCGCTTTGATGAAGACGCGGTGGAACGTGTGAAGGCGCAGATACTGTCCGGCCTGCGCTCGGACATGACCGATCCGAACGATATAGCTGGTCGCAGCTTTGCCGCTATGGCTTATGGCGACCATCCCTACGGGTCCGAGGGCAAAGGCACGCTTGAAACCGTGGCAGCCCTGACACGCGATGATGTGGTTGCCGCCTATGACAGCGTATTTGCTAAGGATCGCCTCTACGTTGGCGCTGTCGGCGATATCACCGCCGAAGAGCTGGGCGTACTTCTGGATACCTTGCTGCTGGACCTGCCCGAGACTGGCAAACCGATCCCGGAAAGAGCTGAGGTTCAGATCGAAGGTGGCGTAAGCGTGGTCGAATTCGACACGCCGCAATCCGTGGCATTGTTCTCGCAGAAAGGGATCGATCGTGATGATCCTGATTTCTTCGCGGCCTTTGTTATGAATCACATTCTTGGTGGCGGCGGTTTCGAAAGCCGCCTGATGCAAGAGGTGCGTGAAAAGCGCGGCCTGACCTACGGCGTCTATTCCTATCTGGCGCCCAAGGACCTGGCCTCGGTCTATTTGGGTTCAGTTTCGTCCTCCAACGACCGTATCGCTGAAGCCGTCGAGGTGATCCGCGACGAATGGTCCCGAGCAGCGTCCGAGGGTGTAACCCAGAAGGAGTTGGACGACGCCAAAACCTATCTGACAGGCGCCTATCCGCTGCGGTTTGATGGCAATGGGCGGATTGCCGGGATCATGGTCGGGATGCAGATGCAAGGCCTGCCGATCGACTATATCGCGACGCGCAACGACAAGGTGAACGCGGTGACGCTGGATGAGATCAATCGCGTGGCGTCCGAACTGCTGGACCCGGAGGGCTTGCACTTCACCATCGTCGGAAAACCCGAAGGGGTGGACGGCTGACGCCGTCCCCCCACGCTGAGGGCAGGATACCTATTGATAACGAGCGATGCGCCGCTTACCGGATCGGCAACTCTTCGCCTTAACTTACCGTTAACGCGTCTTGGCCATACTTTAGCCAGAAATGTCGAGAATTCTGTGATAATCGGAATATGAGATGAGATTCACTTGGTCCTCATCTCTTGTCACAGCTTGGGATGGATAGTGACGCTATGGTTGTTGCGATTAAGGGATTGGGCACAGTTGCAGGGTTGCTGACCTTTGCGGCAGCTTTGATTCTTGGCCAATCCCTGCTCAGCGCCTTTGCACTTTACGTGGTGGCCGGCGTCCTGACCTCGCTGCTGGTCGCCGCAGGGATCTATTTCAGAAGCTCTTGAGCTAGCTGTAGCCGAAACAAAGCCCTACGGCTGAACTTTCAGCCTTCAAGCTTTAGCCCTTTTTCGCCGCCCGCAGCATCTGACCCATCATCTGGCCAAACTTGCCCGAGCCGCGCTGATACAAGGCTCCATCAACCGCCATGACCGTGCCGCTGATATAACTGGCCATATCAGAGCTGAGGAACAGACAGGCATTGGCCACGTCCTGCGGTTGGCCCCAACGGCCCAATGGCACGTCCTTGCGCAGCGCTTCGCCCGCATCGGGGGTTGGCGCAAGGCGTTTGGCCCCTTCGGTGCCCTCAATGAAACCAGGCACGACCGAGTTCACACGGATGCCTTCGACGCCCCATTCCATGGACAAGGTTCGGGTGATCTGATCAACGCCCGCCTTTGCCGCGCAGACATGAGCCTGCCCTTCGTACGGCAGATAGGATTGCGGGGCCGAGATGTTGATGATGCTGCCACCAGGCCGTTTGAGGTAAGGGTAGGCCCCTTTCAGAACATGAACGGTGCCCATCAGATCGATGTCGACTACGGTCTTGAACGCATTGACCGACATCTCGGACATCAGCGCCGGGAAATTCCCCGCCGCACCTGACACCAGCACGTCGAAATCGCCAAACGCGTCATGGAACTGTTTCAAGCCCGCCGCCACGGCGTTTGGATCGCGCACGTCAAACGCCGCACCGATGGCCTCTGCCGCGCCTGCAGCTTTCAGCGCAGCGACGGTGTCATCCACTTTCTCCTGTGAACGGCTGGCAACGGCAAGTTTGGCGCCCGAGGCCGCAAAAGCCTCGGCAATCCCCCGGTTAATACCGCTGGTGCCGCCAATGACGATGACGGTTTTGTTTGCAAAGTCCATGTGGGCCTCCCGTGGTGCGGGAGCCCTACTCGCCGTAGGGCACCCAGATGTTTTTCACTTCGGTCGCAGCCTGCAGGAAGCGGCGCGAATGGTCCATGCTCCAGTCAAATGCCGTCGCGTTATTGACCCAGGTCCGTTTCAGGTTCCCGGCTGAGACGACCTCGATCTCTTTCGACAGATCCGTCGAAGAGAACGACCAGATCGCGTCCACGTTCAGGTGCGAGGCCAGCGGTCTCGCCAATTCCGCATGGCTGCCGGTCAGGATATTGACCACACCTGCGGGCACGTCCGAGGTTTCGAGGATCTGATAGAAATCGGTGGCGGCCAGCGGATACGGCTCGGATGCGGCCAGGACCACTCGGTTCCCCATGGCAATCGCAGGCGCCATGGCCGAGACCAGACCCAGCAGAGGGGCCTCATCCGCGCAGAGCGCACCGATCACGCCGAGGGGTTCCTTCATGGCGATTGCCACGCCCCGGATTGGAACGCCATGCACCTGACCGTCATATTTGTCGGCCCAGGCAGCTGCGGTAAACAAGCGCTGGATCGAGGCTTCGACCTCTTTCGCGCCGTCTTTTTTACCGGTCATGGCATCGATACGCGCAGCGAACTCACTCGCGCGGGCCGAGAGGTTCTCGCCGATATAGTATAGGATCTGTGCCCGAAGATGACCGGTGGTCTTGGACCAGCCTTTCGCACCTGACGCGGCCTCAACCGCGTTGCGGACGTCCTTGCGATTGGCAAGGCCCACGTGACCCAAAAGACCGGACTTGCCCCAGACAGGCTTGGAATACCCGCCATCCGGCCGGGCCTGCTTGCCGCCGACGTACATCTTGGCAGTGCGGTCGATGGGGTCCACCGAAGCACCTTCGCCCATGGTCGCCTCGACCTTCGCCAGAGGCTTGGCTTTGCCCTTGGGCTTGGTGTAGGCCGTTAGTCCCTCCCAACCGCCTTCACGGCCAAAACCGCTTTCGCGCACACCGCCGAACCCGGCGGCGGCGTCGAATAGGTTGGTCGCGTTGACCCAGACCACACCCGCAACCAGCTTGGGCGCGACATCAAGTGCGAGGTTCACATTCTCGGTCCAGACCGTCGCGGCCAGGCCGTAGCGTGTGTTGTTGGCCAGTTCCACGGCCTCAGCCGGGGTGCGGAAGGTCGAGGAGACCAGAACCGGGCCAAAGATCTCCTCCTGCATTAGTGGGTCCGAGGTCTCAAGCCCCGAGATCAGCGTCGGAGGGTAGTAGCAGCCGTTTTCCGGGAGTTCACAGGCTGCGTGGTGAACATGGCCTGCGGTGTTGCTGTCGACCATGGCTTTGATCGTCTGAAGCTGAACCGGGTCCACAACCGCGCCGACGTCGATGCATTTGTCCAGGGGATCACCGATGCGCAAGCCGTCCATCCGGGCGCGCAGCTTGTCGTGAAAGCGGTCGGCAATGCCCTCCTGCACCAGCAGGCGAGATCCTGCACAGCAAACCTGCCCCTGATTGAACCAGATCGCATCGACCAGACCTTCGATAGCGGAATCAATATCGGCGTCGTCGAACACGATGTAAGCGGACTTGCCGCCCAGCTCCAATGTCAGTTCCTTACCCGAGCCAGCCGTCGCCTCGCGGATACGCCGCCCCACAACGGTCGAGCCGGTAAACGCGATCTTGTCCACCTCCGCGTTCACGATCATCTCGCCCACCGCACCGTCTCCGGTCACGATATTTACGACGCCCTTGGGCAGCCCGGCCTGTGAGCAGATATCAGCGAACAGCAGCGCGGTCAGCGAGGTATATTCGGCCGGTTTCAGAACCACCGTATTCCCCATCGCCAGCGCGGGTGCGATTTTCCAGGCCAGCATCAGCAATGGGAAGTTCCAGGGGATGATCTGCCCGCACACGCCCAGCGCCTGCGCATCCGGCAGTTCGCTCTCCATCAGCTGTGCCATACCGGCGTGATAGTAAAAATGGCGCTGCGCCAGAGGGATGTCGATATCGCGCGACTCGCGGATCGGCTTGCCGTTGTCCATGCTCTCGAGCACGGCAAACAGGCGCGAATGCTTCTGCAACAGCCGCGCAATGGCATATAGATACCGCGCCCGGCCTGCGCCGCCCAGTTTCTCCCACCTGGGTTGCGCCTTGCGGGCAGCGGCGACAGCAGCGTCCACATCGGCCTGCTTGGCTTGCGTCAGCTTGGCCAGCACCTCTCCGGTCGCGGGGTTGCGGCTTTCGAACCCTTTGCCCGGTTTGGTGAAACTCCCGTCGATATAGTGACCGAACGCGTCGCCCTGATCGACCAGCCAGGCCAAGGCTTCTGCGGCACTTTCAGGGGCGGGGCCATAGTCCATGGTCTCGAAGATTTCTTTGACTGTCATTGTGTTTTTCCTCAGCCCATGGAGTGGCGATAATCGGCGGAATACGCGCCCGTCACATAATGTTCCAACTGCCGTTCGATATCGCCCAGCAGTGACGAGGCGCCAAAGCGGAACAGGTCCGGCTCCAGCCAGCGGTCGCCCAGCTCATCCTTGATCAGCGACAGATAAACCAACGCATCCTTGGCCTTGGAAATACCACCCGCAGGCTTGTACCCCACACGATACCCGGTGCGATCATAGTAGTCGCGGATCGCGCGGATCATCACCAGCGATACGGGCAGAGTAGCGTTGACGCTTTCTTTGCCGGTCGAGGTTTTGATGAAATCCGCCCCCGCCATCATGCACACCAATGAGGCGCGGGCGACGTTGCGCAGCGACCCAAGTTCGCCGGTCGCCAGAATGGCTTTGACATGCGCATCGCCGCAGGCCACGCGGAACGCCTTCATCTCGTCATACAAAGCCTGCCAATCCCCCGACAGCACGTGACGGCGTGAGATGACAATGTCGATTTCTTCCGCTCCGGCTTTTACGCTCTCTTCGATCTCGGCCACGCGCAGATGGAACGGTGACAGGCCCGCCGGAAACCCGGTGGAGACGGCTGCCACCGGAATCCCAGTGCCTTTCAAAGCCCCAACGGCAGTCTCGATCATGTCGTGATAGACGCAGACGGCCCCAGTCGTGATCGCAGGCATATCCAGCGCTTGCAGCGTTGCTGGCGCAACCGGTTGTCGGGCCTTGGCGCACAAACGGCGCACGCGTCCCACCGTGTCGTCACCTGACAGGGTGGTGAGGTCGATCATCGTGACCGCCTTCAAAAGCCACGCGGCCTGATAGTCCTTCTTCACCGACCGTCGACCGGGCAGGGTTGCCGCACGGCGTTCGATCGCCGAGGTATTGGACTGCACGGCCCGAACCCAATCCAGATCAAGATCCATTCCGGGGTTTCTGGGTTCGGTGACTTGCGGCAGATGCGCGGTGCGCACGGGGCTGTCTGAGCGCTGCGGTTCCATTCTCACATCCTTTGGGAGGTTTGCGCCAAAATCGCACGGCTTCGCGATAAATGGAAGGCAGCAGAGCGGCCTCACGGTATTTTTTTGACCATTTGGACAAATAAAATAGGATTTTGTTGCGACTAATTCGCAATAGCATTGACTTAGTTGCGAGTCGTTCTCATATTTAATCGCAATAGGGTCCGAATTCCGGAGATCAACTATGATTCGTCGCAGTTTCCTTGCTGCTCTCGCTATCGCCACCGCCATGCCGCTTGCTGCATGGGCGCAGGCGCCGCTGAAGGTCGTGGCGACGACCGGCATGATTGCCGACGCTGTGCGACAGGTCGGCGGCGATCAGGTCGAGGTCAAGGGCCTCATGGGTCCCGGCGTTGATCCGCATGCCTACCGTCAGACCCGCAGCGATATCGTCGCCATGACCCGCGCGGATCTGGTGCTGTGGCACGGTCTCTACCTTGAGGCGCAGATGGAAGATTTCTTTGAAGACCTCGGCCGCAAGCAGGCCGTGGTTGCCGTGGCCGAAAGCGTCGATAAATCGAAGCTGCGCGCGCATGACGACTATGCCGACAAATATGACCCGCATATCTGGATGAGCCCGATCCTGTGGGCCGATGTGGTCGCCAAAGTCCAAGAGACGCTAACGGAGGCCCGCCCCGAGGCTGCCGAGACTTTTGCCACAAACGCACAGGTGCATCTGGTCGAGCTGGACGCCCTGACAGCCTATGCAGAACGGGCCCTGACCGCAGTGCCCGAAGAAAGCCGCGTACTGCTGACCGCCCATGACGCCTTTGGCTATTTCGGTGCGGCCTATGGCTATGAGGTGATGGGCGTGCAGGGCATCTCGACCCAGTCCGAGGCCGGTCTGAACCGGATCGGAGAGCTGGTCGACACTCTGGTCGACCGCCAATTGACCGCTGTGTTCGTCGAAAGCTCGGTCTCGGATCGCTCGATGCGTGCACTGATCGAAGGCGCTGCGGCCAAGGGGCACAAAGTCTCGGTTGGGGGTGAGCTGTACTCCGATGCCATGGGCGAGCCAGGTACATATGAGGGCACATATGTCGGCATGCTGGATCACAATATCACCGTGATCGCAGGGGCCTTGGGGGCGGATGTTCCCGATCAGGGTCTGAACGGCAAACTGTCTGCGGGGTTTTGAGTGATGCTAGAGCTTGCAGCGGTTCAGGGTGTTTCCGTCGAAGACCAAGGGATTGAGGCCAGCCCGCTGGCTGTGCGTGGTCTGACAGTCTCATACGGTCAGAAGCCTGCTGTATTCTCGGTGGATATGACGGTTCAGCCGGGAGCGATGACCGCGATTATCGGCCCGAACGGGGCAGGGAAATCGACGCTCCTAAAGGCGGCGCTTGGCATTGTGACACCCTTGTCCGGGCAGGTCACTGTGTTCGGTCAACCGCTCGAGGAACAACGTGCCCGGATTGCCTATGTCCCGCAGCGGGCCAGTGTCGATTGGGATTTTCCGACCCGCGTGATTGATGTGGTTCTCATGGGCCTGTCGCGTCAACTGGGCCTGTTGGGTCGCGTTCGCGCGCGGCACAAGGCGGCGGCGATGGATTGCCTGAACCGCGTTGGCATGCGCGACTTTGTGGATCGTCAGATCGGCCAGCTGTCCGGAGGCCAGCAACAGCGCGTGTTTCTGGCCCGCGCCTTGGCGCAGGACGCCGATCTGTATCTGTTGGACGAGCCCTTCGCTGGTGTCGATGCGGCCACCGAAAAAGCCATCATCGCCGTGCTGAAATCGCTCAAAGAGGCGGGCAAGACCGTCGTGGTCGTCCATCACGACCTGGCCACGGTCTCGGATTATTTCGATCATGTCTTCTTGATCAACACGCGCAAGATCGCCGAAGGCTCGGTGGCGCAGGCCTTTACCGCTGAAACCCTGCAATCCGCATACGGAGGCCGCTTGGCCACCGCCCAAATCGACCAGATCTCGCGCGCGCTGGGGTAAAGAATGCTCTGGGATGCGCTCAGCCTGCAGCTTGGCTACAACGCCACGCTGGTTGCTATCGGTGCGAGTCTGCTTGGAGTCTCGGCCGGTGTGACCGGAACCTTTCTGTTTTTGCGCAAACGCGCGCTGGTCAGCGACGCGATCAGCCATGCCACCTTGCCGGGGGTCTGTCTGGCCTTCATGCTGCTGGTCGCCCTTGGTGGGGACGGGCGTAACTTGCTGGGTCTGCTGGCCGGATCGGCGGTATCGGCTTGGGTTGGTCTGCTCTGCCTAAACTGGCTAACGCGCCACACGCGACTGGCCGAGGATGCCGCCATCGGCGCGGTTCTGTCGGTGTTCTTCGGCTTTGGCATCGTCTTGCTGACCGTTATTCAGACCATGGGCGTTGGTCGGCAAGCGGGGTTGGAGGGATTCCTTCTGGGCTCAACGGCCGGGATGCTGTGGGCGGATGCCTTGATCATCGCAATCGGCGGCGCGGCGACCCTGGTGCTGGTGATGATTCTGCGGCGCCCGATGACTTTGGTGGCGTTTGATCCGGAATATGCCGCGTCCCGGGGTTTGCCCGTGCATCGCATTGACCTCGCGATGATGGGGTTGGTGATGGCGGTCACTGTGGTCGGTCTGAAAATCGTCGGCCTGATCCTGATCGTGGCTTTGCTGATCATCCCTCCGGTCACCGCGCGGTTCTGGTCCGAGCGGTCGGATCGCGTTGTCTTGCTGGCCGGTCTCGCGGGCGGTTTGGCGGGCTATATCGGCGCCGCATTGTCGGCCACTGCGCCGAATCTGCCGACTGGGCCTATCATCGTTCTGGTCAGTTTCGCCTTTTTTGTCCTGTCCCTGTTCCTCGCCCCAGTCCGCGGGGTTATGGCCGCCGTTCTGCGCCATCTGAGGTTCCAACGTCGGGTGCATATCCGGCAAGGGCTGTTAGCTTTGGCGCAAGGCCAGAAAATCTACGAACCTTTGACCCTACGCCTGTTGAGACGGGCTCACCTTGTGCGCGCCGATGGCGTGGCGACCGAGGCCGGAAAAGCTCGAGCCGCCAAAGCCTTGCGCGATGAAAAGCGGTGGGAGGTCGTACGCGCAGATCAGGCGCATGAGGCGACTGCCGCGCTGTATGATGGCCTGCGCGATATCGAAACCTTACTGACCAAGGATCAGATCGCCGAAATAGACCACCGCATCGGCGGACCACAGGGGGTTCCGGCATGAGCGGTGAGGAATTCGTACCCCTGTCGCTGACGCCGCTGCTGATCGGCACCTTCGCGGCGATTGCCTGCGCCTTGCCAGGCAATTTCCTCGTGCTGCGCAAACAGGCGCTGATCGGGGATGCGATCAGCCATGTGGTCCTGCCCGGCGTCGTTGTGGCCTTTCTGCTGACCGGAGCGATCTCAACCTGGCCCATGATGCTGGGTGCGGCGGGTGCGGCGATCGTGGCCGTTATTCTGATCGAGGCGATCAGGAGGCTGGGTCAAATCGAGCCGGGTGCGGCGATGGGTGTGGTCTTTACCACCATGTTTGCGGCAGGTGTGCTGATTTTGGAGCAGACGGATACTTCAACCGTACACTTGGACGTGGAACATGCGCTGTATGGCAATTTAGAAAGCCTGATCTGGCTGGATGCGACGGGCTGGTCCTCGCTTTGGGACCTGCAGGCCTTGGCCGGGCTGCCGCCGGAACTGCCTCGGATTGCAGTGACGATGCTGGGTGTTCTGCTGTTCACATGGCTCTTCTGGCGGCCGCTGAAAATCTCGACCTTCGATGAGGGGTTCGCGCGTACCATAGGCATCCGCACGGGCGCGCTAGGGCTGGCGTTGGTCATCGTCGCCGCGATCGCTGCTGTTGCCGCCTTTGATGCCGTCGGCTCGATCATCGTGATCGCCATGTTCATCTGCCCTCCTGCAGCGGCGCGCATGATGACCAACCGGCTGGAGACGCAAATCGCCTGGAGCGTGGGTTTCGCCATCCTCTCAGCTGTTTCGGGATATGTGCTGGCCGGGTATGGCCCGCTTTGGCTCGGCGCGGCGGACGCCGTCAGCGCGGCAGGGATGATCGCCACCATGTCCGGCGTCATCCTGGCCCTGACCGCCATTTTCGGCCCGTGCCGCACCCGAGTGGGTGCGCGCACACCTGCGTGAAGCGGCACTTTCCTGCCACTGGTTCCCGCAGGTCATCGGCTGAACTTTGCCCAGAGTAAATAAAGATGACTCTTAATAAGCAATTTAACTAATTGCATGTTAGGTCAATTACATTACCGGCTAACAACTACCACTCACTTCGGTAAGTCCGGGCAGGGTTCGGTGAGGGCGGCACAGCCAGCCCCCGAACACTGTCCGGCCCCCCTCCCTTCTTGATCTGAAAGATCGGCCGATATTACGGTTCAATCCGGTGGCAGAATCGGGCCGTGATGTGCTAGGTCTGGTGGTATGGCGCAGATGACCCCCAATATCAGCGAAACACGACCCGTTATCCGGCAGCTCGACGATGCTGCGATCAACCGCATCGCCGCGGGTGAAGTGGTCGAACGTCCGGCTGCGGCCGTCAAGGAACTGGTCGAGAATGCCATCGACGCCGGAGCCACCCGTATTGCCATAGATATCGCGGACGGGGGCAAGACCTTGATTCGTGTCACCGATGATGGCTGTGGTATCGCGCCCGAGGATCTGCCGCTGGCCTTGTCGCGCCATGCGACCTCGAAAATCGACGGGTCGGACCTTTTGAACATTCACACCTTCGGCTTTCGGGGTGAAGCTTTGCCCTCGCTCGGCGCGGTAGGTCGTTTGTCGATCACCAGCCGCGTTCCGGGGGCGAATGCGGCGTCGATTGCGGTGTCGGGCGGCAAGATGGAGGCGGTGAAGCCCGCCGCCCTTCGTGCAGGAACAGTGGTCGAACTGCGCGATTTGTTCTTCGCCACGCCGGCGCGGCTCAAGTTTATGCGAACCGATCGGGCCGAGGCTCAGGCCATTGGCGATACGGTCAAACGCCTCGCCATGGCTGAGCCTTCCGTCACGTTCACCTTGCGCGATGTTTCGGGCGGAGGTGAGGGTCGCGTGACCTTCCGCGCCGACCGCGAGAACGGCGATCTTTTCGATGCCCTCCACGCCCGTCTTGCCCGCGTGATCGGTCGCGAGTTCGCCGATAACGCCCTGCAGATTGACGCGACCCGCGAAGGTATTCGGTTGTACGGCTATGCTGCCCTTCCGACCTATTCGCGCGGGGCTGCTGTCGCGCAATACTTGTTCGTCAATGGCCGTCCGGTCCGTGACAAGATGCTAATCGGAGCACTTCGGGCCGCGTATTTCGACTTTCTTAGCCGTGACCGCCACCCGGCCGCGGCGCTGTTCATCGACTGCGATCCGACGCTGGTGGACGTGAACGTGCATCCCGCCAAGTCAGAGGTTCGGTTCCGTGATCCCGGCGTCGCTCGTGGATTGATCGTATCCGCCCTGCGCCATGCGTTGGCCGAGGCCGGGCATCGTGCGTCCTCGACCGTTGCCAACGCGACTTTGGGCGTGATGCGGCCCGAGGCGCCTCAGCCCATCCCTGCGCGGGTCTACCAGATGGACCGGCCGTCGCAGGCGGCCCGGCAAGCCGCGTATCGGGCGCAATCCCCCGGCTTTGCTGAATTGGCAAGGGACTATAGCGGCAGCATCGTTGAGCCGACCCCGGTTGTGACCCCGGTGACCGCTGAAGAACCCGCGCCTCAGGACCTGCCCTTGGGGGCAGCACGCGGTCAGGTGCATGAAAATTACATCATCGCACAAACCGCCGACGGGATGGTCATCGTCGACCAGCACGCGGCGCATGAGCGGTTGGTTTATGAAAAGCTCAAAACGCAAATGGCCGAGAACGGTGTCGCCGCGCAGGCTTTGCTGATCCCCGAGATCGTCGAACTGTCCGAAGGCGATTGCGCGCGGCTGATGGCAGTGGCCGATGACCTCTCACGCCTTGGCCTGAAGCTGGAGCCTTTTGGCGGCGGTGCCATTGCCGTGCGCGAAACCCCTGCCATTCTGGGCGAGGTTGATGCCCGCGCGATGATCCTGGATATCCTCGATGAGCTTGCCGATCAGGGCGACAGCCAAATGGTGCAGGCGCGGATTGAGGCGATCCTCAGCCGCGTTGCCTGCCATGGTTCGATCCGCTCTGGCCGCCGGATGCGGGCCGAGGAAATGAACGCCCTGCTGCGCGAGATGGAGGCCACCCCGCATTCCGGTCAATGCAACCACGGGCGACCCACTTATGTTGAACTGAAACTCAGCGATATCGAGCGTCTGTTCGGGCGCAGTTGATCCGGTATCGCGAAGCGTTTAAGAAGATAGAAACAAAACAAGAACATACAGGTTCATATGATCGAGATTGCAGGCACCCAATATGCACTGAATGACCCCGTAATCCTCGTTGCGGGTGGCGTTCTGGCGCTGATCCTTTTGTTGCCGTTCCTGTCGCTGCGGGCGTCCCAGCGTTCCGCGCAAATGGCGGAACCTCTGGCGCGTCAGATGGCGCATCTGGGGCAACATGTGCAGGCTTTGGGGCAGGGGCAGGAGCAATTGCGTGGAGGGTTGCAGCACGTCTCGGACACGCAGGCCAATGCGCAGGTGCAGGTGATCCAAACGGTCGAATCCCGCTTGTCCTCGGTACAGCAACAGATGAATGACCGGCTGGCCGACAATGCCATGAAATCAGCCCGCGCGCTGGCTGAGATGCAGGAGCGGATGAAGGAATCTCTGCACGGGTCCTCTAAGCAGACCGCGACCTCGCTGACGCAGTTGCAGGAGCGGTTGGCCGCCATCGACAAGGCGCAGGACAACATCACCAAGCTGTCCGGCGATGTGTTGTCGCTGCAGGATATCCTGTCGAACAAACAGACTCGGGGCGCGTTTGGTGAGATTCAGCTGAATGACATAGTCTCCAAAGCGCTGCCGCATGACAGTTTCCAGCTGCAGGCGACCCTCTCGAACGGACGCCGGGCGGATTGTCTGATCCATCTGCCGAACCCTCCGGGGCCCATAGTGATCGACAGCAAATTCCCGTTGGAGGCCTATGAGGCGCTGATTGGATCGACCAATGACGCCGAGCTGAAGGCGGCGGTTCAGATGTTCCGCAGCACGGTGCGCAAACATATCAACGATATCGCTGAGAAATACATTCTGGATGGCGAAACCGCCGATGGCGCGCTGATGTTCCTGCCGTCCGAGGCGGTCTATGCCGAGTTGCACGCCAAATTCCCCGAATTGGTGCAGGAGAGTTTTACCAAACGCGTCTGGATCGTATCGCCGACCACCTGTATGGCGACGCTGAATACGATGCGCGCGATCCTCAAGGACGCACGGATGCGCGAACAAGCAGGCGCCATCCGCAAAGAGCTGGGAATGCTGCACAAGGATGTCGAGCGTCTGGGCGACCGCGTTGCCAATTTGGATCGCCATTTCGGGCAGGCGGCCAAGGATATCTCGGACATCAAGATCAGTGCGGAAAAAGCTGGCCGCAGGGCGCAACGGCTTGATAACTTTGATTTTGAGGAATTGGCGCCAGAGGCCCCCTCGGAGGTCGTCCCTTTAACACGGCACGAGGGCTGAGTGCGCATCCTGACAAACAGGTTGCAGAATGAAAAATGCGGCGCACCCGCCTGAAATTGACCAACTGCTGAGAACGGCCGAGCAGGACGCAGAGCAGATCGTTGGCCTGTTGCGGATGGGTGTCGCAGCGGGCCTTGGTGTCTTTTTCCTCGTCACCATCCAACCGGTTTCGAACAGCGGACATGCGGTTCTAGAGCGCCAATGGGCGTTCGCGTTCGGAACCCTCTTTGCCTATTTCCTGCTTGGTTTCGTGACATGGGTCGCGGCCCGCAAGGGGCGCTTTTCGGGTTGGATGGCCTGGCCTGTGTCGGGCGCAGATTCTGTGTTCCTGATTGTCTCGGTTTGGTTGGGCTTGCTCAATACCGGCCTTGTCGGGGACGAGGTCTTCGTTTTGCCTGCCGTATGGCTGGCCCCTGTGGTTCTGGCTTTCGGAGTATTGCGCGGCAACCCCAAGGTCATGTTTATGCAGGTTGTCTTGCTGTCGCTTGGGTTTCTGTTCCTGATCGGGATAGATGCGGGATCCGCGAGGGGTCACACAGACAGTCCTATCTGGCTGTTTCTGGCACCCCCTCCCAACCTGATCCGTGTCTTCATGATAGCCCTGGCCGGGGTGGTTCTGATCGTCGCCGCAAGGCGGGTTCACAAATTGCTGTTTCAATCCATAACTGAGGCGCAGCGTCGCGCGAACCTGACGCGCTACCTGCCCTCACAGGTCGTGCAGGACCTTGGTGACAGCGGATTGGCGGCGTTGAAGAACGGACGCCGCCAGAAGGCCGGTTTGATTTTCATCGACCTGCGCGGATTCACAACACTGTCGCAACAGCTCGAGCCGGATGAGGTCTCTGAACTGGTCTCGGACTACAGACGCCGGGTCTCGGCTGTTGTGCGTCGGGAAAACGGGATCATCGACAAGTTCATCGGAGACGCGGTCATGATCGTGTTTGACGGAGAGCAGGCCGCAAAACGCTGCCTGAACTGCGGCGCAGGACTGTTGGACGAAATGGCCCGCTGGACCGCCGAGCGCAAATCGGCGGGCGTTCCGTCCCTTGGCACCGGAATCGGCTTGCATTGGGGTGAGGTGTTTCTCGGCGTGATAGGCGATCAGGACAGGCTGGAGTTTTCGGTGTTCGGAGACGCGGTGAACATAGCCGCGCGACTGGAAAGCCTGACCCGCGATCTGGAAATGGACTTGATCGTCTCGAAAGACCTTGTGACAGCGGCCGGAGGGCCGGGCCTCTTGGACAGGCTGGTCAGCATCCCCCCGATCGAGGTCAAGGGCCGCAGCGGCGCGTTAGAGCTTTTGGGTGTTCCTATCCGGTCTTAAAACGCCGAAGTCGACAGCTAGCCCAAGTAGCAACTTACTGGATCGACAGGTCCAGATTGTAGCCCACGGTTTTGCCCGTATCCCGGTCATTTCCCATCAGATAGACACGGATCGTATAGTCCCCGTCCTCTGGCAGATCGATGCGGGCAGTGTTGCCGTCAATCGAGCCGTTATAGATCGCGACGCCATCGCTGCCGGGGGGCAGGATGTTGAAATAGACCACACCATTGCCGTTGGTGTCGCTGACCTTGAGATCGGCAAACATCTCTTGCCCGGCTTTCGCGCCGAGCGAGTAGTCGAAATACTCATCTCCGGTCACGGTACCGTTGACCATTGTGCCAAAGTTGCCTGACTCGAACTTCACATCGGCCTTCATCTGGGCAGATGCGATTGTGGCAAAGCACGCAAAGCCAAGCGCGATCAAACATGTTCGGTTCATGAAATATCTCCTGTCAGAGGCAGTTCTGATCCGAACTATACATGATCAGATCCGCAGGAAGGGCTGGAAAAGGCGCGGCATCAGTCTGCTAAACTTCAGCGGTGCGTCCGTGACGGCCAAGCAGATGCAATTCTCGGTGATGTCCGCCGTCGGCGTGTGATGCAGGTCTTCATCTGCAATCTCGACATCGCCGCGGGCAAAGCGGTCAACCTCATCCGAGAAGGCGCCCTGAAGAACCATCGTCAGTTCAGTGCCGTTGTGGCTGTGATCCGGGACGGCGACACCTGCGGGAATGAACAGCAAGCGGGCGGTGGCCTCTTTGCTGGTCGGCAGGATCGCCTGTTTCACGCCCATGCCAATCGGTTTCCACTGAATGTCATCAACTGTCCCACCGACGTAGTCTTGCAGGGGGGTCGGCAGGATGGCGCAGCCCGGACGAGCGGGCTTGGGGGTCGGTGCGCCTTGCGAGATCAGGGCCATCGTTGCGGCAAGGGATGTGTCGCTCATGCTGACTGCATCGGGTTGTGCATCCAGAACATGTCCGCCCACGGCCTCGTAGCTTTCGGCGCGCGCACGGCAGTGGTCGCACAGCGACAGATGGGTTGCTACCATCAGGTCGAACGCCTCGGGCAGAGAGCCGGCGGCATAGGCCATCAGCAGCTCATCTGTCAGGTGATGTTTAATCGACTGGCTCATCTTGCTCATCTCAGTTCATCGCGTGGCGCAAGCGGTCCAGCGCCAACCTTATACGTGATTTGATCGTTCCCAGGGGCAACCCAGTCTGAGACGCAATCTCTCGGTGACTCAAATCACCGAAATACGCCTTCTCGATCAGTTCTCTCTGCGCTTCGGGCAACGCCAGCATGGCGGTGCGCAGCTGCGCGGTTTCCTGTTGCAGCGCAAGGACATCGTCCTGATCCGGCTCAGCCTCGGGGCCCCATCCCAGTTCCTCGGGTTCAGGGCGACGTTGCTTGCGCAGGACGTCAATGCGCTTGTTCCGAGCGATGGTGAACACCCAAGTGGCCACCGTGGCCCGCGACGGATCGAACAGATGGGCCTTGTGCCACAAGGTCGCCATCACCTCTTGCGCGCATTCTTCGGCCAGCGCGGCGTCGGATCCTGACTTCATCAGGAACGCTTTGATACGCGGCGCGAAATGCTGGAACAGTTCGGCAAATGCCGCCTGGTCCTGCGCGTCTCGAATGCGCCTGACATGGTCCACCCACTCGGTCCTGGTGTCGCAACTGCCGTTCGTTCCGTTCACCTGTCTACCCTTGATGCGTTTCTTTGCGCGCCAAGGCTGAGGGGCGGCCTGTTCAGCCGCAGGTTCGTCCAAGGTCACGGTATTGATCTCGGTAAACATAACCGGATTACGCGGGGGGCACCAAGGCGGATCACTTTCATGCGACAAAAAAAGTCCAAACCGGGGTGGATTCCGTATTTCAAATGACGTCTCTTTTCTGAAAAGGGCGCAAGTCGAACAATTTACGGGCAAAGCAGGACGCGCGGCGGAATGAAAAATATCGACCACATAGCAGGTTACACCTATCACGGTCGCAAAGGGGCGATTGAAAACGCCTTTCGCTATTCGGTCGATTACATCGTGCTGGACCCCGAGGCCGATCTGTCCACGCCGCTGCTTTTTTCGGTCGACCGCGTGAACATCACCAATTGGCGCAGCTCAGATCACGGTGGTGAACCTGGGCAAGGGATCGGAGCCCCATGGCTGCGCGCCCGGTTTGAGGAACTGGAGGTGCCCCAGCCTGCGCAGATCATGCTACTGACTCAGCCGAGAGTTTTGGGCCATGTTTTCAACCCGGTCAGTTTCTGGTTCTGTTTCGATCGGGATGGGCAGCTTTACGCTGTGGTTGCCGAGGTCACGAACACTTACGGGACACGCCACAGCTATGTCTGCCACAAGACGGGTTTTGCGGCCATCGACCCCTCGGACCGGGTGGTGGCGGACAAGCTGATGCATGTGTCGCCCTTCCAGAAGATTGAAGGGAACTACACGTTCCGCTTCGACTATCGCCCCGACCGTGTTGGGGTTTGGATCGACTATGGGCGTGAAGGAGGCGGGCTGATCGCCACGCTGACGGGTCCGCGCCAGCCGCTGACCAACCGCGCTATTTTGTGGTCTTTGCTGCGCCGTCCGTTTGGTGCACGGCGCACCTTCGCGCTGATCGTGTGGCAGGCAATCAAGCTGTGGATCAAAAAAGCCCGCTTTCGTCCGTTCCGCACCGCTCCTGTTCCGGATCAGCCTGTGTCGCGGGTTCGGCGATAGTTGCCCCTCTGTTTGCGTAAGATCAAAGACTCAACGCGCGTGTCGGGGTCTGATGTGTCGAAACCGCGAACAAAAGGAGCTGAAGGTATGTTGGAAATTTCGGCAAGGAAAGTGGCTCAGGTTGCTATGATGGGGCGTGAGCTGGGACGGGCCGAAGGTGAGTTACGCGCCTTTGTCGACCGGATGAGCGAGGATGAGCAAGCCGAACTGGTCGCCATCATGTGGGTCGGGCGCGAAAGCTTTTTTGCCGAGGATCTTGCCGAGGCCATTGCCACCGCCAAGTCTGAGGCTTCAACCCCATGTGCAGACTATCTGATCGGCACACCGCATCTGTCGGACCATCTCGAGAACGGGTTGGATGCCTTGGGCATATCGGCTGAGGATATCGAGAACGATCTGATGTAGCCGAAGGTTCCGGATAGCGCGCGCCATCGCGCTCCATCTTCCTAAAGAAACTTTAATGGAACGCTGCTTTTTGGTTAACGCAGCGTCCCTTTATTTGATGTCAGTACTGCACTGAAAATCAAATTTAGGAGGAAAAGAAATGGCACATACACATACTGCAGAAGCCCGGACTGGCCTCTTTGGCGGTTTGTTCTCGAACTACGCGGACGCAAAGGTCGAGTTTTTTCGGAGACGCATTTTCTCGAACACGGTGCGCAATCTGGAAAGACTTTCGGATCACCAACTCGCGGATATCGGGATTGATCGGAGCGAGATCAAACAGCGCGCCTATGAGAGCGTTTTCAACGGCGCCCCGCTTCGACATTGAAACAGGGCCCGCGACCGTTCGCAAACGCCGTTTTTTTAATGAGTGAGGTAACGAATATGTTTGATGTCATCCCGCCCGTATATCAGCCAACGCCATCTGCTACAGCTCTGCTGTTGTTTGATCGCGCCATGCGTATCAAGGCCATAAGTCCGGAAATTGTGCGTGCCGCGCAGTATCTGGATGGCTTGAGCGACAATCAGTTGGCCGAGTTGGGCATAAACCGCAGCGATATCGAGGACACGATCAATCGATATATCTGACGCTCGGGCGTCGTAAGGAAAGCCAGGCTTCGAAATGGAAATAATACGAGATTGAAGGCCATTCCAGACATGCTGGGATGGCCTTTTTCTTTTTGCCGGCTGGTTAACTCAGGTGATCCACGATTTGCAGATGCTGCGCGAGCGCGTCGATTTCACCCATCCAGCCATGCACCAGTTTCGGGTCGCTGGGCGCTGCGTGAACGCCAGCAGGGATGGCGCGGTTCAGTACGGCTTCAACCGCCAGCGAAACCGGGATCGACACCAGACGCGCCATCGCGGTGCCGCGTTCATCGCCCCAGGCATCCATGACGTAGGTTTTGTGCCAAACCTCAATGCCATCTTTCTCGGCCTTCAGGCCGACGCACAGCACCACGCGGTCAGGCTCGCCTTCGTCATAAGCGTTTTCGGCCCAGAACTGGTCCGACATCTCTTTCAGACGTGCGTCACCTTCGGGGCCAGAGAGGGCTTCGATTTCGGTGAACACGTCGGTCCAGGCGTCGGTCCAACCGTTCAGGCGCAATGTGCCGCGGACGAATTCTTTGACCGGCCAGTGATCCTCGAATTGGTATTCGGCCATGAAGGGCAGCGAGTCGCGATTTGGGTAGACCTCAAAGCTCTCGGGGGTTGGCAGCGGCGCGATATAGCTGCTGATCGCGTCCCAGGGGCGGGCGACGTTCAGCGGGGCATAGTCGCGGATCGATTTTGACGGTGAGCGAAGCGCCTTTAGGACGCCCAAGGGCGACCAGCTGAACTTGTAGCGGAACGGGTTCGGGTTCTTGGGGATGCCGCCGCAATACGAGATGAAGCTCAGGTGGTTCTGCGCGTCGAACGCCTCCGAGGCGCGGTAGTCGGCCACCAAAGCATGCGCCATCAGGTGGTCGATGCCCGGGTCCAGCCCGACCTCATTGACCAAAGCCACACCAGCCTCGCGTGCCTTGTCGTCCAACGCACGCATTTCGGGGGCAATGTAGGAGGACGAGACAAAGTTCGCTTCCTTGGAGATCGCCAGTTCCGCCAGCGGCACGTGCCAGTCGCCCGGCAGCATCGAGACGATCACATCACCTTTCTCCAGCACCGCGCCCAGAGCGTCGATGTCGAAGGCACGGATGTCGTCGGTCAGGTCACCGACCTCGGCCTTGGCCTTTTCGATGGTTCGGTTCCAGACGGTAACCTTGTGCCCGCCTTCGATCAGGCGGCGCAGGCCGGGGATGGCCGACAGGCCGGTGCCACACCAGTGAATCGTCATCGCTCAGAGTCCTTCGATATGAGTTTTGTAGGTTGCTTCTGCCCGACCCCAGACGCCGCTGTCCAGATCGGTGAGCGTCAGCAGGGACGGCAGCAGTTGCGCCGCGTAGTCTTGTGAGCTTTCGACCGGCAGCATTGAGGGCAGGTTGTCGATGGCCATCACGTCCATCACCGGGTCGGTCGCAACGCGCAGGGCGGGGGCCTCCCACGTGGTGGCGCGGTCATAGACCGGGACCGGGTTATAGTCGCTGTCCGGGTCACAGGCCACGTCGCCGATGGCGGTCAGCTTGCGCGGTGCGGTCAGAGCGTCACGCGGGACAAAGACCGGCGTGCCGGGGCGCGCGAAGATGCAGTTCAGGAACAGGTCATGATCCAGGATGTCCGGGAAGGGCCCTCCGCTTGCGGTTTCCGCCATGTCCCATTTGGTGACGGGGACACCCATCGCCTCGCACATATCTGCGGCACCCGTACCCACTCGGCCTAACGCGCCGATAACGATGGCACGGGGGCGGTCGGCGCCGGTGGCGTCCAACTCGGCCAGCAATTCGGCGTTGAGCGCATCTTTGTTGGCATAGACGCCTACGGGCGGGCATTCCTGTCCGCGTTGCTGCGCGGCCCATGTTTTCAGCGTGACCGCCGCGCCCGCATATCCAGCCCAATAGCCAAAGGCAGCGACGCGTCGGCCGTCTTCGTCGACCAGATATTCCAGATCATAGAGGGTGCCGCCCCCGGCCTTGAACCGCTCCAGCAGTGCCCGACCCGAATGTTGGCCCTTGTAGGCATGGCCGAACATGATGTGGCGATGCGGCAGGGGGGTGCCGTCTTCGGGCAGCTCTTTCAGGCCGAAGATGATCGCGTCCTGCGGGGCCTCGGGCCAGCTGTTTTCAGCCGCGATTTCGCAGCCTGCTTCCTTGTAGCCGTCCAGCGGGATGGCACGGGCAGAGCTTTCCTCGACCGTCACACGAACGCCTGCCGCGATCAGTTCGGCGGCGCCTTCGGGGGTCAGCCCGACCCGATCCTCGTTCGGGCGCTGTTCTGCCCGGACCCAGAGATGTGTCATTGTCATTCCTTTTGTCAGAGCATTCCGGCGGCACGGACCGCTTGAACGGAAGGGCGTGCCTCCATCGCTTCGCGGAATGCGAGGATTTTGGGGAAGGCCGAGACATCTACGCCGTCGCCCTCCAGCCAACTGCACACCACATAGAGGTAGGCATCGGCAAGCGAGAAGGTCTCACCCAGTACAAACGGCCCGCGCAGCCCGTTCGACGAGATGTATTTGCAGGACGCGGTCATGGTCTGCGCGACCTTATCCTTCATGTCTTTCCAGCTGGATTTCTTGTCGGCCCAGCGGTGCCCGCGCATCTTGTGGGCATGGTTCACATGCATGGTCGAGGCGAGGTAGTACATCACCTCGCGCATCCGCGCGGCCATGACCGGGTCTTCGGGGACCAATCCGGCTTGCGGCGCGATGGTTGCGATATAGTCGAGCAACGCGCCGGTTTCGGTCAGGATACCGCCATCCACCGCCAGCGCCGGAACCCGGCCCTTTGGGTTGATCTGCTTGTAGGCGGGTTTGGTCTGTTCGCCATTGGCAAAGTCCAACCGGATCGCCTCATAGTCCAGACCGGCCTCCTCCAGCGCTATGGCGACAGCGACCGAGATGGTGCGGGGAGCGTAGTAAAGCTGCATCGAGACCTCCTTACAGATGGGTCTGGGCGAACTGACGGTCTGGCGCTTCCAGATGCGGGGTCGCGTTGAACAGAACCGGGCTGAGCTGCGCTCCAATCGGGTGGAGGCGGTGCATCGAAGTGTTCATGATGGCAAGCGCCACCCGCGCCATCGACGGGATATCCAGACCCATCGCCTGCCGCACAACCATCGAGATCAACCCGCCCGAAGTTACAACAATGGCCGGCCCACCCTCGGTTCCGATCTCATGCAGGGCGTCACTGACGCGCGTTTCGAACTGCTCGAAACTTTCGGGTGCGTCCTGAATGTCGCCATCTGCCCAGGCAGCGAATGTGCGGGGCAGGTGATCAACAAACCCTTCGCGATCTGTCGGGATCGCCACACCGTGCTGTTCATGAAACAGCTGCGCCAGGGTGAAATACTCGATCTCATTCAGGCGTGCATCGCGAACCGGCTCAGGCAGCCCCATGCTGGAGGCCGTTTCAACATGCCGGGTCAGCGTGCCGCAATAGACGCGCGGATAATGTGCCCGCGTGTCGCGCAGATGCGCGCCCAGCCAGCGCGCCTGCTGGTGGCCCAGATCGCTGAGCTTGTCATAGTTTACCTCGTCCCGCGCTGCCGTGTTGGCCTGACCGTGACGAACCAGTGTGATATGTGACATGGCGGTCCCTCTTGCTGGCAAGTCTTAGGGCAGGTTCCGGGCCGGGGCCAGAGGGGTTCGGCAAAAATCGAAGGGTGATTGCAGGTTGCCAGCCGGGCGCTATGGTTGGCCGCGCAAGACGTTTGGGGGGAGTTCATGGCAATCAACGAAAACCGCTTTTTGGCCGATCTGCACAAGCTGCGCGAATTCGGAGCCTCGGGCGTGGGCAAAGGCGTCATCCGCCCAGCCTTTTCCGAGGCCGACATTGCCGCCCGGACATGGCTGGCAAGCCGGATGGCAGATGCGGGCCTGACCCCGCAATTTGATCCGGTCGGGAACCTGTTTGGTTTGGCCGAAGGGCCGTCCTTGCTGATGGGGTCACATAGCGACAGCCAGCCCGAGGGCGGCTGGCTCGACGGTGCTTTGGGCGTAATCGCTGCGCTTGAGATTGCGCGCAGCAGCGATCAGCCTGTCTCGGTTGTCAGCTTTCAAGATGAAGAGGGCCGGTTTGGCGTCACAACAGGCTCGGCCATCTGGTCGGGCGGGCTGCCTTTGGATCAGGCGGACAAGCTGACCGACCATGCGGGTATACCCTTCGCCACGGCTCGGGGTGCGATGGGCGATCTGGCCGAGGGCTTTGTCGATCCTACCCGTTTCACAGGCTTCATCGAGATGCATATCGAGCAAGGCCCGATGCTTGATACCCAGAAAGAGCAAATCGGCGTTGTCACCGACATCGTCGGCATACGCGATATGGTTGTTCAGTTCGACGGTCAGCAGAACCACGCCGGAACCACGCCGATGCATCTGCGTCGCGACGCGTTTCAGGCTCTGTCTGCGTTCAACACCCGTCTGAACGACCGGTTCAGAAACGTGGTTACGCCGCAAACCGTCTGGACCATTGGGCATGTAGATCTGCACCCCAACGCCTCGTCCATTGTACCGGGCCGAGTGCGGTTTTCGATGCAATGGCGTGACGGGGATGCCGACCGTCTGGCAAGGATGGAGGAGATCATTCGCGCTACAGCCGCCGAGATCGCCGCAGAGATGGGCATGAGCCTGAGCTACGGCCCGATGCTAGGGCTGGAGCCGGTGGCCATGGACCTCTCGCTGCGCGCAGCTTTGGAGCATGGGGCCGAACAGGTTGCGCCCGGCAAATGGCGCAGGATGCCCTCGGGGGCGCTTCATGACGCCACCAACGTCTCGCGCCTGATGCCGGTTGCCATGCTGTTTGTGCCGTCTATCAATGGAATCAGTCACGATTTTGCCGAGGATACCGCCGAAAGTGACCTGATCGCCGGGCTTCATGTGCTGGATCACGCCGTTCAAAGGCTGCAGCCAAAACCGTTGTGAATTGTAGCGAATACGCAAATTCTCGATTGTCTGCATGGCCATAGCCAAACTCCGAGTTGAACACGCGGCTTCGAAAACGTGCCAGTTAACAGCACTGGGAATATCGTCTGTTGCCTAACGGAAAAAAGTTTCCTATAGGAACATTGCCGATGCATGCGTTCGTATACATGCCCGCTCTGGCTGCGGTTCTGGGCCGAAACACCAAGGCTGAATCGTTGCATTAGATCCAGCTTGGGGCAAACTTACGGGTATGCGTTCCGACCAATCGATACGAAAAGGTATCTGCCATGACCGACGCACCGAATCGCACTCCACTTTACTCTCTTCATGTTGAGTTGGGTGGAAAGATGGTTGATTTTGCGGGCTGGGAGATGCCTGTTCAGTATCC